>JACRCW010000101.1 GCA_016218805.1 Deltaproteobacteria bacterium | reverse complement strand
TGGGATGGTTGTAGAACGGGAGACAGGGGCCCCATGTCTCGCGGCACCCTGCCAAGACGGCCCGTCAGACGACGTCGGCCCCGCGTTGCGTTCCGGCTGGTCGCCATGGAACGGAGGCCACAACCATGGGCGATCACACCCGACGAGTGCTCAGCACAAGGCGCCACGCAGTGCAGCGGCACGCGGATTCAGACGTGCGTCACCACCGCCGATGCCGACCCGTGCCGCGAGTGGTCACCGCCCACGGTGTGCCCCCACGCTGGCGAGACCTGCGTCAACGACGCGTGCCTGGCGGACCCGTGTGCAACCGGCAGCTGTCCGCTGGGGTGCAGCTCGGGGACGGGGCAGTGCCTTTCCGCCGCGCTGTTTGCCTATCTGAAGGCGGCCAACAGCGACTCGGGCGATGAATTTGGCAACGCCGTCGCTCTTTCGGCTGACGGCAACACGCTGGCTGTAGCGGCCCACGGGGAGGACGGCAGCGCCGTGGGGGTCAACGGCAACCCGGCGGACAACGCCGCGCAGGACAGTGGCGCGGTGTACGTGTTCATCCGCACGGGCGGAACCTGGACGCAGCAGGCCTACCTCAAGGCGTCCAACACCGGAGCGCCGGACCATTTTGGGACGCACGTCGCGCTGTCCGCGGATGGCAACACGCTGGCGGTGGGGGCCACTCTGGAGGACAGCGCCGCCACCGGCGTCAACGGCAACCAGGCGGACAACACCGCGTCCGCCAGCGGCGCGGCGTACGTCTTCACCCGCACGGCCGGTACCTGGACCCAGCAGGCCTATCTCAAGGCTTCCAACACAAACGCCATTGACTACTTTGGTGCGCTTGCCCTCTCCGCGGATGGCAACACGTTGGCCGTTGGCGCGCCCGAGGAAGACAGCAACGCCACCGGCGTCCAGGGCAATCAGTCCAACAACGACGCCTGGTCCAGCGGCGCGGTCTACGTCTTCACCCGCTCCGGCGTGGCTTGGGCCCAACAGGCCTACCTCAAGGCCTCCAACACCGACAGCAACGACCAGTTTGGCTGGTCCGTGGCGCTGGCTGCGGATGGCAACACGGTGGCGGTGGGCGCGTACGGCGAGGCCAGCGGCGCCACAGGCATCAATGCGAACCAGGTGGACAATTCGCAGAACGGCGCTGGAGCGGCGTACGTGTTCACGCGCGCCGGCGGGGTCTGGACCCAGCAGGCCTACCTCAAAGCCACCAACACGGACGCCATGGACCACTTCGGCGTCGTCGTGGCGCTGGCCGCTGACGGCAACACGCTGGCGGTGGTTGCGGACTGGGAGGACAGCGCTGCCACCGGTTTCAGCGGCAACCAGGTGGACAACTCCGTGGCCAGCAGCGGCGCGGTGTACGTGTTCACCCGAACCACCGCGGGCCCGTGGACCGCGCCCACCTATGTGAAGGCCTCCAACACCGACGTGGGCGACGAGTTCGGCACTCAGTTTGCCCTGTCAGCGGACGGCCGCACGCTGGCGGTAGGCGCCGCTTTTGAGGACAGCGCCGCCACGGGCATCAATGGCATCCAGTCCGACAACACTGCGTTGGCCAGCGGAGCGACGTACGTCTTCTCGCTGTGAGGCGCGGCGGCGCCGTCCGCGCCATCCCTGACGGATTCCTGTTTCACTGCGCGCGGACCCCCGCGAGCGCGCCACGTGGTAGGGGCCAGCCGTGTTCCACCGTTTCCAATGGCGCGTGCACGGCGCCCTGCTCGTCGTGCAACTGCTGTTCGGGACCTGGCCCGTCATCGGGAAGATCGCACTGCGCGCCATGCCGGGGCCGGCGCTCATTGGGCTGCGCGCCGGCCTGGCCACGCTGCTGTTTGTCGCATTGGGACGGATGGCGCGCCTCACCGTGCAGCAGCACGTGCGCGTGGCGGCGGCGGGCCTGTTGGGAATCACCGTCAACCAGTTGTTGTTCATTGGCGGACTGCAGCGCACCGGCGCGGTGAACAGCACCGTTCTCGCCACCACCATCCCGGTGTTCACGCTCGCCCTGGCGTTGCTGTTGCGCGCGGAACAACCCACGCGCCACCGCGTACTGGGCATGGCAACAGCGTTGGGCGGAGCGTTGTTTGTGACGGGCGCGGGGCGCGTGCAACTGGGCCCGGACGCCCTGCAGGGCAACCTGATGTTGCTGGCCAGCACGCTGTCCTACGCGGGGTATCTCGTCGTCACGCGTTCCCTGTCACGCGAGCTCAGCCCGCTGGCGCTGGTGCCGTGGATCTTCTTCTGGGGCGCGCTGTTCGCGGCGCCCGTCACTGTGCCATCGCTCGTTGGGGCGGAGATTGCGTGGACGCCGGCGCTGGTGGCGATCATCGCGTGGGTGGTGCTGGGTCCCACGGTGGGGACGTACTACCTCAACGCCGTGGCGCTGCGGGACGCGCCCCCGTCGCTGGTGGCGGTGTTCATCTACCTGCAACCGGTGTTCTCCGCGCTGGCCGCCTACCCCGTCCTGGGCGAAGTGCCCTCCCCCGCCGTCCTTGCCGGCGGCGGGATCATCTTCATCGGCGTGTGGATCGCCAATCGGCCTGCGGCGGTGGTGGCGCGCTGAGCAGCGCGGAAGGCGCGCTGTGGCGGCCGCGGCTGCAATTCCCGGGAAACCCACCGCCGCCGCTGAGTTTCCGCGCGTCCAGGCGCATTGCGCGGAGATTGGCTGAGGCCGCCCTCACACGTCGCGACCTGAACCGAGGACCTTGCGCCCACGCAGTCAGCGGGCCACCCTTCGGCGGCATGACTTTCCTGGGGGATCCGCATGACCAAATCCGGGCAATTGTCGGAACCGGTCAAACGTCACCGCACTGCGCGTGTGGCGGTCACGACGTGTGTGCTGGGTTCACTGGCCCTGGCCGCGTGGTGGTTGCTGCGCTCCGAAGACGCCGCGACCGCGTCCGACGCCACCACGACCGCGCTGGAAGCCGGCGGCACGACGGCGGCCGCCCCGCGCGCGCGCGGGCGTGCTTCCTCCGACGGTGGCGCCTCGGCTGCGTCTGAGACGGTGATACGCGGCGTCATCCGCAACGCGGCCGGCCCGGTGGGCGGAGCGTCTGTGCTTGCCACGGGTGCCGCGCCGGAAGACGTGCTTTCCGGAATGATGTGCCAATGCAGCAACCGGTGCGGGCGCCGGTTGTTGGAGTGTGGGTGCGGTGAAGCGGCGGCGCAACTGTTGGACGTGGTGGGGCGCCGCCTGGGCGAGCCGCCGCCACTGGGCTTCGCGCGGTCCGCGTCCGACGGCAGCTATGAGCTGCGCGGCACCGGCGACCAGCCGGTGGCGGTGTGGGCCGAGGCAGACGGCGCTGTCGGCGTGCGGGTGGACGTCCGGGCGGGCGAACTCGCGGCCGATGTGTTGCTTGCGCCCGGGCAGTTCCTGGCGGGGCGTGCGGTGACGGACTCCGACCAGCCGGTGGGCGGCGCGGTGGTCACCGCCATCTACGCTCCCCACAGCCGCTTCTTTGAAGTGACCAGCGCGGCCGACGGCCGGTTCCGCGTGGGGCCGGTGCCGGCGGGTGACTACACGCTGGTGGCGAGCGCCGGCGCGCTGCTCCCGGGACACACGCGCACGGAAGGCCGGGACGGCGAACACACCATCAAGCTGTATTCCGCCAAGCGCCTGCACGGCCGCGTCCTGGACAACGACGAGCCGGCCGCGGGCATGGCCGTGCGACTGGACGGCGAGCACAAGAAACTGGAGACGCGTACCGCGCCGGACGGCACGTATGCGTTTCCCGGGCTGCGCCCTGGCAGCTACTCCCTGGAGGCGGGCGACGAAACGCGGGGCGCGTTCGCGAGCGCCACGGTCCGCGAGGGCACGACGGAATGCGTGGTTGACCTGGTGCTGCACGCGTGCGGCTCCCTGCGCGGCACGGTCCGTGACGTTGAGCGGCGGCCTGTGGCGGGAGCAGAGGTCAAGGCGAGCTTGTCCGATACCGCGTCCTGGAAATCCCGTGAATCAGCACGCCGCACGGACCCCGCGGGACACTTCAGCGTTGCCCCGCTGGCGGCCGGATCCTTCACCGTGACGGTGTCCGCGGATGGGTACGTGACGCACCGCAGTGAGCCCATCCGTGTGGAAGCGGGTGCCGCCACAGCGCTTGACGTGGTCCTGGCGCCCGCGGCCACCCTGCAGGGAATCATCGTCAACCCGGAGGGCGCGCCGCTGACAGGCGTCAGCATATCCGCCGTTTTGTCCGGCGGTGGGCCGGCTGAGCCGCAATGGGCGCGCAGTCACGACGACGGAACGTTCTCCGTGACCGGGCTGGCCCCCGGGGAGTACGCGCTGCGCTTAGCGCATGACGACTACCTCCCGCGCAGCCTGTCCGCCCGCGCGCCGGACGCGCGCCTGCGCGTGGTGCTTGAGCCTGGTGGCGTGGTTGCCGGCGTGGTGGTGAATGGGAGGGATGAGCCCGTGGTGGGCGCCAGGGTCCATGCCAGCGCGCCTGAAGAACGCAAGGAGGAGACCCTGCGTTCCACGACCACGGGTAAACAGGGTGAATTCCAGCTTCGCGGCCTGGAGGACGGAGCATGGAAGGTGGAAGCCAGGCCTCCGGGCGCGGGCCCCGCCAGCGCCGAAGCGGTGGTCACCGTGGCCCACGGGAGCGCGCCGCCGGTGCGGTTGGTGGTGGACGAAGGGCAGTTCATTGACGGCGTTGTGGTGGACATGCAGCAGCGCCCGGTGGCGGAGGTGATGCTGTCCGCCGTCAATGAAGCGCCGCAGTCGGAGGCTGCCGCGGACGGCCGGCCGGGGCGGGCCTTTGGACACTCCGACCCGGACGGCACGTTCTCATTGCACGGCGTGCATCCGGGCCGGGTCATCCTGGTGGCGCGCAAGCGTGGCTATTTGCAGGTCCTACCGGATGCGGGCGCGCTGGTGGTGGAGGCGCCGCAATCCGACGTGCGGGTGGTGCTGCGCCCGCTGGGACGCGTGCGCGGCCGCGTGGTGGACGGGCGTGCCAATCCGGTCCGGACCTTCACCGTGAACAACGAGGCGTTTGCCAACGCCACCGGCGCGTTTGAGGTGCGCGTGGACCGGCCGGGGCCGCTGGCTCTCCACGTGGTGGCCGACGGGTACGCCCCGTATCACCGCGAGGTGACCGCCCCGGATGACGCGGACCTGGAAGTGGAGGACGTGGTCCTGGGCCGCGGGCGCGTCCTGCGCGGGCAGGTGCTGTCCGCGGCCCGGGCACCGGTGGCCGGTGCGCAGGTCACCGTAGTTGTCGCGGATGCCGGGGATTTCTTTGTCATGTCTCCGGAGAAACCGGCGTCCGCCGGCGCGACGACGGACGCGACCGGTTCGTTTGTTTTGAAGAACGTACCCGACACCGCCGCGACCCTCTCCGCCGTGCACCCGGACCACGCGCCGGGGCGCGCTACGGCGGCCCCCGGCGTGGAAACCCTGGAAATCGTCCTGGCGGCGGGCGGGGTGATCCGCGGCAGGATCTCCAACGCCAAGGGAGAGCCCTGGCCCCGGGTGCGTGTGAATCTGGCCGGCGGTGGCAGCGCGTTTGTTGCGCCGCAGGCGACGGATACCGGACCGGATGGAACCTACCGTTTCAGCGGGCTCACCGCCGGCAAGTACTTCATCATGGCTTTTCCCGTTGCGGCGGGCAAAAGGGCGCCATTCCGGGAGGTATCCAGCGCGGCGTCAATGTTGAAGGCCGCGGCGGACCTGCCGGAGGGGGCGGAGGTGACGGTGGACCTGGCCGAGCCCGCGGACGGGAGCACCCTCACGGTGCGCCTGGTTCCGTCGGCGGGTGCGGGCGCCATGGGCGTGTTGGTGGCCGGCGCGCAGGGAAGCATCCAGTCCGCGGAGGACCTGGTGTCACTGATGATGGCCGGCCGCATGGCGGACACCACCGCCGGCAACGCGCTGGTGTTCCGCAACGTGCCGGGCGGGGCGCACACGCTGGTGGTGATCAAGCATGACCCCACCGGCGGGCCTGCGTACTTCACAGCGCCGGTGCAAATGGGCTCCGGCGATCAAAGCGTTGAAATCGCCGTGCCGGAGACGCTGCACCGGCTCGCTATGCCCGGAGCGGCTTCTTCGCCTGGAGCACGGCGGTGACGGAAAGCGCGGCCTTGCCGTTTGGCAGGCGGCCACGTATCAGCGGTCCGACGACGGCGCGGCCGCGGCGGCGGCGCACAACCTGGAAGGCGGACCATGTCAAAGCGTTTCTTGGGATTCCTCGGCGCCACCCTGGCACTGGCGTTGGTGGCGGTGGCGGTGACCGCCACGACGGGAAACTACGGGATTCCTCCCCGGCTCATTGGCTACGAGGGGATGCTGGAGGACAACGGCGTGCCCATCAACGGGAGCGTGGCCATGAACTTCCGTATGTTTGATGCTGCCACCGGCGGCACCGAACTGTGGGCCGAAACCCACGATGGCGCCGACGCGCGAGCGCCGCTGGTGGAAGTACGGGCTGGGCGGTTCGGCGTGGCACTGGGCGCCCGGACGACACTGGCGGCGACCGTGTTCACCTACCCAGAGGTCTACCTGGCCGTGGAAGTGGCGCCCGCTGCCGGCGCTCCGTACGTGCCACTGGCGGGACGGCAGCGGCTGATGTCCGCGCCCAGTTCGCTGGTGACGGCACGCGCCAAGGACCTGGCCGCGGAAACGGCATCTTTCAGCGGTGACGTGAGCATCAATGGCGGAAATGCCGCCTTTTCCTGGCGGGCGGCTGAAGGTCAGGTGCTGCAGCTCGCCGGCGCCAATGGCACGGTGATGTACCTGGAGAATCTCAACGGGACCTTCCGCCTGGTCAATCACCCGTGGACCGCGGGCGTGTTTCACGTGGACCAGTCCGGCAACGTGTCCGCCACGGGCACCGTGACGGCCACGGGCTTTCTGGGCGCCACCCTGGACTGTTACACGACGGGCTGGGGAAGTTTCACGGGTTGTACCGCCTACCCGGACCCCGCTCCGCCGGCCTGCAACGCGGGGTACGTGTTCACGGGGATTGGCGCGTTCACCCAGAGTGATTCCGGCTGCGGCGTGTCCGCCAACACCAATGCGCGCGTGAAGGCCCGCTGCTGCCGCGTGCAGTAGCGCGCGCGGCCCCCGCCCATTCACCGCAGGAACCGCCACGCGCCCAGCGGCCGGTTGAGGCGTTCCATGGCGCGCCACCAATGGTCGCCGTGGATTTCGGACCCGGGCCGCCCGGTGGTGGCGTCCACGCGCGTGGCCAGCGGGTGGTGCGGTGACCGCTGTTTCCACCACGCCGGCTCATGGACCACGGTCCCGTGATCCTCCGCCAATTGCGCCAGCTCCGTCTCCACCGCGGTGCCCGGGACGTAGAAGTACGTGCCCGCCACAAAATGCCCGTGATTGTTCCGCAGGCTGCTGCGCAGGGCGGAGAGATATTCCACTGTTTCGTGGATGGTGTAGTCCGTTTCTCCGGGGTGGTTGAAGATGAGGTAGAGGCAGAAGCGCACGCCGCGCGCATCCAGCTGGCGGCACACGTCCGCGGTCCGGTCCAGGTAGCGCCGGGGATTGTTGGTCTTCCGCATGATGCGCAGCATGGTCTCCGACGCGGAGTCAATCCCGAAATCCACCTGAAATGGGAGCTGTTGCAGCAGCTGGAAATCCTCCTCCTGGAAGGTGTCCGGGCGGGTCTCCGCCCAGACCTGCGTGGTGATTCCCCGGTCCACCAGGCGGCGGAGGAAGGCATGCCGCCACTTGGGATTGGCGCCAAAACACGGGTCACAGATGGCAATGCGCCCGGCGTGTCCCGTGCGGTCAATGGCCACCACCAGGTCCGCGGCCTGCCGGGGCCCAAGGGCGCGCCACTGGCGCAGGCTCATGGTGCTTTCCATGCAATAGCTGCATTCAAACGGACAGCCCCGGCTCAGGTACACGTAGTGCACCGCCGTGGGGCGCTCGGGCGGCCGCTGGTGCAACAGCTCACGGGGCGCACCGCGGGTTGCAGGCGCGTGGACCAGGCGCTGCTTGATGCGCCCGGTCAGGATGCCCTTGAGCACCCGCTCCCCCGCCCCCTGCACCACGTGGTCAAACAAATCCGGGAATTCCAGGAAATCACCGGGAACCGCCGTGGGGTGATAGCCGCCCACAACAATGCGCGTGCCCGGACTGCGGCGCTTGATCATGCGGGCCACTTCCAGCGTGGCCAGGTAGTGCAGCGATGACCAGCAGGAAATCCCTACCAGCGCGCCGTCCCAGTCCGTGCCGTCAATGAGGGCGCACGTCAGCGCCAGGAACTTTTCGCGCTGGGCGTCACTCTCCGGCACGCCCACCTGCGTGGGAAGGTCCAGCACTTCCACGTTCACCGCGCCCTGCACGGCGCCGCGGAGGATCTCAAACGCGGGGTTGTTGCGGCCCGCCTCCGCGTCCGTGGACCAGCCGTCTGAATACAGCCGCGAAGGATTGACGAGCACCAGCCGCCCTTCCCTTGCGCGGTCCGCCCCGCGAGCAGTCACGCTCATCTCTCCCGTCCTTGCGCCGTCCCGGCCACCTTGCGGCAACCCAGCTCCAGCACGTCCGCCCGCACAGCGGCGCTGTCGTTCCCCATCACGTCATGGTTTCCAGCCGGCGCGGGCCCCATGTCGTTGAGCGTACTCGGCCGCCCGGGCAGCGTCACAACCCCAGCCTGCCGGGATGGCCCCGCACCTGTATGTCCCCATCCGGGGAGGCGCTCCATGGCAGAAACCGGTGATTTGAAGGGACCTGATCTGGCTGCGGGCATTCCCGCGGCGGACCTGGCAGAGGGCGGGGTGGTGCTGGGGCACGTGGACGGGGAAGCGGTGCTGGTGGCGCGGCGCGGCACGCAGCTGTTGGCCGTGGCAGCCACGTGCACGCATTACGGTGGTCCGCTGGCGGACGGCCTCTTGGACGACGACACGGTGCGCTGCCCGTGGCACCACGCGTGTTTCAGCCTGCGCACCGGTGAGGCGCTGGCGGCGCCGGCGTTGAAGCCCCTGGCGTGCTGGGAGGTGGAGCAGCGCGGCACGCGGATCGTCGTCACGGGCCGGTCGCCCGTGCGGACCACCGCGCGCGCGCCGGTGCAGGCCGGGCTTGCGTCCGTGGTGATTGTGGGCGGTGGTGCAGCCGGGCACGCCGCCGCGGAGATGCTCCGCCGCGAAGGATACGCCGGCGCGCTCACCCTGCTCAGCGCCGACCCCGCCGCGCCGTACGACCGCCCCAACCTCTCCAAGGACTACCTGGCCGGGACGGCACCCGAGGACTGGATTCCCCTGCGCCCTGCGGAGTTCTTCCAACAGCAGCGCATTGACCTGGTGACGGGCGTACGCGTCACGCGGATTGACGTGGCCAGGCGCTGCGTGGAGACAACCGCGGGCCGCACCCACCCGTTTGACGCGTTGCTGCTGGCCACGGGCTCGGAACCCGTCCGGCTCACCATCCCCGGCGCGGACCTCCCCCACGTGCACCACCTGCGCACGCTCGCGGACAGCCGCGCGCTCATCACTGCGCTCGGCGGGGCCCAGCGCGCCGTCGTGGTGGGCGCCAGCTTCATTGGCCTGGAGGTGGCGGCGTCCTTGCGCGCGCGCAACCTCCAGGTGTCCGTTGTGGGCCGCGAAGCGCGGCCGCTGGAGCGCGTGCTGGGTCCGCAATTGGGGGATTTCATCCGCAGCGTGCATGAACAGCACGGCGTCATCTTCCACCTGGGCCAGTCCCCGCGCGCCATCGAGGCGGGCGCGGTCGTGCTGGAGAGCGGCCGGGTGTTGCCGGCGGACGTCGTCGTCGTTGGCATTGGCGTGCGGCCCGCGGTGGCGCTGGCGCAGGAGGCGGGGCTGGCGGTGGATGGTGGCGTGCTGGTGGACCCCTACCTGCAGACCCGCATTCCCGGCATCTACGCGGCGGGGGATATTGCGCGCTGGCCGGACCCGCATTCGGGCCGGAGCATCCGCGTGGAGCATTGGGTGGTGGCGCAGCGCCACGGGCAGCTGGCGGCGCGCAACATGCTGCGCCGCCGTGAACCCTGCACCCTGGTCCCGTTCTTCTGGAGTCAGCATTACGACGTGACGATTGCATACGTGGGTCACGCGGAAACGTGGGACCGGATCGTCGTCGACGGGAGCCTGCAGGCGCGCGATGCCACCGTCACGTTCCTGGGCGGAGACCGCACGCTGGCGGTGGCCACGGTGGGACGGGACCTGGTGAGCCTGCGTGCCCAGGTCATGCTAGAAGGGCAACACGCGCTTGCGTCGTGACGCTGCAAGTGCAAGCGCGGGGGGTGTCGGGGGCGGTTGGAGGTCGCCATGCCCTTCGTGGTCTTTGAGGAGCGCTTCAGGGTCGGTCACCCGGAGATTGACCGCCAGCACGCTGAGCTGTTTGACCGAGTCAACCGGCTGCATGACGCCATGATTGCCGGGCACGGGCGCGCCGAGGTGGGCCAGGTGCTGGCATTCCTGCGCCACTACACGGTCACGCACTTCCAGACGGAAGAGAAGTTCATGCAGGAGTCCGGCTACGGGGGGTACGCCCGCCACAAGGCCATCCACGACGATCTCACCCGCAAGGTCCTGGAGTTGGAGGCGGCGTTGGAGGCGGGCAGCGCCACCCTCTCAATCACCACCATGAACTTCCTCAAGGACTGGCTGGCGCACCACATTGGCGGCGAAGACCAGCGGCTGGCCGACCACCTGCGCAAGCCCGCCTGACGCGCTGGGTGCGCCCACCATGGCGGACGAACGTCCGTTCGTCCTGCCGACGACACCGTCCGCGTTGACGGGCTGCGCGCCGGCCCGTACGTCCGCGCCGTCATAACGGCGCCCGTCCCGGGTGCGCTACAGACAGGTGAAGCAGATGGCTGACAAGCTGATGACCGGTGCCAAGGCGAGCATCCTGGACGCGGTGGGTGGCACGCCCATTGTCAAACTGAACAAGGTGGGCAACCACACGCGGGCCAACCTGTACGTCAAGTGCGAGTACATGAACCCCGGCGGCTCCATGAAGGACCGCATTGGCATCAACATTGTCAACCTGGCCGAGAAGATGGGCCAGCTCAAGCCGGGCGGCACCATTGTGGAGGCCACCTCCGGCAACACCGGCATGGGGCTGGCGCTGGTGGCGGCGGTGCGCGGGTACAAGGCCGTGTTTGTGATGCCGGACAAGCAGAGCGAAGAGAAGCGCCAGGCGCTGCGCTCCGTGGGCGCCAAGGTGGTGATCTGCCCCACCGACGTGGAACCGGATGATCCGCGCTCGTACTACTGCGTGTCACGCCGCATTGCCGAGGAGACGCCCAACGCGTTCTACGCCAACCAGTACCACAACCCCGCCAACCCCGAGTCACACTACCTGTCCACGGGGCCGGAGCTGTGGGAGCAGACGGCGGGTGAGCTGGACGTGTTTGTGTCCGGCATGGGCACGGGCGGCACGCTGTCCGGCACCGGCAAGTTCCTCAAGGAGAAGAAACCGGCCGTCAAGATTGTGGGCGTGGACCCCATTGGGAGCCTTTATTACGACCTGTACAAGACGGGCCGCATGACCAAGGCGCACCCGTACAAGGTGGAGGGCATTGGCGAAGATTTTGTGCCGTCCACCATGAACCTCAAGATCCTTGACGACGTGGTGCAGGTGACGGACCGCGAGTGCTTCATGACCGCGCGCGACCTCATCCGCAAGGAGGGCATCCTGATTGGCGGCAGCGCGGGCGCGGCGGTGGCCGGCGCGGTGAAGTACGCGGAGATGAGCGGCAAGCGGGAGAACATTGTGGTGCTGCTCCCGGACAGCTCCAGCCGCTACCTGTCCAAGTTCCTCAATGATGACTGGATGCGAGAAAACGGGTTTCTGGGACCGGAGACCAGCGCCGGCAAGGTGCGGGACATCCTGGCGCGCCGCAAGGACCCGGAGGTCATCACCGCGGACGCCAATGAAGCGGTTGGCGTCGTTGTGGAGCGCCTGAAGTCACGCGGGATCAGCCAGGTGCCGGTGCTGGAGGCGGGCAAGCTGATGGGCATTGTGAATGAGGTGGACATCCTCAAGCACCTGGTGGGCGGCGCGGCCAACATGAAGACGCCGGTGCGGGACATCGCGGAGGACAACTTCGCCACGGTGGCGCCGGAGTCGTCCGTGGCGTTCCTGTCGGACCACTTCAACCGCGGCAAGGTGGTCATTGTCATGGACGGGACGCGCCTGGCCGGGGTGATCACCAAGATTGACCTGATTGATCACCTGGCGGGCATGCTGGGCTGAAGCGCCGGCGCGGGTGTAACGCCAGCCGTTACACCGGGGGCGCCATGATGGTGTCCTGCCCCACCCGGCCGCTCAGGCGGCGTATTTCTCCAGCAGTCCGCCAATGCGCGGCACGGCTTCCTCCACGTGCTTCTGGCCCGTGGGGCGGAGCGTTTCATACGCCTTCTTGAGCGTCCCGCTGTTGGCGCGGCGCGCGCGGTCATCCGTGATGCCCAGCAGCGCATTGGCCACCTGCGCGGTGCGCGCGGCCATGTACGCCTGGAGCTTCTGCCCGGCGCCCTTCTCTTTCCACTCGTCGTAAATGGGCTCCAACCGGCCCGCAAAGTCATCCAGCAGGCCATCCATGGAATCCCGGATGATGCTGGGCCCCACGGTCTTGACCATCTTGTAGGCGCCCTTGATGGCCAGGCCGGTCAGGCCGCCTTTGGCCTGCACCTCGGCGTCAATCACCTGCACGCAATCTTCCAACACACGGGGCCGGACCCCCGGCGCCAACAGTTTGTCCTTCAGCGCTCCCATGCTCCGCTCCTTGTCCGCCAACGCGCGCCTCCTTGGCAGGAGGGCGCGCCGGTGCGCAAGCGCCCCGCGCGGTTGACGATCACGTGAGGGGTGCCTACATGCGCAGCGCCATGCGCCGCATCGGGTCTGCCGTGCTGTTGTCCGTCCTGGGGGCGGCGTGCGGTGACGGCGGCGGGTCGGGCAGCATTGTGGTGGTGAACCGGCACCCGGTCTGCACGTTGTTTGTGGAACTGGACGGTGAGGCGGTGCGCGAAGTGCGCCCGCGCCGCACGCTCACGGTCAAGGACGTCCCCGCGCGCGGGCATGAGTTGGTGTTCACGGCGGAGCCCAATGATTGCGTGGTGTACACGCGGTATTCGGACACGCCGCTGGAGTCCGGCCGCAACCTCTGCAACACGTTTGTGGATGACGCGCATGAGAGCCGCTTCACCGCGGTGAAGGTGGAGCGCCCGGGCTACCAGCAGGTCACGGTGCTCTGCCCGGACCAGTGATCAGGGCGGCGGCCGCATCCAGCCCAGGTGCAGCAGCGCGCCGGGCTTGTTGAGCATCCCAAGGGACCCTCCGCCGTCGGCGGGGACCAGCCGCACCCACAGGTCACGCGGTTTCCCGTCACACGCGGACAGGTCCAGCGGCACGGCCTGCTCCAGCACGCCCCCCACCGCCACGGCGTCGTCCGCCAGCCCCGCCTCCACCTGCCAGCCCTCCCAGCCCAGCTGCACCACCACGCGCACCGCCCCGGTCCCCGGCGCCACCTTGCGCCAACGCAGGCGCACTGCCGCGGGGTTGCCCGTCCGCACCATGGCCGGCCAGTGCGCATCCACCAGGCACCACGTTCCGCCCCAGCATTCCATCACGTCATCCACGTTGGCGGACGGCGGCGCCCCCAGGGACGCACCCACCCGCGCGCGGGCGCGCCACGCGCTGGCGGCGGCGCGGGTCCGGCCCGGCCAGTCCAAGTAGCGCGCGGTGTCTGCCGGGTCCGTGCGCCGCAGGGACCGCCCCAGCAGCGCGTCCACGTCGGATGCGGGCCCGCCGGAACGCTCCAGCGCGCGCGCCGCCGCGTGCAGCACCTCCGGCCGCAGGCGCGCCGCGTCACCCTCATGCGTCTGCGTCCGGTAGATGCGCAGCACCGCGGCCGCGTCCTCCCGCGACCGCTCCATGGCCGCCGCCACCAGGTCAGCCTGCAGCGCGCGCTGCCCGCGCACCTCCGCCCGCGCCGCCCGTTCCAGCAGGTCCCCCGCCGTCCCGGCCGTCCCCGCCGCGACCCGCCACGCGGCGGCGCCCACCGCCTGCAGCCCCGCCAGACCCACGCCCGCCGCCAGCGCGCGGGACGCACCGCCGCGCGCGCCCAGCAGCCACAGCACACAAGTGGACAGCACCGCGGCGGCCACCGGCGCGGTGGCGCCCAGCGGGCGCGCGGCCACCAGTTCCTGCACGGGCAGCCACGTGGGGAGCACCAGCAGGCCCGCGCCGGCCAGGCCGGCCAGGAGCAGCAGCCACCCGGGCGGGCCGCCATCAGAGCGCCGGTCCAACCCGTGCGCCACAAGGCCCAGCACGCACGGGGCCGCCAGCCAGGGCGAATGCAGCAGCGCGGCACCTGCCACCAGCGCGCCCGCCGCCGGCAGCAGCACCGCCGCCACCGGCCCGGCCGCCACCAGGCCCACCAGCCCCACGATGACGCACGCGGCCCCCGCGCCCCAGGTGAGCGCCCCGCCGCCGGCCGCCACCAGCACCGCCAGCCAGCGCACGGCCCCGCCGTCCTTCACGCGCCCGTCCGCCCCAGGTCCCGCCGGTACTGCACGCCGGGCCACCGGATGAGCGCGCTGGCGGAATACGCGCGCTCCAGCGCCTGCGCTTCGCTGCCGCCGGCCGCGCACACGCCCAGCACGCGCCCGCCCCGCACCACCACGCGCCCCTCCGGGCTGCGCGCGGTGCCGGCGTGGAACACCGTCACCGCCTCCAGGGCGCCCGCCTCCTCCAGGCCCTCAATGGGGTCTCCGTGGCGCGGCGCATCCGGGTAGCCGTCCGCCGCCAGGACCACGCACGCCGCCGCCTCCGGCCGAATCCCCAGCCGCACGCGGGACGCGTTCCCCGCGGCGCACGCCCGCATGGCCTCCAGCAGGCTGCCGTCCAGCCGGCGCACCACCACCTGCGTCTCGGGATCACCCAGGCGCGCGTTGAACTCCAGCACGCGGATCTTCCCCGTCTCCGGCTCCACCATCAGCCCGGCGAACAACACGCCCACAAACGGCACTTCGCGCGCGCGCATCTCCGCCAGTACCGGGGCAATCACCTCCTCCTGCGTGCGCCGCAGCAGCGTGGGCTCATCCATGCCCAGCCGCCCGTGGTGCGTGCCCGGGCTGACCGTGCCCATCCCGCCGGTGTTGGGCCCCCGGTCCCCGTCCTGCAGACGCTTGTGGTCCTGCGCGGAGGGCAGCATCAGCGCCCGCGTGCCGTCACACAGCGCCATGACGCTGACCTCGCGGCCGGGGAGCAGTTCCTCAGCCACCACCGGCGCGCCAAACCGCTTGAGCCACAACCGCCCCGCCTCCAGCGCCGCCTCGGCGGTGGCGGTGACCACCACGCCCTTGCCGCTGGCCAGCCCGTCCGCCTTGAGCACGCGCGCGCCGCCGGCCACCGCTTCACGCAGGTCCGCCTCGTCATCCACCTGCCAGTGGCGCGCGGTCAGCACACCGCAGCTGGCCATCACCTCCTTGGCAAACAGCTTGGACGTCTCCAGCCGCGCGGCGTGTTCCGGCGGGCCAAACACCGGGATGCCCTGCGTGCCCAACAGGTCCGCCGTCCCTGCAGCCAGGGCCGCCTCCGGCCCGGCCACCACCAGGTCCGCCTGGATGCGCAGAGCCAGCTGGAGGATCCCCGGGCTGTCATCCACCGCCACGTCGTGGCGCGTGGCCCAGGCTTCCATGCCCGCGTTGCCGGGTGTGACGTGGAGTTCCGCCTGGGGTGCGTCATGCCGGAACCGCCAAAGCAGCGCGTGTTCGCGTCCACCGTTGCCGATGAGCAGGACTCTCATGGGCGCGGCTGGGTAGCACAGCGCTTGGCCTGGCACACGGTGCCCCGGCGCTGTGGGATACACAGCCCCAGGGCGGTCGCGTTCTGGGGAACGGGCTAGGCGGTGTGGCACAGCCGCCCCGGCTGTGCCGTGCAGGAGGGCCGTTGAGGGTTCCATCGCAGCGACGCGGCCCAGCCGGGGGCGGCTGGGCCACACCTCTCAGGCCCCTTTCACGACGCGCTCAGGATTGGAGGCGCCTCGCGCGGGTTGCGCCACCCAAGTGACCGCCTGGCAAGGAACGAGAATGCGACCGCCCTGGACACAGCCCCCGGCTGTGCTGCGCAGGAAGACCGTTGAGGTTCCCCAACCGCAGCGACGCTCGCGGGAACCGCGCAAGAGGACCTGCACGCCGAGGGGAAGACCCGCGCGGGGCATGGAGGTGCTGCCTGGGCGCGCCTCGTGCGCCGTGGCGCCGTGAGGCCCGTCCGCGCGGCTTCGGTGCATCCACCGACCATGAACACATGGTGTGTTTGGCGGGGGTGTGACCGTGGAGGGCCAGCGGTGTGGCGGCGCCGGCAGGCCGCACACCAACACCAAGGTTTCAACCGGCTTCCATGCCCAGCGACGGCGTGGCTGCGTTCATGCAGGCGGGTGGTACCGGTCCCCGGAACGCGGCGTTGCCTTTGATGGCTTCCAGGAGGCAGACGTGGACACCCACAGGCCCCTTTTGCTGTGCCTCCTGATCCTCGCGGCGGCGTGTGACCTGTTGCCCACCCGGGTGGCGGAAGGAGAGCGTTGCAACACGCTGCACTTCGGCTGCGCGCAGTGCGTGGACGGCGTGCTGATGGAGTGCGACCCGGGCGACGAGAAATACCACGCGGTCCCGTGCCGCGGTCCAAGGGGCTGCTACGCCACCGGCAGCATGGAAGGCGAAACGTGCCACTCCTGTGACCAGTCCGGGAACCGGCAAGGGGATGCGTGCCGGACGTGGCTGCCGCCGCCCAGTCCGTTCTGCTCCGCGGATGAAACCCTGCTCCTGCAATGCACCAACGGGCGCATCCAGGAGACCGTCTGTCCCCAGGGATGGTGCGCAAGCATCCCGTGGAACTCCAACTGCCCCGACGTGGCGCCGGATTCCCGCTGGGATGTGCTTTTCCGGTCCGTGGAGTTTGAAGCCAGCGTGCCGGCACCCGCGGGGGACCTGTCCGCGTGCTGGTACGAGGAGGCCACCGGTTACATCGCGTGTACGCCGTGGGCGCGCACCGCGGACGCTGCGCAGTGGAACGCATTTGTCCGTCTGGACATCACCGCGCGGGAGCTGGTGGACGAGGACCGAGTGGTCCTTGCGCTCTGGACGCTGGATGGCAGCGGGGAGGCGGTGGGCCTGGGCGTCACCCGCTGCGGGTTGCCCGTGCTGCCCAGCCTCCGCCGGCCGGACCACGCCCGCGCGCTGTATGTCCCGGAAACCAGCAACCGCATGGGCACCATTCACCTTCAGGTCACTGCCGCGCGTTGACCGCCGGTCGCCGTCACCGCGCCGCGCACGCGCCGCGGCGCGATCCCCCACCGCACGACGACACGCGACGACCGGCGATCAAGCACACCGTGCCCTGGGCTCCCGGCAGCCGGGCCGCCTCCGGCCCGGCCACCACCAGGCCCCGCCTGGATGCGGTTCCTTCAGGGCCAATACACGCCGCGCAGGTCCGTCCCCAGCTGGTGTGCGCGGAAGGTGCGGCGGTCCACGGGGCGAAGTGCGCGCAGCTGCGCGGGCGTGAGGACGGGGGTGTGCGGCATGCGGTCCAGCCGCGCCGCAATGCGGGCCATGGGCCGGTCGGTGGTGCGCCACGGCAGGCGGACCCTGGCCAGGTCCAACGGGCGGGAGAAGCTGCGCAAAGAGCGTTGACGCTCCATGTTGAAGTAGTGGTCAAAGTAGCTCATCACCAGCTCGCGCAGGGAGCGGTAGACCGGCTCCCGCCCGCGCAGTCCCACAAAGTTGCTCTTGGCCACGGCGCCCCACGCGCCGCGCACGCGGTACACGCACAGGACGTGGTCGTCGTCCCGGGCGCTGCGCATGTCCAGGATGAGCGGCGGGAGCCCCAGGCGCTCCAGCGCGGCGGCCGCCAGCACGGCCCCGTCAAAGCAGTGCGCCCGCCGGTCCCGCAGCACGCTGCGCGGGCAGCGGTAGACCTTCTCCACGGAGTACGGCGTGCGGTCCAGGAAGGCCTGGATGGCGTGCACGGTGGACAGGCGGTCCAGGGCGCGGGATTCGGCGCGGGTGAACGCGTCCTCCATCTCAGGTGGCCGGCGCGGGCGTGAACTCCAGGCTGAAGTCCACCGCGGGCGCCGAATGCGTGATGGCCCCCACGGAGATCCCGTCCACGCCGGTGGACGCCACCTCCACCAGGCGCTTCATGGTCATGTTCCCGGACGCCTCCACAAACACCGGGCGGGGCTGCCCGCGCACCAGCACGACCGCCTCACGCATGGCGGCGGCGTCCATGTTGTCCAGCAGGATGGCGTCAGCGCCGGCCTCCAGCGCGTCCTTCACGCCGGGGAGGTCGGACACTTCGCATTCAATGCGGATCAGGTGGTGCACGTGGGCGCGCGCGCGCTGAATGGCGTTCTTCACGCCGCCGGCCACGGCCACGTGGTTGTCCTTGATGAGCACGCCGTCCGCCAGGCCGTAGCGGTGGTTGGTCCCGCCGCCGGCGCGCACCGCGGCCCGCTCCAGCGCGCGCAGACCCGGCGTGGTCTTGCGCGTATCCAGCAGCTTCACAGTGGGGTGGTCCTTGAGGACCATCTTCATGGCGCGGGTGGAGGTGGCCACGCCGGACAGGCGCATGAGCAGGTTGAGGGCCAGGCGTTCAGCGGTGAGCATGGAGCGCGCGGGGCCGTTGATGTTGGCCACCACGGTGCCGGCCGGGACCAGGTCCCCGTCCTTGGCCAGCAGCTCCACCCACACGGTGTCATCCTGGCGGCGGAAGACTTCGGCAAAGACCTTGAGCCCGTACAGCACCAGCGCGGGTTGCGTCTTGGCCACCAGCCGCGCGGTGGCGCGCGCGTCCTCCGGCACCACGGCGTCGGTGGTGATGTCACCGGGTCCCACGTCCTCGCGGAACGCGAGATCCAACAGGGCCTGCACCGCCTCGGTCTCCTCCAGCATGCCGTCCTCCGCGTCTTTTGGCGGGCGGGCTCTTAGCAGGGATGGGACGGGCGCGTCACAGCGGCTTGAACACGGCGGGGAGGGGCACGCGCACCTGCGGGAACTCCGCGGACTGCAGGACGCCGGCGCGGTCAAACCGGGCGCCTTGCTGGTACTGCCCGTCCACCAGCCGCAGCACCTCCACCGAGCCCACCTCCGGGTCCACCACCCAGTACTCCGGGATGTTGAACCGCGCGTACGTCAGGCGCTTGAGCACCTGGTCATGCGCGCGGTTGGACGGCGACAGGATCTCCACCACCACGTCCGGCGGTGCCTCAATGCCGCGGCCGGTGATGGACTCCCGGCGGGTGCAGCGCACCAGGACCAGGTCCGGCTCCACGGTGTTGGTAGGGTCCAGGATCACGTCCACGGGTGCGTCAAACACCCAGGCAATGCCCGGCTCCTCCAACTGGTCCATCAGCGTGTGCTGCAGGCGGCGCGACACCACCTGGTGCCAGGGCGTGGGGGCGGGGTTCACGTACAGGTCTCCGTCAATGAGCTCCCAGCGGCGCCCGTCGTGGGGGATGAGGCGGTACGCCTCGTATGTGTACGGGACCCGCGGCAGGGGGCGAACACTCACCATGCCGGGAACACTGGCACCGCGCACACCGGTGGACAACCGGCCTACTTGGACAGCACGCCAAAACGGAACCGCGGGAAGCCCGCGCTGCCCGCCGTCCGCATCACCAGCTCCACCGTGTCGTATTCGAGCGACCGGTCCGCCAGCATGAACACCACCGGCTTGTTCTTCTCCAGCGTCATGTCCAGCCCGCTGGCCTCAATGGCCTTGCGCTTCTTCTCCAACTCCGCGCGCAGCTTGCCCAGAAACCCGTCCTTGTTGATGTCTGACCTGGCAATCTTGCCGCCTTCCAGGGACGCCTGTTTCACGCCCTCCAGCAGCAGTTCCTCCTTGGTCACGGCCACCCGGACCATGGAGACCTCCTCCTGGCTCTTGCTGGAGGACACCGGCAGCTCCACCTTTTCCCCGGCCTCCGCCTTCTCCTTGAGGTCCATGCCCACCATCAGGAAGAACAGCAGGTTCGCCGTGATGTCAATGAGCGGAATGATGTTCAATTCCTCGGTGTGGTGCTTCTTGTGGCGCTTCTTGCGGATGCCGCCTTCCATCGCATCTCTCCGTCACTTCACAAGCGAGGAAAGCACCACCTTGGGAAAGGTGGGCATCATGCCGCCGCCGCCCTGCACGGGCGCTTCGCGGCAATGGTCCATGGCATCCACCACGCGGGACAGCGGCACACTGGGTTCCGGGGTGATGATGACGCTGTCAGACTTGGGGGCGCGCAGCTTGATGCCGCGCAACCACGCGGCCAGGCCGTCGTTGTCCCACTTGTCACCCACCTTGGGGAAGTCCTTCTTTTCTTCGCCGCCCTCGGTGGGCTTCTTCTGCGGGTCCCGCGCGTTGGCGCGGTAACCGTAGTCCCCCATCATCACGGTGACGGTGAGCGCGGTCTCCGTGTCCAGGTCATTGCTGTCCGAAGCCTGCGTGATGGACGCGCTGACCATCCGCAGGTGCACAAAGGAAATGGACAGCATCAGGAAGAAGACAATGTTGCTCAGGATGTCAATGAGCGGCGTGACGTTGAGCGGCTGGTCGGTGCTGGCCGGTCTTCGCTTCATCGGGGCACCCCGCTTTCCTCAGGTGGCGTTCAGGCGCGCGGGGCCTGGCCGGTGGGTGCGCGCCCCGCGGGGGCCCCGCCGGCCTGAGCCGCCTTGGCCGCCTGGTCCTTGTTCGCGGCGGCCAGGCTGGTGGTCACGGCAATGGTGAACTCGTCAATGATCTGGATGAGACGCTCTTGCCGGTTGGTGAAGAACACGCCGGCCAGGGTGCACGGAATGGCCACAATGAGCCCAAACCCCGTGTTGTACATGGCCTCGGCAATGCCCTTGGCCAGGATCTCCTGCTTGGCGGAAGCGTCCGCGGTGCCCAGGCCCCCAAACGCGCGGATCATCCCGAACACCGTCCCCAGCAGCCCCAGCAGCGTGCCCATGTTGCCCAGCATGTTCAGGTAGTTGGTGAGGCGCGTGATGCGGGGGCTCACCTCCAGGGTGGCCTCCTCCATGGCGCGCAGCACTTCCTTTTCGCCGCGGTTGGCCTTCATCAGGCCCGCCTTGATCACAATGAACAGCGGGTGCTCCGGATTGAGGGCGCACACCTGCAGGGCGCGGCTGATGTTGAACTCCGCAATGGCCTCCTTGATGGCCTGCTTGAGGGGCGCGGGCTTGATGCGGAAGGCCCACAGCAGCGTGACGGCGCGTTCGATCATGAAGGCGACGGCGACCACGCTGGACAGCAGCGTGACGTACATGAAGAAGCCGCCCTCTTCGAAGATTTGGACGATGCTGTGGTTGCCCATGTCGTTCCAAGACCCCGTGTTGAGTACCGCGTCCGCGCGCACGCGTGGGGCGGCATCCTAGCGGGCGCGGCACCCTTGCGGTCAAGCCGCCCGTGGCCCCGGCGGCCCCGGGGGGTGTGCCGGGGTGGGCGGTCAGACGGCCATGGCGTGGTAGCCCATGTCCACGTGGATGACCTCGCCGGTGATGGCCCGGGACAGGGGCGAGCACAGGAACAGCGTGGTGTCCGCCACGTCCTGCGCGGTGATGGGCTGCTTGAGCGGGCTGTGCTCCGCCACGTGTTGGACGGCCGCATCAATGGCCCCAATGGAGCTGGCCGCGCGGGACGCGTACGGCCCGGCGCTGACAATGTTGACGCGGTGCCCCTGCTGCCCGGCAAAGAACGCCGCCACCCGCGCATCCTGCTGCAGCGCCGCCTTGGCCGCCGCCATGCCGCCGCCGTAGAACGGCATGACGCGTTCGCCGCCCAGGTAGGACAGCCCCACCACCGCGCCGTGGCGGCCCTCCATCAACGGCATGGCCGCCCGCACCAGCGCCACCAGCGAATACGAACTGATGCTCATGGCCTGCAGGTACGCCTTGCGGGACGTGTCCAGGTGGCCGTTCTGGATTTCCGGCGAGAACGCCACCGAGTGAATGACAATGTCCAACCCGCCCGCGGTCTCCTTCACGCGCTTCATGCACCCGGCAATGGACACGTCCCCGTCATAGCCCTTCACCAGCCGGCGCTCGGGGAGGATGTCCTCCTCGGTGTCAAACTCCACGTCGCACGGCCAGATGGCGTCCGGCAGGAACTCGCCGGGGGTGCCGTAGGGGAGCAGGCGCCCCTCCAGGCTGGTGGCGCGCTTGAGGATGCGCTCCACCATGGCCACCGTGCGCGGGTGACTGGCCAGGTACACCTTGGCCCCCGCCGCCTTGAGCGCCTTGGCAATGTGCCAGCCAAAGCCCACGTCATCCGCAACGCCCGTCACCAGGGCATGCTTGCCCGTCAGATCAATCGCCACCATGTGCTTTCCTCGCAGTTGCCAGCCGGGGTCCCCACCCCGGCGGGCGCGCGTACCTAGCAGAGCGCGTTGCTGGGTCAACCCTGCGCACGCTCCCGCGGCGCGTCCCCTTTTCTCCCGGCCCACTTCTGCTATAGGCCGCAGCCCCGCGCCGCCCCCCCCACGCGGCCCGGCTCATCTCACGAGGAATGGTCATGACGCTCCGAAGCACCCGCCTACTCCCGCTGTTCGCCACCGCCGTGCTCGCCGCCGCCGGCTGCACCGACCGCACCGTCGAGTTCCAGGACCTGCGTGTGGAGATCAACGAGCCGTACGCCCCTGCCACCGCCATGCTTGTCGGCCGCGTGCACGTGCCCTCCGCCACGGGCGGGTCCTTGTCCGCCAAGGTCAGCTTTGGAGACGGGACGGCGGAACAGGACCTGGATGTGGGCGGTGACGGCCGCTTTTCGCTGGGCCACACGTTCCTGGAGCCGGGGAACTTTGAGGTCCGCGTGGAGGCCACCACCAGCCGCGGCGGCGAAGGCTCCGCGTCCACCACCGCGCACGTGGTGAGCCCGGTGAAGAACGTGGCATTCACGTGCCGCACCTGTGACACCGCCGGCACTTGCAGCGCCGTCCCGTGTGACGCGGTGCCCGGGTCGTCCGTGACGCTGTTTGGCACCGCGGAGGGCGGCGTGAACGCGCTCAACTTCCGGTGGGACCTGGGTGACGGCACACAGCCGCGCACCGGCCCGGTGGTCCACCATGAATACGCCGTGGCGGGCACCTACGCGGTCACGCTGCTGGCGCAGGACACGCTGGGGTCCATGGCCAGTCACACGCAGGACATTGTGATTTCCGGCGTGACCGCCGTGACCGCGGATGCCCAGGCGGCGACCACCACCGGCCGTGCGCCGTTGGACGTCAGCCTGGTGCTGCGCGCCACCGGTGAGCCGCCCATGACGCTGCTGGTGGCCTGGGGCGACGAGTCCGACAACGTCTACCCGGCCTACCCGGGCGGGCAGGCCGCGTTTGCCGCCACCCACACCTACAATCGCGGTGGCCAGTTCACCGCGCTGTTCACCGCGGTGGATCGCCTGGGCAACCAGGCCACGGACACCGTGATCTTTGCGGTGGACCCGCCGTTGACGTCGTCGTCCGGCCCGGCGCCGCAGTCCTCTTCCGCCGCCGCGCCGGCGTCCAGCGCCGCGCCTGCGTCCAGCGCCGCACCCGCCTCCAGCGCCGCGCCGGCGTCCAGCGCCGCACCGGCGTCCAGCGCCGCACCTGCGTCCAGCGCCTCGCCCGCGTCCAGCGCCACGGCAGCCTCCAGCGCCGCGCCCGCCTCCTCCGCGGATGCTGCGTCCTCCACGGGCACGGCGTCTTCCATGGGCACGTCCTCCAGCCAGTGACCCTCCGCCCTGACGGGGGGCCGTACCCGTCTCCAGGGGAAGCCACATGACAACTTCAACGCGCACTCCGCGGGGTCTGCTCACCCTGCTGGGGATCCTCCTGTCCGGTGCCGCCGCGCTGGCTGACCCGCCCATGCTCGGCGAGCTGGGGCGCATTGGGCCACCGGGAAAGCAGACGCTCATTGTGGGCGTGGATGCGCCGGGCTTTGAGGACCTGGCGCCGCGGGAGCGCGCGCTGGTGTACCTGCTCAACCGGGCGGCCATTGCCGGGGACCGGATCTTCACGCGCCAGGTGCACCGGTACGCGCCGGACGTCATCACGCTGCTGGATGAGATTGACCAGCGCAATGAGACGCTGGACCCCGCGGTGGCCGCCGCCGTGCGCGAAGAGTTGCTGCGCGCGCTGGTGCACCACGGGCCGTATGACCTGCGCATGCACCGCAAGCATGAACGCTGGGGCCTGACGCCCCAGGACCTGGCGGATGCCACGGAGGCCGCGGCGCGCGCGGGCGCACACCTCCCGCGGCTCCCGGGTGAAACCACCGCGCAGATGCTGGCGCGGCTGTCGCCCGTGCTGCTGGACGGGGAGTTTGAAGCCGTGCACGTGGAGCAGGGCAAGGACCGCGACATGATCGCGGGCAGCGCATCGGACCTGTACGCGCGCGGCGTGACCCAGCCGATGATTGAGGGGCTGCTGGGGTACTGGCAGGAGAAGATCAACGTCCGGTTTGACCTGCGTGACGGCAGGCTGTTCATGCAGCCCTACCGCATTGGCGGGGTGTATTCGGACGAACTCAAGGCGGTGTCCCACTGGCTGCGCAAGGCACTGCCGCTGGCGCAATCCGAAGAACAGCGCCGGTCCATGCACGCGCTGCTGGACTTCTACACCACCGGTGACGAGGCGTTGTTCCGCGAGCACAGCGTGCACTGGCTCAAGAGCGACACGCGGGTGGACTACCTCAACGGCTTTGTGGAGTCCTACCTGGACCCGCGCGGCGTGGTGGGGAGCTTTGAGGCCAATGTCAGCTTCCGCGCGGACAGCGCGCTGGTGCGGCGGCTGGCGGAGAACGCGCAGTACTTTGAAGGGAAGATGCCGTTTGACAGCAGGTACCGCCGCGCCAAGGTGGAGGTCCCGGTGGCCAGCGTGGTCAACGTGGTCACGGCCACCGGCGATGCCGGCCCCATGTCGGCGGCGGCGTACAACCTGCCCAACTATTCGGACCTGCGGCGCGACCACGGCAGCAAGAACGTGGTGCTGTTGAACATTGAGCTGGCGCGCTCCGAAGAGGTGCGCCGCGCGCTCATCAACGAGTTCTATCCGCCCGCGGACCGGGCGGACGGGCTGGCGCTGTCCGACGAGGCGCGGCGCTGGCTGGTGTACATGCACGAGGTCATTGGCCACGGCAGCGGGCAACCGGACCCGGCGGTGAAGGGCGCGGACCGCGTGCTGGCGGGCCGCACGTGGTCAGCGCTGGAGGAGACGCGCGCAGACCTGGTGGCACTGTACATGGTGCTGGATCCCAAGCTGGTGGAGGTGGGCGCGTTCAAGGACGCCCGGCAGCAGGAGGCCACCGCCCGGGTGGGCTACGTGGGCTACCTGAACGGGGACCTGATGGCCATGCGCACGGACCCGGAGCTGGAGCTGCGCGAGGCGCACCGCCGCGGCTACCACTTGGTCACCGAGTACCTGGTGAACGGCGGCACGGGAAAGAAGGACCTGGGCGTGCGGCGGGTGAAGACGGACGGGAAGACGTTTCACACGGTGGTGGACCTGAAGAAGGCGCGCGCGGGTGTGGCGGAGCTGCTGACCGTGCTGCAGAAGTACAAGTCCACCGCGGATGACAGGGCGGCCACGGAGCTGTTTGACCGGCTGGGCACGCGGTTGGACCCGGTGCTGCGTGAGGAGGTCCGCCGGCGCGCGGAGCCGCTGGACCTGCCCACCATGCGCGCGCACGTCTACCCGCGGGTGGTGCCGGTGGTGCAGGACGGGCAGGTGGTGGACGCGGTCCGGATCCATGACGAAGACCTGCTGACCCAGGCGCGCCGCTACCGCCGCATCTGGAACGACCCCGCGCCGGAGTGACGCCGGCATGGGCCACGCGTAGGACGGCACCCACCCTCGCTGCGCCCGGTGCTTGACGGCGGGCAGGGCGTCCTCTATCCGCCTGCGTCCCCCCGCGCGCGCGGGGCGTTTTTCCAGTGGATACCGCCACTTCCGCCGTAACCGGGAACCCCCGGGGCGGAGGGGCGCACGCGGAGGCTGCACGTGGTCGACGTCAACACCACCGTCTTCAACAAGCAACTTGAGGAGTTGGAGAGCCTGGCGGACAGCACCGGGCTCTACGACGAGGCGCAGGACGACGACGAAGAGGAAGTCCAAGCCGAACCCAGCATGGAGTGGCGGCGCGCCACGCTGGAGGAGAGCTACAGCCGTGTGAAGCGCGCCAAGGGCCGCCCGGTGGACCCCAACAAGGTCTATGAGATCGGGACGCTGCTGTTTGAGCCGGCGGAGGGGAAGTTTGGACGGGTCAAGCGCAGCGTGCCGGGCTACCTTTGCATCCAGTTTGTCCGCGGCGGCGAGCGCGAGTACGGGCGCCGTCCCGACGTGGAAGCCTACCTGCGCGAGAACCACCGCGGGAAGACGGCGGCGGAGCTGGCCACCCAGCTGGGCCTGACGGAGACCGAGGTGCAGGGCCACCTCAACCGCCTGGGCCTGGTCCGGCACGACGCCATCCCCGGCCTGGAGAACCCGGCCGGCGTGGACGAGGACCGCAAGGACAAGTCCAAGGGCAAGGCCGCCGCCAAGCCCAAGGACGCCATCCCCACGCTGCCTGATGAGAGCGCCAAGAAGGGGAACAAGAGCCGGGTGCCATCCCCCGCGGATGACGGGACCCGGCCGCTGGACGGGCCACTGCCGCCGCGCGGCAAGGACCTCAAGAGCGTGCTCCCGCAGAAGGGCAAGACGTTGCCGCCCTCCAAGGCGCCCAGCAAGGCGCCGCCGGGCAAGACGCAGGTGCCGCACAAGGCCACCGGCAAGAGCACGCCGCCGCCCAAGGGGAAGACCCAGCCGCCGCCGCCGCCGCGCGGCAAGTCCGTCCTCCCGCAGAAGGCGCCCACCATTCTGCCCGGCAAGGCCTCCGCCAAGAGCACCACGCCGCGCAAGGGCGCCATGTCCGTGGAGGACGCCAACACGTTCATCCAGAAGCATTACGCCACCATGTCCAACAAGGACATGGAGAAGGCCACCGGGCTGTCCCACAACACCATCCGCCGCAAGCTGGCGGAGTGGGGACTCAAGCGCCAGGGCCGGGACTGACCGCCCCCCGCCGCGCCTCCACCTGACGACCAATGGGCGTGGACCTGCTCCGCCACCCGTCCGCGGTCCCCCTGGCCATGGGGCTTGCGGTGGCGGTGTACCTGCTGCTGCAGCACGCGGCGCTGTGGCTGGGCAAACGTGATGACCGGCTCCACCTGTACATCACCGTCTGGTTTGGCATTGCGGTGGTGCACCTGTGGAGCCTGGTGGTGCAGCACGCCACGGATGACCCCGCCACGGCGCACACCTGCACGCGCGTGACGCTGGCCGTGGCGTACGCCGCGGGGCTGACCGCGCTGGCCATCACCACGGAGCTGGCCGGGCGCCCGCTGGCCGGCAGCACGTGGGTGGCCCTGGTGGGCGGCAACATTGTGGCGGTGGGGCTGCTGTGGCGTACGGCGTGGTTTGTCCTGCCGGAGACCTACGTGCGCCTGGAGAGTTCCGGGGTCCGCTACCTGGCAGCCCGGCCCGGGCCCGCACTGCCGCTGTTCTCCCTCTACGGGCTGTGCCTGCTGGGGTGGTGCGTGCAGTCGCTGTGGCGCTCGCCCAGCCTGCCCACCTCAGACCGCCGCCTGCTGGCCGGGGGCCTGCTGGTCACCGTGCTGATGGCGCTCAATGACACCGCCATGCTGGCGCAGCTGGTCACCTCCGTGCACCTGACGGACTACGTCATGTTGATCATCGGGACGGGGACCAGCTTCCTGGTCTCCGTCCGGTACAACCGGCTCCGGCGTGACCTGGCCGGCGCGGTCACCGCACGCACGCGCGAACTGGCGGATACCAACGCGCTGCTGGCCACCACGCTGGCGCGGACCACGGGCGCGCTGGAGGACCTGCAGCGCAGCCAGGCGTCGCTCAAAGCGCTGCTGGAAGCGCTGCCGGACGCCGTGATTGCCCACCGGGACGGATGCGTGCTGCTGGCCAACCAGGCGGCGCGCCGGCTCATTGGCCGCGCGGACCCGGTGGAGGGCACGCCGGTGGCCTCCCTGCTCATGAGCCGCGCGGACGCCGCGGAACCGCCCTGGCTGCGCATGCCCGCGCAGGCGGGCGCCTCGCTGCCGCCCACGCCCGCACGCCTGCGCCGCACCGGCGGCCCGGCGGCCCAGGTGGAGATCAGCGCGGTGGTGGTGGTCCTGGACGGCGCACCGGTGACGGTCATGCTGGCGCGGGACCTCACGGAGCGCCAGGTCCTGCACGAGCGCCTGATGACCGCGGACCGCCTGGCGGCCATTGGCACGCTCTCCGCCGGCGTGGCGCATGAGATCAACAACCCGTTGGGGTTCATCCAGTCCAACCTGGAGGCGCTGGAGGCCGCGCTGGCAACGCGGGCCGGTGATGAGGGCCTGGCGCAGCTGGGGGACGCGGTGCGGGACATGTCCGCGGGCGTCCGCCGCGTGCGTGACATTGTGCGGGACCTCAAGGCGTTTGCCCGGACGGATGATTCGGATGAGGGCCCCGCGGATGTGCACGCCGCCGTGGAACAGGCGCTGCGCATGGCGGCCGTGGAGCTGCGCCAGCGCGCGGAGATTGTCACGGACCTGGCACCCGTCCCCATGGCCCGGGGCGGCGAAGCCCTCCTGGCCCAGGCCGTCCTCAACCTGGTCATCAACGCCGCCCACGCGTGCGAAGGCACCGGCCGCCCCGGGCGGGTGTCCGTCCGCACCCGGCAGGCGGGCGCCAGCATTGTGGTGGAGGTGGAGGACAACGGGGCGGGGATCGCGGACGAGGACCGCGAGCGCATCTTCGACCCGTTCTTCACCACGCGCGCGGTGGGGCGCGGCACGGGGCTGGGTCTGTCGGTGTGCCACGGCATTGTGACGGCGCGCGGCGGGACCCTGGCGGTGCGCAGCGCGCCGGGGACGGGCAGCGTGTTCACCGTGACCCTGCCCGTGGCGCGGGAGCAGGCCGCCCCCGCCACGGGGGAGCGCCCGGCCCATGCGGCCGCGCCCGCCTGGCACCTGCTGGTCATTGATGACGAGCCCATGTTCCGCAACGGCCTGCGCCGCATGCTCACGGACATGGTGGTGGACATTGCCGCCAGTGGCGCGGAGGCGCTGGCCCTGGACGTCACCGCCTACGACGCCATCCTGTGCGACCTGCTGATGCCCGGCATGAGCGGCCTGCAGCTGCACCGCCGCCTGCTGGAGAAGGACCCCGTGCTGGCCGAGCGCGTGGTGTTCATGAGCGGCGGCCCGGTGGCCCCGGAGGACGCCCCGCCGCTGGCGGCGTTCAGGGACCGCGTGCTGGAGAAGCCCTTCTCGCGTGAGCGCCTGCTGTCCGTGGTCAATGCGCGCGTGGCCGCGGCCGCCCTGCGGGAGCTGGGCTGAGTCGAGTCAGGATTCGCGGCCGCCCAGCAGGACCTGGCAGCGCAGGTGCGGCCCGCCCGCGTCCACCTTGGCCGGCTGCCCCTTGCCGCAGAACCCGCTCCCCAGCCGCCAGCTGAACTGGTCCCCCAGCCCGTCCACGCTGCGCAGCACGTCAAACGCGTTCCCCGTCATGGTGCACCCGCGCAGCAGGGAGCCCAGCTTCCCTTTCTTCACCGGATAGACTTCCTGCACGGCAAACATGAACTCCGCGTTGGCATCCGCCTGCCCGTTGCGCGCGCCGGCCAACAGGTAACCGTCCTCCACGCCGTCCAGCAGCTCCGGCAGCGTCTGCCGCCCGGGCTCCAGGTACGTGTTGCGCATGCGGATGAGCGGCGTGTTGTCGTACTCGTACGCGCGCGCGTTCCCCGTGGGCGCCACGCCAAACTTCTCCGCCGTCTCCCGGTTGTGCAGGTAACCCACCAGGCGGCCCTCCCGGATGATGTCCGCGCGCCGGGCGATGATCCCCTCGTCGTCCACCGGGACGCAGCCGCCCGCGCCGGGCTCGTAGGGGCTGTCCCCGCTGTCCGCCAGGTTCACCAGGGGGCTGGCCACCAGCTGGCCCAACCGCCCCGCCGCCGCGGACCCGGACAGGACAAAGTCCGCCTCCACCGTGTGGCCAATGGCCTCGTGGATGAGCAGTCCCACCACGTCCGGGGCCAGGACCACGCGCCGGTTGCCCGCCGCCGGGTAGCCCGCGCGCAGCAGGTCCACCGCGGTGCGCGCGGCCTTGTCCGCCAGTTCCTCCGCGCTTTCCGCGTGGAACAGGTCCCCCATCCCGCCCGTCTTGCCCACCGCCTCCTGCGCCGTCTGCAGCTCCCCCTCAAACCCCGCCACCGCGCTGACCCGGAACTCCGGCTTCACATCCACCACGTGGGCGCGCACACCGTCACTGGTGACAATCCACTTCTCATCATTCAGCTCCAGCCAGCCCACCTCCGCGCCGCGCATGTGCGCGTGTGCGTGCCGCACGCGCTCCCACGTGCGCAGGCACAGCTCCACCTTGGCTTCCACCGGCACCGCACTCACCGGGCCGCGCGCCGGTGTGCCCACGCTGTACCCGCGCGCCAGGCCGGCGCTCCCCAGCGCGCCCACCTTGGCCGCGCGGTGCGGCGCGGTGGCGGCAGCCGCCGCGCGCGCCCGGCGCACCGCGTCCCGCAGCGCCGCCGGGGACAGGTCCGCACTGGCCGCAAACCCCCACGCCCCGTCCACCAGCGCGCGCACCCCCACCCCCGCCTGGTGCGTCCCCATGGCGGCGTCCACCCGGCCCTCCTCCACGTGGATGCGCAGCGCGCGGCGCTCATGCATGCGCAGCTCCAGGAAGCCCGCTCCATCCAAGACCGACTCCAGGGTCGCCAGCACGTCTGCTCCTCAGGCGGCCGGGCCGCCGCCTTCGTCCGGCTGCTCTTCGCGCAGGCCCAGCTCCTTCATCTTGTTCTGCAGGCTCTTGCGGCTGATCTTCAGCCGCCGCGCGGCGTGCGTGACGTTGCCACCCGTCTCCGTGAGCGCCCGCTGGATGAGGTCCTTCTCCAGTTCCAGCGTGGCCTGCTTCACCACTTCCTTCATGTCCAGCGCCCCGCCGCGGGACAGCCCCTGCCCCGGGTCCGCACCGGGCGCCGCCGCCGCCGCCGTGTCCCGCATGCGCAGCGCGTGCGTGCGCGCCGCCAGCTCCGGCGGGAGGTCCTTCTCGCTCAGCGTGTCCCCCTCCGCAAACAGCACGCTGCGCTCAATGATGTTCTCCAGCTCGCGGATGTTGCCCGGCCAGGGGTACTCGCGCAGGCGCTCCAGCGCCTCCGGCGTGATGTGGCGGACCTGGCGGCTGAGGCGCTGGTTGTACTTGGTGATGAAGTGCTCCACCAACGGCGGGATGTCGTCCAGGCGCTCGCGCAGCGGCGGCAGCGCCACCGGCACCACGTTGAGCCGGTAGAACAGGTCCTCGCGGAAGCGGCCCTCCGTGATGGCCTGCCGCAGGTCCCGGTTGGTGGCCGCAATCAGCCGCACGTCCACCCGCAGCGTCTTGATGCCGCCCACCCGCTCAAACTCGCTCTCCTGCAGCACCCGCAGCAGCTTCACCTGCATTTCCGGGGGGAGCTCGCCAATCTCATCCAGGAACAGCGTGCCCTGGTCCGCCAGCTCAAACCGCCCGGGCTTGGAGGTGGTGGCGCCGGTGAACGCGCCCTTCTCGTGCCCAAACAGCTCAGACTCCATCAGGTCCTTGGGGATGGCCGCGCAGTTGATGGTGATGAACGGCCGGTCCCGCCGCGAACTCCCGTCATGCAGCGCCCGCGCGACCAGCTCCTTGCCCGTGCCGCTTTCGCCGGTGACCAGCACCGTGGACGGGCTGTCCGCCACCTTGTCCACCACGGCCAGCACCTGCCGGATGGCCGTGCTGTCACCCACCAGCCGGTGCCGGTACCCCGTGCCCACGCGCGTCACCCGCGCGTCACCCATGCCCAGCTCACGCGTGGTGGCCGCCTTGCGAATCACCCGCAACAGCTCCACCTGGTCAAACGGTTTGGTCACGTAGTCAAACGCGCCCTGCTTGAGCGCCGTCACCGCCGTGTCCACCGTCCCGTGCGCGGTGATGAGGATGACCGGGATGTCCGGCGCGGATTCGCGCAGCTTTGACAGCAGGCCCAGCCCGTCCAGCCGCGGCATCCGCAGGTCCGTCACCACCACGCCAATGGGGTCATCCTCCACGTCCCGGTGCTCAATGACCTCCAGCGCCTCCTGGCCGTCCTTCACCGCCACCACGTCGTAGCCTTCGCGCTCCAGCGTCTTGGCCAACACCTTGCGGATGTTGGCCTCGTCGTCGGCAATGAGGATGCGGCTGCCCATGCCCGGTGTCCTACCACCATCCCCGGGGCACGGCACCCGGGGTGCCTGCGCCGCCACGCCGGCTCCGCTACGTGGGGCGTCCATGGCCCCAACCACCCTGCCTCCCCCCGCCGCTGCGCGGCAGTACCGGTATTTTGACTTTGTGATGGTGGCGTTTGTGGTGATCCTGCTGTGCGCCAACCTCATTGGACCGGCCAAGGTGGCGGCGCTGGGCGGGTTCACCTTTGGCGCGGGGATCCTGTTCTTCCCGCTGTCCTACGTGTTTGGTGACATCCTCACGGAGGTGTACGGCTACGCGCGCTCCCGCCGCGTGGTGTGGGCCGGCTTCGGCGCGCTGGTGTTTGCCGCGGTGATGTCCGCCGTCGTGGTGGGGCTGCCGCCGGCGCCGGGGTTCGGCGGGCAGGCGGCGCTGGAGGGGGTGTTTGGCAATACGCCGCGCGTGGTGGCGGCCTCCCTGCTGGCCTACTTCTGTGGCGAATTCGCCAACAGCTTTGTGCTGGCCAAGATGAAGCTGCGCACCGGGGGCCGGCGGCTGTGGCTGCGGACCATCGGCTCCACGGTGGTGGGCGAAGCGGTGGACAGCCTCATCTTCTACCCGCTGGCATTTCTGGGCGTGTGGGAGAGCGCGCTGGTGCTGCAGGTGATGCTCACCAACTACGCGCTCAAGTGCGCGTGGGAGGCGCTGATGACGCCGGTGACCTACCGCGTGGTGGCGTTCCTCAAGGCGCGTGAGCACGAGGACTACTTCGACTGGGAGACGGATTTCTCGCCGTTCCGGCTGGGCGCATAGGCCGCCGAGGTGTCTCAGATATTGAGACACTTCCTGGATTGAGCCACGCGCGCGCCACGGGCACACTGACGTCATGTTGACCGTGTCCCAGAAGGCGTATGTGAACCTGGCTGAGTTCCTGGCGCTTCCGGAGTCCATGGCGCACGTTGAGCTCGTCGAGGGGGAAGTCGTGCTGGCGCCAGCGCCCCACCCAAGGCACCAGCAGGTATCCGTTCGGTTGTTCAGGACGCTGGACGCGTGGGCGGTGGCCCACCCGCCGGCGTGGGCGGTGTACGCGCCCATTGACGTGCTCTTTGGCGAGGACACCGTCCTGCAGCCAGACCTGGCGCTGTTCCTGAGCCATCCGGGTGACGCCCAACCCCTGCAGCAGATTCCTGAACTGGTGGTGGAGATACTCTCCGCCAACCGCGCGTATGACCGGATGGCCAAGCGGCTCATGTACATGCGCGCCGGCGTCCGCGAATACTGGATGGTGGACCCGCACCTCCGCTGCGTGGAACTGAGCACGTCCCTGACGCAGATGGTCACTGTGGGTGACCGGATGGAATCCCGGCTGGCGGCGGGCTGGAGCGTGCCGGTCCAGGACCTGTGGCGCCCCTGACTGCCACGCCGCGGCGCCCTACCGCCGTCCCTTCTTCTTGCGCGGCCGCGGGGACGGCTTCTCGGCGGCGAACATCGCCTCCATCTCCCGCGCAAACGCATCCAGGCTCTCCGCCACGCTCGCCGCGTCGGCCGCCGGCCCCGCCTCAAACTGCGCCACGGAAATCTTCCCGTCCCGGAACGCGGTGACAAACTCCACCAGCGTGCGCATCTGCTTCACCTCGGCGTCAGCCTCCTGCTGCATTCTGGCGCGGCCCGCCGGCGTCCGGGCCTCCCGCAGCGCCGCGTATTCCGGCGTGCGGCGCGTCCGGCGGACCTCCGTCTGCAGGATCCGCAGTTGCCGGCGCAGCTCCTTGTTGAGGCGCTCCAGCGCCGCCACGCGCGCCTGCGGGTCCTGCCCGCCCTGCGGCAACCCCACTCCCAGCGCCTTCTCCAGTTCCAGCAGCCGCGCAAAGTCCCCGTCATGGTACGCCGCCGTGACCTCCTTCATGGCCGCCGTGTGGCGGGCGCGCGTCTCATCATCCTGCGCGCGGTCCGGGTGCACCGCCGCCGCCAGACGCCGGAACACCCCCTTGATCTCAGCGCGGTTCACCGGCCGCTCCGCGGACACCTGCTCCGGCTCGTCCTGCTCCTCCTCCTCCAGGGCGTACGGCTCGCGTTCCGGCGGGTCCGCCCCCGGCCCGGCCCGGACGCTCACCTCGCTCAGGAAGCCTTCCCGCTCCAGGTAGACCCGCGCCTCCCGGATGGCCGTGCGCGCGCGCCGGCTGCGCCGCCCGTCCGCCGCCAGGGCGTCCATCACGGCCCGCAACTCCTCCTGCAGCCCGTGCACCGCCACCATCCGAGACTCCAGCACGCGCACCACATCCTCCATGCCCTCGGACATCTCGCGCCGCAGCTTCGCGGCCGTCTCGCCGGTCTCCTGCACCCGGCGCAGCAGCTTGTCGTGTTCCTGCTGGAGCGTGGCCAACCGGCGGGACTCCGGGCTGAGCTCCAGGGCGGGGGGCGGGGCAAACAGGTCCCGCTGCATGGTTTTGGAAGGCATGGAGCGCCTTCTGCTGCAGACCCGCGGCCGCACGCAACGGGTGGCGGCCTACGCCGCGGCGCCGCAGCAGCGCTTGTACTTCTTGCCGCTCCCGCAGGTGCATGGCGCGTTGCGCCCGGGGACCGCGGCCACCGTGACGGGTTGCCGCGGCCCGTAGTGGTCCTCGTACCGCTGCACCCACGCCAGTGCGCGCTCCGGGCGCCACGGGGTCCGCCACACGGCTGCCACCTCCGCCGGCAGGTACAACTCCTGCGCCTCCACCCGGGCCAGCCACGGCAACCACATCAACAGCGCCACTGGCGCGGCCGGGTCATTCATCAGGTCCGCCTCCTGGTTGGCGCCCCACGTCAGAGCCAGGTCCTCCGGCACCTCCGCGGCCGTCGCAAACCTCAGATGCGCCGGGCTGTGCACCTTGTCCTGGAAGCGCACGTATTCGCGCCGCCACCACTGCAGGCTGAGGTCCGTCAGGTCCTCCGGGCTGGTGCGGTACTTCACCAGGATCTTCGCAAACGCCCCTGCGGCCTTGCCCAGGTGGTCCAGCAGGATATCCGGTGGGCGGGACGCCGTGACCAGGTCCGTGATGCGCCGCCGGTACTGCGGGTAGCGCAGCGCAATCATCAGCAGCCCGCACGCCGAATACATCCAACTCAACAGCGTACTGGCCTTGCTGAACATCGCGGTCAGCCCCTCCAGCAGCGGCTTGCCCCACCGCCCCATCGCCCACAGTGCGCGCAGGGCCAGCACCTGTTCGCCCTGGCGGAACACGCCCCACGCAAGGTACCCCTCCGCGGACAGGACGCGGATCAACTCCTGCGTGAGCCCGCGCCGCCCGTCCAGGCACCCCAGCACCAGCTGGTCCCCCATGAACCACGCGGACTGCCAGAACGCCCGCAGGTGCTTGGCCTGCGCCGCCGTGGGCCGCTGCACCTTCTTGAGCAACTCCCGGGCCTCCGCCAGGTCATCCGCAATGCGCAGGTGCGACACCAACAAGCGCTTCTTGAGCAACGGTTGCAGCGCCGCCACGGCCAGGAACTCCTCCCGCGACACCGCCTCCGCCTTGGCCAGAAGCCGCTGCCACAACCCCTTGAGGTCCTCGCTGCCGGCCAGCTCCCGCGCAAGCTGCATGCGGCGGCGCTGCTCCGCCAGCTCCGCGCGCGCCGCCGTCAACGCCTGGTGGTTCACCACCGGCAACCCCCGCGGCGCCATCCCCCGCCCCAGGCAGGTCACAAACTGCCCTTCGCGCGTCACCACCAGGTGCGGGCCCTTGTCCGCCGCATTCAGTGACAGCGCCACCCGCGCCTCGGCCGCCAGGTCCGGCAGGCAGCGGAACACCATGAACGCCAACCCGGGGACATCCCGGTACAGCGCCAACGCGTCATCCGCCTCCGCCGCTGAAGCGCGCTCCAGCCGTTCCAGGAAATGCGCGGCGTGCCCCATGCGCGTTCCTCCCACTCCGGCAAGTGCCGCATGAAATCACGTACGTGGCGGGTGACCGCCCGGTTGTAACCGCCCGGCCCATACCCAGGGGGTACCTCCAGGCCGGATGACACCGCCCAGCTCATACCCCGGGGATACTCCATGGCGGTTGAAACCGCCCGGCCCCTATCCCGGGGGTACCGCCAAGACGGTTGAAACCGCCCGGCACATACCCCAGGGGCACCCCCAAGACGGCCGAAACCGCCCAGCCCATACCCCGGGGGTACGCCCAAGGCGGCTGCAACCGGGTTTTGTGACGGGGGTCAGACCGGGCCCGGTCCGGCCGGCGGAGCGGCGGTGGGGCCAGCGGCGCGGGCCAGGGCCAGGCGCTCCAATTCGTCCAGGTAGCCCAGGACGTCATCTTCCAGGCTGCGCGGGAGTGCGGCGTTGACCTCAAGCTCACGCGCGATGGCCGTGCGCAGGTCAACAAAGATGCCAATCAGCGCGCCGCGCAGTGGGGCGGCCGCGGCGCCGTCCCCGCGCCCCGCCAGGTCATCCGCGCGGCCCGAATGCGAGCTGCCCAGCGCCTTGCCCGCCGCCACATACTTCTCCACCCACACCTTCAGGTTGGCGCCGTCCGGCGTGGGCACGGCGGCCAATGCGGGGCCGTGGGTGGTGAGCTTGGGTTCGGCTTCCGCGGCAACGCGGGACTGCACGCCGTACGGCTTCTGGGTCATCCCGGGGCCGGTGATGAAGTGAGTGACCAGGGTGGCGCTGGCGGCCCGCATGGCGGGGGTGGCGTAGGGCCAGGCCTCCAGGGCCTCGCGCAGGTAGTTGATGGCCCGGATGCAGCGGTCGTGGTCCACGTCCAACAGCCGGAGTTGTTCGGCGCGCGGCAGGCCGCGCAGCGCGGGTGGCAGCGCCTTGAGTTCCGCCTGCTTCTTCTCCAGCAGCGCGCGGTAGATGCCGCCCGCGCTCAACCGGGCCAGCGCCGGGGAGCGCCGGGCGAGCAGGTCGTCAATGACGCGTTCCATTTCGTCAATGGTGAGATGGGTGCCGTTGGGCATGGGAAACCCCTCCTTTGCGTTGTTTTGTTGCCGCCGTGAAAACCATAGCTTTCAACGGGCTGTCAATGGCCGTCCCGGACCGCGCGACGGGCTCGGCAGGAGTCTGGTGCTCCCGGTGCAGTTGCGAGCGGCTCCCATCCTGAGCCGGCATCTGCGCCACGAATGCCCCGTCCGGACTGCATGCACGTTCTGCGTGCATGCGTACCCGCCTCACCGTCTTGCTCAGGATGGGATCCGCCGCACATCCTCACGCGCCGCAGCAGCGCTTGAACTTCTTACCGCTGCCGCACGAACACGGTTCATTGCGGCCGGGCTTGGGGGCGGCGCGATCGGGTTCACGGGGCTGCGGGCCGCGCAGGTTGCGGACCAGCGTTTCACGGACGTAGGCGCGCCCGTCCGCGGCGGACCACAACGGGTCTGGTTCCGGGGGAGGAGCCAGCGCGTCCAGGGACGCGTTGGACCACCACAGCCCCACGCTGAGTTCCATGAAGGGCGACTCCTCGGTTGCGTGGAGCATGTGGCGTTGCCAGAACGCGGCGGGGTCCACCACGGCTGGGAGGTGCGGCGGTGGCCAGCGGCGTTCCACCGGGTCGGAGAACAGGCCGCGCACGGGGTCCAGGCGGTCAAGTTCGCGCAGGACGGCGGGGTCACCGGCGGCGGCGCGCTGCAGGTCCTTGAGCAGGTCCCGTTCCTCTGCGTTGCGCAGCGGTGCGGGGGCCGGCGGATCCTGGGGCAGGCCCGCCCGGGCCGAATCCCGCGCCACGTCCAGCGCCTGTTCCAGCCAGTCCTGGCGCGTCAGGGTGAGGCCGGGGGGGGTGACGAAGTCCTGGCGCGTCACCGCAAGCATGGTGGCACGCGCCTGCTCCGCGGCCCGGCGGTGCCAGGCGAACCGCCAGCCGATGCACGACAACGCGCCGCGGAGGTAGGGCATGAAGGACCGGCGGTCTTCGCGCAGGCAGCGGTCCGCCAGGGCCAGCGTGCGTTCCGGCCAGTTCACCAGGACCCACAGGCCGCGCCCGCTCAACAGGGGATCCAGCGGGCTCATGGACATGACGGCGGGGATTTCCACGCCGGGCTCATTGGCGCAGGCCAGCAGCATGGTGCAGGCGGCGGTGTACAGGGACCACTCGGCGTCCGCGTGCGCGTCCACTGCGTAGCGGGCCAGCCGCCGGCTCTCATTGGACACCCGCTCCAGGCGCCGGAGCTGTTTGTCCAGCATCTCTCTCAGCAGGTCATGCAGCAGCGGCGCCAGGAGGCGGACGCGGTCAAACTCGGCGCGGGTCATGCGGTAGGCGCGCTGGACGGACCGCTCCAGGCTCTCATGCAGCGACGCGTCCGCAGCCAGCCGCCCGCTGGCCACGCGCTGGCGCAGGTCCTGGGCCTGCGCGTCCAGGTAGGCCGCCACGCGGGGCCACGGGATACGGGGACTGTCCGTGATCATGCCCGCCGCCAGGCAGGTCACGCCGCGGCCATCCGGCGTCACCACCAGGTGGGGCGCAGGGTCAGCGTCGGAAAGGGGCAGGGCAAAGCGGCCGGTTTGGGAGGGCGGCAGTTGGCGCTGGAGGAAGGAGCCCAGCACGTGGGGATGGCGCAGCAGTTCCCACGCGCGGTCCGCCACGGCGGGCGGGGCGCGCGTCTCCAGGCGGTCAGCAAGGTGGCCCATGGGGAGCGTTTCTAGGACAAGGTGGGACAGCGGAGGCAAGCGGAATCCGGCGGAGCCGCGAGCCGGAAAGTTGAAGCGGGTCATGAGGGGGCCTACGGTCCCACAACGTCGCCGGGGGAATGCCCGGTGCACGACGTGGGCGGTGCATGGAACGTCTTTTCCAGGATCACGCGGCGTTGGCGGACCTGCTGCCCCGGCTCAGCTTCCTGGAGCCGGCGCTGAAGGGCCGCCGCGTGCTGGTGCTGGGCGCCGGCGGGGGCGCGGTGGTGCGGCTGGTGGCGGGCATGGAGACCACGCGGGTGGTGGGCGTGGACGTGGACCCCGCGGTGGTGGCCGAAGCGCGCCGCACGTTGGGCAGCAAGAAGGTGGACTTCCGCGCCATGACGGACGGCAACCGCGTGCCCGCGGATGACGGCGCGTTTGACGTGATCCTTGACTTTGCGCTGCCGGGCGCGCTGCAGCGCGGGGAAACCTGGCGCCTGGACGAGTACGCGCGGATCCTGGGGCAGCAGGGGTTCCTGGTGACCTCCGTGCTCAACCCGGAGGGGACCTCACCCGGCCTGCTGCTGGATGACGAACCGGCGGCAGAGTCCTCCTACGCGGACATGGTGCAGCACCTGTCCGGCGCGTTTGCCCAGGTGGCGGTGTACGGGCAGGCGCCGCTGCTGGGGTTTTCGTTCACGCCGTTCTCCACAACGGAAGAGCCGGCGGTGGCGCTGGACACCGGGCTGATGGACGGGCAGGCGGAACCGGTGGCGCATTACCTGTTCCTGGCCGGCGCCACGCTCCCGGACGCGGGCGAGCTGACCCTGGTGCAGCTGCCCTTTGGTGAGCTGGCCGCCGTGCTGCTGGACCGCGTGGACGCCCTGCGCGAGCAGGCGGGCGAACAGGAACGGGGCGCCCAGGCGGAGGTGGCCCGGATCCGTTCCGCCCTGGCCGACCGTGACCGTGCGCTCACCACCGTGGCGGAGAAGCTCCCGCTGCTGCGCGACGAAATCATCCTGCAGGCGGAGGCAGGCGAAGCGGCGCGGGTGGCGCACGCGGCGCTGCAGGCGCAGGCGGCCGGGTTGGAAACGGAGCTGCGCGCACGGGATGCCCGCGTGGCGGCGCTGGAGAAGGCCGTGGAGGAGGGACGCGCCACGGCGGCGGCGCTGCTGCAGGAGCGGGAGACGCACCGGCACGCGCACCAGGAGCTGCAGAAGATCCGCGCGGACCTGGACCTGTCCCGCATGGCGCACGAGATGGCCGAGGGCCGCTCCGGCACCATGCAGAACCAGCTGGAGAAGCTGCGCGCGGAGGTGGCCGCCTCCGAAGCGGCGCGCACGCGGCTGGCGTTGGAGCTGGAGTCTGCCGCGGCGGGGCTGCGCGCGGCCGACACGGTGCGCAGCGCCCTGCAGGCACAGGTTTCTGAGCTCATGCAGCTGGCTGACCAGGCGGGCCAGCGCAGCAGCGCGCAGGCGGCGGCGCTGGGAGCGGTCCGGTCCGAGTTGGAGGGCGCGGCACGCGGCCAGGCGGAGGCGCGCGCGGAGCTGGAGGTGCGGCGCACGGAGCTGGAGCGCGTGGCCGGGGAGAACGCGCGGCTGCTGGACGAGGTGGCCGGCCTGCGCGCCCGGCTGGACAGCTCGGAGAGCGCCCTGGCCAAGGCGGAGAAGGACGTGCAGCGGCTCACGCGCGAGCTGGAACAGCGGCTCCCGCGCGAGGCGTGGACGGCGGTGAACGCGGAGCTGGACCAGGCCCGCACGCGGCTGGAGGCGCTGGCGCAGGAGCGCGCGGCCATGGAGGCGTCGCGCACGGATTCGCAGCGGGCGCTGGCGGAGGTGGTGGAACAGCGGCACGCGCTGCAGCGGCAGGTGGTGCAGCTGGAAGACCGCGCGCGCCAGGTGCTGTCCATGATGGACGCCGCCAGCGCGCAGATCTCCAACGCGGAACGCGAGCGCGACGTGCTGCGCGGCCAGCAGGAGGCGCTGTCCCTGCAGGTGGCCGCCGCGCAACAACAGCTGGAGGAGTCCGAAGCGCGGGGCCGCGGCGTGCGCGACAAGATGCTGGAGCGCGCCCGCGAGAACGGCGCGCTGCGCGAGGAGCTGTCCCAGCGCGAACGCGAACTGGCGACGGCGCAGACGGCGGCGCGCGAGCTGCAGCAGAAGGCGGACACCCTGGAGGCGCAGCGGGCCGCCCTGGAGTCTGAACTCAGCGCGCTGCGGGCCGAGTTCCGCTCCCGGCAGAGCGCGTTCTCCATGCTGGAGGAGGACGTGGCGCGCCGGTCGGACGCGCTGGCGTCCGCCAACGCGCGCCTGGCGGAGAGCGAGCGGGCGCTGGAAGCCGCGCGGGCCGAGGCGGAGCGCACGCGCCGCGAGGCGGCAACACGCCTGGAGGAGGAGGAGGAGGGCCGCCGCGAGCTGGCCATCAAGCTGCAGGCGTCCAGCGCGCGCGTGGCGCAGCTGCAGGAGCGGCTGGCGCACGAGGAGGAGGCGGCCGCGCGCCTGCGCGAAGCCGCGGAGTCCACGCAGGAGCAGGCCCGGGCCTCCGTGCGGGAGGCCACGGCCGCGGCGGCGGGCGAGATTGAGCTGCTGAAGAACCAGTTTGGTGCGGTGAAGGAGGAGTTGCGCCAGGAGCACACGGAGGCGGAGGCGGCGCGGCGGACCGCGGCGGACCTGGCCGAACAGCTGGAGAAGCTGCGCGGGCAGCTGGCACTGGTGGAGGCGGAGGCGGCCGGGGCGCGCGCCAGCCAGCAGACCGCGGAGCAGCGCCTGGCTGACCTGCCCCGCCTGGAGGCGGAGCTGGCCGCGGCGGTGCGCGAGGGGCGCGCGGGGGCATCCGACCTGGGACAGGCGCGCAGCGCGCTGGAGGCCGCCACCACGCGCGCGGAAGACGCCGCGCGGGAGACGTTCCTGGCGCGCGAGCAGCGCGCACGCGCCGAGGACGAGGTGGGCCGGGTCCGCGCCAGGCTGGTGGAGGCGGAGCGCGCCCTGGCGGACGCCCAGGCCGCGCGCGCGGAGGCGGCGCAGCGGGCCGTGGACGTGGAACAGGTCCTGGGCGAGGACCTGAAGGCCGCGCTGGAGCGCGCGCGCGCCCTGGAGTCCCAGGCGGGCGGCGCCGCGGAGCAGGCGCAGCGGGCGGCCCAGTTGGAGGAGGAGCTGGCCGCCCAGCGCGCGCGGACCGCGCAGCTGGAGGCGCGCCTGGCGGCGGCTGATGAGCGGGCGCGCCGCGCGGACACCCTGGAGTCCGAGGTGGCCGGGCTGCGCGTGCAGGTGGACCAGCTGGGGACCCAGCAGCACGAGGACAACCGCAAGGCGGGCCAGCGCCTGGGCGCCATGACCGAGCAGCTCGCCCTGTCGCGGCAGGACGCGCAGGAGGCCCAGGAGGAAGCTGCGCGCCTGCGCACCGAGGTGGAACGGCTGGGTGGCGAGCTGGATTCGGCCCGCCAGGTGTCACAACAGGGTGACCAGGCCCGCGACGAGCTGGCGCGCCGCGCCAGCGAGGTGGAGCACCTGCGCAGCGTGCTGGAGGAAGCGCAGGAACAGGCCCGGCGTGCCGCCAACGACGCCGACCATGCCCGCGCCGCCCTGGAGGAAGCCCAGGAACAGGCCCGCCGCTCCGCCAACGACGCCGACCATGTCCGCGCCGCCCTGGAGGAAACGCAGGAGCAGGCCCGCCGCTCCGCCAACGACGCCGACCATGTCCGCGCCGCCCTGGAGGAAACGCAGGAGCAGGCACAGCGCTCTGCCAACGACGCCGACCATGTCCGCGCCGCCCTGGAAGAGGCGCAGGAGCAGGCACGCCGCTCCGCCAACGACGCCGACCATGTCCGCGCCGCCCTGGAAGAGGCGCAGGAGCAGGCACACCGCTCCGCCAACGACGCCGACCATGTCCGCGCCGCGCTGGAGGAAGCGCAGGAGCAGGCGCGCCGCTCCGCCAACGACGCCGACCACGTGCGCGCCGCCCTGGAGGAGGCGCAGGAACAGGCGCGCCGCTCCGCCAACGACGCCGACCATGCCCGCGCGGCGTTGGAGGAGGCGCGGGAACACGCGGCGGGCTGGTCCGCCGAGTCGGACCGGGCGCGCCAGCACGCCGCCGCCCTGCAACAGGAGTTGGACGCCGCGCGCGGCGGGCTGGCCCAGGCAACCGACGACACCCGCACCCTGCGTGGCACCCTGGACGAGGCGCGCGCCCAGACCGCCCAGGCCCTGGCGCGCGCGCAGGCCACGCACGCCGAGCTGGAAGATGCGCGCCGCCTGCTGGAGGAGGAGCGCTCGCGCCACGGCGATGCCGAGGTGGCCTATCAGCTGGACCGCGCGGAAGTGGAGCGCGCGCGCGCGGAGACCGCGGAGGCCCATGCGGCCCGGCAGCAGGCGGAGGTGGAATTTGCGCGGCTGCGCCAGTCCGCCGCGGCGGCCGAACAGGAGGCGTCACTGCACGCCGCGGCCCAGTTGGAGGCGCTGGCCACCCTGCGCGCCCATGCCGCCACCGAGCGCGAGGAAGCGGCGCGCCGCGCCGCAGAGCTGGACCAGGCCGCCACCGAGGCCCGTGAGCGGGCGGCGCGTCTCCAGGAGGAACTGGTGACCGCGCGGCGCTCCGCGGACGCGGAGCTGGAAGCCACCCGCGTGCGCGCCGCCGCCCTGGAGACCGACATGGCGCGCGTCCGCGCGGACCTGGCCGAGGCGCGCGCGCTGGCCGCCGCCGCCGACGCCCGCCTGCACGACGCGGCTGAGGCCGGCGCACGGACCACCACGCTGGAGAGCGAGCTGGCGCGCGCGCAGCAAGAGGCCGCCGCGGCCCACGCCCGGGCCGAGGCCGCAGAGGCCCGCGCGGCCGCCGGCGCGGTGTTGCAGACACGCGCAGGGGACCTGGAGGCCGAGTGCACCCGCCTGCAGGCCCAGCTGACGACGGTGGCCGCCGAACGGGACGAGTCCATCCTGCGGGCGACCCGCACCGCTGACGACGCTGAGGCGCGCCTGACGCAGGCCCGCGCCGAGTTGGCGGCCGCACAGGGGCAGCTGGCCCACCTGCAGGTGGAGCTGGATGTTGCGCTGGCGGGGCGCGCTGCCGCCGCCGCCGCCCCCGGCACAGACGCCGGGCTGGACGCCGAGCGCGCCCGGTCCACCGCCCTGCAGACACAGTTGCAGGAGCGGGACGCGGAGCTGCTCAACGCCCAGGGCGCCCTGGCCGCCACGCTGAAGGCGGCGGGCGAGCAGAACCAGGCGCTGCAGGATGAACTCGCGCGGACCCGGGCGCGGCTGGAGCAGGCCGGGCGGAAGTCAGACGAGAGCGCGCGCGAGGCCAAGGATCTCAAGGAGCGCATCCGCACACTGGAATCCGAGCCCGCCCGCGGCGGTGGCCCGGTGACGACCACGGATTCGCTGACCACGCTGGCGCGCGAGCTGAAGGACCGGGATACCCAGGTCATCTCGCTGCGCGCGGAGCTGGTCACCATCAACCAGCAGATGTCCCAGCTGCGCGCCAAGCTGGCGCACGTGGACGGCCCCGTGCCGGTGCTGACGGACGCGGACCAGCTGCGCATCCGCGCGCAGACCGCGGACCAGGCCTGGACGGAGGCGGCGGAGCTGAAGAAGGAACTGGAACGGGCGCGCGCCTCCATGTCCACCACCGTGCGCGAGTTGGAGGCGCTCAAGGCCACCGCGGCGCAGGCGGCAGCGCCCTCCCCCGCTGCACCGCTCCCGCCGGACGTGGAGGAGTTGCGGCGCCAGGTGGAGGAGCTCAAGGAGCGGGCGGACCGCCAGGCGCGCGAGATCAAGGACAAGACCGAGCGCATCCAGCGGCTGACCACGCGCCTGGCTGAGACGCGCACGTGAGCCGGCGCAACCAGGCGTGGTAGAACGCCGGGCATGTTCGGGAGCACGTGGTGGAGCCGGCCGCGGGGCGTGGCGGCAACAGTGGCGGCCCTGGCCCTGCTGGGGGCCGCCCGCGGAAACAATGCTGAGGATGCGCGCACCGCGCCGTTCCTGCGGGAGCTGCCGGCGGTGGACCGCGTGGAGGTGGCGCTGCTGGGGCCGCGCCTGCCGCGCCCGGACTCCTCCGGCGCGTCCGCCACCGCGCCCCCCTTCCCCGTCTATCCCTACGGGGACTTTGCGCAGGTGCGCGCCGTGCGAGTGCTGGACGCGCAGGACGCCGCCCGGCTGGCCGGCCTGTGGCGCCAGCAGGCGTTTGCCGCCGGGCAGGCCCGGTCCTGCCACAAGCCGGCGTGGGGCATCCGGTTCTTCTCCGGGGACAAGCTGCTGCTGGAAACCAGCCTGTCCTGGGAGTGCCGCAACTTCTACCTCCCCGGCCTCACGGACTACCGCTGGTGGGGCCTGGACACCGCCACGCCGTCCGCGGGCGCGCTGCGGGACACGCTGACAGGGTTGTTCCCTTCGCCCGCGTACCGTTGACCCGCGTGGTTGACGGTCTGTCCGTTCCATTCCAAAGAGGACGCCGGCGCCGGGTGGGTCCCGGCGCGGTGGAGTCGTGACGGCGGAGGCCTTCAATCCGTTCATCCTGGGACGGTTCAACGTCCTGGCGCTGCTGGGCTCCGGCGGCATGGGTGAGGTGTTCCTGGCCGAGCCTCGCACCGGCGAGGACGCCGGCAAGCTGTACGCGCTCAAGCGCATCCGTCCCACGCTGAGCGTTGACGAGAACGTGGTCAAAGCGCTGGAACGCGAGGCCCGCCTGGCCGCGCGCCTGCGGCACTCCAACGTGCTGGTGGTGCACGGCATGGAGGCGGACGGCGACGAGCGCTTCCTGGTCATGGAGTACGCGGACGGGTGTGACCTGGGGCGCCTGCTGGGGTTCCTGGCGCGCGCGCGCAAGAAGCTGCCCGTGCAGCTGGCCACCTACGTGGTGTGGAGCGTGGTGCGCGCGCTGGTGCACCTGCACGGCCTCAAGGACGCCAAGGGCCGCGCGCTGATGCTGGTCCACCGGGACGTGAGCCCCTCCAACGTGGTGGTCATGCGTGACGGCGTGGTGAAGCTGGCGGACTTTGGCGTGGCCAGCCGCGCGGACCCCATGGTGCTGGCCACCCTGGGCCAGCTCAAGGGCAAGCTCAGCTACATGGCACCTGAGGTCATGCAGCAGGAACAGAGCGACCAGCGCGCCGACGTGTTCAGCGCGGGCGTGCTGCTGTGGGAGTGCCTGACGGGCAAGCGGCTGTTCAAGGGCAAGTCCGACATGGACATCATCACCGCCGTGCTCACCCAGGACGTGCCCGCGCCCCGGCAGGTGGAGCCGGCGTGCCCGGAAGCGGTGTCCCAGGCGTGCCTGCAGGCGCTGTCCCGCCACGCGGAGGCGCGGTTTGAAACCGCGGCCGCGCTGGAGAAGGCGCTGCTGCCCGGGCTGGCCGGGACCAACCCGCGCGCATTGAGCCAGGCGCTGGCCAAGCTGCTGGGCCAGTACGTGAAGGTGCTCACCCCGGAGGAGATTGCCGCGCTCCCGCGCCCCGTGGAGAACGTCACCATGGCCGAGGAGCTGGACCTGCCGGAGGAGGACACCACCTCCAGTTGGGGCCTGTTCAATGAGAGCTTTGACCGGCCGCTGGCCAGCGTGGAGGACAGCGTGCGCACGCGGATGGAGGACGTGCGCGCGGAGGCGCCGCCCCCCGCCCCGCCGCCGCCCCTGCAAGATGATGACGCACCGCCGGAAGGCGGCTCCGGCGTGGAGCTGGACGCGTTTGTGGACCCGCCCACGCGGCCCGGTCCGCCCGAGGAGGAGGATTCCTCCAGCGTGGATGTTGAGGCGTTTGTGGACCCACCCACGCGACCGGGCCCCGGCGCGGACGAGCCGCTGCCGGAGGAGGAAGCGGAACCCCTGTCCTTCACCGGCCTGACCGCGGCGCCCGGACCGGATGCGTTCCCGGACACCACCGGCGAACTGCCCGGCGTGCAACTCACCAACGCCGGCATGCCCGCGGTGGATGAGTCGGTGTTCGCCTCAGGCGAGGCGGCCTCCCAGGGCAGCAGCGTGGAACTGCTGGTGGGGCCCGACGAGGAAACCGGCACCGAGATTCCCATTCCCTCCGACGAGGCGCTGGGGCTGGCCGCGCCGGCCCCCGCCGCCACGGAGACCCACGTGGAGGAGCCCGCAGCGCCGGCGGTCATTGCCGGGGGTGGCCGCGTAGAGGCGCTGGAGCCCGCGGACGAACCGGCGCTCCTCACGCAGGCCCCGCCCCCACCGGCGCCGCCGGCCCCGGCCCCCGCCGTCGCGCCCATCCTGTCGCCTCCGCCGTCCAGCCGGCGCGGCGCGCCCACCCGCGGCGTGTCACGCCCGGACGCGCCGTACACGCTGGAGGTCCCCGGCCAGCCGCCCGCCGCCATGAACGCGCGTGAGGTCGTCAGCTTCATGGCCAACGCGCAGAACCCGCGCCAGTTCACCGTGGCGTTGCCCCAGAGCGCGCCGCGCAACTCCGCGGACCTGGGCGCGCTGTTCGGGCTGGATTCGCTGACGCTGTTCCCCGGCCTGGGCGACCCGCCGCGCCACCAGGGCCAGACGCACACCGCGCGCATGGGACACCTCCTGCAGGCCTACCAGACCCAGAAGGCCACCGGCGCGTTCTCCCTGACGTCGCAGGCCGGGCACTACGCGGCGCTCTACATCGTGGACGGGATGCTGCATTACGTCTGCCTGGCGGGGCCCTACCCGTCCTTCCTGGACCAGGCGGTGGACTGGATGACGCTGGACGTGCCTGCGCTGGACGGGCTGGTGCGGCTGGTGCTCGGCGAGGGTGAGGGCATCTACAACGCGCTCATCCGCGCGGGCCTCTCCCCGGAGGATGCGGTCTACCAGTCTTACGTGGGCTTCCTGAACCAGCGCGCGCAGGCGCTCATCTACATGGGCAGCTGCAAGTTTGAGTACCGCCCTGATGTGCGGCTTCCGTACGGCATGCCCGTGCCCAGCATCCCGGTGGCGTCCGTGGGGGCGGACGCCGCGTAGGAGCGCAACGGGGCCTCGCGGGTGAACTGGGGTCGCTCAGCAAGCGTTGCCCGCTTGCATGCCGCCGAAAGCTTCACGGGCAGTCCTTCAGTTCCGGCCCGGCAAGAATCAGCCTCAGTCGCTCAGCTTTGGGGCCGCTTGGGTTCTCCCGCAGGAGCGCCTCGAGACGGGGCTTCTCTTTGCAGTACGTCTCGCGGCGAGTCGCCGCCAGGGAGCCCGGATCACTGGGAGGCGCCATCGTCCCGCGGCGCGAGACCTCATCGAGCGACTCGCGGTCCCCGGACTCACGCGAATGCGGCCCGGACGAGGGCGTGACACCCGATGGGGCGGGGTGTGCGGGTTCGGGCCCAGCGGCCCCCGGGCATCCCAGCGCAATCAAGCCAACCAGCGCCGAGCATCTTGAAGCGTTGGTGCACAGGTGCATCCGAGTTCCCCCTTGGTGTGAAAGCCAGCGCGGGCGGCCGGCTCCAATCACCGGCTATGAGCGGTCATGAACTTGGTCTCCGAGCCCCAGTAACCGGGCAATACCAGCACTCTGCAATAGTCCCGTTGTTGGCGCATCTTGACGATACCAGCGGCCAACCCTTTCGTTGTAGTTGCCAAACTCAGCCACGCAGTATGCGGTTGCGTCCTCTGTGTTCTCGCAATACGGCAATGACGGGTCGTCGAGGAACTTTGCCTTCAGTTGACAGCCCGTGGTGCTTTCGTCGCGAATTTGGATCCCGAGGCCCGCACCCGGGCGCCCGCCCAATTGGAAATCCCCGGGGGTCACCGCATCTCCGGCACCGCCTGGTTCGCTGCTCGGAGCTGAACTCCCCCACTCCGGCCCCGGCGGATTGTCGACGATGGCCTGCTGCCTCGGCGCGTGAGCGCGCGCCTGTTGTGCGAAGTGACGCATTTCCTCTTCCGGGCCACCGCCGCGCCACCCGCCCGGCACGCCGCCGCTTCGTCCGCATACCGGGAGCGACAGGCCGCCATCGCCGCACGACGCTGTGGGGTGTTCGCCGTCCCGTTCTCCTCGTCCACCCACGCCAAGCACTGCAACCACTGGCGCCTCGCCCTCGTTGCGCAGGACTCAGCCTGGCTCCCTGAGGACGTTGTTCCGGCGGACCCGGAGGTTCCTCCGGCGGCCCCACCTTGGCTGCCCGCCGAGGTCCCCTCTTCTGTCTCGGTGATATGTATGGTCGCCATCGGCTGTGGCGCGGGCGGCCCTCGCCGCCGTTCCCTGTCTCCCGCCGCACTTGCAGAACACCCCTTTGGACAGCCGCTGGAGGGGCACGCCTTGCACTTGCATCCCTTGCAGGCACCGCCGGTGCCGCCCTTTGGACAGCCGCTGGCAGGGCACCCCTTGCACTTGCATCCCTTGCAGGCACCGCCGGTGCCGCACCCTGAGCATCCACTGCAGGAGTGCGCTGCGCTCGTGGGAGCGACAACGCGAGGCCGTAGGTCTCCAAGGACGATGCGCGCGGGTGCCGACGCGACAGCAATGCGCTGCGGCATGAAGACTTGCGCGGCAGTAGCGACCCCCGGCGCCCCCGGTTTGGGCTGCACCGAGACCCTCGCCGGTGCCGCCATCAGGGGAGCATGCTGTTGGAACTCCAATGGTGCCGAGCGCAATGCTGCCATGTCCGCTCCCTTGGAGCCCGGTTCGCTGACCGAAATCTCGGCAAACGCTGGCGTGGCGTCAAGCTCATCTGTTGTCACCCTCTCCCTGGATTGCCCCTCACTTGGCGTGCCCCCTCGAATTGAGGTTAACTCCGGTTCCTTCCCTGGTGATCTTAAAGGTCATCACCTTCCCGCCGCGCTCCACCTCAAACACCGCGGATGACCGCGATGACAGATAGAGCAGGAGGTCCTCCCCCTCCTTGAAAACGGTGCCATCCACGCTATTGATCAGGTCGTGGCGCTTGAGCGGAGTGTTCGCGGCCAAACCCCTGCTGCAAATATACGGGACTTCCACGAAGAAAGGGCACTGTCCCCCCTCCTCACGACACCCGCCGTGCCCTAACAGGAAGATCCCCCATGACATTTTTTCCTGCTCCCTGCATTTTTCATCCAGCGCTGCGATGACCGTTGGGTGGTTGAGCCCGAACCAAGCAAGATCCACCAGGATCAGCTTCCGGACGTACGGGATGGTCCTTTGATCGGTCAGGGCAGCGGCATACACGTCGGCTGCCTGCGGCCGAAATAGATCCAGCAATTTGTGGTGCGCTGCGAGGGCCACCGAGTCGACGGGGCTTCGCAGCAATTCACCCAAGGTAGGAATCAACCACTGGTCTTCTGGGGTCACTGCGCCTACCAAGCAAATCGGATCGTGCGCCGTCTCACGTCGCGCTGAGGCAGCAATAACCCTCCGTGTCCATTCGTCCTTCTCCGCACCTGTCGCGGCCCGGATGAACCGCAGCTGTTTCGCACATTCATCGTCCGGCACCTGTCCGGCTGTCAAAAGGGCAAGAGCTGCAAGTAACATGGTCATCTTGCCCTCGCGCTGCAGTCAGAAACAGAAAGTGCATCCGGTAGCCGGCCGGCCGGCCGGAAACCAGTTGTGCACGCAGTAGGCTGCCTCAACTACGCGGCCTCCGACCGCTTCTGGCTGCCACCACCGCGCGCAGCGCCTCCTCCACGACGCCGCGTCACCTGCGCAGTGATAACCGCCCGGCAAGACCGCCGCTGGAAGCGGAACGACCTTGGAGACGCGACGTCTCCTCAGCCACATCCTCGAATTGGCGGGAAGGAACGGTAACCACCACGGCGGCCTCGTCGGCGCCGCGCAACCTTCGGGCGACATCACCCATCGGCGTCTCAGGGCAACTCCCAGCGGACCACAGGACCATTGAACTCCGAGATAAACAGCTCGTCCGGGCCATTGGGCGGCCCTTCTACAACCCGAATCATCGGCCGGTGCGAATCTCCCGGTACACAAGCGCGCCGTCGTGATTGAAGATGCTGAGTTCCCCGTGTTTGACCCAGTGAGTGAAGCCCCGCACAACGACCCATTCCGGGGCGTCGGGCTTCAACCGGACCGTGAAGATCTCGTTGACAGCAAACGGTCCTATCTCCCCTTGGGACTGGAGCGACCCGTTCACCTCATGAATGTGCACGCCAGACCCGCTGTCCGTGACGTGTGCGAGGCAGGGATGCGCATTCCATCTGACCACCTTGACCGAGTATGGATCGCGAATCCTCATCTCCTGGACAAGGTTACCCCTAGCGTTCCACAAGCCAGCCTCCGTCACAACGGCTGGGGGCCGGTCTTGGTACGACGGCATCCAATCCAATGACCAGTTGAACGCCGGCGTGGAGACCCGCCACACCACGCGCCCGGTCGAGTCGAGACGAAAGAGCGCGTCCATCGTTATGGCATAGAACTCCTTCTCGCCATCTGCGTCGAGGTCCACCGCGATCATTCGGTCTGCGTGGGCCCCGGGAGTTGGCTGAAACCTCCACACCTCCTCACCATTTACGTCGGCAAGTCCAACGTCATCGCCGCCAACGGATCTCCCGGCCATGAAGTTCAGGACGCCGTCGCTTCGAATGCTGATCAAGTCGCAGGGCCGAAGGCCGGCCGGGCGATTGTACCCGAAGCACGGAACACCGGAGAACGGTACTCGCTCACGGACGTCGAAGGTCGTTGGATCCAAGAATTCTATTTCCGTGTCAGTGAAATGCGCGATCTCAAGACCACGCCCTTTGTCAAAGACCCCGCGTGGCCCCGCGGCTTCATTTGGAACAGGAGTGCGCTTGAACAGGTCCTGCCCTTTCAGGATTGCGGGAGGCCAGTTCCCTGGATGAAAGGTATTCAACAGGTTGCCCAGCCAAGGAGGGAGGACGGCGTAGCAGCCGGCCAACCCCAGGATGGGCATCAACATGCCGGAACGCGCCAGCCACTGACGTTGGGTCATGGGCAGCATTGACACCAGTACAGCTGATCGCCGTCATAGGAACTCTGACCATAGTCACGGACCATGTTGTAGTAGGTGTTTGCTAGCCCCCTGCAGGACGGGTTGGAGCCGCAGACGCGGAGCAGGCTCTGCCGAAAGGCCTCGTCGCACGCCGCCTTGTCACTGCCACACGTTTGGTAGCACTCATCGTGTTTGTCGCACGGATCCCGAAACCCAAAGCCAAATGGCGACCGGCAGCGCGGGATGCAACGGGTGCACGACATACGGCTTGGGCAACGTCATGGTACGCCTCCTCCCAGAACTCGTGGGTTGTTGGAGCGTCAGATCGCGCCGGTTCTTCTGTCAAGGGTCCACCCAGCGCCTAACCGTTCAGGCCCGTTCAGGCCCCCAGTTGCGCGCCACCTGGCATGGGTGTGATGCGAGATGGTTGTAGACGCTGGGATCGACAACGCCGCTGCGGCCAGGTAGCACGCCAGCGCGGTGTGGCCCGGCCGCCCCCGGCCGGGACGCCAGCGGGACACCCGTGACGTCGCCATGCACCGGCACAGCC
>JACRCW010000100.1 GCA_016218805.1 Deltaproteobacteria bacterium | reverse complement strand
GTCGTCGAGGGCCGCCCCCCAAGGGGGGCGGGTAGATGGGCTTGCCTGCGGCAAGCCCGCCACGCGTCGTGGAACGGACCTGCGTTGCTCCGCGCCACAACTTCTCGCTCACCCGGTTGCTCAGGATCGAATCCGCCTCGCATTTGCGGTGCTTTGCGTCCTGAAAACGCGCGGTATCCCCGTCCTCCGGTGACGCGCGTAACTCCGACCTGTGGTTCCACCGCCCCGCGCTACGCCACGCCGGTGATGCCCGGCACATGAATCTCATACACGGTGACCGGTTGGGCCTTGCCTTTGACGGTGATGGACCCGCGCGGGTGGCACGGCACCAGGTCTTTCACGTCCTGATACGTCTGTTCGCCCACCAGGATGCCCATGGGGGTCGCATTGGATTCCAACCGCGCGGCAGTGTTCACCACGTCACCCAGCACCGTGTATTCCATGCGCCGTTCGCTCCCAAATGCCCCGGCCACGGCGACGCCGGTGTTGATGCCCACGCGGACCTGGAAGCGGCGGTCTGGCGGGAGGGTCTGCTGCAGCGCATGGATGCGCTGGATGATGCCGGCGCCGGCGTTCACGGCGCGCAGGCTGTTGTTGTCCAGCGGCAGCGGCACGCCAAACAGACCCATGCACGCATCCCCAATGAACTTGTTGAGGCTGCCCTTCTCGGCCATCACCGCGTCCGTGAGCGCGTTGAAGTACTGGGTGAGCAGCGTCGCCACCTCGCCGGGTTTGAGGCGTTCGCACAGCGGGGTGAATCCCTTGATATCGCAGAACAGCACCGTGCAGACCATCTCGCGGTGGCTCAGCAGGGCGGCCACGTCGGTCTCGGAGCGGCGGTCCAGCTCCTGTTTCACTTCCGGCGCCACAAACCGCGCCAAATCCTCCACCATGCGTGATGCCGCGCGCGCGCGCGCCGCATTGAGGTGCTGCTGGAACGCGGTCCCCGCAAAATCGGAGATTGCCTCCAGCGTGATCAGCTCTTCCGCGACAAACGGCCGCTGCGTACCGCGGTCCAGGTACACGGCCCCAAGCATTTGGTCGCCGGCCCACATGGGGGCGCACAGCACGCCGCGGATGCGCAGGTTCATGACGGAGGCGGCCATGTCCAGGCGCTGGTCGGTGGTGGCGTCAGCGGTCTGCAGGCTGACGCCGTCATCCCGCACGCGCTTGAGCACGGTGGCGGACGGGCGCCCGTTGACCGCCTGCCCGTGCGCATCCCGCGAACTCACCGCGGTCCAATCCCGCCGCCCGTCCGCACCCACGGTGGACCCCTCCACCAGCACAAACCCCCGGTCAAACGGGACGGCCTCCGACACCAGCTCCATCACGCGGTTGCCCAAATCCGCCATATCCATGGCGCCGGCCACCGCTTTCCCCAGCCGGTAGAGGATCTGCAGGTGGCGGCTCAGCGGCGTGGTGGCGGCCATTCGGCCATCCGCCAGTTTCTCAAACCCGGCCTGTTCCGCGCGGCTGTGGAGTACTTCCTTCTGGCCCACCGGCTGGCCGGCGGGGCCGGGCGGGGGGGGCGCGGGCGGGCCGGCCTGGCCGCGGGCAATGACCACGCCGGCCATGGGCGGGGAGGGCAGGGGCCCCGGGGGCGGCGGTGCCTGCTGCTGCGGCGCGCCCACCGCCATGCCCATGGCCTGCGCCAGCGGGTCTGCCGCCGGACGCGGGGGCAGTCCCAGGTCCGCGGGCGAATAGCCCTTCCCGCTGGTGACCACAGGGTCGGTGTAGACGCCGGCCAGGCCCTCCACGCGCATCACCGTGTCACCCACGGTGACGCGGTCACCCTCCGCCAGCGGCGCGGTCTGCACGGGGTGGCCGTTGAGCAGCACGCCGTTGCGGCTACCCAGGTCACGCACTTCCAGGAACGCACCGCGCCGCGCCACCACCGCGTGCCGCCGCGAAGCGCGCGCATCATCCAGCACCAGGCCGCAGCCCGGCATGCGGCCGATGATGAGTTCGCCCTCCGGGACGGACAGCACGGTGCCCACCATGCGGCCGCTCTCCACCACCAGGCGCGGCCCGGCGGCAGCGGCGGCGGGGCGCGGGGATTCCGCCGGCGCCGCCAGCAGCGCGTCCAGGGCCATCAGCGTGCCCTGCTGGTCACCGCGGTTGCCCGGGTCCTTCTCCGCCAGGCGGGCCATGAGGTCCACCACGCCGCGCGGCGCGGAGGGCAGCACCTGCGCCAGCGACGGGAACGGTTCATACACGTGGCAGTTGCACAGCGCGGTGGGGCTGCCTTCACCGTACGGGGTGCGGCCGGCCATGACGTGCCAGAAGGTGGCGCCCAGCGCGTACAGGTCCGCGCGGAAGTCCACCTTGCGCCCCATGGCCTGTTCCGGCGCAATGTACGCGGGCGTCCCCACCACCATGCCCATCTGCGTCTGGAACCCGTCCGCCTGCAGCGGCCGCGCCACGCCAAAGTCCATCACCTTGAGCACGCCCTGGGTGATGAACAGGTTCTCGGGTTTCACGTCGCGGTGGACCACGCCGGCCTGCCAGGCGGCGGCCAGTCCCAGCAGCGCCTGCCGCATCAGCGCCAGCGCGTCCCGCCAGTGCAGCTGGCCGGTGCGGCGGATGCGCTGCTCCAGGTCTTCGCCCTCCAGGTACTCCATGACAAAGTACGGCCGCCCGCCCTCCTCACCGGCGTCCACAACCTGCACCACGTTGGGGTGGCGCAGGCCCAGCAGCACGCGGGCCTCCCGGACAAACCGCGCGCGGTATTCGGGATCCGCCTCCAGCTCCTGGCTCATCACCTTGAGGGCCACGGGGCGGCGCCCCAGGGTGTCCTCGGCCAGGAACACGCTGGCCATGCCGCCGGCGCCCAGCAGGCGCCGCACGTGGTAGCGGCCGAACATGAACTCCCCCGTCGGGACGGACACGGGGCGGCCGAATTGGGCGTGCGACATGGGAGGCCGGTCCTCTCCTTGCTGCAGGACGGCCGGCGTGCGTCTTGGAGCACACGCGGCGGCCCCACTGTGGGGCATGAGGTTGGCTGGTGGCAACAGCCGCCGCCCGGATCCCGTTGTTGGCAAACCCCCCCTGCTGATGGTTCAATGCCGACCCCGTGGCGATGGCTTCCCCGCGCCACTGCGAGCGGAGCCCGCGCCCGATGCCCTTCCAGGTGGTCGTCCACGCGTTCCAGCAGCTCACGCGGTCAGCGCCGCTGAAGACCGGGCAGAACCTGGTGGGCCGCACCGCGCGCGCGGACGTGGTGCTCACCGGGCCGCTGGTGTCACGCGTGCACGCCAAGCTGGTGGTGGAGCCGGACGGGCGCGGCGTGGTGGTGCATGACCTGGACAGCAACAACGGGACGTTTGTGAACGGGGAGAAGGTGCGCACGCGCCCGCTGACGGCGGGGGACACGGTGTACGTGGGCGGCTTCAAGCTGGTGCTGGAATCCGCGGAGACGCGCCCGGAGGAGGCCATTGACCAGTCCCTGGAGCAGCTGCGCGTGTCTGACCTGACGCTGGGCGCGCTGGACGCCGCCCGCCGCGGTGAAGCGGTGGCGTTCCGCGGCAAGGACCCCGCGGCGCGGCAGCTGGCGCTGATGGCCCGCGCCTCAGACCTGCTCACCCGGCCGGGGCACGCGCAGGTGCAGGACCTGTTGCGGCTCATCCGGGACGTCACGGACGGGGACCTGGTGGCGCTGCTGACCGCGGCGCCCGGCGGGCTGATGGCGCTGACCACGCTGCTGGGCGAGCCCACCGGTGAGCCACCCCTGTGCTGGCCCGCGTTCCGGCGCGCGGTGGAGGAGCGCAGCGCGTTCTATTCGCGCAGCAAGCCGGTGGACCCCGTGCTGGTGTCCTCCCAGGGGTTCCAGCAGCCCATGGCGCTGCTGGTGGTGCCGCTGCTCAAGGACCCGGAGAGCCCGGCGCTGGGCGTGGTGCAGGTGCTGCGCCCGTGGACGGACGGCGGCTTTCCGGATGGAGAGGTGGATTCGGCGCTGGCGTTGGCCCACCAGATGGCCGTGCGCCTGGCAGAGGGCGGCGCGGAGCCGCACGCCGAGATCCCGGAGGAGGTCACCAGCCCCACGCGCACCGCGGTGGAGCAGCCGGCGGCGGGCGGCGGCGGCGGCGGCCTGAGCGCGGACGCGGTGCGCGGGGCGCTGGCGCGCGCGGTCCCGGACGAACTGGCCGAGCGGGTGCTGGCCGCGGCGCAGGGCGGCCGCATGGAGTCCCAGGTCAGCAGCGGCCACCAGGTGGTGGCGTTCTACGACGTGCACGGGTTTGAGCAGGCGGCCGCGGGCTGGTCCACGGCGGACACCGCGCGCGTGGTGGGCGCGCTCAACGCGGCGGCGTCTGACGTGGCGGGCGCGCTGGGCGGGCGGTTGGACCACGCCATGGGCGCGGGTGGGTTCCTGCGGTTCTGGGAGGGCAGCCCGGCGGAAGCGGCGGAGGCCGCCGTGCGCGCGCTGCTGGAGCTGCGCTCGCGGCTGCCGGCCATCCCGGGGCCGGACGGTGCCGCGCTGCGGCTGCGCGCGGGCGTGGATGCCGGGGCGGTGGTGGCGGGCGTGTTCACGCAGGGGGAACGGGCCACCTACACGCTGGTGGGGGCGCCGGCGCGGCTGGCGGAGCGGATCACGGAACTGGCGGGCGCGGGTGAGGTGTGCGTGACCGCTGCGGTGCGCGAGGGCCTGGTGCAGCGGGCGGGTTGGCGGTTGATTGCGCTGGGACCGCACGCCATCCGGGGACGGACCGAGGCCGTGGACATCTACCGCGTCGATGGCGCGCCGGCGGAGGCATGAACAAGGAACGCGAGCCCGAGTCGCTGCCGAGGTCGTTCGGCAACTACACGCTGCTCAAGCTGCTGGCGCGCGGCGGCATGGGCGAAATCTACCTGGCCCGCACCTCCGGCCTGCAGGAGTTTGAGAAGTACTACGCGGTCAAGAAGCTGCTGGGGAAGTTCACCAAGGACCCGGACGTCACCACGCGCTTTGTGGATGAAGCCAAGCTGGGCGCGCGCCTGGGTCACCCCAACATTGTGCAGGTGTATGACCTGGGCCGCATAGACGACGAACTGTTCATGGCCGCGGAGTTTGTTGACGGGTTTGACCTGCGGCGCATCCTCCGTTTCTGTCACGAGAAGAACAAGCGCATCAACCTGGACATCGCGCTGTTCGTCGTCCGGGAAATCCTCTCCGGGCTGGCCTACGCGCACCGCCAGGTGGACGCGCAGGGCCGCCCCATTGAGCTGGTCCACCGGGACATCAGCCCGCAGAACGTGCTGGTCAGCTTTGAGGGCGAGGTCAAGATCATCGACTTTGGGCTGGCCAAGAGCACGCAGCGGTCCACGGAGACCCAGGCCAACGTGCTGCTGGGCAACTTTGGCTACATGAGCCCGGAGCAGGCGCGCGGCAAGAAGCTGGACGTGCGCACGGACGTGTACTCCACGGGCGTGGTGCTGTTTGAGTTGTGCACGGGGACCAAGCGCTTTGTGGATGACAACCCGCTCAGCCTGTTGGAGAAGGTGGCCAACCCCACGCCGCTGCTCCCCTCAGACCGCGTGCCGGCCATCCCGGCGGAGCTGGACCGCATCTACCAGAAGGCCACCGCGGCCAGGCGCGAGGACCGCTACAACGACGCCACCGAGTTCCGGGACGACATCAGCCACGTGCTGCACAAGCTCAACCCGCGCTCCTCCCGCGAGCACCTGGCGGAGTTCCTCAACTACCTGTTCCTGGGCGGCAAGCCGCCCAAGGAACCGGACAAGGACATCCACGGGCTCAACCAGTCCGTCTCCATCCGCCTGGGGGACCTGGTGGCGGGGTCCACGGCGTTCCAGACCACCAAGGAGCAGGACGCCGGGGACCGCGCGCTGTCCGAGTTTGGGGACAAGGACCCGCCCACGCAGACGCACGCCATGATGCGCAGTGCGCGCATGGGAGACAAAGTGGCGCTGCATGAGCTGTTCAAGGGCGAGCCGGTGGTCACCAAGGGCGCCCGGTCCGCGCCGCTGCCCTCCACCGTGGCCACCACGCCGGTGATGGCCGCCGTGCAGGTGCACATGCCGCCGCAGCCGGCGGTGATCCTGGGGCCGGCGCTCACGGCGCCGCCGGTGGAACTGCTTCCGGAGAGCGCGCTGACGCCCATTGAAGAACTCCCGCGCGCGTCTGCGGACGTCACCGTGCGCGCACCCGTGC
>JACRCW010000099.1 GCA_016218805.1 Deltaproteobacteria bacterium | reverse complement strand
CTACAACAACCTGGGCCGTACCGCGGCGCAGCCGGCCAGCGTCACGCTGGCCAACCTCAAGCTGGACAACGCCATTGTCTGCACCGCGGGTGACTGCGTGGCGACGATCCCGACGGCGCGCGGCACCTTCCCCGCCAACGCGACGATGCGCGCGGTGGCCCTGCAGGGCTACTTCTCGCAGTCCAACTTCGGCACCCCGCCGGCCAGCATCGCCCGCCACACGCGCTCCTCCGTCAAGGGCGTCACCGGTGACGCCGCCCGCCGCGTGGCGGTGGACCTGAACAAGTGCCTGGGCTGCCATGAGACCATTGAAGGCCACGGCGGCAACCGCGTGGACAACCCGCAGGTCTGCCTCACCTGCCATGTGCCCAACCTGTCCAGCAGCGGTCGCGGCGCGGACCCCACCCTCATTGCGGCGGTGCTGGCGGTGCCCACGCCGGTGGCCACTCCCACGCCCACCATCACTGGCCCGTGGGGATCCGGTGGCGCCACCGCCACGGTCACCGTGACCCAGGCGCTGCGTGACACGTTTGGCGCCCTGGACACCGCCGTGGGCAGCGACCCGTTGCTGTACCCGGAGGAGCCGCAGAACTTCAAAGAACTGATCCACGCCATCCACGGCTCGGCGCGGCGCGCGTTCCCGTACGAATTCGTGCGCGACCGCGGCACCTCCGGCGTGTATTTCTATGACTGGTCCGAGGTCACCTTCCCGGGCATCCTCAACAACTGCCAGACCTGCCACACCGCGCCCACCGGCAGCGTGTCCAGCTATGACACGGACCTGCCCGCCAACGTGTTGATGACCACCGGGCAGACCACCAACGGCACCTCGCCCGTTACGCGGGCCACCGTCCAGGCCTCCCGCGCCAGCGTTCCCAACCTGACGGACGTGGTCAGCAGCCCCACCGCCTCGACGTGCAACGCGTGCCACAACTCCGTGGCCGCCGAGTTCCACTTTGAGCAGATGGGCGGCATCATCAACAAGCCGCGCGCCCAGGCGCTCGGCCAGTGACCTGAAGACGGAGGGCGCCCCGTCCTGCTTCGGCGGGGCGCCCCTTCTTCCTCCTCCAATCCGGGTTTTTCGCACGGCGCCCTTGCGTCGGGCGGAGCATGCTGCGCCGCATGCGAATCACCCAGCCTTGGCCCCCGCCGTGTCGGCAGAACGCGACGGAAAGGCGCGCGAAAGCACCCACGGGATCACGCCAGACCTGCGGTCACGGACCACCGCGCGCGTCAGGCATGCTCCAGCAGGCAGGATCTTGCGCTCGGTCGTGAGCACGGCGGGCCCCGCAATCGCGAAAAGGGCGCGCTCAGACACCCGCCGCACGCATTTCGGGTTTGCCAACCCAAGACCGGGTCCGAACCAAGGTCTCCCCGGCCAACTCCGCCGATCGTGCATGCAGTGCGTGCCGGACTTCAATGATGGCCAAAAGTTTTCGCCACATGGAAAGCGGGCGTTGGGTTTTCGTTGAGCCCGGCCAGGGTGGCGTGGTCGTCCGACGCAGGATACGCGCAGAAAGTCGTCAAAAGTCCGCACAACCCACCGTGAATTGGACGGAATCGGTTTGCCAAGATTTTGGAAGGGCGCTACGGCTGCGCCCGGTTTTCCCCAACGAAGAGCGGAGCGCACCCGCGTTGCCCGGGAGGCCCACGGGTCCAGCGCTCCACGGAGGAACAATGAGAACTTCGAGCAGGCATTGGAGCCAGATTGTCGCACTTGCGCTGCCGGTGGCATTGGCTGCGTGCGGACAGCAAGGACCGGAAGGTCCGGAGGGGCCGCAGGGACCCGCCGGGGCCAACGGCGCCACCGGCCCCACCGGTCCGCGCGGCCCCGCCGGCCCCGCCGGCGCCACGGGAGCAACCGGTGACACGGGCGCCACCGGCGCCACGGGTGATACCGGCGCTACCGGTGACACGGGCGCCACGGGTGACACCGGCGCCACGGGTGACACGGGAGCCACGGGAGCCACGGGTGACACCGGCGCCACGGGGGACACCGGCCCCACCGGCCCCACGGGGGACACCGGTCCCACCGGCCCCACGGGGGACACCGGGCCCGCCGGCCAGGACGTCACGCGGGTCATGAACGAGTCCTGCACCGTCTGCCACGGCGCCGGCCGCGTTGCGGACGTGACCAACGTGCACGGCATGGCGCCCCGCTATGGCCGGGCCGTGTTCTCCAACATCTCGGTGACCTTCGCCGCGCCTGGCGCGTCGGACCCCGGCTGCGACCTGGTGTCCACCTCATCCTCGACGGCCACGCCCACCGTGGGCGCTGGCACCACCTGCGCCAAGGTGGACTTCACGCTCAGCATGACGGGCTTTGACGGCTCGCGCGTGATTCCCAACTTCCAGCCCGCCTCCGGCAGCAACCTCAACTACATCCGGTTCACCCTGGCCAAGCTGAACACGGCGGCCGCGGCGTATGATTCGCCGCTGTGGGAGACCTACGTCAGCAGCAACCGCTACAAGGGCAACCTCCAGGTCCTCAATGAGACCCTGGGCCAGTACCGCTACACCTTCACGCGTGACTTCTCCGAGGGGGCGCTGGGCTTTGACAACGCGCTCACCACGCGCCTGGTGATTCAGTGGTCCGGCCTGTCCACGGGCCTGTTTGACGGGTTTGAGGGCTTTGACAACCAGAACGTGGTGACGGACTTCATCCCCGCAGGCGGCACGGTCACCAACACGCGTGACATTGTCAACGCGGCGTCCTGCAATGAGTGCCACGGCCGCCTGGCCGCGCACGGCAGCCGCTACGAGACGCAGTACTGCCAGACCTGCCACACGGCGACGATGGTGAACAACCAGGGTGAGCCGCTCACGGACCTGTTCTTCCCCGTGTTGGTCCACAAGATCCACAGCGCGCAGGACATCACCGTTCCCGTCGGGACGTCCACCTCCAACCCCACCGGCGACGGTACGCGCACGTTTGTGTTCAGCGAGGTCACCTACCCGGGCAACCTGGCCAACTGCCAGAAGTGCCACAACGGCGCGGACGCGACCACGCCGCAAGGTGACAACTGGAAGACCAAGCCTGGGCGTGAGACCTGCGCGGCCTGCCACGGCGTCACGTTTGACACCACCGCCACGCACAGCGGCGGCCCGCAGGCAGACGATTCCGGTTGCACGACCTGCCACGGCAGCGGCACCACGGGCCTGGCGCCCATCTCCGTGGTCCACCGCACCGAGAATGCCACGTCCAACAACCCGTACTCGGCGCCCGGCCTGCACAACTTCCGCTACAACATCACGGAAGCCAGCATCACCACG
>JACRCW010000098.1 GCA_016218805.1 Deltaproteobacteria bacterium | reverse complement strand
CCCCGGCCGGGACGCCAGCGGGACATCCGTGACGTCGCCATGCACCGGCACAGCCGGGGCGGCTGTGCCACACCACAACGGCTCTTTGGGATCCTGTGGCTGCCCCACCCCCAGGGACCACAACCATGGGCGATCACACCCTCCGTCACCCCCCGTGTTGACGCCGCGATACCAAGGGGCTCAGATGTGATCGGCAACACGTTGCCACGGGGAGCAGGTGGGGAGTTGGAGGCGCGGATGTCTCGCGCAGCTGATGTTGGGCGGAGTCACCCCGGTTGGTTCGCGGCCGCGCTCCTCGTGGCCGCCGTCTCCAGCAGCACGGCTGTGGCGGACATCGGTGCGCTTTCCCATCGCACGGCGGCGGCGCTGCTCATCAAGGTGCTGACCTATGACCGCGCCGTCCGGGTGCGCGCGTCCGCCACGGTGAACGTGGGTGTGCTCGCGCACGCGCGGGGGGCGGAATCACGGGCGTGCGCGGACTCCCTGGTGACCGAACTCTCCCAGGCCGCGCGCACCCAGCGCGTGGGCAGCCGCGCGGTGCACGCCGTGGCGCTGCCATGGAACGGCGCCGCGGACCTCAACTCCGCGCTGGCCCGCGAGCAGATCCACCTGCTCTACATCTGCCCCGGCCTGGAGGCGGAATCCGGCGCGGTGTCCGCGCTGACCCGCGCGCACAAGGTCTTGTCGGTGGCGGCTTCGGACCTGGGCGTGAAGTCCGGCCTGGGCATGGCGCTGCTCAACCGCGGCAGCCGCCCCACCATCCTGGTGAACCTGCCCGCCGCCCGCGCGGAAGGCCGTGAACTGGACGCCGGCCTGCTGGGCCTGGCCGAAGTCATCCGCTAACCAGCGTGCGCTTCAGGCGTATTCCGCACTGCGCTCGGTGTGGTCCTTGCCGTCAAAGCCGTGCATGACGCCCTTGCCCTCGGAGCGGGTGAGCACGTGCACCGGACGGTTCCAGATGGCCTGCAGCGCCTGCAGGGTCGCCTTGGTGTACTCGGGCTCCAGGTCCACCCCGTCGTGCTGGTGGCGCAGCAGCAACTCGCCGCGGTTGTCGTGGTTGGCGTCCAGCACGGAGATGTTGGGCTGCCCAAAGTTGGTCAGCTGCGTGAGCAGCTTGTCCTTCACTTCCTTGAACTCGCGGGAAGTGATCTCAAACCGCCCGCGCTTCTTGTTGAAGCCAAACGCGAACAGCCTGGCCTCGCGCACAAACTCCAGCGTGAGGAACTCATCAATGAACGTGACGTCCGTGTAGAACTTGCGGACCTCAAAGATCTTCTGGCGGCCCAATCCCAACTGGCGGTCCCAGCGGCGGCGCTGCGCAATGTCGTCGCAGTCGTCGTACTCCTTGCCGAACTGCCCCTTGTCCCAGCGCTCCTCAATATTGCGGAACAACTCCAGTCCCAGCTTGTAGGGGTTGAGCTGGTTTCCCTGCATGGACACCACGCCGGAGTGGTGGTCCGCAAAATCAATGAGCTCCTCGGGCTTGCACGCCTTCTCCGCCATGATCTTGGCGTGCCAGTAGGTGGCCCAGCCCTCGTTCATGATCTTGGTCTGCCGCTGGGGCGCAAAGTAGTAGGCCTCCTCGCGCAGCATATCCAGCACGTCGCGCTGCCAGCGCTCCAGCGGCGCGTGCTCCATGAGGAAGCCCAGCACGTCGCGCTCGGTCTCCTCGGGGAAACGCTTGGGCTTGCGCTGTTCCTGCTCCGCCTTCTCCCGCTGCGCCTTCATGTACTCCGGCGGGTTGATGTAGTGCCGCATGTACTCCTTGTCCGTCGGCAGTTCGCGCAGCCGGGGTGCGCGCGGCTCGTCGTTCTCCTTCTTGGCGCGGCGGCGGACAATGTACTTGCTGTGCACGTCGATGAGGTTGTCAATGGACAGCACGCGGTCGACGAACGCCTCCACCACGTCGATGCCGAAGCGGTCCACGTACTTGCGGACGCGCGTGGCGTGGTTGGCCATCTCGTCCATCATCTTGCGGTTGGTATGCGCAAACACAAAGTTGTTCTTGAAGAAGTCCACGTGGCCGTACACGTGGCCCATCACCAGCTTCTGGTCCACGTCCTGGTTGCTCTCCAGCAGGTAGGCGTAGGACGGGTCGTTGTTGATGACCAGCTCGTAGATGCGGCTCAGGCCGTACTCGTAGCTCTTGGCCAGCCGCTCGTACTGCATGCCCCACTTCCAGTGCGGGTAGCGGACGGGGAAGCCGTCATAGCTGGCCACCATGTTCATCTCGTCAAACCCGATGACCTCGAAGATCGTGTCAAAGAAATCCAGCCCAAAGGAACGGGCGTGGCCCTTCATCTCCTCCTGCACGTCGCGCAGGTGCGGAGGCAGCGCGGTGCTCACTTGCCCCTCCCCAGGAAGTCCTTGATGGACTGGTAGATGCCTTCCTTGTCCTTGATTTCGCTCAGGGCAACGCGCTCGTCGCCGTCAAAGTTCTCTTCCAGGTCCTTGAGGAACTGCCCGCTGCCGTAGGGGCTCTCCACCTGGCCGTACGCAAACATGTTCACCTTGGGCAGGATGTTGTCCTTGAGCAGCTGGATGCACTGCCGCGTGTCGTCGGCGGACCAGTTGTCACCGTCGGAAAAGTGGAACGGATAGATGTTCCATTCGCTGGCCGGGTAGTGGTCCTCAATGAGCTGCGCGCACAGCTTGTAGGCGCTGCTGATCATCGTGCCGCCGCTCTCGCGCGTGTGGAAGAACGTCTCGCGGTCCACTTCCTTGGCCATGGCGTCGTGGATGATGTAGCGGCTCTCAATGCCGTCGTACTGGTGGCGCAGCCAGGTATCCAGCCAGAAACTCTCAATGCGGACAATCTCTTTCTGCTCGTCTCCCATGCTGCCGGAGACGTCCATCATGTAGATGATGACCGCGTTGCTCTCCGGCCGCGTCTGGATGCGCCAGGTGCGGAAGCGCTTGTCCTCGCGGATGGGCACAATGCGCGGGTTGAGCGGGTCATACGTCCCCATGGCCAGCGTGCGCTTGAGCGCCTGCTTGTAGGTCCGCTTGAAGTGGCGCAGGGATTCGGGCCCCTGCGGCGCCACGCCCACGTAGCGCGTCTTCTCGGCCACCAGCTTGTGCTTCCCACGCGGCTCAATCCGCGGCAGGTGCAGTTCCTCGCCCAGCATCTGCGCCAGTTCGTCCAGCGTGACTTCCACCTCCAGGCTGTGCTCGCCGCCCTGGTCCCCCGCCTTGCCGCTGCCATCCTGCGGGTCGCCCTGGTTGAGCGGCTGGCCCGGCTCGCCCTCGCCCTGCCCCACGCCGCCCTGCTGCTTGTCGTTGAAGCGGAAGTGCGGGAGGTCAATGGAAGGAACGGGAATGGAAATCACGTCCTTTCCGCGCTTGCCAATCAGTTCGCCCTTCTGGACGTACTTCTTGAGGTTCTGCTTGATCTTCCCGCGGACAATGTCCTTGAACCGGACATGATCCTGCTTGATGCGAAGGGTCATGACGCCTCCGTGCGCCCATGGGAGGGCGAGGCTCCTGCCGAGCCTGCGCCATGACGTGGCTCGCCAGGAGGCTCGCCCTCCCAGGTGGCCCGGGCCGCTCGGTCACGACTGCGCTCCGTCATGATCAGTCCTTCACGTCTCCACGCGCGAAGATCGACGCTACGAAGTTCAGCACGTCCGTGGCGCTCTCCTCGTTGTACCCGTAGTTGCGGATGAGGCGCTGCTTGACGATGTCAATCTTCTCCTGCGTCTCCTTGTCCACCACGTTGGACACCAGCGTGGTGAGCTTGATGGTGTCCTTCTGGTCCTCAAAGAGTTTCAACTCCAGCGCCTTGTGGAGCCGCTCGTTGGTCCGGTAGTCAAATTTCTTCCCGTCCACCGCCAGCGCGCCGATGAAGTTCATGATCTCGCGCCGGAAGTCATCCTTGCGGGACTCCGGGATGTCGATCTTCTCCTCGATGGAGCGCATCAGCCGCTCGTCGGGCTCGTCATCCTGGCCGGTGTACTTGTTGCGCACCTTCTCCTTCTGCGTGTACGCCTTCACGTTGTCGATGTAGTTCGCGCACAGCTTGGCAATCGCGTCCTCGTCCGCGGAAATGGCGCGCTGCACCTCGTTCTTCACCACGTCCTCGTACTCCTGCTTCACCACCACCAGCAGCTCGCGGTAGCGCTTGCGCATCTCCTCAGAGGTGATGAGGCTGTGGGACCGCAGCCCGCTCTCCAGTTCATTGATGACCATGAACGGGTTGATGGACGTCTCGGACTTGTCAGACACCAGCGCGTTGGAAATCTTGTCCTGCACGTAACGCGGGCTGATGCCCTCCATGCCCTCGCGGCTGCCTTCCTTGCGCAGCTCCTTGATGGCGTCCTCCGTGAAGCCCGGCAGCATCTTGCCGTTGTAGAGCTTCAACTTCTGGAGGATGGAGATGGACGCCTTCTTGGGCTCTTCCAGGCGCGTGAGCACGCCCCACATGGCCGCCATCTCCACCGTGTGCGGGGCAATGTGCTTGCCGCGGATCTTCTTGTTGTTGAAGTCCTTCTCGTAGATCTTGATCTCCTCGACGAGCTTGGTGATGTACGGCACGTCGATCTTCACCGTGCGGTCGCGCAGCGCCTCCATGAACTCGTTGGAGAGCAGCTTCTTGTACTCGGCCTCGTTGGTGTGGCCGATGATCACCTCGTCAATGTCCGTCTGCGCAAACTTCTTGGGCTTGATCTTGTGTTCCTGCGTGGCGCTCAGCAGGTCATAGAGGAACGCCACGTCCAGCTTGAGGATCTCAATGAACTCAATGATGCCGCGATTGGCGACGCAGAACTCGCCGTCAAAATTGAACGCGCGCGGGTCGGACTCGGAGCCGAACTCGGCAATCTTGCGGTAGTTGATGTCGCCGGTGAGCTCGGTGGAGTCCTGGTTCTTCTCGTCCTTGGGCTGGAAGGTACCAATGCCAATGCGGTCCTTTTCCGACAGCACCATGCGCTTGACGCGCACGTGGCCCAGCACCTTGGCCAGGTCACCCTTGTAGTGCTGCATGAGGCTGCGGTGGATGAAGCGGCAGGCGGGGTTGAGCTCACCGGTGATGCGCAGCGTGGTCTCATCCGGCCCGGTCAGCCGCAGGTCTGCAAACGCCTTGACCCGCATCTCCTCGGGGATGAGGCGCAGCGGCTCCTCATGCATGGGGTTGGGGAAGATCTCCTGGCCGCCGGTGATGTGCAGCGTGTCCTTGGTCATGCGCCATTCGTACGTGTACAGCGCGCCTTCATCCGTGCGGGAGTACGCCTCCGCGCCCTTCTTGAGCAGGCGCGCAATGGTGCTCTTGGAGCTGCCCACCGGGCCGTGCAGGAGGATGATGCGGCGCTCCGTGCCGTAGCCCATGGCCGCCGCCTTGAAGGCGTTGACCAGGCGCATCAGCGGGATGTCCAGCCCAAAGATGGCGTCCTTCCCGCCGCCCTGCTCGTCACGGAAGAACGGGTAGCGCACCAGCTTCTTCTTGTTGTCAATGTACTCCTCGCGCCCGTGGCTGAGGATCATGTCATACAGCCGCTGGTACGCGGTGCGGGTGACGCGCGGGTTCTCCCGCGCAATGCGCAGGTAGTCCTCAAACGTCCCTTCCCAGTGGAGGTCCTGGTACTCCTTGCGGTTGTAAAGCGAAGCGATGAGGCCGACCATGTTGTCAGGCGTGCTTGCCATGGGTGACGCGCTCCTGGAGGACCCCCGGGGACTCCCGGGAAGATGACGCCGGAACCATACACCCAACCCCGGCCAACCCCCAGCGTCACCCGCCGACGGCGGGGTGGGTCACAAACGGATGCCAACGCTCACGTTGTACGTGGTGAAGAACATCTGCACCCCGACCGCGGGCAGGCCGAAGGTGGGCCGCCCCAGCTGGTGGATGAGTTCTGCATCAAAGCGCACGAACACCGGCTCCAGCCCCGTCACAAACCCCGCGCCGACGTACCCGCCCACCGTCCAGAAGCTGGCGTTGTAGGGCAACGGGCTCTCCAGCGTGACCAGGACCGCCGTGTGGCTGGCCGCCAGTCCGCCCAGGATCTGCGGTTCGAAAAACCAGGCCATCCGCGCCAGCCGCAGCGCCAGCCGCCCGCCCAGCGCAAGCTGGTTCATCTGCCGGATCACCTGCTGGGGCGTGCCCCCCGTCATGCGCGACAACGTCGCCAGCTGCCAGATGGGTTGCGCGCCCAGGGGCGCGGGCGCGGTGCTGCGCCAGGTGAGCTCACCGCCCAGGTTGAGCCACAGCGCATGGCGTGAATACCCCACGCGCACGCCGGCAAAGCGATCCATGTTCACGCGGGCCCAGTCCACGGAGCTGGGCGTGGCCTGGAACCCGCCCAGCACGTCCAGTTCCACGCCGTGCCACACAGCGGGTCCCTTGAGGTCCCCCAGCATGCGCGCCCCCAGCCCCGCCGGAGCGGCCGGTTCCTCCGCCGGCGGGCGCTTCGCGTCCGGCCCGGCGTCCTCCTCGTCGTGCGCGTCACCCCTGGCGGGAGCCTCCTCGTCGTCATCCGCGGTGCGCTCGGGGGCGGGCTTCTTCTTGCGCGCGTGCACCGTAGCGGGGAGAGCCAGGCACAGCGCCAGGCACAGCAGCGTCTTCAGATTTGGCACGGGAAGACCCCAAGCGGCGAGAACTCGTTGGCCCCCATGAAACCGGAGCACTGCGCGGGCACGCCGTTCACCGGCTGGTCAAACGGCAGGTACCCAAACCGGTTGCACATCTCCTGACACACAGCGTCGTGCACCGCGGGGAGGTACACGCGGGTGTCACGGTCCACGCTGACCTCCTCAATATAGCGGCGGATGAGCTGCCGCGGTTCGAACCGGAAGGTGTAGTCGCGGCCAGAGACCGGCGTGGTGAAATCGTCGCCCACGCGGGACTCCGCCACGCGCACGGCAGGCGCGTAGTGCGCGCGCGCCCAGCCCACGCGCGCCGCCTCATCCGCCGGGGCGTTGCCGGACTGCGGGTCCACAATGGAGCGGTAGAACCCGCGCGACCACAGCGTGCCCAGCCGGTAGTAGTGCAGCGCGGGCTCGCCCTGGCCGCACACGGTGTCCGTGGATGCGGCGCGCTGCACAATCTTCTCGTTGAAGAACGGCACCTCCTCGGTGCTGATGGTGCTGCCCGCGCGGTCAATGACGGGCTCGCGCGACAGGTCCCGCACTTTGTCCTCGTCACCCACCGCCGTGCTGCCCGCCAGCGAGTTGTCAAAGAAGAACGCGGGACGCCCGGTGAGCGTGTACGCAAAGATGTCCGCGGTGCCCTCGTCCATGGCCTTGAGCAGTGTGCCGGAGGCCTTGCAGGCGCACCCGTCGGCGCTGACCTCGTCCACGCACAGCGCGGCCTGCTGGCTCGGCGAGCCCAGGAAGGACAGCGCCAGCAGGCGGAACCCCTCGTCCCCGTGGAACACGTTGTGCTGCCAGATGCGGTGGCTGTACTCGTGCGCGGCCACGCCGGGGTTGGCCCCCAGTTCAATGCCGGAGGCGAACACCGCGTCACGCAGCACAATGAACATGTCCGCGGTCCCCACGAACGCCGCGTTGTCCACCGCCCCCACCGGCAACGCCACGCCAATCCGCCCGTTGCCGCACCCCAGCGCCATTTCGCCGTAGAATGCGATGCGCGCGCGCGTGGTGGTGGCCAGCGTGTCGTCATGGATCACGTCCCGGAAGAACGCGGCGGCGTTGTCAAAGTTCACGTACGCCGTCAGCATGGAGATGCTGTCATGCTCCACGCCAAACCAGGTGCCGTCCAGACGGCGGCTGAGCTGCAGGTTGACCGGCTTGGCCTCCGTGATGACGCCCAGCCGGTAGAACTCTTCCCGGCTCACGGTCTGGGGGTCCGCCTGGCGGCAGAAGTTGAGCAGCAGGCTGCCGCCGCCGGCCACCACCACGTGGTGCCCGTTGAGCGAATCGATCATGGGCTCATACGGGCTTTCCACGTCGTCACCAAAGCGGTTGCGGAACGTGGTGACAATCCCGCGCCCCAGGCCAAAGGCCGCGGTTTCCTCGTCCCACTTGACGTATTCCACGGGCACCTGCAGGTCACCGCACGCGGTGCCCAGCAGCAGCACCGCGGCCAGCGCGCGTTCAGTTGCCGAACGAAGGATCCTTGAGGTCATCCCACTTCTCGAACCGGGGTTCCGGTGGCTTGGAGGGTTCGCCCTTGCGGCCCTCGGGTTTGCGTACGGGCTCCGGGGTCTTCACCTCGCGGCGCGGCTCGGCGGGGCGCGGGCGCTCCTTCTCCAGCTTGAAGAGCACGCTGCGGTTGCGGTCCGGTTTCACGGGGCGCGTCTCGTCCCGGTAGCCGTCCAGCTTCACGGTGAGGGCGTGCGCGGGGCCGCCCCGGGGGAAGCTGAGGGTGGCGGGCGTGGTGCCCAGCAGCGTGCCCGCCTCCAGCACCTCCGCCCCCGGCGGCGTGGACGTCACGGTCACCGTCACCACCCGCACAGGGGCGCGCGGTTCCGTCCGAACCGGCGCCTCCGCGGGCGGCGTGACGGCGGGCGCCTCGTCGGGCGGCTCCGCGGTCGCGGGGTCGTCGTCATGGGGCGGCGCCGGCGCGGCGGGCGCGGGAGCCGGGACCGGCGCGGGCACTTCGGCGGGCGGAGGCGTCACGGGTGCCGGCGTGGGCACGGGGGCGGGCGGCGCGCTCACCGTCACCGGGGCCACCGCGGTGCGCTGCCGGAGCGCGCGCGCGCCCCACAACGCCACGCCGCCCACCACCAGCACCGCAGCCATGGCACCCGCGCCCCACGCGAGCATGGACGGGCCACCGGCCAGGCGCGTGACGTGGGTGCTGACCGCGGCGGCCCGGGGCCGCGGCGTGACGGGCGCGGGCGCTTCCGCGGACGCGCGGGCGGGCATGTCCGCCGCCGGCGTGGGCGCGCTGGCGGAGACCGGGGCCGGGAGCGAGGCGCGCGCGGCCCGGTCCGACGACACGCGGGGCGCCGCGGCGGTGGACGGGGCTTTGAGGGGGATGGCGGACCGTGAACCCGCCACCGTGGGCGGAGCCGCCGCAAACACGCCGTCCACCGCCTGGGTCGCCGCCAGGGACGAGCCGTCCGCCGACGTGGCGGCGTCCTCCTCAAACGACTGCAGCTCCGGATCGGTGGCGGAACGCACCAGCGTGGCCTGCTGCGAAATCGTCGGGTTCACCGCCTCCGCCGCCGGGCGCTCCGCGCGCGCCGGCCGCGGCTCCTCCGGGATGGGTATGCGCACCGCCTGGAACGCGGCCTGCGTGGTCAGCTTGGAGCGCGGGCCGGTGTATTCCGGGAGGTCCTCCAGCATCTCCAGCAGCTTCTGGGCGGACTGCGGGCGGCGCTCCGGGTCCTTCTCCAGCAACTGCATCACCAGGTCCTCCAGCATCTCGCTGGCCTTGCACGCCGGGTTGCGCACCTTGAGCGGCTCGGGGGCCTGCGTCAGGTGCGCCATCAGGATCTTCACCGGCCCGTCGCCTTCAAACGGCACGCGGCCCGTCAGCATCTCGTAGGCCAGCGCGCCCACGGCGTACAGATCGCTGCGCGGGTCATCCGTGACGCCGTTGACCTGCTCGGGGCTCATGTACTTGGGCGTGCCCAGGATGACGTCGGCGGAGGTGACGGTGTGACTGGCCTCGCCTTCGTTGCGCTTGAGCTTGGCCACCCCAAAGTCCAGCACCTTGAGGAAGTCCGGCTCGCCCGTGGCGTGCAGCACCATGATGTTGTCGGGCTTCAGATCGCGGTGGACCACGCCCTGCTTGTGCGCCTCCGCCAACGCGCGGGCAATGTACATCACCAGGCGCACGGTGCGGCGCGGGGACAGCGGTGCCTCGCGTGAAATGACGTCACGCAGGCTGCGCCCGTCCAGGTGCTCCATCACAATGAACTTGAGCCCGGTCTCCGTGGTCCCAAAGTCAAAAATGGTGACGATGTTGGGGTGTGCCAGGCGGCTGATGGCCAGCGCTTCCTTCTCAAACCGCGCGCTGGCCACCGGGTCCGCGGTGAGGTCCCGCAACAGGACCTTCATGGCCACGGTGCGCCCCAACGGCGCCTGCTTGGCGGCGTACACCGCCCCCATGCCGCCCTGCCCCAGGCGCGACATGACCTCATAGCGGCCAGCTACGTGCTGGCCGATGAGCTCATCCATCACGCGTTCTTGAGGCTGCACGCCGCCACCCCTGCCCCGGGAGACCTCACTTCACAATGAAGCTGACCAGCGACTTGAGATACCCGCCCTCTTCTCCCGCCAGGTGTTCCAGCTCGCCGGCGTCCAGGAACACGCCACCGCAGCTGAAGCACCGGTCAATCATGACGTCCTTGAACCCCACCTCGGTCAGGTGGGCGCCGCACTTGGGGCAGTGGCCCTCGTGCAGCTTGCGCGCCGCCTCCTTCTCGGACTTGGTCTTCTTGGATTCCTCCTCCGCGTGCAGCTTGCGGAGTTTCTCCACGCTCTCCCTGGCAAAGTACTCTTCTTCCTGGCTCGTCGTCTTGGTCATGGCTACCTCGTGGAAGCGCCGTCCGGTGACGGGCTCCCCCATCAGCGATCATTGTGCGTCCGCAAACATCCCTACCAGCCGCTGCTTCATCTCGTCGAACGAGCACAGGTCGCGCGTCGGCTGCTTGAGGAACGCCTCGACCTCTTCGATCTTGTCGATGGCGTAGTCCACCTTGGGGTCCGTCCCGTAGTTGTACGCGCCCAGCAGGATGAGGTCGCGGTTCTTCTCGTAGGTGGCCAGCACCTCGCGCAGCTTGCCGGCGGCCTTCTTGTGGTCGTCGTCCACAATGCCGCTCATGACGCGGCTGAGGCTGGGGAGGATGTCAATGGCGGGCCAGTGGTTCCGCGCGCCCAGGGCGCGGTTGAGGATGATGTGTCCGTCAAGAATACCGCGGACCTCGTCAGCAATGGGCTCCTCCATGTCACCGCCCTGGACCAGGATGGTGTACAGCGCGGTGATGCTGCCCTTGTCATTGTTGCCGGTGCGCTCCATCAGCCGCGGGATCTGGGCAAACACGCTGGGCGGGTAGCCCTGGCGGGCGGGGGGCTCGCCCAGCGCCAGGCCGATTTCACGCTGCGCACGGGCAAAGCGCGTGGAGCTGTCCATCATGAACAGCACGTCCTTGCCCTGGTCACGGAACCACTCCGCCACGGCGGTGGCCACAAAGCAGCACTTGAGCCGGACCAGGGAGGGCGTGTTGGACGTGGCGCACACTACCACGGACTTCTTGAGTCCCTCCTCGCCCAGCGAATCATGGATGAACTCCAGCACCTCGCGACCGCGCTCACCGACCAGGCAGGTGACGACGACTTCCGCCGCGGTGTTGCGGGCGATCTGCCCCATCAGCGTGGACTTGCCCACGCCGGAACCGGCAAACAGGCCGATGCGCTGCCCGCGCCCGACGGTGAGCAGGCCGTCCAACGCGCGCACACCCATGGGGATGGGCCGGTCCACCGGCTGGCGGTGCATGGGGTCCGGGCACTCCCGCTCCACGGCCCAGTCCTCCAGGCCGGGGACCTCGTCCAGCGGGGTGCCGCCGTCCGCCGCGTCACCAATGCCGTTGAGCGTGCGGCCCAGCAGGCCCCAGCCGCAGCGGATGGTGAACGGCTTGCCCGTGGGGATCACCTCGCTGTCCGGCCCCATGTCGCGCGCCTCGCCCAGCGGCATGAGGAACACCGCCTCGTCCTTGAACCCCACCACCTCGGTCTTCAGCTCCGCACCGGTGTGCGGACTGCGGATGAGGCACAGCTCGCCAATGCGCACGCCTGGGACGGAGGCCTTGATGATGAGGCCGGTGACCTCGGTGACGCGCCCGCGCACGCGGACGGGGGACGCCTGCTCGATGTTCTCGAGATAGCGCTTCAAGTTGATGACGGGGGCTGCGCCTCCATCACCGGGGCTCTCCAGGCGGTCGGAAACCATGCGGGGAGGATAGCGCAACCGCCCCGCGGCGTGCAGGAAGTCCTCGGCGGGACACCGCCGCAGCACCCCGTCCGGCACGTGCTAGGAATGGCGCATGTCCTTTGACCCGCTGGCGGAGTTGCCCGTCCACGGCCCGGCCTGGGAGCGCGCCCGCGAGGCGGGTACGGACACGGCCCTCCTGGAGGCCCACCTGCAGATGACCCCCGCAGACCGCATCCGGGCCCTTGGGCAGGCCAACCGCCTGGAGTGGGACATCCAGTCCCGCACGCTCCCCGCGGAGTTGCGGGAGGAGCTGTTTGTGCGGCGCGCCCGTGCCAAGGCAGCGTTGTTGGGAGGCTGACGCATGCCCAGCCGCACGCGGCCGCCCGGGCCGGTGCGCGTACGCGCGCGCCCACTGCGGAGTTCAGCGGGACGCGGTGCGCAGGGCTTCGCGGTACTCGCGGATGGCCTGGCTGGTGCTCGGGCGGTCCAGAAAGCTGGCAAGCTGCTCCAGGTCAATGCCCGCGAGCACTTCGCTTCCCGGCACCTCCGCGAACTCAGCGCCGCGGAGAACATGGACGGAGATGCGGCCCCGTTGCCAGATCCACACTTCCCCAACGCCAAGCTTGGAATACGTCACCAGCTTGTTGATTCCCCCTGACGTCCAGACGACTTCGATGGCGAGGTGCGGCCGCGGCGCATCCTGCGCGGCTCCGAAGATGTAGCACTCGTCCGGCTCAGCTCCGCGGTCCACCGCCTTGTCCTCGAGCGTCCACGAGCCGTAGGTGCCGAACTCGATGTTTCGCTCCAGGCACCACACCTCCACCAAGCGGCCGATGAACGACTTGATCCCCTCGTGGGAGCGCGACGGCGCCATGATCTCCAGGACCCCCTCCGTGTAATGCAGCCGTGGCGACGAACGTTCGCCGCGGATCTCGAGCATCCGTTGGTAGTCCGCCCACGTCACGCCGCGCAGCACCACGATGTGGTCTTCCGTGGGCCGGTCGTCGCGCGCGGGTGCCTGGGTCACCGCCACCATGGTGTGGAGCGTAGCGTTGGCAGGGGCACCGTCACAAGCACGGGCGCATGCGTCGTCGTGGCGCCGGAGCGTCGGCGCAGTGGCACGCACCGTTTCCCCGTGATGTCCAGGTTTCCAACTCGTGGCGGCACGCGGGTGGAAGAGCAGCGCTGCCGCCAGGGTCATGCCGAGGCAACCCAAACCTGAGCACGCCACATGCCTCAGTGCGGCCAGGTTCCGGCGGCCCACCTTCCGCGGAGGGATCGGAAGAGAGGTCCCTGCTCATCAGTGTGACCATGGGCGCCTGAGCATCAGCTGTCGGGGGGGTGGGCGGATTGCCGGATCCGTGAGGTCATCGGCAGGAACCGCGTTGAACGGCCGCCAGCATTGGACCGTGTCGTCAAACAGGATGGCGCAGGCGTGGTAGGGGGCGGTCACAATCTTCTTCATGAGAACCAACGGGGGAGGGTCCGGCCGCCACACGTTCGTCGTCCCGAAGCAGATGCCGGTGCCACGCCGCGTCACCCCGCACCCGTACGTGTCCGCGACGCTGGCCTGCTCCAGTGCCTGCCAGGGCAGGTGGAGAGCATGGCCATCCAAAGGTCCACCGCAGGCAATGGCGCCATTGGAACGCAACGCACAGGCGTGTGCGTATGACAAGGTCAACTGGTGAAAGGGCCCGGCTCAGGCGCCCGGCGGGGAGTTTGCGAACTGGGCCAGGGAGATGCCTCCGCCGTCGGCCACCGCGCAGCAGTCGCTCCCGCCACAGGCAACCTGAACAAACCGGCCCTCCGGTGGGTTGTACCAAGGTTCAGACCCGTCAAATGGCGGACCCCAACAAACAATGGTGCCGTCCGCGCGAACCCCGCACGCTCACCACCCATCCCGAGTGCCGAATCCAACGATGGCCACGTCGACAAACTCCCCCGCGGGGACCTGCGTGATGTCGGGGAGTGTGGTCAGCGGCACGTGGAGGGACCAGCACATCACCTGCCGTGAGCGGGTGACCCCGCAGACATCCCCAAACTCCATCGCGATCTTTTCGAACTCGGCCGTCGGCGCAAGGCGCTCGAACTCCTCGCCATGGTTGCCCCAGCAACGCACCCGACCGTCAGGCTTCAGCACTCCGCAAGCGGTGGGATGGTCCACGTCAGCGATCGCGATGTCGGAGAACTCCTCGTACGTGGGACTGCACCCAACGACGACGAGGCCAGTTAGAAGTGCCCGACGCATCAGGACCGCCCCATCAAGCCGACCGGCGTCGTCGGCGGATGAGTCAGCGTGCAGCCCCGGATCTTGACGGTCAAGCGATGAGCGCCACGTAGGCGCGCGTTTCCTGTTTCAGCGAGGAGACGGCGTTTTCCCCCGATGGCCTGTTGCGAAACAGCTCAATCCGCGCCGGACACGTCCAACCCGTCAACGAGCGCGTGCGGATACACGCGCCCGGGGAGCGCCTTGCGCTCACGCGTGAGCCCGCGTACGGCCTTCAACGCGCTGTATGCGTTGCCCGCCAGCGTGGTCTCCCGCAGCGGCTCGGCCAGCTTTCCGCCGCGGATGCGGAAGCTGCATTTGGCCACACCGGAGAAGTCGCCGCTGACCTCGTCCACGCTGCCGGAGAAACGGCCCACGTAGAGTCCCTCTCCCGCCTCCGCCAGCAGGTCTCCCAGCGACGCGCTACCCCCGCCCACCAGCAGCCGGCTGGCGTCCGCCGACGGAAGACTGCGCGCCCCGCCGGACGCGTGGCCGGTGGGCCGGTCGCCCAGGCGCCGCGCGCTGTCCGTGGTGTGCAGGAACGTCTGCAGCACGCCCTCCAGCAAGATGGGCGTGGTCCGGTGCGGGCGGCCCTCGCGGTCAAACGCCTCGCTGCCCACCTCGCCCGGCGCGGTGGGGTCATCCACCAGTTCAAAGCCCGGCACGGAGACCACCGCGCCGCGGCGGTCCCGCAGGCCGCTGCGCCCGGCGCGCACGCTCTCGCCGTCCAGGCTGGCCACCAGCGGATCCACCAGCAGTTCGCCCAGCACCTCCGGCGCCAGCACCACGCGCGGCCGGGACGGCCCATCCCACGCCCCCGCCCCCAGGAACGAGATGAGCCTCCGCGCCAGTTCGCGCGCGGCGCGGACGCCGGTCAGCGCCGCCAGGCGCACGTGCGCGTCCACCTCGTGGTCAAAGCTGGTGACATCCTCGCCGTCAATCGCCATGCCGAACAGCGACGCGGCCGCGCTGGTCTGGACCTCCTCGTCACCCACGCCGCGGCTGTTGGCCACCGCGTGCCGCGACACGGAGAAGGCCACCTCCACGCCGTCCATGGACACCCGCGCATCGGTCCCGCGCGCCGCGGCCAGCAGCGCGTGGCAGTGCTCCACGGCCCGCGGGACCTCCGTGCTGGCCACTTCCTCGTCGTACAAGCCCGCCACCGGCGCGGGCGGCTCCGGGTCCGCCAGCACCGGCCCGTCCTCCGGGCGCCCAGCGCGCGCCAGCGCCACGGCCACGCGGGCGGCCTCATCCAGCGCGGGTTCGTCCAGGCGGTTGAGGGCGTAGAAGCCCGTGGCGCCGCGGCACAGCACGCGCAGGCCCAGCGCGCGGGACTCCTGGTGTTCCGCACCGGCCAGGTCGTTCTGTTCCGCGCGCGCACTCACCGTGCGCGTCTCCTCGGCAAACGCCTCCGCCTCGTCGGCGCCGGCCTTCCGGGCCAGCTCCACCGCCCGGCGGCAGTGGGGGAGCAGCGCGCCGGGATCGGGGTCCGCCACCGCTCAGTCCTCGTCCAGCGAGTCCAGCCCGTCCTCGGCGTCGGCGTCCAGGTCGTCCACCTCGTGCATGCCGGCGCGTTCCATCTCGTTGTCGCCGTCCTCGGTGTCCGCGGGGACCATGGCCGGCCCGGTGGCGGGCATCTCGTCGTCGGCGATCACCGAGCGGCGGCGCCCTTCGTCGTCGTCATCCATGAACAGGCCGCCGGCGCGCTTGCCGCCTTCCTCCGCGGGTTCATCCTTGCGCTTGGGCAGGGACGGGCGCTGCGCCATCAGGCGCGCGGCCAGCGGGCTGTCCTGGTTGGCCTCTTCAAACGGCTTGAACGCCTGCCAGCCGCAGTAGATGCAGCTGAAGAACTCCTCCTGCGTGTAGGACCGCGCCAGCACCACGCCGCGGCTCTTGCACTTGGGGCACTCAGAGCGGCGGGAGGGGCCGGTGGGCGTGCCGGGGAACAGCGGCGTCACGCTCTGCGGTGCGGCGCGCGGCGCAATGGGCGCCGGGGACGAACTCACCGGGCGCGGCGGCGGGAGCGGGCTGACCGGCGCGGTGGCGCGGGCGGGCGCGGCGGCGGGCGTGGGGCGCGCAACGGCCTTGCCGGATGCGGTGGGGGCTGCGGCGGGGCGGGCCGCGGCCTTGCCGGCGGGAGCGGCGGCCGGTGCGGCGGCGCGCGGGGCGATCACCTTCTCCGCGCGCTGCACCGGATCGGACTCCTTCTTCAGCTGCATCCGGTACTTGTCCAGCAGCGCCTCCACGGAGCGCTCCATGTCCTTGGGCGCGCGCTTCCACAGCGCCACCAGGTCCTTGCCCAGCCCTTCGCGGGCGGTGACGCCCTGTTTCACCTCGGTGCCGGGCTTGGCCTGGACGCGGTACTGGTCCAACAGCTCCCCCACCTTGGCCTGGGCCTCGGCGGGCGGGCTGCCCTTCATCATGTCGTGGAGCTGCTTGGCGAGTGCTTCACGCGCGGTGGTCATGGGTGCGCCTGGATCCGGGGAGAAAAGGGGGAGGCAACCTCGGTCAGATCCCCCGTGCTTGGCAAGCCCTGGCGGGGTGGGGCCCCACCGGGACGGGATGCGGGCCATACGAGAGGTGGGAGACGCGCGCAAGCCCGACGAGGACCACCGGGGCGACGACGTTGACGGCACCGCGACCGCGGCGCTACCCCGTGCGGCCTACGTCACGACGGAAGGTGCCATGGCCAGGGGACGCCGCAACGTGACCGCCCGCAAGCGGTCCTCCACGGGAGCACCGGTGGCCACGCTGGCCCCGGGCAGTCCCGCCGCCGCCGAACCGCTGCGCGCAGCCTCGGCGGAGGTCCCGGAGGGCGCCTGGCGCCGCGCGCTGGAGCACCTGGGCGCGGTGGAGGACGCGCTGGCGCGCGCCGGCGGCCCGGCCCCGCGTGCGCTGGCCACTGCGGCCGCGTACCGCGCGCGGCTGGTGGAGCTGGGGGAGGCGGTTCTCGTTGAGAGTGACGCGGGAACGCTCCCGTCCCTGCCCGAGGCCGTGCGGGCACGCGTGGCCGCGGCGGGGGAGTTGCGTTCAGCCCGGGGTGCGGATAATGACGCCCGGCCCGCGCGGGCGACCCAGGATGCGCGCACGGGTGACGTGGAAGAGCGTTGAGCTCGTCGGAAGTTTCGCCGCGTGGGGCTGTAGCTCAGCTGGGAGAGCGCTTGAATGGCATTCAAGAGGTCGACGGTTCGATCCCGTTCAGCTCCACCAACCACCTGAAACACCTTTCGGCAGTCCGCGGGAGTCCCTCCCCCGGGCTGCCGAAGCGTTTGGGGGTGCCACCATGGATCTTGCCGCGCTGAGGAAGGAGTACGGGCTCAAGGGACTGTACGAGTCCGACGCGCACCCGGACCCCGTGCAGCAGTTCCGGGTGTGGATGCAGGCGGCCCTGGACGCGCAGCTGCCCGAGCCCAACGCGATGACCCTGTGCACCGTGGACGCCGACGGCGCACCGGATGGGCGCATTGTGCTGCTCAAGAACGTGGATGAGCACGGGTTTGCGTTCTTTACCAACCACGAATCCGACAAGGGCCGGCAGCTGGCGGCGCAACCGCGCGCGGGCCTGGTGTTCTGCTGGCTGGAGTTGGAGCGGCAGGTCCGCATCCGCGGCACCGCGCACAAGCTCGCGGCGGCGGAGGCGCACGCGTACTTCCAGCAGCGCCCGCGCACCGCGCAGCTGGGCGCGTGGGCGTCACCGCAGAGCCGCGTGATCCCGGACCGGGCGTTCCTGGAGGCGCGCCTGGAGGAGGAGACCGCGCGCTATGCCGACGAGCCCGTGGTTCCCATGCCGCCGCACTGGGGCGGCTACCGCGTGCACCCCGACGTGGTGGAGTTCTGGCAGGGGCGCCCCAGCCGCCTGCATGACCGGCTGCGCTACCGGCGCCACGCCCGCACCTGGACGCTGGAACGCCTGGCGCCCTGACGGGTCAGCCCAACTCAGCAATCCCGCTGCTCATCAAGACGACACCGGCGGGGTTGGACACTTCCGCGGCCAGCGTGCCCGGCGTGCCGGTGTCAAACGCCTTGATGGTGAGCACGTCACCCATCAGCACCGGCTTGGCAAAGCGCACGCGCAGGCGGCGCAGCCGGGTGGGGTCCCCGCCGCACAGCCCGTCCACCACCGCGTTCTGCAGGAACGCCATGCCGCACATGCCGTGCAGGATGATGTCCGGCAGGCCGGCGGCGCGGGCCATGTCCGGGTCCTTGTGGATGGGGTTGTGGTCACCGGAGGCGTCCGCGTAGCGGAGGGACTGGTCCTTGGCCACCTCCACCGTGGTCTCCAGGACCACCTTCCCCGACGGGGGCGCCTCTTCCTGGCGCGGGGCCTCCTCCTTGCGGGCGCCCCGGGTGCGGCCGCGGATGAACACGCCCGTGAGCGTCTGCGCCACCTTCACGCCGTGCTGGTTGGTGGAGATGAGATCAATGTCCAGCAATTCGCCGCTGGTCTTGTCGGTGATCGCCTTGACGGTGGCGGTGGTGCGGATGACGTCACCCGGGTGCACCGGCGCAAGAAACCGCATGTCCTGCTCCCCGTGCACCAGGCGCAGCATGTTCACGCCCAGCTCGGTATCAAACATGGGCAGCCCCAGCGCCAGGAACTGGTAGACCACGCCGTAGATCGGCGGGGCGATGATGCCGCCCTGCCGCGCCGTGTCGACGTACCAGGGGTTGTGCGTGTTGGTGGCGGCGGCGTAGGCGCGGGTGGCGTCCGCTTCCACGGTCCACGTGGGCGCGGTGTCATAGACCTTGCCGAGCAGGTTCCGGTTGAGGGGCATGGACTCTCCTGTTTGCGAGGGGCGCGCACCTAGCAGACCGCGCCCCACGCGCGCCACGCCTCAGCCAAACAGTCCACCGTCAATCGCCTGGCGGTGGGCAAGCTCGGCGGAGAATCCCCGCCATGCCGCAGGCTTTCCCCGTTGCTGACTGGGCGAGTCCCAGGGCGCCAGCAAGGCGCGCGCGGTGTCCACCTCCAGGCCCCCGCACTGGAGCGCCAGGACAACCACACCAAAGGTGTCCGTGGTGGGTACACCGCTTTCAATGGCGAACCGCCGCGCGCCCTCATCACGCGTGCAGAACACCGGCCGTTCGCCCGCTGGGTGGCTCAACGCCCAGGCGAGCGCCTCCGCCTCCCCCTTGTCCACGACGCGCTGGAACTCCCGGTACCGCTGCATCGCCTCGGTGCGCTGCACCACCTGCCGCACCGCCAGCAGGCCCCGCGTCTCCAACGCGGCGACATCACCGGCGAGCATGCTCAACTCCCGGCGCGCTGCGTAGCTCGTCATGAACACCGACGTCCTGGGCTGCACGCTCAGCAGGCAGGGCCGCGGTGGGTTCAATCCTGAGCCCCGACGATTGATTCTCGGCGCAGGCGATCCTGGTCGCGCCGGGTCTGGACCGCTGCCCCGGCGACAGGATGCGTGCCACGCGTGCGTCGTAGGGCGGGGGCTTGTCCGGCTTGTCCCCCGCCCAGCTGAGATGCAGGGCCGTTCAGACGCAAGGGCTTCCTCCACCACGTCGCAGGAAACGGGTTTCGGCTCGTTCCTGCCCTTCATGCGGGAGATGGGGCGGGTGTGCTCGAACGCACCATGGCGGT
>JACRCW010000095.1 GCA_016218805.1 Deltaproteobacteria bacterium | reverse complement strand
GAGTTTCGATCTAGACGAACACAGGTCTCCTCATCGGCTGGCCGGGGCAGCTCGGATTCCCACCCCACGGGCGTACTTGAGACGCGGCCGCGCCCCCGCCCGGGTACTGACGTGGCCCGGCACGGCGGGCGCCGGAGCAACTCCCGCGCCACCCCACAGCGCCGTACCGCTTCACGAATGCCTCCCTCGGCTGGCCGGTTTTCGGACAGGTGACCGAATCCGCACGCCCGGATTGCGGGATGGCCCCGGTCCCGGGGACACCGCGCCTCACGCGCGCGCGGGCGCCCGGGAGGACGCGCGACATCACCTACGCCCACCCATGACAGTGCCATCACGTACCCATGACACCCCCCCCGCATACTCATGACGGTGCCCAAGCAAGCATGGACACCCTCCAAGCAACACCCGACACCACCCTTACAGGGTGTCAGGGTGGTGTCATGGGCGTTGTCCGGTGCAGTCAGGGGCTGTTTGGAGGGTGTCCAGTGCGTGCGGTCACCGCGCCAGCGGGACCACGTCCAGGTCCGTGCGTGCCTGCGCCAGTGCCTGCCTGCGTCCCACCACGCCCAGGCGGGCGTGCAGGGTGAAGGGGCCCAGTTCGGCGGGGGCCTCCAGGAACGCGGTCACCGTGGCTGAATCCCCGGGTCCCAGGTCATGCCAGAGCAGCGCGGGGTAGCGCCACCACTGGTAGGCGCGCAGGGACTTGAACGCGCGGCCTCCGCGCAGAAAGTCCACGTCCAGCACCGTCTTCCCCGTCTCCGGCGGCAGCGCCAGGCGCACCGGGTAGGCGCGCAGTACGCCGCCTGACCCGTTGTGCACCGTCACGCGCAGCGGCGCGCAGCGTCCGTGCAGCCACGGGGCCACCGTGGCGTCCACTTCCAGGTTCACCGGACCTTCGGCCGGGGGCAGTGCGGTCACCTCCGTGTGGCCGGCGGCGACGGGAGCGCCCTCCCGCAGCACGCGCACCTCCAGCGGGCCCGGCTCCGGTGGCGCGGTGAAGGTGAACGGCGCCTCCGTGGTCCGCGCATCCAGCACCGCCGGAAGGCGCACCAGCGCGCGCTGCGCGTCCAGCCGGTCGGTCCCGCGCCACAGCTCCACGGTCACGCGCGTGGCCGGATGCGTGGTGACGCGCAGCGTCCCGCTGAGCGCGCTGAGGTCCAGCGCCGCGTTGACCGGCTGGCCCGGCGCGCAGCGGCTGGGCAGCAACACGGGAAGGCTGCGCCCGTCCAGCAGCGCGCCGTCATACCGGGCGGGCACGGGTGGCGGGAGCGCAAAGATCGTCGTGGGTCCGTCGGTTGCGAGCACGCGCACGGGTGCGGAGGGCTGGTGCATCTCCGCGCTGAAGGCGCGCCACCCGTCGTGCACGGCCGCGTAGCGCAGGCCCAGGGCGGAGAAGAGTTCCAGCGCGCCGGGTTCCGGGAACCGGTTGGCCAGGCACCGCAGGATGCCGGTCAGCGGCGGCGTGGTCCCGCTCATTCCCGCCGTGGTGCGCAGCGCGTGGTAGGTGGCGCGGGAGACGGCGCCGTTGTTGTCCGGGCGGCCGTCAGGCAGGTCCACGACGGGCGCGCCGGGATCGCGCTGGCCCAGGGCATCCATGGCGGCCGAGCGCGGGGGCAGGCTGCCAAGGTGGAACGGCGGCGGGAACAGGTCCCACGCCACCAGCAGCGGCACGGCCAGCGCCAGCAGCGTGCCCGCAGGGCCGCGGCGGGCCAGCAGTGCCACCGGCAGTGAGGCCAGCAGGCCAAGCGCCACGGACAGCGGGACGTAGAAGCGCGCGGGTGCGCGCAAGGCGGACAGCGGCGGGAACGCCTGCAGCAGGTGGTAGTGCGGCAGCGTGGAGCCATCACGCGCCACCGGTCCCTGGGCCAGCACCGCGGAGGCCACGGCGATGAACGCGAGCACCACGACGGGGACGATGGCGTCCAGCGGGAAGCGCCGCACGCCGCGCGGCCGGCACGCCAGCAGCAGCGCCACCGCGGCCAGCGCCAGCACCACGCCGCCCAGGTAGTGCGGCTGCCCGGAGGGCCACGCCAGATGGCGCGCGGGCCAGGTGGTCTGCGTGGAGCCCAGAAACTCGCGCCAGTGCACGGAATAGGCGACGTTGTCCTCCACCGTGCGCTCCAGTCCCAGCGCTGCGGACACCTGCAGGTGACCCCACGCGATGGGTGCGGCCAGCACGGCGGCCAACCCGCCGGCCAGCCCCGCGTCACGCAGGCGCGCCCGCCGCTCATCCGCCGAGGCGGCGCGCAGCAACCCGGTCACCGCCCACAGCACCAGCGGCGGGGCCGCCACCACGGCGAACAACAGCGCCAGCTGCCCGCTGAACCACCACTGCAGGCCCAGGCAGGCACCGGCCACCGCCGCCCACCGTGACGAGGGAGACCGCAGGAACAGCACCAGCGCCGCCAGCGCCGGCGCCAGCAGCAGGCCGCTCTGGATGTTGTGGTGGTCCAGGAAGGTCCACCGCGTCTGCGCCCAGCCCACGCCCAGCAGCGCCACCAGCGCGGCGGGGATGCTGGCCGTCAGCCACAGAGACGCCAGGTACGCACCCAGCGGCACCAGCGCGAACACCAGCAGGTAGGAGACGTTGTGCGCCGCCACCGGTCCGGCGCCCAGCAGGTGCGCGGGCCAGGACAGCAGCGCCTGGCCCAGGAACGTGTCGGAGAACACCAGCGGGTCGTCGTGCGGGAAGAAGTTGTTGGCGTCAAACAGCGGGAAGAACTGCAGCGCGTCAAACCGGCGGTGCCAGGCCTGCAGCGCCCAGACGTGGAAGATGGGGTCTTCACCGCGGCGGGGCACCAGGCGGCCCGCGGCGGGCCACAGCGGCCAGGTGAACACCACGGAGGCCAGCGCGGAGATCAGCACGCCCAGCCACTCCGCGTGGCGCCGGCGCAGGTGGGCGCAGCAAGCGCGGAGGACCCTGCGCACCGGCGTCAGGCCTCCGCGGCGGGCGGGACGGGAGCGGGCGGCGGCGGCGGGCTTTCCGCGGTTACCTCGGCGCGGGTCACCGGCGGGGCGCGCCACACGTCCGCCACGTAGGTGTCCCCCAGGAAGTCACCCAGGCGGCGGCCCAGCGCGCCCCACGCCGTCAGGCGGGTTTCCAGCACCAGCAGCGGGAGACCCAGCAGCGGGAACAGCAGCCACGAGGCGATGGGAATCACTGGCATCACCAGCGCCACCGCCATGGGCAGGTTGCGCATCACGCTGGTCCACAGCGTCCCGCCGGTGCCGGAGGGCACGCGCAGCACGGTGACGCCGAACAGGCGCTTGCCCGGGCTCTGGCCCACCCAGATGGCGTCCGCCACCAGCACGTACAGCAGCCCCAGCGCGGCCCCCACCGGCGGCACGGCCCACGCGAACGCCGTGTAGATGAGCAGGTCCAGCGCGCGCGCCAGGATGCGCCGCTGGTGCGCCGCCGCGCTGCCGTGCCGGCCGCCGGCGGCCGGGGGAAGGTCCTTGAACGGGCCGGGAGAACCCATCCGGGCTCAGCCCGCCGGCGTCCGCGTGGAGGGCACCCGCTCCTCGGGGACCTGTGCCACGGCGGGTTGGGGTGGGGCGGCGGCCTCCGGGGCGGGCAGGGCCGCGGGAGGGTCCGCAGCTGCTGCGGCGGCGGTGCCGCCCGGCTCGCCGCTGGCCGGCGTGGGGGCCGCAGGCGCAGCCGGGGGCGCCGGGGGCTTGGCCACCTCGCGGGCGGCATCCGCCACCGTCTGGTTCACCGTGTCACGCACGTCGTCGGTGATCTTGCGGAATTCGCGCAGGCCCTTGCCCAGGCTCTTGGCAATCTCCGGCAGCTTGTCCGGCCCCAGGAACAGCAACGCCACCACAAGGATGACGACGATCTCAGTCACGCCCAGGCCGAACATGCCACTCCCAATACGCGGCGCCCGCGGACCTGTCAGCCCCGCGCTTCGCCCTCGTCCAGGCGCTCGCGCAGCGCGTGGACCTGGCCCTTGAGCTGCTCCGCCGAGCGCGTGACGTTCTGGATCCCGTCCCGCAGACGGCGCGCCGCGCCCAGCGTGTGCTCAGACGCCGTCTGCTGCTCCCGGTGCGCCTTGTGAATCTGGCCCACGGTCTCATGGATGGACTCAATGGACTTGGACACCTGCTTGCTGCCCTTGGACTGCTCCTGCGTGGAGCGCTCCACGTGCTGCGTGATGCCCTTCATCCGCTCGGCGCTCTTCATGATCTGCTCGCTGCCGCGCGCCTGCTCCGCCGTGGCCGCCGCCACCTGCTGCACCGTCTTGGCAATGCGCTCCACCGCGTCCGCCACCACCTTGCTGCCCTTGGCCTGCTCCACGGTGGCCTGCGCAATGGCCTTCACCATCTGCGTGCTCTTCTGCGCGCTGTCCAGGATCTTGCGCAGCGCGCCGTCCGCCTCGCGGGACAGCCCCACGCCGGCCTCCACGTTGCGCTCGCCCTCCTGCATGCTCTCCACCGCGTTGCGGCTCTCGTCCTGCACGCTCTTGATGAGCGTAGCAATCTCCTTGGTGGACGCCGCCGTGCGCTCCGCCAGGTCCTTGATCTCGTCCGCCACCACCGCAAAGCCGCGGCCGTGCTCACCGCTCTGTGCGGCAATGATGGCGGCGTTGAGCGCCAGCAGGTTGGTCTGCTCCGCCACGTCATCAATCACGTTGAGGATGTTGCCGATCTCCTGGATGCGGTTGCCCAGGCTCTTGATCACCGTGCCCACCGCGCGCGTGCTGTCACGGATGCGGTCAATGCCCTCAATGGTGCGCACCACGGCGTCGGAGCCCTTCTCCGCGTCGCGGCTCACTTCCTCAGACAGGCGCGCGGTGGCGTTGGCGTTGGACTCCACCTGCGAAATGGACGTGTCCATCTCATTCATGGACGCGCTGGTCTGTTCGGCGGCGAGCGACAGGTCCTCGATGTTCTTGGCGACCTCCTTGATGCTGTAGGTCATCTCCTCAATGGACGCGGCGGTCTCCTCCACGGCGGTGGCCAGGTGGTGGATGTTGTCAACGACCTCATTGTTGGTGGCGCCGATCTGCACCACCGTGGAGCTGCTCTCCTCGGCCGCGCGCACCAGCGTTTCCACCGCGGCCTCCATGCGCTTGAGGCTCTCTGACATCTGCCCCAGCGCCGCGGCCGAATCCTCGACGACCGCCAGCTGCGCGGCCAGCCCGCCCAGCAGGCCATCCGCGCCGGCTTCCGCCCCCTGGGACAGGGTGCGCACCTCAGCGCCGCCGGCGCCGCGCCCGGTGCGGGCCTGGCGCAGCAACCCCGCCACCGCCTCCAGCGTGCGCGCCATCTGCCGCGGGAACCCCTCAGACAGCCCCGCGGGGGCGTGGACGTCGGCATCCCCGCGGGACAGCTGTTCGGCCATGTCCAGCAGGCCCGCCACGCGCGGCCGCACGGTGAGAAACGTGGCCACGGCACCCAACGCCGCACCGACCAGCAACCAGAGCACATCTGTCGCGTTCACGACCGACTGCCTCCCGCGCGACCCGCGCCCGGAAAACCGGGCCACGCCCATGGGTTTGATGGCGCTGGCCACTGGCGTTACAGCCGGCATGGGGCGCGAGGCAAGCCCCGGGGGCCTCAGGCCCCGTCGGCCACGAAGGGGAACGCCCATGGTGACGTCCGGTGACCTGGTCCAGTGCCGGGCCTTGCGCCTGCGGGTGCGCATTGGCTTCCACGACTACGAGCGCCACATTGAGCAGGCGGTGCGCGTGGACCTGTCCATCTGGACGGACTTCCGCACCGGGCCGGGGCGGGACCGCGCGGACGGCCTGGTGGACTATTACGTGCTCACCGCGCGCCTGCAGGAGCACGTGGCGGGCAAGACGTATGACATGGTGGAGGCGCTGGCGGTGGACCTGGCGCGCGAGACGGTGCGTTTGTTCCCCTCCGTCACCGTCCGGGTGCGCGTGGAGAAGGTGCCGTTGGACATGCCCATGGTGGACAGCGTGGCGGTGGAGTGCACGCGCACCGCCGCGGACTTCCGGGATGGGGACGGGGGATGAGGGTCTTCTGCAACGTGGCGGCCAGCGTGGACGGGCGCATCGGGCCGCCGGAGCGGGCGCACGTGTCGTTCGGGTCTGACGAGGACCACCGGCGCATGGCCGTGCTGCGCCGGCAGGCGGACGCCATTGTCACCGGCGGCGCCACCTTCCGCGCCTGGCCGCAGGCCATGGTGGAAAACGGGGCGCGGCTGACCGGGTCACCGCCGCGCGCCGCCCCGCCGTTCAACGTGGTGGTCACCGCGGGCGGCGGCCTGCCGCTGGGAGCGCCCATGTTTGCCGACCCCCGGGTCCGGCCGCTGGTGATCCAGCCGGAGAGCGCGGCGCAGCCGGACCTGCCTGGGCGCGTGGAATTGGTGCGCCTCAACCCGGTGACCGCCCGCGGGATCCTGGACGCGCTGGCCGCGCGCGGCGTGGAGCACGTGCTGCTGGAAAGCGGCGGCGGGCTCACGGGCATGTTCTTTCGAGAACGCCTGGTGGACGAGCTGCACCTGACGCTGGCGCCGCTGGTGCTGGCGGGCCAGGGCGCGCCCACGCCCGTGGACGGACCGGCCTTCCGCCCCGCGGAGGCCCCGCGCCTCAGCTTGGTCAACTGCTCCGTCGTCGGTGACGAAGTGTTCCTGCACTACCACGTGGCGCGGGAGTGACCCGCCAGCTCCGCCCCCCACCCGGCCTCCCCCCGCAAGCGGGGGGAGGAGGTTGGCTCACGTTGCGGCGGGTGTGACCTGGTAGGATTCGTAGGCGGTGAGGTCCAACAGGACGGGGCGGCCGTTTTCATTGGCGCCCAGCCGGACCTCCAGGTTCCCGTCAAACAGTTGCGCCATGTGCTTGCGCACTTCTTCCGCCTTGAGGTTGGCGGTGAACACAAACTTCTTGGGCCCGCGGTCCGGCGGCGGGATGCCCAGGTGCAGGCACGCGGCCTTCAGCATGATGGACGCCACGCGGCATTGCAGCTGCACCCGCTGCCCCTTGGGGTCGAACACGAACGTCGCGTCCTCGGCGTCGATCATCGGGTTGCCGTCTTCGGGTTTGCCCACGTAGACCGGCAGCTTGCCCTGGTAGGCCAGCTTGTCCCCGTCCGTGATGAGTCCCTGGGGCTTGGGCGGCGGGGGCTTGGCGGCCGCGGCCTTGCCACCGCCCGGTGCCGCAGGCGCCGCGGGCTTCCCCGGGCCGCCGGGCGCGGAGGACTTGGGGCTGGGGGCGGGGGCCCGCGCCGCCACCGCTGAGGAGCCGGCCTGGAGGTTGATGGGCTTCTTCTGGTCAGGGGGGGCGCCGCCCGCGGGTGCGCCGGGCATGGTGAAGGCGGGTTCGGCGGCACCCGCGCGGGTGGTGGCCTGCGGTGCGGCGGGGGCCCGCGGCGAACCGCCGCTCCCCCCTGTGGCACCAATGCGCACCGGCACGCGCAGGGCGGGGCTGGACTGCTCCCCGGTGACGGCGCCGGGCTTCTTCACCGGCGTGGGGTTGAAGTCAAAATTCCTCCCGCGGGTGAAGATGTTGCGGCCGCTGGTCTCCAGCTTGTCCTTGCCGGCTGCCGGCGCGGGCGCAGGTGCGGCGGGACCCTTGGGGTCCTTGGGAGGCGGCTGGTTCATGTGGGACCCCATCCTAGTCCCAGCAGGGCCCCGCGGGAAAAGCCCTCACATTGCCGCGGCGGCCCGCTGCCGCAGGACGGTCCGCACCAGGTGCTCCGCCATCTGGGAAACCCACGCGGCAAACGCCCGCGTATCCTCCCGGTGCTCCTTCTCCGCGTAGACCACGCGGCGCTCCATGCACAGCAGGCCCACCGTGTTCACCAGCAGGCGCATCAGCGCATGCGCGTCCTCCGCCGTGAGCTCCCCCCGGCTGACAAACGGGCCCAGCAGGACCGGCGTGAGCTGCGCCAGTGACTCCTCGTACACGCGGCGCAGGGCGTTGCGGTAGCGCGGCTTGTGCGCGCTCACCGCGAACATGAAGCGCACGAACACCTGGTAATCCGCGGCGTCGTACAGCGACAGGATGTAGGAGGTGATGAAGCGCGGGAAGTCCTCCAGGCTTGCCGGGAGCTCCCCCGCATCCGGTGCCAGCAGCGCGTCCGCACCGCAGCACAGGATGACCTGTTCCACCAGGTCCTCCTTGCTCCGGCAGTAGTGGTACAGCGACGGCTGGCTCATCCCCACGCGGCGGGCCAGCTCGCGCAGGGATGCGCCCGCGTAGCCGCGTTCCGCCACCAGCCGCATGGCCGCGCGCAGGATCTCCAGGTGGCGCGCCGGCAGGGACGCGGCGGGATTGGGAACGGGAAGCAGCGGACGCCGGCCCACGCCCGCACCATGGGCCCCGTCAGGCCGCGCGTGCAACCGGCCGGCCCCGCGGGGTAGACGCCGCATGCGGCGCCGCCGTCGTCAACCGGGCCTCCACGTACTTCCCGCACGCCGGGCATTCGGGGAGCCGCCCGGCGCGCTCATGCAGCGGCGCCATCATCCCCAGCCCCACCAGCATGAACACCGGCAGCACCACCGTGGGAAGGAACGGGCCGGCGAGTGACGCCAGGAACACCAGTGCGATCATCACCCCGTATCCCAGCACCACCGCCACCGACCACATGGCCCCGGCCCCACCCACCGGGTGCACGTGCCTTCCGCAGGCCGCGCAGACCACCTTGTCTTCGCTGGACATCACGCCCTCCTCCCTCGCCACGCCGCACGAGGCTATCGGCTGATAGCCCGGGATGTACTGCGCCGGGGAGGCGCGTGCAGGGGGAATTGCGCGCTCCGCTGTGGCACGGCGCCGCGGTCAGGGTTGCCGGTAGGCCCCGTCGGCCAGGAGGCGCTCGGTGATGGTCTCCCGCGCGTGAAGCAGGTCCGGCGGGCGGACCTCCAGCGCGCGCGTCTGGTCCAGGAGCGCATCCAGCGCGGGCCCAGAGGCGAGCGCGGCTGCCAGGCGCCGTGCGTTCCCGCGGATCCGCTCGCTGGCGTCGTAGGTGGCCCACGCGCTCAGGGCCTGTTGCAGGCGGGCCGCTTCGGGACCCAGGTGCTCGCGCGTCTGGTGCGCGCGCCCCAGCACCGTGTCCACCGCGAACACGTCCATGAGCAGGTCCGCCATCCGGTGCTGGACGTCCTGGCGCTCGTCGAGCGCTTCGCCCAGCGTGGTGCTGGCGTGCGCGCACAGCCGGGCCACCAGCCGGCGGGCCACGACGAGAAAGCGCTCCTCCTGGCCCAGCGGGCCGGCAGGGGCGGGCGGCGGGGGTGCGTCCGGGGGTGTCAGCCACGCGGGGCCGCCGCGCGCGGCGCGCTTGAGCAGCGTGCCGGGGATGATGAGGCGGTTGATCTCGTTGGTGCCCTCAAAGATGCGGTTGATGCGCACGTCGCGGTACACGCGCTCAATGGGGAAGTGCGCGGTGAAGCCGTACCCGCCGTGGACCTGCAGCGCCTCGTCGGCCACCCACGCGGCCGCCTCGCTGCCGGCCACCTTCAGGATGCTGCACTCCACCGCGTACTCCTCCAGCGCGCGCTGCTCGTGCCCCACGCTGCCGTCCCCGGCGTGCAGGAACGCGTCAATGAGCCCGCTGGTGCGGTACGCCATGGACTCCACCAGGAACGTGCGCACCGCCATGGCGGCCAGCTTCTCCCGCACCATCCCGAATTCCGCGATGGCCCGCCCGAACTGGCGGCGCGTCCGTGCGAACTCCACGGCGAGCCCCAGCGCGTACTTGCAGCTGCCTGCCGCGCCGCTCCCGAGCTTGAGCCGGCCCATGTTCAGGATCCCGAACGCGATCCGGTGCCCGCGCCCCACCTCGCCCAGCAGCCGGTCCGCGGGCAGCTGCGCACCGTCCAGCACCAGGTCACACGTGGACGAACCGCGGATGCCCAGCTTCTTCTCCTCCGGGCCCACGCGCACGCCGGGATCGCCGCGCTCGACGATGAACGCGGTGAACGCGGCGCCGTCCACCTTGGCGAACACCGTGAAAACGTCCGCAAAGCCCGCGTTGGTGATCCACTGCTTGGTGCCGTCCAACACCCAGTGCTCCCCGTCGCGGCGCGCCGTAGTGCGCGCCGCCAGCGCGTCGGACCCGCTGCCCGCCTCCGTCAGCGCGTAGGCGGCCACCCGTTCTGCGCTGGCCAGCCGCGGCAGGTAGTGCGCCTTTTGCGCGGGCGTCCCAAAGAACCGGATGGGCAGCGTCCCAATCGTGGTGTGCGCGCCCAGCGTCACGCCCCAACTGCCGTAGTGGACCATGGCCTCCTGCAGCAGCAGCGTGGTGGTCTTGGGCAGCCCCAGGCCGCCGTACTCCTCCGGGATGTCACCGGCCAGCAGGCCCAGCGCGCCCGCCTTGCGCAGCAGCGCCCGCATCAGCCCCGGCTCCTGCGCCTCCAGGCGCGCCACCACGGGAAGCAGCTCGCCGCAGGTGAAGTCCGCCGCCATGCGCTGCAGGGCGCGCTGTTCCTCGTCAAACGCTTCCGGCGTGGTGAAGGCCGGCCGCGGTCCGTCCAGCATGAACGCGCCACCCTGTGTCGTCGGGGCCATGCGGATTCCTCCTCGGGCGGAAGGTGACGCCCACGGTTAGCACGCGGCAGCTGTGCCGGGCGCGCTTTCACGGCGGGCGGGTGTCTTGGTACAGCAGCGCCCATGCCAGAGAACCTGCTGCGGTGGGTGGGACTGTTCGTCGCCAGCTTCCTGTTGAGCGGCTGCACGCACTGGGTGGTGATCCGCTCCACGCCTCCGGGCGCGCGCGCCAAGGTCAACGGGGACATGGTGGGGACCACGCCGTTCTTCTTTGAGGAGACCACCGGCTGGTCCAAGGTCTACCGCCTGGAACTGGAACTGGACGGCTATGAGCCCCGCGTGGAGAAGCTGGAGCAGGATGACCTGCAGTGGAAGTACGCGTGTCCCGCGGCGTGTCTGTGCGTGCCCACGCTGGGCATCTCCCTGACGGGCTGCCTGTTCAGCTACGGCCTGGCGGACGAGTACAACTTTGTCATGGTCCCGCTGGACGATTCCGTGCGGCCCCCCGCACCGGCGCCCGCACCGGACAGCAAGGGCGCCGCCCCGGACGCGGGCCCGCCCCCCGCGGACGTGCCCAAGAAGGAAGACGACAGACCCGTGGTCGTCCCGTTTTGACTCTCAAGGAGAGGTCCATGACCTACGAGAAGGTTTCCGTGCACGCCCCCCGACTGGCCGGGGCGGCCATCCGGGCCGTGGCCCCGCTGACGGATGCACCGGTGGTGGGCGCCATCATCCGTGCGCAGATGCTGAGCCAGGTGGGCATGGACGCGCTGCGCCGCGCGTCCTTCACCGAACCCCCGACGCTGTCACCCATCCACGTGCCCCGCACCCCGCCCGCCGCGGCCGCGCCCCTGGACCTGCAGGCGCTGGCCACCGCCCCGGACGGCGGGGACACGCACGGCTTCCGGTTTGAAACGGTGGCGGATTTCCACGCGGCCTACCGCGCCGGCCGGACCCAACCCGCGCAGGTTGCCCAGCGCGTGCTGGCGGCCACCGAAGCGGGTGAGGCGATGCATCCGCCGATGCGTACCCTCATCGCGCAGCGCCGGGAGGACGTCACGGCGCAGGCGGAGGCGTCGTCCGCGCGGTGGCGCGAGGGCAAGCCGCTTTCGCCGCTGGATGGCGTGCCGGTGGCCATCAAGGACGAGCTGTACCAGGCCGGCTATCCCACGACGGTGGGCACGCGCTTCATGGGGGCGCGCGGGGTTGTGACGCCGGCGCAGGAGGCCACCGCGGTGGCGCGGCTGCGCGCGGCCGGCGCCGTGCTCATTGGCAAGACCAACATGCACGAACTGGGCATGGGCATCACCGGCATCAACCCGCACCACGGTTCCGCACGCAACCCGTATGACCCTGCGCGGTTCACCGGGGGATCCTCGTCGGGGACGGCCGCTGCGGTGGCCGCGGGCCTGTGCCCGGTAGCCCTGGGCGCGGATGGTGGCGGGTCCATCCGCATCCCCGCGGCGCTGTGCGGTGTCGTCGGGCTGAAGGCCACCTTTGGCCGCGTGAGCGAATACGGCGCCGCCCCGCTGTGCTGGAGCGTGGGCCACGTGGGACCCATGGGCGCCACCGCGCGCGACGTGGCGCTGGCCTACGCGGTGTGCGCCGGGCCCGACCCCAATGACGCCATGAGCCGCTACCAGCCGCCGCCCACGTTGGACGGCTTTGGCGACGCGGACCTCTCCGATGTGCGGCTGGGGGTGTTCTGGCCGTGGGTGGAGGACGCCGAGCCCGACGTGGTGGCCGCGTTCCGCCGCACGCTGGAGGGGCTCAAGGTGGCGGGTGCCACCGTGGTGGAAGTGGAACTGGCGGACCTGGGCCTGGTGCGCCTGGCCCACCTGGTCACCATTGCCACGGAGATGGCCGTGTCCCGCGCGGCGCACTTTGCCGCAGAGCCGGGCGAATACGGCCATGACGTCCGCCTCAACATGGCGCTGGCCGAGGTGCTGCAGGCCACCGACTTTGTCCAGGCGCAGCGCATGCGGACGCGCGCGCTGCGCATGATGGATGGCCTGTTTGACCGCGTGGACGCGGTGGTCACGCCCACCACCGGCGGCACCGCCGGCCTCATCGCCGCGGACACCCTGTCCACCGGCGAATCCGACATGGGCGTGATGGAGCGCATGATGCGCTTCATCCTGCTTGGAAACCTCACGGGTGTGCCGGCCATTTCATTTCCCGCCGGGTATGACCGGTTGGGTCTGCCGGTGGGCATGCACGCCATGGGGCGCCCCTGGGATGAATCACTGTTGCTGAGCCTGGCCCACGCCGCCGAACACGTGGTGGAGCGCAAGGCCCCCAAAGTCCACGCCACGCTGCTGGCCTGATCCCCTCGGTCAGTTGTCCTAGTCGGACAACCCGTCAGGCAGGTGACCGACAACCTACATGTCCACCCCGCAAGCCCGGAGCGCGCCATGTCCATCGGTTCCGTCAACAACACCCGCCCCCTTGGCCAGACCCAGCAGACCCTGCCCAACGCGCTGCTTGAACAGGGCGACCGGGGCCCCGCCGTCCGCCAGATGCAGAGCGCCCTGGTGGAGGCCGGCTACCTGCCGGAGGGGAGCGCGGATGGCGTGTTCGGGGCCCAGACGGAGAAGGCGCTCAAGAAACTCCAGAAGGACAACCACATCACGGCGGATGGCATCTACGGCCCCCGGACCCAACAGGTCATGCAGGGGACGCCCGCCCAGGCTCCCGCGCCGGCGCCGGACGCCGCGTCCGCAGGCGTGGCCCAGGCCCCGCGCGCCAACCTGCGCGCCGGCGCCACCGGCTCCAGCGTCCGCGAACTCCAGCAGGGCCTGCAGCAGCTGGGGTACCTGACGCAGAAGAGCGTGGACGGGCAGTTCGGTGCACGCACGCAGGACTCGCTGCAGCAGTTCCAGGCGCAGTGGAACCTCCGCCCGGACGGCGTGTACGGCCCCAACACGCGTGACGCCATGGACCGCGCGCTCAACGGCGCCCGGCCCCCCAATCCCAACGCGCGCGCCAACGTGGGCGGCGCCGGTGAGGCGGACGCCGCGGCCGCCGCGCGCAACCTGCCCGCCGGCACCAACGGCGAGCGGGCGCTGGCCAGCGCGCAGACCCAGGTGGGCGTGCGCGAAGCCACCGGCAACAACGACGGCACACCCTCCCAGCGCTACATGAACGGGCGGCAGGAGCCGTGGTGCGCCAACTTTGTATCGTGGAACTTCCGCCAGGCCGGCCACCCGCTGCCGGGCAACCAGCGGTCCCTGGCCAGCGTGCAGTACATGGAAGACCAGATGAAGGCCAACAACGCGTGGTTCCGCCGTGGCACCCAGGAGCCCAAGCCCGGGGACATCATCTTCTTTGCCAACCGCGGCGCGTCCGACGCGGGCAACGGGCGGCACGTGGGCATGGTGGAGCGCGTGGAGAACGGCAAGGTCTACACGGTGGAAGGCAACAGCTCTGACGCCGTCCGCCGCCGCAGTTATGACCTCAACAACGCGCGCATCAGCGGCTACGGCCGCTGGTGAGTTGACCGCGGTCGCCGCGCAGCGTCACAGGCCAAGCGCGCCGCGCAGCCGCTCCACCAACTCGTCCGGGTGGAGCTGCTCCCGCGCGGCGGTGAGCAGGGGGCTCTCGCCGCACGTCTGCTCCCAAATGTCCAGGCGCCGCTCCGCGCCCGCCCGGTCCCCGTCCGCCAGCAGCAGTTCAACCTCCGCCGAGCACAGCGCGGCGTATTCAGTCACGTGCAGGCGCGGGAGGGCGCGCACCGGCGCCAGCTTCTCCCGGGCGCCGGCCAGGTCACCGCGGCGGATCATCCGCTTGGCCGCTTCCGTGCGGGCAAACAGGTAGTCCGGGAAGCGCGCGTGCAGGTCCTCCATCAGTTGCCTGCATCGCGCGCTCCTGCAGCGATTCGACCTCTGGTGACGGCAGGTCGGACAGGTCCGGCTCCCAGTAGACTTCCTGCTTGCGGAACATGGCGTCGGTCCATTCGCCGCGCTGCCACATGCGGACCGTGTCGGTGCCCAGCAGGCCGGCCATCGCCAGTCCGTTGGCCACTTCCATCCGGGCGCGGTCCGCGCCCGCCTGCCCCAGCGCCCACGCCCGCAGCGCGTCCAACAGCGCCGGGTGACGGCTGGCGATTCCCATGCTTGGCCAGCGCGTGCGTGTTGTCGGGGTCGGCTGCGAGCACGCGGCTGCAGGTGGCCCAGGCGTCCTCAAACCGGCCGGCCTGCCAATGGCACGAGCTCAGGTTGTTGGTGACGGTGGCAAGGCCGGGATAGCGGTCCAGGGTGCGTTCGCACAGGGCCGTGGCCTCGGCAACCCGCTCGGTGGCCACCAGGAGCGCGTACTGTTCCTGGCACGACTGGACGGCGTCCGCGGCAGCGGCGTCCAGGGTGGGGTGGGCGGCAAGGAAATCCCTGCGAGAGGCTGCCGCCCCCTCCGCCAGCAGCGCCAGCAGCTGGCGGGTCTTTTGCGCCTGAGGATGGTCTGGCCAGCGCCGCACGGCTTCCTGGGCCAGCTGGGTGGCCAGGAGCGTCTGCGCCTCGGAGAGGGCCATCCCCACGAGCGAGAACGTCAGCTCGGAGTCATCCGGGCGGCGGGCCAGGTAGCGCTGGCCGGCGTGCAGGGTACCGGCGGCGTCCTTGAGGGCCGCCGCCAGGCTCAGTTCCGCGCCGATCACGTCCACGTGGTTGGGGGAGCGCGCCACCAGCTGCGCCAGGAGGTCCCCGGCGTCGTCGAGCTCGCCGTCCGTCACCAACTCCGCAAACTCCTCCAGCATGTCCGCGAGGGAAGAATCCGGGGCGCGCGCGGGGCCTTGCGGTCACGCAGCTTCTTCTTGCGGGCGCGCTTGAGCTTGTTGTTCTTTCCCATGGTCGGCTCCCGGTGAGGCGTTGGGCCGCGTGGGAAACCAGACGCGCTACGCCACGTCAAGCCCGCGGGTGTCCGGTGGCACTCCGCGGGCTATGTTGGCGGGCATGTCAACCGGCGCCCGCCGCACCGCCACGCTGGAGGAGTTCCTGGCGCTCAACCGGGATGAACACCCGGTGGAGTTCTTTGACGGCGAGATTGTTGAGCGGGCGGCGCCCAGCCCGGCACACGGTTTGACGCACTCAAAAGCTGCGGAGTTGCTGGGTCCGTTCAACCGGCGCGCCGGAGGGCCGCGGGGCCCCGGCGGTTGGTGGATCATGTTGGAGGTGGACGTCATCTATCCGCGCCGCAACGACGTGTTCCGCCATGACCTGGTGGGCTTCCGGCGCGACCTGCATCCCGAGCGACCCGCCGGCACGCCCGTCACGACGCGGCCTGATTGGGCTTGTGAGATCATTTCGCCGTCCACCCGGCGCGCGGATCAGGTTCGCAAGCTGCGCTGCCTGCACCAGCACGAAGTCCCGTTCTACTGGCTGCTGGACCCTGAAGAGGAGACGCTGCTGGTCTACCGCCACAGCGCCGAGGGCTACGTGAACGTCCTGGCCGCGACCGCCGAGGACGTGATGGAACTGCCGCCGTTCTTGGGCGTGGAAGTGGCCGTGGCGGCGCTGTTTGGGCGGGATGACTGAGGGCGTCCCTGGTTCCACCCGGCCCAGCAGGTCCCGTGGTCCCTTGGCCGCCTTGGTCGATAGGACTCCGCCTGCATCGACACTGACCACGGGTCGCGGAGCTCGTGAGGTCACTGCGGCTACTTGCGCGGTCCCAACAACCGCGGGCCGGCGGCGCCATCCACGCCCTGGCGGAACTCCAGGTCACGGCCGGCGCTGGCGCCGCGCGCGGCGGCGTGCGGGTCAACCGACGAGCGGGAGTACGTGGTCCGCAGCCGCGGGTAGCGGGCGCGCGTGAATTGGTCCACGCGCGCCAGCGTGGCGGGGATCAGGGCGTGCGCGTGCACGGGTTCCTTCGCCAGCTTACGGGCGAACTCGCGCAGGGCGGCCACCATGAAGCTGGTGCGCGCCGTGCGGGAGGCGCCGCCGTGGCGCCGCCGGTCCGCCTCCCACAGCTCGCCGATGGCGCGGGCCAGGAAGTCATGCAGGTAGGCGGCGCGCTCCAGGTTGGAGGGCGGTCCCAGCAGCTCCAGGATGGAGCCGGCCGGGTGCCCCTCGTCATCAAGCCCGTTGGTCCAGATGATGCGCACGCCGCCATGCTCCGCCACCACGTGCGCCAGCTCCGTGTCCACGGCGTCGCGCCGCAGCTTCATCACGCCCACGTGGCGGACGCTCACCGTTTCATCCGCCGCCGGCGGGCTCATCGCGTCAAACAGTTCCTTGAACTCGTTGACCAGCCGGTCCGCCAGGGCCTGCGCGGTGGCGGACTCGTGCGCGTTGGGGCTGGTGGCCAGCGCGCGGAGCTTCTCCACCTTGCGCAGCACCGCCTGTTCCTCCGGCGCCAGGTTCAACTCCGGCGTGCCGGTGGCCCGCGCGTCAATGCCCAGGCGGGCGCAGGTCTCCCGGAACGCGCGGCCGTGTGACGCCTCGTCGGTGACCCCCAGCACGTCGCTCACAAACTGGTGCGCCATCTCATGCTTGAGGACTTCTTCCACCTGCGGCCACAGCAGGGTGGTGCAGGCCTGCCGCGAAAAGCGCATCAGCCGGTCCGCCGGGTTCCACGACGCCACCGTGCGCTCCAGGTCCGCCAGCTCCATGGTGACCGGACGCAGGCGCCCCTGGAACATCCGCGTGTTCAGCGCGGCCCAGGCGTTCTGCAGCCCCAGCAGCACCGCCCGCGCCCGGGCGTCAGGCTGCGCGGCCGCGCGCTTGCGCTTCTGCGCGGGAGGCAGGCACGGGCCGGCGGACCGGTTCCCGTCATCTTCAAAGACCTCCGCGGTGCGCGCCGCGGCCTCAATGCGTCCGCCCACCACCAGCACCCGCTGCGGCCCGAGCGTGACGGCGCTGGCCTCATGCCGGGGCACCGTCATGGACCGCGCCGCGTACCACTGGCGCAGGCCGGCGTCCCAGAGGCGCACGGTGGGGTAGACCAGGCGGCGGTCAGTCCCGCCGGTGACCACGACGCTGCCGTCCGCCAACGCGGCCGCCGCCACGTGGGTGCGCGGGGCGTCCAGCGGGGGGAGGCGCTGGAAGGCCTGGCCGTCACCGGGCAACCCGGTCTCTGCTGACGGGGTGGGGGTGCCCTGAAGGTCCTCGCCGGCGGCGGCGAAGCACCCCCCGCCGGGCAACCGCACCCAGGCGCCGTAGGTGTGGGGATGCCGTGCGAGCCCGGCCTCGGTGAGCTGGCTGCCGCGCCACTGCGCCACCGTGACGCCGTGGACCCACCGCACCCATCCGGGCACCGCCGCAATCCACTGGACGCCTCCCGTCGCTTCAAACGTGACGGGCTCGACGAGGCGCTCGCCGTTGAAGTGCTCCAGGGTCCCGCGGTGCAGCCGTTGATCCACGCTGGCGAAGTACGCGGTGCCGTCTTCCACGGCGACGCCGTGCACCGGGAAGCCACCGACCGCCGTGGCGGGGCCGGCGGGGCGCCAGGCATCCGCGCGGACGTCATACGTCTCCGGCGCGGCCAGCCGGGTTGGGTCTGGGCGGAAGCCGCCCACCACCAGCACGCGCCCGTCGTCCAGCAGGACGGCCGCACAGAAGGCCCGTGCGTGCGCCATGGGCGCCACCCGGCTCCAGCTCCCCCGCGAGGGATCAAACAGCTCAATGTCCCGCAGGCAGCTGCCCGCGTGCACCCCGCCGATGCAGAGCACGCGGCCGTCCCGCAGGCGCACCAGCGCGTGGCCACCGGACCGCGGAACGGCCAGCGGCGCCGGGGCGGACCAGTGCCCGCGGGCTTGGGTTTCCGAAGGAGCGGCTTCAACCACAGCGGCTCACTGCACCCACAGTTCCACCGTCGTCAACGGGATCCGCACCTCCGCGCCGGTGACCACCGTGCCGTGGCGGCCTTCGCCGGCGAACACGGTGGGTTGGCCCAGGATGTCCACGCCCGTGGCGCGCGCGCGCGGGAAGCGCAGCGGCACGTCCACGTTGTGGAACCCGCCCAATGCGCCGTCGGCGGGGTCGTACTGCTCAGTGCGGGAGAGCGCCCGGGTGGGGAAGTCCGGCGTGTCCGGGGAGGCCAGCCCGCCGCCGGTGATGAGCGCAATGCCGTTGGCGAACCCCAGCCCCGCCGGGCCATCCCGCGCCGTGGACAGCGGCATCAGTGAATCGTAGGTCTCGGTACCTTCGGACCAGATTTCCGCGGTGTCCGTGGGGACGCGCTCACCCACATACGTCTCTCCGCCGGCCAGCAGGACCTTCCCCTGCCCCACGAGCAACGCCATGTGCCCACGCCGCGCCACCACGGGGAACCCCGCCGTGGCGTGCAGCCGGTCCGCCACCGGGTCAAACACGTCACCCGCAAACGGCCCCAGCGCGGGGTCATTGCCGCCGGTGAGCAGGACCTTTCCGCTGTCCAGCAGCGTGGCGCTGTGGTCATAGCGGCCGCGCACCATGCGGCCGTTGACGGCGGAGAACGTGTCCTGCGCGGGATCAAACAGCTCGCACGTGTTGAGGGCCACCGCGCCCGTGCCCAGGCCGCCGCACAGCAGCACGCGCCCGTCCAGCAGCGCCGTGGCGGTGTGCCGGCGCCGCGGCGCCAGCATGGCGCCCACGGTTTCCGACGCGCTGAAGTCCCCCACCATCCGCTCCGCGTGGCCCAGCGCGTCCCCGTTGGCGCTGGTGCCGCCGGCCACCAGGATGCTGCCGTCCACCGTCAGCAGCGTGGCGGTGGCGTCGGTACGCGCCACCTGGATGGGGCCGCCCTCATGGAAGAAGCCGGTCTGCAGGTCCAGCAGGCGCGTGCGCGCGCTGGCGCGCCCCGTGGACAGGTCCGTCCCACCCACCACGAGCATTTGCCGCGGTGCCGCGCCGGTGGCCGCCCCGCCGGGGCCGATGAGCCCCATGGATTCAAACCGGTTGGCGGCGGGGAGGAACCGCTCCAGGTCCGGCCGCGCCTGGCGCCGCGGCAGCGTGGCGCTTCCGCCCAGCAGCGCCACGCCGCCGTCGTAGGAGACCACCGCCCCGGCAACCCGCGGAATGGAGGGCTCATTGAGCGCGCCCGCGGCCAGCACCCCCACGCTGGTCACGTGCACCAGGATCTCCGCGTCCGCCCGCGCCTCCACGTTCTCATCCGCGCCTGGCCAGGAAGACACCCCGCCTGACAGGAGCACCACGTCCGGACTGGCCTGGATGGCGGCCCCCATGATGCGCGGCATCACGGGTGACAGCACGGGCTCCACCGTCCAGGACAGCGGGTCCGGCTGCGTCACGTCCACCTGTTCCGCGCTGGTCAGGGGGCCCTCGGACCCCAACCCCCCGGCAACCACCAGGGGCCCGTCCGCAAACCGCGCCGCCGCCGCAAACGCACGCCCCGTGGCCAGTTCCACGGTGAGCTCCGCCAGCGAACCGGCAGACAGGCGCGCCAGCTTTTTGACGTAGTTACCATCCGCGTACACGCCGCCGGCGATGACCCACGTCCCGTCACCCATGTCCACCAGCGCCGCGCCCAGGCGCGCGGCGGCCGCGCCGCTGTCGGATGCCAGGACCGTGATGGTGCCGTCCCGCGCCACCGTGCTGGGCGCGGGCGCCAGCGGCGGGGGCTGGCCCGCGGGGCCGGCGGTCACGCCGTACAGGACGTGGATGCCCAGGTTCCCGTTGGGCACCGCCAGGTGGTCCGCGCGCTTCTGCGTGGTGTCCTGCCGCGTCCACGCCGTGCCACCCGGCGCCAGCACCTCCAGGGAGCCCAACACCTGCGCCACATCCACCGCGCCGTTGTCCACGCCGCCAAACACCAGCACCGTCCCATCCGGCAGCCTGCTCACCGAGTGCCGCGCCCGCGCCACGTTCAGCGGCGGCCCCATCCGGCTCAGCCCGGTGGCCGGGTCCAGGTATTCCGTCGTGGCCAGCACCTGGCCCGCAAAGTCAAACCCGCCCACCACCAGCACTTCGCCCGTGGCCAGCGTCACCGCGCCAAACTCCGTCCGAGCACTCTGCAACCCGCCGCGCGCTTCAAAGTGCCCCGCATCCCCCATGGGCAGCCCCGCGTCCGGCCGCGGGAACACCGGCCCCGCGTCCACGCCCGCATCCACGCCGGCATCGCGCCCGGCGTCAGGGGGGCCGGCGTCCGTCACGCCGCCGTCGGGTTCGTCCGGCGGGAGCGCGCGGCCGCGCAGCGTCACCGTCCAGGTGGGGCAGGGGACCTCGTCAATGGGCGGGTGGCTGACGGTGAGCGTGTTGCCTATTTCTCCCTCAATGGGGATGGGGCTGAAGACCACGGTCACCTGCGCGGACGCCCCCGCGGAGAGCTCCGGCGGGTCACCGCGCAGGGTGAAGCTCTCCCGGTTCACCTCGGAGAAGGACAGGTTCAGCTGCGTGAGCGGGACGTTGCTGCCCGCGTTGTTGATGGTGATGGTGCGCGCGCGTTCGCTGCCCTTCTGCACCTCGCCGTACAGCAGCGGCCCGGTCAGCACGCCCGCCGGGCTGTCCGGCCGCGCATCATGCGGCGCCACGGTGAATGAACAGACGGCCTTGTTGAGGTCTTCGTTCAGGCAGTTGTTGCAGGCGGACAGCGCCAGAACGGAGAAACCCAGGACCAGCCGGGGACAATGGTGCATGGGACACCTCACGGGGGCGCACATTGCCAAGCGCGGCCGGGGCCCGCCAAGCCGCGTCGTGGAGAGGCGGGTCATTCGTCAGGGGAGTGCGCCACTGCGGCGGGGGAGAAGGCCTTTGCCATGGGGGAGGTGACCCGGGTCACGGGGGAGCACGCCTTTGACGCGGGGGAGGTGACCCCGGTCACGGGGGAGCATGCCTTTGACGCGGGGGAGGTGACCCCGGTCATGGGGGAGCAAGCCTTTGCCTCGGGGGAGGTGACCCAGGTCATGGGGGAGCGCGCCTTTGCCTCGGGGGAAGCCGCCGGGGAGAAGTGGGGCCGTTGGGACTCAGGGGAGCGCGGGGGCTTCGCAGCGGACGCCGCTGGGGTTGACGCGGTCCAGGCCCGCCACAACGGGGACTGACGCCGACAGACGCACCGCCATGGCGCCGTTGGGCCAGTTCACCGGGTCCCCGTTGCCCAGGATCCATCCCGGGCTGCCCGCCGGGAAGGTGCGCGTGCCGGTCACCGGTGCGGTGGAGCCTTCGCGGTAGGCGGTGACCACCACGGATGCCTCCACCGCGGAGGGGTTGCCCACAAAGAGGCGCGTGCTCACCCCCGTGTTGGCGCCCGCGGAGAACAGCAGGTCCCGCGCGGGTGAGGTGGATGCCAGCCCGCAGCCCTCCACGGAGCTTGATACGCGCGCGTAGCCGGTGACCAGCGGCGCGGTGGTGCTGACATGAAGGAAGAACGGCCCGGCGCTGCTGGTTGCCTCCGTGACATGGAAGGCCGTCACCTTCCCGGCGCCCACCTGCAGCGGGATGGCTGCGTCCGCACCGCCGGCCCGGAACGCAGTCAGTTCCAGTGGCACCAGTTGCAGGCCGGGGTTGAACAGGACCACCCAGTCCTCTGCGCCGTCGCCCGTGGCGGCAATGGGAAAGTACGCGTCCAGCGCAGGTGCGGGCCGGGCATCCAGGATGGTGAGACCCACGCCGTTCTGCGACGCGGCCGCCGCCAGGATGGGCGCCGTGGCGTCCACCTGCCACGCGGTGGGTTCCAGGCTGCCGCTGGTCCCGCGCGCCAGCGTCATGGCGCGCTGCGGGGAAAGCGTGACGGTCTGCGGATTGCTGGCCGGCCCCACGTACTCCGTGTAGGTCACATCCGCCGGCACCGCCCCGGGATTGGCCAGGAACAGCGTGCGGTCCACGGATGTGGCACCCGCCAACAGGAACCATTGCTGCCGCGGTTGGGTCACGCCCGCCACGTTGTCCCCCGTGCTCAGCGACCCCACAAACCTCGACACGGTGGTCCCAATGGGCACGGTGGCATCCACCCGCGCGGCCATTGGGCCGGTGGTGCCGGGCCCCAGGGGTCCGCCCAGCTCAAAACGCGTCACCTGCTGCGCCCCCAACGACACGTTGCGGGTCACGGGCAGCGCTGCGCCGGTGAAATACGTGACCGTGATGGTGGAGGCTTGGCGGTGCGGATTGGCGAAGTAGATGTAGAGGGGGTCTGCGCCCGCATAGTCCAGCGCCGGGTGGTACCAGGTGCGGCGCGCGGGCGAGGGGCGCACGGGCAGAACGACAGACGTGGTCAACTCCGCGCCCGCCCCGTCCACCAGAACCAGGGAGAGGTCTCCCGCGGATTCCAGCGCGGCTGATGGAAGGTCCACGCTCACACGGTCAGGGTCCGAGAAGTTGCACGGGTAGTTCACCCCGATGGCCTGGATAAGGCAGGTCCCGCCGGGCCGGCCGGGCACGCGGAGCACCACGGGCGCGGGGCCGTCGTACTGCAGCACGTCCGCGGGGGATTCCAGGGTGAGCACCGGCAGCACCGGGCCGGAACTGGAGGGCGCGGCGCCGGAACTGGGAAGCGCGGCGCTGGAGGGCGGGGCGCTGGAACTGGGTTGCGCGGCGCTGGGGGACGACCCACCCGCCGGGACGGAACTGCCGGCACCTGCGGTGGAGGAGGAAAGATTGGAGCCGCTGGCGGAACTGGACGGCGTGCCCGGGCCGCTTCCCGCGGTGGAGGAGGCGTCCGAGCGTGCTCCCGTGACCGCGGAAGTGCCGGTGCTGGAGGAGCGGGAAGCCCCGGAGCCCGCGGAGGAGCCGGTGGTGGCGGCCAACGAGGAAGGGGCCCCCAACGTGCTACCGCCTGAATTGGAGACCGCCCCGCCGTCCGGCCCGCCGGTGGCGGATGCACATTCCCCGTCCACGCAACGCTCCTGCAGCGTGCAGTCCGAATGGCTGTTGCACAGCGTGACGCATTCGCCGCCGCGCTGGGCCTGATTGGGCCCGCACGCGGCCGTGGGGCGGCACCCGGCGGAGGCACCCAGCCCGGCCAGGAAGACGACGACGTGCAGCAACAGGCGCGCGCGCATGGATGCCCCGGAGCTTGGCCGGTGCGCTGCCAGGACACAACGGCCCAAAGACGAGCGGGCGGCCCCGTCCTCCGGGACCGCCCGCCGTGGTTCACGCAATTGGGCGCCGGGGTTCAGCCGGCGGCGGGTGCCGCAGCGGCCTTGTCGGCCGGCTTTTCCGTCTCGCCTTCCTTGGGCTCCACGGGCGGCGGGTTCTCCGCCACCACCCACACCTTCACAGCCGCCATGACGCCCGCCTGGAGGCGGACGTCCACCTTGTGCATCCCCACGGTCTTGATGGGGTGCTCCAGCTTGACGTTGCGCGCGGTGACGGCGTGGCCGGCCTTGGTGAGCTCCACCGCAATGTCCTTGGCGGTGACGGACCCAAACAGCTTGTCCTGTTCACCCACCTTGGCGGTGATGCTCACCTGGACCTCGCCCATCTTCTTGGCGAGTTCCAGGCTCTCATCCCGGAGCTGCGCCTTGCGCTTCTCCGTGAGCCGCTTCTGGTGTTCCAGGTGCTTGATGGAGGCAAGGCTTGCCACCACCGCCTTCTTGCGGGGCACGAGGAAGTTCCGGGCGTAACCCGCCCGCACGTCCACGATCTCGCCGACCTGACCCAGGTTGTCCACGTCTTCCTGCAGGATGACCTTGATGTTCTTGGGCATGACAGTCTCACCTCCGCAGGAGTTCAGCCCGCCACCGTGAACGGCAGCAGTGCCACCGAGCGCGCGCGGCGGATGGCTTCCGTCACGCGGCGCTGGTGCGCCGCGCAGTTGCCGCTGATGCGGCGGGGAATGACCTTGCCGCGCTCGGTCAGGAACAGCTTGAGCGAGCCGGGGTCCTTGTAGTCAACGACCGCCGCCTTGTCGGCGCAGAAGCGGCACACCTTGCGGCGGGGCGCGCCGCGACCGCCGCGCTCGTCGTCCATGCCGCCGTCGCGGCCACCCCGGCCGCCACCGTCACGATCACGTTCCATCCTGTCCGTCCGTTCCATGCTCATGATGTCACCTCAATGCGTGCCGGCGCGCTCACGCGTCCTCGGCCGCATCCTCGTTGCTGAAGAAGTCCCGCCGCTCCTCAAAGCCGCCGCCGAACTCGTCGTCATCACCGCGCTCGCGGTCCCGGCGGACCTCCTTCACGGGGGGCACCAGGCTGTCCTCCTGCACGGGCACCTTGTCCGCCAGCACGTTCTTCTCAAGCACAACGGTCTGGTGCAGGACCACGGGGTCCATGATGCGGAGGTTGCGCTCGTACTCGGCGGCCACCTTGGACGGGCCCACGTACAGGTGATGCACGTAGATGCCCTTCTGGTTGCCCTTGACCTCATAGGCGAGCTTCTTCTTGCCCCAGTTGGAGATCTTGATGGTCTTGCCGCCTTCGCGCGCCACCAGCGCACGCATCTTCTCGACGACCTCCAGCACCTGCGGGTCTTCGAACTCGGGCTTCAGGACGTAGATGGTTTCGTATTGCCGCACGTACGGCGGAATGTTTGCTTGTGCTTCAGCCATGAAACGGCCTCCTCACGGGCTCTGGCCCCGGCACCTTGTCCGGAGCGAGGAAGCGATGAAGCGGCACCATTGCCGCTGCACCCCTATGTTCCCTCCGGGAATCCCGAAGGGGGCGTGGCCGGTAGCACGCGTCAATCTTGATCCGCAAGCACGGTGCAGCGTGCGGGGTCTGCGCGGCGCGGGGGTTGGCTTCCGGGGGCCCGCGCGGGCAGCCTCGCGGCATGGCCCCTTGCCTCTCCGTCACATTCCTTGCCGTCCTGCTGCTGGCGGGGTGCGGCCAGCAGGCGCGCCTCACGTTCTGCAACGACGCGGACTGCGTTGTCTCCTACAGCGTGGAGCGCGACCATCCACTGCCCGGCCAGCGCGACCCCAACGTTGCTCCGGCCACGTGCGGCACGCGGGATTTGGCTGAGGGGGAACAGAAGATCACCGCGGCGGACCCCGGCGGGTGCACGCTGGGGCAGGACACGTGCACCTTCACCGTGGAAGCAGCGCAGCGCTATGACGTCACCCTGTGCCGGAATGCCGCCGGGCTGCGCTACCTCAAGTGCGATCAGCGGGCCGACTCGGAGACGCCGCCGACGCCGCGGTGCCCGTGAGCAACCCGGTGTCCTCCCCGCTGCTGCCGTTGCTCCTGTGCGCGCTGGCACCGCCGCCTGCGGCCCAGACGCCGGATTTCCACCTCCTGGCGGCAGACGCGCACAGCGGGCAGGTGCGCTGGAAGACGGAGGCGGACACACTGCCGCGCCCGCTGGTGGCGGTGCACGGCGGGGTGGCGTGGGCCATGCCCGCCGAAGGTGAGGGTGCGCGCGTGGCATTTGACGCGGCCACCGGTGCGCCGCTGGCGGAGGTCCCCGCCGCGCCGGCCGCGTACGCGGGGCCGCTGACGTTCCTGGAGCCCCGGCGCGCGGACCACGGCGGGAGCCCGCTGCGGGTGGACGCCGCCCCGTCGCGGCGGATCCTGGTGGACGGCGCGCCGCGCACGGTGGAGGCGCCGGTGGCGGACGTGCAACAGGCCGGGAAGCTGGCGGTGATTGCCTGGGCCGCGCACGCGGGGATGGGCGTCACGCTGTCCGCGTACGAATTACAAACCGGCGCGCTGGCCTGGGAGCTGGACGCACGCGGTGCGCTGCCCGGCCTGGACCCGGCGGCGGCGGCGGACCTGGTGGTGGCTCCGGACGGCGCGTGGCTGGTGCTGGACCGCGGCGTGGTGGCCTTGGACCCGGCCACGGGGAAGGTGCGCTGGAACACGGTGGTGGACGCGCGCGCGGCCCTCACGTCCACCGACGGCGCGTGCCGCGTGGCGCGCGCGGAGGGCGCGCTGTGGATCTCCTGCCGGGACGGGCTGCTGGTTGTGGACGCGGACACCGGGGCGCTGCGCTTCTGGCTGGAGACCGGGCTGCGTACCTGGCCTACGCCCACCCTGTCCCAGGGCCTGGTGCTGGTGGGTGCGCGCCGGGTGTTGGGGCCGCCGCGGACGCCCGCGCCGCGTGCGCCGCTGGAGAAGCTGCCGGCGTACCTGCAGCTTGTACGCGATGCGTCCTGGCTGGGGGGCTACCGCGCGGAGTTTGTGCGGCTGCAGGAGCCGCCGCCGAAAGACCGCGTGCTGTGGAGCCTGTCCGCGCCGCCCGTGCCCACGTCCCGCCTGGTGGTGCACCTGCAGGAGGCGGGCGGCCGGACCGTGATGGTGGACGTCACTGCGCCGCTTCAAAAGCACGGCAAGGTGCTGGTCCGCCTGGCCCCCGGCGTGAAGAAGATGGTGCTCATGGATGAGGGCCGGCAGTTGATGAGCGCCGCCCGGTGAGCGGGCCCGCCGTCACGGCTCCAGCACGGTGAGTTGTCCTGCGGGCAGCCACCGGCGGAAGCCCCGGTCAAAGGTCACCAGGTGGTCGCTCCGGTACATCACGGCGGCGGCGATCCAGGCATCGGGGATGTCGTTCCCGATCAGGCCTTGCTCCACGCACAGCCGCTCCACCCGTGACCACTCCGCTCCCACCTCCCCCATCTCGACACCCGGCGCATCGAGGATCGCGCACACAAAGGCTCGCGCTGCGCCAATGGGGGTCGGATGCACGAACACCCGTCGGTTGGTGACCAACCGCAGGAATCCGACTGCGACCATCGGCAGCAGGGCAAAGCGGTCTCCACGACCGGTGGCGTCAAGCGCGTCGTCGAGCCAGGCGACGGCGCGTCCGTGGTGGGGATGGTCGCGCCGCGATGCCGCGACCAGGACGTTGACGTCTGGAGTCACGGCGCCACTTCGTCGCCTTCGTCGACGGCATCAAGCAGCGCCCGATGGGTCAGGGAGTCCTTCACCGCGGCGGTAAGGCCCCCTGTGCCCGCAAACACGGGCAGCGCCCGTCGGCCCCGTGACGAACGCCCCCGCGGGGAGCGGAGCCGCAATGCGAGGCCCTGCTCGATCAGGTTCGTCAGCGTCGTGTGTTCCTTGGCTGCAAGCGCCTTGGCCTTGGCCACCAGGGAGTCGTTGAGGTCCAGCGTCGTTCGCATGCTCGCACCGTGCAGACTTCTGCATGAACGGTAGCGTCACGCGGGGACCGGGCGCAACCTTCATCGGAGTGCGGCCCGGCATGCAGCGCGCGCCTCAGGACCCGCGCACGCGCTCAGGGCGCAACCAGGCGGGACGTCCCGGTGTGGCAGTCGTTGCAGCCGGAGGTTGCCTCGCTGCCCATGACCTTCTCACCGTTGGCGTTGCGCAGGCGGATTTCCACCGTGGCCCAGTTCACCGACGCCGACCCCTTGGGAATCCAGAAGTTCCCGTTGGTGGCCGAATACGTGGAGAAGAACTGCGTGCCGTCACGCAGGCCCACCTGCACGTGCGGTGCAGCCGTCCCTGCCGACGTGGCGTACACGGTTCCGCCGATGAGCCACGTCGACGCGCCGAGGGAATCATGGCAGGCCATGCAGTCGCGCCCCGCGTTGTGCCGCCCGCTGGTCGGCGAGGGGGAGCCCGACGGATCGTAGGTGCCGGTCCAGAAGGCGGCGCCGCCCGCGTCCGGCTCGGTGCCCGCATCCGCCGCGGAACCCGCGTCCGGCGTGCTGCCGCCGGCGTCCAATGCGCCCCCGCTGTCATCGTCATCGCCGCTGGTGCCCGTGCCGCAGGCCATCACCGCCAAGAGAACCCAGACTGCACTCGCCAGCCTGTTCATGTTCGCACCGCTCCTCAAAGGAGACGCGCGAGCCTATCCCGGCCGCACCGCCGCCGATGCGCCTTGCCGGGATCGCGCATTGTGTTCGCCGCTCGGCGCGGGCCACATCAGCGCCGCGCCAGCAGCTCGTCGTACAGCGCCTCGCACCGCGTGGCGAACTCCGTCGGGTTGAACCGCGTCTCGGCGAGCTTGCGCGCGGCGCGGCCCATCTCACGGCGGCGGTGATCATCGCGCAGCAGGGCGACGATCCGGGCCGCGACCTCGTCGGGTGCGTCGGAGCGGGCGGACACGCAGGGGCTGCCGGGCAGCTCAGCCATCTCCAGCAGCGTGGGCGCGTCTCCGACGACGGCGGGCAGCATCCGCGCAAAGCCCTCCAGCAACACCAGTGGGTAGTCCATCTTCTTCTCAAGCGAGCGGGCGGGCAGCGCCTGCACATCCGCGACGAGCAGCAACTCCGCCATGCGGTCCGTCTCGCCCATGAAGCGCGTGCGGTCCATCAACCCGCACCCGCGCACCAGCGCCTTGAGTTCCTCCTCCGCCATGCGGCTGTGCGCGGTCTTGGCCCGGCACGCCAGCACGTACTGCGCCTCCGGTACCTGCCGCGCAATGAGCGGCATGGCGGCCACAAACACCGGTGCCCCGCGTCCCATCTCCAGGTCACCGGCAAACAGCACCACCGGTGCGTCCTTGAGCTGCAGGGCCTGCCGCGCGGCTTCGCGTTCAGAGTGCTCAGGCTTGCGCGGGCAGGGCACGCACGGGTCCACGCGCACCACGCCGGGCACGCCCGCGCGCATCATCAGTCCCTCCGTGTGCGCGCTGAGCACCAGCGTGCGGTCCGCAAAGCAGCTCTCCTGCAGCGGCGTCAATGCGGAAGGTAGCGAACACGCGGTGTGGAGCACCGGGCGCTTGCGGCGTTGGAAGCGCAGCGCCTGGTGCGCCGCCTTGGCGGTGCGCGGATTGGGAGCGTGGAAGAAGTGGTAGAGCGCCTCGCCCTGGGACGGGCCCACCAGGCGGGCCAGCACGCGGAGGTTCTGCGCCAGCGCGGGCTGGTAGCTGCCCAGGTCACGGTAGATGCGCTCCACTTCAATGGGACCCTCGGGCAGCGGGCTGCCGCGCGGCGCGAGCACGCGGTAGCGGTAGCGCCGGCCGGACACGGCGAGGTCACGCGCCAGGTTCTTGGAGCTGTCCCGCCAGGGCGGGCCAAACGGCTTGGTGACGAGGAGGACTTCGCGGGTCATGGCCGACGCCAGCCCCGCGCTGCTGCCTGCTCCAGCAGGTGGAGGAACCGCGGGCCGGCCACCGCCGGGGCCCGCGCGGCGGCGCCGTCCCGTGCCGCACGCACCGCGGCGCGGCGCCATTTCCCGTCGTGGAGGGCCAGGCGGAGCATGTCCGAGAGGGCCTTAGCATTCCCGGCGGGCGTGCAGGAAGCCGGCGGCAGCACGTCGAGAATACCGGGGACGGCCGAGCCCACCACCGGCAGACCGTGGGCCCACGCCTCGGCGATGACCGCCGGCGCACCTTCCGGCTGCACGCTGGGAACGGCGAGCACGCGCACGGAGGCAAAGAACCGCCCACGGTCCCCCGGCGGGACGGCGCCGAGGAAGCGCGCATCCACGCCGCGCGCGCGTGCCAGCCGCGCCAGCCGCGCCCGCTCCGGGCCGTCACCTCCGACGAGCAGCGAGCGCTTCCCCGCCGCGCACGCGTGGATGAGCACGTCCACGCCCTTCTGCGGCAGCAGCCGTCCCAGGAAGCCCACGTCACGGTGGTCCACGGGCGCGCGGGTGGCGCCGCGCTGCACCGGCAGCGGGAGCACGTCTATCTTGCGGGCAAGCGCGCGCTGAAGCTCCGCCGCCAGCGAGGCCGACGGAGCAGCGACGGTCTCCGCGCCGCGGAACAGGTCCGCTGCCGCAGGCAGGTGCGCCAGCCACCGCGCGTCCGTCCCGTGTGCGTACGCCATCCACGGTGGCCCATCCGCCGCGCGCGCAAGTGCCGCCGCCAGCCCCGCGGGAAGCAACCAGTGCGCCATGACGACGTCCGGCCGCATGCGCCGGACGCACTGCGCCAGTGCCACCACCGCGCCCGGCGCCAGCAGCGCGGTCCACGGCCGCGTCCGCAGCGCTTGCGGCGCCCCGTTGCCAAAGAACAGGCGCTCAATCCGCGCGGGCGCGTACGGCACGTCCACCCGCCGCGCGCCCCACGTGAAAGCGTCACTGCGGATGGGCGAGCGCGGCGTGGCCACCGCCAGGTCCACGCGCTGCGCCAGCCAGCATGCCAGCGGACCCAGGAACGCGCCCGCGGCATCCTCCACGCGGCGGGGAAATGACGACGCCAGCCACAGGACGCGCATCACCGCCGCCAGCGCCGGGCCACGCCGCGCAGCAGCAACGTGCCCACCGGATGCACCGCGTGCCACGGGTGCAGCGCGCTCACCTCGTCACCGTAGATGGCCCGCACGGGGCGCTCCTGTACGCGCAGGCCCGCGGCGGCCGCCTTCATCAGCAGGTCATTGGGGAAACCCCAGCGCGGCCACAGTGACTCCAGGGGGAGCCGGCGCAGCGCGGCCGCGGTCAACGCGTGGTACCCGCTCTGCGCGTCGCCCACGTCGTAACCGGTGGCCAGGCGTGTCAGTGCGGAGAACAGGCGGATACCCGCGCGGCGGCCAGCGGGGATACTGTCGCGCGTGCCGGGGCAGCGCAGGCGGTTGCCTTTCACCAGGTCCGCGTGGCCGTCCACCAACGGCGCCAGCAGCGCCAGTGCCTCGCGGCCGTTCATCTGTCCGTCACCGTTGGTCACCAGCACCAGCGCCGCCCGGCGCGCCAGCGCCGCCCGGTACCCCGCCACAATGGCGCCGCCCACGCCGCGGTTGTGCGGCAGCGTGATGACCGCCACCCGTGGGTCCCCGCTCCCGCGCGCCGCGCCGGCGGTGTCGTCGTCAGACGCGTCATCAATCACCACCACGTCGTCAATCTCCGCGGGCAGCGTGTGGATGGTGCGGCCAATGAAGCGCGCCTCATTGCGGGACGGGATGACGGCCACCACCTTGCGCCCGCGGTACACGGTTCACGCCCCCTTCTTCCGGCTGATGATGCCGCGCAGCAGCGCCAGGTCCTGTTGACCGATTTCGCCGACGACCCACAGCAGCACCAGCGCTGCCACCGCGGCCAGCGCACCGCCGCCCAGCCCCACCAGCCGCGCCGCCGCGCCCTCCACAGGCCACGGCACCTGCGCGCCCACGGCGGCCAGGGCCGCCATCACCCCGCCCATGCGCACCAGGCTGGACCAGGCAAACGCTCCCCGGCCCGTCCACGCCAGGCAGCGCAGCGACACCAGCCACGTTGACGTCATGCCGCAGGCCGTGGCGGCGGCGGGGCCGGTAAGCCCCCAGGGTTCCACCAGCAGCGGGGCCAGCCCCAGAGTCACCAGCACGCCCACCATGACGCTCAGCACGGACAGCTGCGGGCGCCCCAGCGCGTTGAGCATGGTGCACGTTACCGACGAGAGCGCGGCCAACACGTACGCCACCGCCAGCAGGCGCAGCGCCGGCGCGGCGCCCATGTATTCCATTGGAAACACCGCGCGCAGCAGTCCCGGCGCCGCGGCGATCAACGCCACCGCCGGGATGCCCGCCACCAGCAGCGCATAGCGGGTCGCGCGGCGCGCCAGTTCGCGCGTCTCCTGGTCCGTGCGCGTGCCGGCCGCTCCCAGCAGCGGGAACAGCACAAACGTGATGGCGGTACACGCCAGGTACGGAATCTGCGCCACGTTGGTGGCACCCGCGTAGTGGCCCGCCAGCTCCGCGGGCAGCATGCCTTCACCGGTGGCGCGTTTCACCACGCCAAGGTCCACAAACATCTGCAGGTTGAGGCACGCCTGGTACGCCATCACCAGTCCACCGAACGCCAGCAGAGACCGCACCGTCAACGGCGTGCCCGGTGCCTCCCGCGCGTCCGAACCCGACGTGAACCACGTGACCACCGCCAGCACCACCGCCGCCAGGCCAAACCCCGCCACGCTCCCCGCCGCGCCCAGCCCCAGCGCCGCCGCGCCCAGGATGAACACCATCTTGGCGGTGGAGAACCCCATGTCCGTCAGCGCCTGCGCGCGGAACCGCTGCGCCCCGTTCAGCACGCCCACAAACGCCGCATAGAACGCGTACGCCACGGTGATGAGCGCGCTGGTGGCAAACAGCGGGGCCAGCCGGTTGTCCTCCAGCAGCGCGGCCAGCGGGCGCGCCGCGCCCAGCAGGAACAGCCCCGCCAGCGCCGCCACCAGCGCCACCGGCCGCAACGCCTGACGGCGGAATGCCTGCGCCGCGCCGGGTTGCGCGCTCACCGCGCGGCTCACGCCCTGCAACATTCCCTGCACCACCATCATGTTCAGCAGGGACACCCACCGGATGGTGACGCCGTAGTTGCCGTAGTCCACCGCGCCCAGCACGCTGGCCAGCCCCAGGTTCACCGCGGTGGCCGTCACCAGGAACCAGCCCTTGCCGCCGGTGATGAGCAGCGCGCCCCGTCCCACGGCGCGTGCGCGTTCGGTGGGGGCGGGCGGGGCCGTTTCCCCGGCGCGCTGGGTGTCTGCCTCCGTCATGGGCGCGCGCGGCATAGCAGGGGGCCGCGGTGGGTGGAAACGCGCGCCCGCATTGGGTACTGACGTGAACATGGCGGAAACCGCGTCGGGTGAGCAGGGTCGGCCGCGCGTGCTGGTCGTCGGGTGCGGCGGCATCGGCGGCATTGTTGCCGCCAACCTGGCTGAGATGGACGTGCCGGTGACCGCCGTGACGGGCAACCCCGCCATTGCGGAAGTGCTCAACCGCCAGGGCGCGCGCGTGCGCGAAGAGGGCCAGGAGCGCGTGGTCATGGGCATCCGCGCGCTGGCGGAGCTGCCGCCGGGCGCGGGCCCGTTTGACTTCATCCTGTTGGCCACGCAGCCGCCCGCCGTGGAGGAGGCCGCGCGCCGCGCCGCGCCTGCGCTGGCGCCGGACGGCCGCATGGTGTGTTTCCAGAACGGCCTGTGTGAGCTGCGCGTCGCGCCCATCGTCGGGGCGGACCGCGTGCTGGGGGCCATTGTCGCGTGGGGCGCCAGCATGCTGGAGCCGGGCCTGTATGACCGCACGGCGCACGGCGGGTTTGTGCTGGGACGGATGGACGGCAGCCATGACGCGGCAATGGACACGCTGGCCGCGCTGTTGGAGAGCGTGGGCCCGGTGGAGACCACCGGCAACCTGGCGGGCGCCCGGTGGAGCAAGCTGGCCATCAACTGCGCCATCAGCGCGCTGGGGACGGTGGGCGGTGAGCGCCTGGGCGTGCTGATGCGGCAGCGCTTCATCCGCCGCCTGGCGCTGGAGATCATGACGGAGGTGGTGCAGGTGGCGCACGCGGAGGGTGTGAAGCTGGAGAAGGTCAGCGGCACGCTGGACCTGGAGTGGCTGGCCCTCACACCGGATGAGCGGATGCTGGGACTCGGCTCACCGGCGCTTTTCGCCAAGCACACCATGCTGGTGGCCGTGGGCGCGCGCTACCGGCGGCTGCGCTCGTCCATGCTCGCCGCCATGGAGCGCGGCCGCCCGCCCGCCGTGGATTTCCTCAACGGTGAGATTGTGGACCGTGCCGCGCGCCACGGCATCCCCGTCCCGGTCAACACGGAGATTCGCGCGCGCGTCCACCGCATTGCCCGCGGTGAAGCGAAGCCGTCCATGGACTACGCGCGCGCGCTGTTTGACGACACGCGCCACCTGCGCGGACGCGATGCGCAGACGGCGGTCCCCTCATGAGCACCTCAGCACTCTCCCAACGTACGGCCCAGGCCAACCAGGTGGCGGGCGGGTTCCTGGTGGAAGGCCAGCTGGCGGATGCCATTGTGGCGCTGGACCGCGCCGTGGCGGACCCCACCCAGGCAGATGAGACCGCCCGCGGCACCTGCGAGCGCGCGGGCATTGACGTGAAGGACACCGCCGCCGTGCAGGAACTGCTGCAGGCGTTGTCCGCGCGGATGGCGGAGATGTCATCCGGCCGGCAGGGCGCGTTCCTCAGCGCGCTGGAACGCTTTCCGGAGGACCAGCGCTTCAGCCTGCCGGCGCTGGCGGAGGTGTTCTGGCAGCCCATGGAGAACCTGCGCGCAGCCGGTACCGACGACGTGGGCGCGTTCCGCCGCGAGGTCCACCGCTATGAACCGCAGCTGCGCGAACTGTTCCTCCGCTCGTCCGGCCGCTCCCTGGAGGCGTGGGAGGCCACGTGGGCCGCGCTCACCAACCGCCTGCCGGGGATCTTTGCGCGGTACGCCGCGGTGCTGCACCGCGGGGATGGCAGCCTGTTCCGCCGCCTGTTGGAGAGCCCGGAGGGCTGCGGCGTCATCTGCGGCGCGGTGGGTCTGCTCACGCTGCGCATGCCCGTCTCCACGCCGCTGGTGACCGCCACGCTCGCCCTGGTCGGCTACGCGGGCGTTGCGCCCGTGCTGGAGAAGCTGCGCGGTCAGCTCAAGAACACCCTGATGGCGTCGCTGGCCGACGAGGACCGCGTGCTGGCGCGCCTGGGCGCGGAAACGGCGCCCGCGCGCCTGGTGGACGTCCTGGCAGAGCTGCGCCCGGTGCTGATGAACGCCGTGTTGGCCGGGGAGGAGGACCCGGACCGCCTGGAGGAGCACGCCCGCCCCTACCTGCAGCGCCTGCGCCGTGCCGCCACCGCTGAGGGCGGCCCCGGACAGGCCTACGCGCGCGCGGCGTCTGACGTGGTGACCCAGAAGTACATCCCGCTGTTCAGCCAGCTGGCGGTGCGCGTGCGCGCGTCCGCGGAAGCGCCTGCATGGCGGCGAGCCCTGTCGGACCCGCGCGGTGCCGGCTTCATGACCGCCATTGCCACCGCGCCCATCTCCATGCTGGCCGCCGCGGAGACGCCGCTTGGCATGTGGGACGCGCCGCTGATGATGGGGCTGTTCTTCCTGGCCGGGCACACCGTGGCGCGGCTGGTGGCCAGCCCCCTGAAGGAGTTGAACGCGCTGGACCAGTCCATGGTGGCGGAGGAGCAGCTCCTGGGTGGCCTGTTCACGCGCTCCAGCGACGGTCCGGCCCCGCAGCACTGACTCAGCGCGGCTGCCTGATTGGGTCCGGGACGGTCATGCATTTGGTTGGCTTGATTGGGTTTGCCGGGGCGCGCCGGGGCGGTCACGCGTCATCCGCAACGTCTCCGCCGCCCTGGGGCTTTGCATACCACTGGACAATCCGCCCAGCCGCGCCCGCGAACGGAGCCAGGTACATCTTCGTGAGGCTCGGAAACGGCTGGGTCACCGCGCCGATCCCCAGCACAATCGGCTCGGGGTCTTTGGGCGCCACGTACAGCGTCCCCGCAAAGTGGTCGAGGAACGCGAACATGTTGGCGAAGTTCACGTCACGATGTTGGGGCGCGCTGCTGTGGTGGATCTGGTGCTGCGCGGGGCTGCTCAGGACGCGGCTCAGCCGCGGGCCAAAGGCCAGCCAAATGTGCGAATGGCGCAGGTTCGCAATCCAATGGAACGGCAGGTACACTACGTTGATACCCCAGACGGTGGCGACTTCCGCACCAGGAAAGGCCCAGGTGAATCCCGCCGCCACCGCACCCATCAGCGTTCCCTGCACCGAGAATTGGATCAGGATGTCCACCGGGTGTTCGCGGTAGCTGGTGAACGGCGTGAGCACCTCTGCGGAGTGGTGGAGCTTGTGGAACTCCCACAGCACCGGGACCTTGTGCCCCAGGTAGTGCGCCCAGAAGTAGCCCACCTCATATGCAAGCAGGCTGGCCAGCGCGAAGGCCAGGTGCACCCCCATCCCGGCGGACACCGTCCAAGGGGCCGCGCCGAGCTCGTCCCGCAGCAGGGTGTGGACGTACGCCTGCACGCTGTCCGCCGAGACCGCCAACGCGCCAAGGCCAAACAGGAACACCGCCTTGTTCACCACAAACAGCTTGTAATCACCGACCGCCGAGGGGTGCGCAAAGACGTGGATTGGAAACAGGTACGCCCGGAGCCCCCGCCAGGTGAAGGGATGGGCTTTTCGGTCCCGGTACAGGTACAACGCCGTCGCCGTGAGAATGGCCGTGAAAAGCCAGAAGACACTGATGCGCTGCTGAATGCTGGCAACCGACCAGAAGTATGCGCGCAAGGGCTCGTACAACGGGCCCAACCACTCCCTGGCCTGTTCTTTGAGCGGCGTCATTGCAGCACAACTTCATCTAGCCACCGGCCAAGGCAGCGCAACCTGATCACCCCGCCATCCACGTCCTGGCGGTGCCCGTCAGCAGGCATTCACGCGCATTCACGCCGGTGCCTGCTCCACCGGCGGCGCCACTTTCACCAACGCGGGAATGGTCACCGCAAAGCCCGCCGCCACCAGCATCACCACGGCGGAGGACACGTACGGCAGGTGAAAGTCCCGTTCGAAAAGCCACCCGCCCCACACCGGGCCCAGCGCGCGCCCCAGCGCCGCCAGCGACTGCGCGATGCCCAGCGTCAGGCCCTGCTCGTCCGGCGGCGCCGCCCGGCTCACCAGGCTGGATGACGACGGATTCACCAGCCCGTTGGCCACCGCCATCAGGACCAGCACGGGGTACAGCAGGAGCTCCGTGGGCACGTACGCAATCAGCGCCAGCGCCACCACCTGCAGGAACAGCCCGGACGCCAACAGCGCCTTCTCGCCGAACCGCCGCGTCAGCCGCCCAATCAGCCCGCCCTGCACCACCGCCGCCACAAACCCGACAAGCGTCAGCGCCGTGGTGGTCAGCGCGATGGCTTTGCCCATGGCCTCCGGCGTCCCGGGGTGCTCCACAAACTTCCGCTCCAGCAGCAGGCCAAAGGTCTGCTCCACGTTGGCCCATGACACGGTGAACAGGAAGCCCACCACCAGCAGCACGCCCACCACCGGCGTGCGTGCGGCGTGCGCCAGCACCGCCGGAGACAGGAACCCGCGGCCCGCGCGCGCGTGCGGTGCCCCGGGCTGCAGGGACTCCGGCAGCAGCCAGCCCGCCAGCACCAGGTCCACCAGCGCCAGCGCGGCCGCCACAAACGCCGGCAGACTGGTCTGGGTGAACAGCGCCGCGGGGTCCCCCGCGGACAGGCGCTCGCCCAGCTTGGCGGCGGCCCCCCCCAGGGCCGGCCCCAGGATGAAACCCAGCCCAAAACTCATCCCCAGGATGCCCATGCCCTTGGCGCGGTTCTCCGGCGTGGTGACGTCAGCAATGTACGCCTGCGCCGTGGGGATGTTGGCATTGCCAATGCCCGCCAGGATGCGCGCCAGGAACAGCACGCCCAGCGTGTGCGCCAGGCCAAACACCGTGTACCCCACCACACTCATGGCCACGCCGACGAGAATCACCGGGCGCCGCCCCACGCGGTCTGACAGCCGTCCCCACAGCGGCGCAAACAGGAACTGCATCATGGAGTACGAGGCCCCCAGCAGCGTGACGACGAGCGGCGAGGCCCCGTAGTGCTCCGCGTAGAACGGCAGCACCGGGATGATGATCCCAAACCCCAGCAGGTCCAGGAACACCGTGAAGAAGATGAGCAGCAGGGGGCTGGCCCGGTGGGCGGCAGCCGGCGGCGGAGCGCGGGACATGGAGCCGCGCTATGTGGCGAACTGGCGACCGGCAGGCAAGGCGCGGGCCGTCCTCGTCCACGGCGTGGCTGGGGCGGCGCCCACCTGCACATTGCCCAATGCCTCCGCGTTGGGTACATGGCGCCGGCTTCCCGGGGAGACTCCCGGTCCGAGGACGGTCATGTATCAGCAGGGCGTCTACTGGGCTGACATCGCCTTCCCGATCCTGTCGTTTGCGCTCACCATTGTGGGCCCGGCCGTGGTGGCCCTGTGGGTCATTGCACGCGTTGTGAAGGACATGCGGCAGCCCGCCGGGGACGGCGCAACCGCGCCGGGTGCCAAGGGCGGAAAGAAACGCTGAACGGCCGTCATGGCGGACCCGGTCCTGCTGACCAAGCTGGAGGACGTGGAGGCCCGCTTTGAGGCGCTCACCGCGCGCCTGACTGATCCGCGCGTGCTGGCAGACGTCCCGGAGCTCACGCGGCTCACGCGCGAGCGCGCGCAACTGACCGAGGTGGTGGACGCCTTCCGCCGCTGGCGTGACACGCTCCGCCAGCGCGACGAATGCGACGCGCTCACCCGCGACTCCGACGCCGACCTGCGTGCCATGGCCCGCGACGACCTGGCGCGGCTGGACGCGGCACTCCCGGAGCTGGAGCAGTCCCTGCGCCTGCTGCTGCTCCCGCGTGATCCCAATGATGACCGCAACGTCATCCTGGAGATCCGCGCGGGCACCGGTGGCGACGAGGCCGCGCTGTTTGCGGGTGACCTGGTGCGCATGTACACGCGCTTTGCGGAACGGCGCCGCTGGAAGGTGGAGCCCATCTCTGAGAGCCCCGGTCCCGCCGGCGGCTTCAAGGAGGTCATTGTCAACGTGGAGGGCCAGGGCGCGTACTCCGCCTTCAAGCACGAAAGCGGCGTCCACCGCGTGCAACGCGTCCCCGCCACGGAGGCGCAGGGCCGCATCCACACCTCCGCGGCCACCGTGGCCGTCATGCCGGAGATGGATGAGGTGGACGTCCGGGTGGATGAGACCGAGCTGCGCATTGACGTGTACCGCAGCTCCGGCGCCGGCGGGCAGCACGTGAACAAGACGGAGTCCGCTGTGCGCATCACGCACCTGCCCACGGGCATTGTGGTGCAGTGCCAGGACGAGCGCTCCCAGGTGAAGAACAAGAGCCGCGCCATGAAGGTGCTGCGCGCCCGCCTGGCTGAGAAGCAGCGCGAGGAGGCTGACGCCAAGCTGGCCGCCGACCGCCGCGCCCAGGTCAAGAGCGGGGACCGGTCCGACAAGATCCGCACGTACAACTTCCCGCAGGACCGTCTGACGGACCACCGCATTGGCCTGACGCTGCACAACCTGCCGCGCCTGATGGACGGTGACTTGGAGCCCGTCATCAGCGCGCTGGCGGCCCACCACCAGGCGGAACAACTGCGCGGGCCCACCACTACGACAAGCGGGCCTTGAGGACGGGACGGGGTTTGCTAGCTTGGACCGGTTCCCCCCGCCTGGGCGGGGGTTGGAGGCGGAATGCGGCGCATCACGGGGCTGTTGGCGGCAGGCCTGCTGGGCTGGGGTGGGGGATGCGCCGACTGCGGCGGCGCCAACGGCGAAGGCTCCAGCTCGTCGTCGTCCGGCTCGGGCAGCGGCGGCGGCAGCAGCAGCGGGGCCGCCAGCTCGTCGTCGTCCTCCTCGTCCTCCTCGTCTTCGTCTTCATCCTCGTCCACGGGTGGCACCCTGGATGGCGGCCCCGGAGACGCCGGCTCCCAGGATGGGGGAGACGCGGGCCCCCCGGGCCTGACGCTCAGCGACGTGCTGCCCAACACCGGGCCGGTGGACGGGCGCTGCAACGGGACGCTGTGCCGCATCCGCATCAACGGAAGCGGTTTCACCGCGCCCTCGCGCATGCGGGTGTTCTTTGGCCCGTATGAAAGCCTCCAGGCCGGCATTGTGCTGGCCACGCAGAACACCATCTTTGCGTTCCTGCCACAGGCCTCCGGCCCGGACATTGTTGACGTGAAGGTGCAGATCACCGACGGCGCCGGGGCGGACGCGGGCATCCTGGAGGAGGCGGTGCTGCCCGCGTCCTTCACGTACTTCAACGCGCTGCGCGTCACCGCCGTCTCCCCCGCGGCCGTGCCCACCGCCGGCGGGACCACGGTCATCCTCACCGGGGAAGGCTTTGAATCCGACCACGTGGTCACCTTTGGCGGGCGCGCCGCCACCGGCGTCACGGTGAGCAGCGACGGCGCGCAGCTCACCGCGGTCACCCCGCCGGGCTCCGCCGGCCGCGTGGACGTGGAAGTGGTCAGCCGCTTTGGCAGCGCGCGCCTTCCCCTGGGGCTGCGCTATGTGGCCCCGCTGCAGGTGGAGCGCGTGGAACCGGCCACCGGGCCCACCGCCGGCGGCAACCTCGTGGCGGTGTACGGCCACGGCCTGTCGGAGGACGTGGCGGTGCGGGTGGGCGGGCTGGCCGGCCGCCTGGTGGACTTTGTCGGCGAGGACCGCGTGCGCGTTGCCGTGCCCGCCGCCGCCGCGCCCGGCGCGGTGGACGTCACCGTCTCCGAGCCCGCGCTGCAGCAGTCCGTGACACTCCCGGGCGGCTACACCTACCTGGCCGCCTCGCCCGCCCCCGTGCTGGCCTCCGTCACCCCCGCGGCGGGCCCGCTTGGCGGCGGCACCGCGGTGCACCTGCAGGGCGTGGCGCTGGATGGCGCTGACCTGGCGGTGTGGTTTGGGACTACCGCCGCGTCTGACGTGACGGTGGTGGACGCCAACCACCTGGTGGCGCGCTCCCCGCCCGCCGCCGCCGCCGGTCCCGTCACCGTGGCGGTCAGCCGCGCAGGCACCACGCTGTCGCGCGCGGACGCGTTCACCTACGAACCCCGCGTCACGCTCAGCGACCTGCAGCCGGCCGGCGGGCCGGCGGCGGGCGGCACCGTCCTCAGCATCACCGGGACCCTGCTGGATGCGGCATGCACCTTCACACTCGGCGGGCTGCCGCTCGTCGTCACGGTGGACTCTGCCAGCTCCGCCACGTCGGCGGCGCCGCCCGGGTCACCCGGGGATGCGGACCTTGTGGTTACCTGCCCCGGCACGGGCAGCGCCACCCTCCCGGCCGCGTTCCGCTACGCCGGCTCACTGGCCGTCCTCGCCGTGGAACCCATCCGCGGTGCGCAGGCTGGCGGCACCTACGTGGTGGTGCGCGGCCTGGGCTTCTCCTCGCGCCCGGGGCTGCGCGTCCGGTTTGGAGACACCAACGCGCCCATGCCGCTGGTCCTGTCGGACACCACGCTGACGGTGTACTCGCCCCAGCACGCGGCCGGCCTGGTGGATGTGTCGGTGGGCTTCGCCACGGAGACCGCCACGCGCGCCCGCGCCTTCACGTTCTATGACCCGGCCTTCATCGTCGGCGGCGTGCGTGGCGGCGCCGTCAACGGCAGCGTCAACATCAACGCCATGGATATCGTCACCAGCTTCCCCGTGTACCAGGCGCTGGCCGTGCTGGGGACGGAGTCCGGCGCACAGTACACCGGCTTCACCAATGAGCGCGGTGACGTCACGCTGTCCGGCCCGGACGTCATGGGCGCACAGACGGTCACCGTGGCGCACTGCAACTACCAGTACGTGACCATGGCCGGCATCAATGCCACCGATATTTCAGTGTGGATGATCCCGTCCTTCCCGCCCCGGTGCGGCACGCCCTCGCCGCCGCAGCCGCCGCCGCCGGGCCCCGTGCTCCCCCCACCGCCCGTCATCCGCGGCACGGTGACCGGCTTCTCCAAGGAACTGTTTGACCCGGCCAACCTCGGGCCTGACGAGATCGCCGCCGCGTTCATCTACCACACGTGGCCCTCGCCGTTTTCCTACCCGCCCAGTGACTGGGTCCCCGCGCCGTCGCAGACGGTGTTTGTGGAAGGCGGCCAGTACGAAATTCCCGCCGCCTGGCGCACCGGCCCCATGGCCATCATTGCCATTGCCGGCATCTACAACCTCACCACCACGGAGTTCCGCGCGGCGCAGATTGGCTTCAACCGCGGGCTCACTGCGGACCTGGGTGGCGTCTACGAAAACCGTGACATTGTCCTGTCCATTCCGCTCACCAAGCGGCTGGCCATCATGTTCCCGGATGCGCCGTACCGGGCGCCGGACACCCTGGACAACATCATGCTTGCGTACGTGAACCTGGGCGGCGAAGGCGCGCACCCCGTCCCCGGCTGGGACCGCCAGGGCACCGCGGGCGAGACGCAGTACATTCTGGAGAATTTCGCCGAAGCCCCCGGCGACCTGTTCACGTTCATTGCCCGCTTCCAGTCCGCCACGGCGTCCGCCATGCCGTACTCCACCGTCCTGCAGGACGGGTCCGGCCCGCTGGGGGACGCCTTCACGCTGGGACCGCTGATGGGTTTCCCGTCCCTGGATGACCCGGATGACAACGGCGCCATGCAGTACCGGACCATCCGCCTCAAGCCGCCCACCGGCCAGCAGCCGTCCTTCTACGAGTTCTCCCTGTACGCGCAGGACGGCACCAGCTGGGTGGCCTACCTGGAGGGCAACCGCACCAAGATCATCCTGCCGGTCTTCCCGCCCTACCCGACGGTGGAGAACGCGCCGTTCAACCTCCCGCCCGGCGGCATCAGCGGGCAACTGGAGGCCGTGTTTGTTCCCGGGTTTGACTACAACAACTGGTCCTACCTGGAGCTGTGGGGCCTGGCGCGCCGGTCCTGGTCTGACATCCGCTTCCAGTTTGTGAATGCCGGGAACTGACCGCCGCCGCTTGAGCCCGCGCCCTCCCGCCGCTACCCACGCGTGCAGGAGGCACCATGGCCCAGGGCATCTACACCGACGCGCACCAGAGCATCCGCCGCAACCTCCGGCAGTTCATTGAGCGCGAGGTCAACCCCCGCCGCCGCGAACTGGAGGACGCGGGCCAGACCCCGCGGGACCTGTGGAAGCGCATGGGGGAGCTGGGCTTCCTGGGACCCTGCTACCCCGAGGAGTACGGCGGCAGCGGGGCGGATTTCCTCACCGCGTGCGTCATCACGGAGGAGCTGAGCCGCTGCGCGGTCAGCGGGTTTGCCATGGGTTTCATGGTGCACGCGGAGATGGCCACGCCGCCCATCCACTTCATGGGGACGGACGCCCAGCGCAGGAAGTGGCTGGCGCCGGCCATCACGGGTGAGATGGTGTTCTCCCTGGGCATCAGTGAGCCCAACGCGGGCTCCGACGTGGCGGCGATCCGTACCACCGCCCGCCGCGACGGCGACCATTACGTGGTGAGCGGCAGCAAGTGTTTCATCACCAACGGCACCATCTGTGACGGCGTGGTGCTGGCGGTGAAGACGGACCCGGCGGCCGCACCGCCGCATGCCGGGGTGAGCCTGCTGGTGGTGGAGAAGGGAGCGCCCGGCTTCAAGGTGGGCCGCAAGCTGGAGAAGATTGGGTGCCTGGCGTCGGACACGTCGGAGTTGTTCTTTGAGGACTGCCGGGTCCCGGTGGCCAACCGGCTGGGCGGGGAGGGTGAGGGGTTTGTGGCCATCATGCGCAACTTCCAGCGCGAACGGCTCATTGCGGCGGTGGGGTTTGTGGCGGGCGCGGAGGAAGCGCTGGAGATGGCCATCAAGTATGCGCGCGAGCGGGACGCGTTCGGCAAGCCGATCCACAAGCACCAGAGCGTGCGGCATCTGTTGGTGGAGATGGCTACGGAGACGGAGCTGGTGAAGACGTTTGTGCAGGACCAGTGCGTGAAGTTCTCCGGATCGGTCAATGACGCGGTGGCCGGTGGCGAGGGCGGCGAGGACCTGACCAAGACGATCTCCATGGCGAAGTACCGCGCGGCCGAACTCACCGAGTGGATCACCGACCGCGCCCTGCAGATTCACGGCGGCTGGGGCTACATGAAGGAGTTCCCCATCAGCCAGGCGTTTCTCGACGCGCGGGCGGGCTCCATTGCGGGAGGCACCACGGAGATCATGAAGGAGATCATTGGCAAGTACATGGGGCTGTGAGTGATGAAGCCGGGCCTGGCGTCCGTGGACGCGTACATTCGGTCCTTTCCTGCCGCCACGCAGCGGATGCTCCGTCAGTTGCGCGCCATCATCCGCGCCGCGGCGCCCGGTGCCACTGAGAAGCTCAGCTACCGGATGCCGGCGTTCTCGCTGGACGGTCCGCTGGTCTACTACGCCGCGTACGAGCACCACGTGGGGTTGTACGGCGCCGTCAGCGCACTGGGGGCGCTGGGCCGGGAGGCGGCGGCGTACCGCACCAGCAAGGGCACGCTCCGGTTCGCCCTGGATGCGCCGTTGCCGGCGGACCTCATCCTCCGGCTGGTCAAACACCGGGTCCGCGAGAACCAGGCCAAGGCACAGCGGCGCAAGAAGCCCGCCGGCTGACGCCACGCTCCGCCCCAGGCAAGGACGCAGGTCGACGACGTCGCGAGGGCGTCGACATCGTCCGCGACGGGGCGTACGCGCGGGCTGGTCTCCCGTTGGCCTCCCGCGAGCACCCCGCTCCGGCGGTGTTGCGCGGTGGGAACCGACGCGGCGGAGACCCACAGGTGGAGGGTCACCCATGCCCGAGAAGCTCGTTCTGGAACGCCGGAAGACGGCCGTCCTCGTCGTGGACATGCAGAATGCGTTCATTGATCCCAAGGGGTCGCTGGCCAGGATGGGCGTGCCCGTGGCGCGGAACAGCGCGCCCATCCCGCACATCAGCCGGCTGCTGGAGGCGGCGCGCGCGGCGGGCGTGCGCGTGGTGCATCTGCAGTTTGTGCTGCGCGGTGACCTGGGTGACCTGGGCGCGCTGGGGAAGCGTTTCCCGCCGCTGCGCGAACTCAAGCACTGCGCAGAAGGCAGTTGGGACGCGGCGTTCTACGCCGGCATGGAGCCCAAGCCGGGCGACTACGTGATCCAGAAGAACCGCTTCAGCGGCTTCCACGGCACGCCGCTGGACGCCACGCTGCGCTGCGTGGGGGTGGACACCGTCATTGTCACCGGCGTGGCCACCAATGTGTGCGTGGAGTGCACGGTGCGGGATGCGTTCATGCGGGACTACCGCGTGGTGGTGCCCCGCGAGACCACCAGCGCGTACTCCGAAGAGATGGAGGCCGCGTCGATGGGCGCGTTCGGGTTCATGTTCGCCACTGTGGCGGGCGTGGATGAGGTGATGGCGGCGCTGGCGTGAACGGGTTGCGCTGCAGACGCGCACCATCCGGCGGCCGCTGGGTGAGCAACCCTGGTCCGCCACCTTCCCGCCGGCTACAGGGGCCCGTCTCCGGAGGTCCCAAACCATGCGGTCCCATGCATCCCTGCCCTGGCTGAGCCTGCTGCCCCTGGCGTTTGCCTGCGCGGCGCCACCCCCTGCTGACGTCCCGTCCCACCTGGCGGGTGACAGCCCGCTGGTCCCGCAGTTTCACCGCGCCGCGGCTGACGCGGACCTGCCCGCGGACGTCCTGGCGGCGTGGTCGTGGATGGAGACGCGGTTCAGCGCACCCTTGTGGGACGGTGACCACGCGCACGGGCCGCCCGCGCACGGCGTCATGGGCCTCACGGACAGTCAGCTGGCCCGGGCCGCCGCTCTGCTGGGTGAGGACGCCGCCGCCCTGCAGGACGGGGAGCTTGCCTCCATGCGCGCGGCCGCGGCGCTCATCCGCGCCGCCGCGGACGGGCACGGCTTCCTGGAGGGCCACCTCACCGCGGGCAGTGCGCCGCGGGCGTGGATTGAAGCGCTGGCCTACGCACGGGAGATCCCCGGCGAGGGGATGCGCTTTGAGTACCAGCGCATGCTGGCGGGCCTGCTGGGTGACGGTGTGACGGGCACGGACGCCGCCGGGCGCACGGTGCGCCTCACCGGCCGCGGGCGCATTGCCCTGACCGCGCGCAGCGTGGTGGTGGGCGCGGTGAACCCGGAGGACCCCTACAGCGCGCAGTTCACCGCCAGCCCGCACTACACCACCGGGCGCGGTGGCAGCGCGGTGGACACCGTCATTGTGCACACGGTGCAGGGCAGCTACGCGGGCTGCATCAGCTGGTTCCAGAACGCCTCGTCGCAGGTCAGCTCGCACTACGTCATCCGGTCCTCGGACGGGGAAATCACGCAAATGGTGTCCCTGGCGGACACCGGTTGGCACGCGGGCAACTGGGGCTACAACGAGCGCTCCGTGGGCATTGAGCATGAAGGCTACGTGGCGGACCCCGGCCGCTGGTACACGGAGGCCATGTACACGCGGTCCGCGCAGCTGGTGACCTGGCTGGCGGACCACTTTGGGTTTGCCAAGGACCGCACGCACATCATTGGGCACTACCAGGTCCCCACCAGTGGCAACGGCGCGCCCTGCGGCGAGACCGCCACCAACTGCGGCGGCAGCGGCCGGCACACCGACCCGGGCAACGGCGGCACCGGCTGGGACTGGAACCACTACATGGCGCTGGTCACCGGCGGCGCCACCTCTTCCAGCAGCGGTGGCACCAGCAGCAGCGGCGGGACCACCACCGGTGCGCGCCTGGTGGGTGTGACCTATGACGCGTCCCAGGGCACCACCGTGCGCGTGGCGGGCGCCACGGTGAAGCTGTTCAGCGGTTCCACGGAGCTGGCCACCGTCACCGCATCGTCCACCGGCTTCTGGGCGTTCGATGTCACGGTGAACACCACCTACACCGTGCGGGCCACTGCGCTGGGCTTCCAGGAGGGCAGCCGGGACGCCACGCCCACCGCCACCGGTGACACCTGGGCGTCACTGGGACTCTCCCCCGCCGCGGCGGCCACCACCGGCACGCTGCGCGGCGTGGTCTACGCCGGCGCCAACCCGGGCGAACTCCCGGTTGACGGCGCGCTGGTGACCCTCACCTCTGGGCAGAGCTACACCACCGGCGGGGACGGCTCCTTCATCTTTGAGCTGCCCGCGGGCCAGGTCACCGCCACGGCGACCAAGGCGGGCTACCAGGACGGCACCCGCACCACCACCGTGGTGGTGGGCCAGACCGTGTGGGGCTCCATCCCGCTGGTGCCGCTGACCACCCAGCAGCCGCCGCCCACCCCGCAGCCGCTGGCTCCGCTGGGCGGCGCCGTGGTGGCGGCGGACGCGGTGGTGCTCAGCTTCACGCGGGTGACGGACGGGCAGGGGGCGGCGGTGCAGTACGACGTGGAGGTGTATGCCGGGGACTACGTGGGCGGGGCGGCGCCGGAGCGCACGCTGGCCGTGCCGCAGGGGTCCGCTTCGCCCATCAGCGCCGCGGTGGCCGGTCTGGCGGACGGCAACCACGCCTGGCGTGTGCGCGCCGGCTCCGCCAACGGGCAGAGCGAATGGTCCGCGGTGGCCCTGTTCACCGTGGGGGGCGCGCCCGACGGCGGCGCCAGCTCGTCCTCCGGCGGGTCCAGCTCGTCCTCCGGTGGGTCCAGCGCGTCGGGCGGGGCCACCGGCGGTTCCTCCGGTACGGCAGGTGGTTCCTCGTCGTCTTCGTCCGGGGGTGATGGATACAGCGCCACGCGCCTGGGCTGCGGCGCCGCAGGCGTGGGGTCCGGGGTTCCGTGGACCGCAGTGGGCCTGGCCGCGCTGGGAGCCTGGCGGCGGCGCCGGCGGGCATGAAGGGGGAGGCGTCAGTTCCCGTGCAGGTCGGCCATCTGGTCGCGGAGATCCTCGTTGTCGGGGTCGTCCGGGTGGATGCGCAGGTGTGTGCGCCACGCGTCCAGGGCCTTCCTCTGGTTGGGCTTGCCCCCCAGGCCGTTGAGAGTGTGGCCGTACCACTTCCACGCCTCCTTGTGCTTGGGATTGAGTTGCACGCACTTCTCGTAGAAGCCCACTGCCGGCTTCAGCTTGCCGTCGGTGCGGGTCACGTCACCCAGCTTGCAGTACGCCTCTGACAGCGAGCCGTCCTTGCGGATGGCCGTCTCGTACTCGCGGCGCGCCTGGTCGTACTGGCCGCTCTTGAACTGGCAGTCCCCCATGTACATGTGGACAAAACCCTTGGCGGGCATCACCTCTGAGGCACGCCGCAACTGGTCCAGCGCGTCCGCGTAACGCGCCTGCTCCATGTAGAGCTTGCCCATCTCAAAGTACGCGTCACCGTTCTTGGGGTCCTTGCGCACCGCGCCCCGCATGTAATCAATCGCCTCCAGGTTCGCGCCCTCGGCGGCCACGCTGCGGCCCAGTTCATGGTCAAACCGGCCCTCATCCGGGGCCAGCTCCATGCCCTGCTTGAGCAGCGTCTTGGCGCGGTCCGGGTCCGTCTTGCGGATGGCCAGCGCCATCCAGAAGAAGACGTCCGGGTTGGTGGGGGCCAGGCCCTGCGCCACCTTCAGCGCCTCCAGCGCGCCGGCCGCGTCCCCCTTCTGGAACATGGCCGCACCCAGGCGCACGTGGAAGTCCGCATCCTTGGGCGCCACGGCAATGGCCTGCTGGAAGAAGTCAATGGCGCGCTCGTACTGGCCCTGGCTGGCCGCAAAGCTGCCGTTCTCGGCGAGGATGATGGCGTTGCGCGGATCCTCCACCAGCGCTTGCTTGAGCTGCTTCTGCGCTTCTTCGGTCCGGCCCTGGTCCCGCAGCGCGGCCCCGTAGGCGGCGCGGGCCTCCGTGTTCTGGGGCATGGCCTTGAGGGCCTCTTCAAACTCTGAGAACGCCAGCGGATAGTTCTTCTGCTTGTAGGCCACCTGCGCCAGCATGGCGCGGAGGACCGGTTCCTCCTCCGGCGCCACGCGCGCGCGGGACGCCTGCAGCATGGACAACGCCACAGGGTACTTGCGCTCCGCAATGACAAACCGCGCCTGCGCCGCCACCGGTGCGGCGCGGCGCGGGTCCAGCGTCTCGGCCTTCTTGTAGAGCTTGATCGCGTCGGGGATCTTGGAAAGCGACTCCGCCGCAAACCCGAACCAGTACGTCAGGTCCGCGGACTGCGGGTTCTTGGCCACCGCCTCCTCCAGCTGCTTGTAGCCACCCAGCGCGTCCGTGGCGCCAATCTTGGCGCGCGCGCTGCCAATGATGGACGGGACAAACGCCGGGTCGGCGGCAAGCATCTCGTTGAACAGCTGTCCGGCCTGTGCCCACTCGCGCATGCGCAGCAGCATGTCGCCGCTGCGCGCCTTGAGCTTCATGTCGTCCGGGGTTTCCGCCACGGCGGCCTTGAGTTCATTGCTGGCCACCTGGAAATCCTTGTCCAGCACCGCCACGTCTGACAGCAGGACGTGCGCCGCCGCGCGCTGCAGGGCGCTGCCCTTGGCGCCGGCGCTGCCCGCCACGTGTTGCACCACTTCCCTGGCCTGGCGTCCCTTGCCGCGCTTGAGCAGCAGCGCGCCCAGCTCCAGGCGGACGCGGATGTTGTCCGGCTGCAGCGCCATGCCGCGCTCCAGGTACCCCTGCGCCGTCTCCGCGTCCCCGGCGGCCAGCAGCGCCCGCGCCTGCCCCAGCGAACTCACCACGCTGGACGGCTCCGCGGTGAGTGACGCATCAAACCGCTGCATGGCCTCCGCGTGCTTGCCCGCTCCCAGCAGGGCCAGGCCCAGCACGCGCTGCACCAACGCCTCGGTGGCCCGGTCCGCATCGCTCAGGTCTTTCACCTCCGGCTTGACGCCACCCGCCACCGGGGTGAGCAGGTCCACCGCGTCGCCGGGCTTGCCCCGCGCCAGGGCCAGCAGCCCCCGGAGGGCTGCCAACGGGCGGGGCCCGGCGTCCGTGGCGCGCGCCAGCAACGGCGCGGCCTGGTCCGCCATGGACCCCATGGAATCCAGGTACGCGGGCAGCGCGTACGCGCGCGCCAGCGTGATGGCCGCTTCACTGGCGCCGCTGTCCAGTTGCGCTTGCAGCTTCTTCTGGGCCTCCTGGTAGCTGGCCAGGTTGTCCTCAGCCAGCAGGGCCTCCAGGGATGCGTTCTCCCAGACGGGGATGTGCACCTTGGGCTTGGGGGGCTCCACCACCTTGGGCGGCGGGGGCGGGTTGATGAGCGCGGCAATCTTCTTGCGGCCAAAGGCGCCCACATCCGTGAACACAAATTCCGTCACCAGGGCCGTGGCCAGGACCGCCAGGGCGCCGCCGACGCCAAGCAGCAACTTCAGCGGGACGGAGCGCTCCTTTCCGGCGGGACGCGCCTTGGCCGCCTTGGCGGCCGGTTGCCCGGCCGCAGCGGCGGTGGCCGCGGCGGCCAGATCCGGGACGGCGGGGAGCACGCCCGCCGGGCGCTGCGCCGGCGTGGGCAGGTCTGCATCAAGGTTGGCAAACGGGTCATCCCCGGGTCCCCCGGGAGGCGGCGGGAAGGCAAACCCGGAGGCGCTGCGGCCACCGGCGGGCAACGGCGCCGGCAGGTCACTGCGGCCGGCGCTTCCGGCAAACGGCGCGGGGAGGTCCGCCAGCCCGCCCATGGACGGCCTTCCGCCAGGCGCACCCACCGGCGCGGGGAGGTCCGCAAACCCCGCCCCGCCGCCCGCGGGCGCGGGCAGGTCACCCAGGCCGGACAGCGCGGAGGCCATCAGCGCCTGAATCTCCTGCGCAAACCCCGGGAACTGCGACAGGGGTCGCCACGTGACGGCGTCCTCGCTGGCGTCTTCGGAACCCATCAGCTCATGGCTGCGCAGCATGCGCAGCACCGTGGCCTCATCAAACGGCCCCACCACCTTCCCGGAGCGCTTGCGGATGCGCACGGGGATGGACTTGCGCGTGGCCGACCCATCCGCCGCGGCGCGGTCAATAAAGTCCAGGACCCCCGCATCCAACGGAGCGGCCCCGCGGGGTGGCGGCGGCGCGGCGCGCGCATGCGTGGCTTCGCCGTGGAACGGGGCGACCACGCTGTTGTCCACGGGACCGGCGGCGTCCGGCTGGGACGCCCCGAAGCTGCGCGGTGCCGGCGCACCGCCCGGCGGACCAAACCCCGGCAACGGGGCGCCGCCGCCGGGCGCCGGGAACGGCAACGGAGCCGCCGCGCCGGGGAAGGGCGGCGCGGCTCCAAACGGCAGCCCGCCGCCGGGCGCCGGGAACGGCATGGCGCCGCCGCCGGGGAGCGGAACCGGCCCGCCGCCACCGGGCAGCGGCACCGCGCCGCCGCCGCCGGGAAGGG
>JACRCW010000097.1 GCA_016218805.1 Deltaproteobacteria bacterium | reverse complement strand
GGCACGCCCCAGAAAGGCGAACCGGGTGCCCCCGTTGCTGCCGAAGGCACCCGGTCACCGGGTTTCCGCTAGGCGCGGGCGGTCTCGAACCGCCGACCCCTACCGTGTCAAGGTAGTGCTCTACCGCTGAGCTACGCGCCTTCGAGGTCGGTGCGCCGAGTTATGGCGACGGGCGCCGCGTGTCAACCGCACGCGCCGCCGGCCCCCGCGGAGCGCTGGCGTACGGGGCGCCGCCCCGCTACAGGCGACGCCCTTTCCCGGAGCGCTCATGGCCATTCCGCGCGTCGACCTGGTGACCTGGTTCAACCGCCTGAGCGCGTTCCCCATGGGCCGCGAAGCGCTGGACCGCGTGCTGTGGCGCGTGGTGCCTTTCAACGTGGCGCTCAAGCCTGCCGTCACGCGCGTGTCCCTGGATGAAGTGCAGGTGTCCCTGCGCATGCGGCGCACCATGGCCAACCACCTGGGGAGCATGCACGCGGCCGCGCTGTTCACCGTGGGCGAATACGTCCAGGGCCTGGCCATCATGGCCAACACGGGCGCCATGGGGGCGGAGCTCATCCTGGTGACGCAGCACATTGACTACACGGCCAAGGCGCGCGGTGACGTGCTGGCGGAGGCGCGCATCACGGAGGAGACGCGGCAGCAGGTGCGCGCGGGCCTGGAGCGCGGCGAGAACACGGAGGTGGTGCTGGAAAGCGTGGTGAAGGACGCCAAGACGGGCGCGGAGGTGGCGCGCCTGCGGGGCACGTGGCGCGCGCGCCGGCCGCGCTGAGGGTCACAGCAACCCGTCGCAGGGCGTGCCCAGCGGCTCCGTCCGGTACACGCCCAGGTCCGTGTAGATGAGTACGTGGTGCTCTTCCACGTCCAGGTTCTTCAGCTTGGTGGTGGCCTGGCCCTCCAGCCACTCCAGCGTGTCCGCCTTGCGATCCAGCTTGAGACGCCCGGTGGGCGTGATCAGCACCAGGCCGCCGCGGTCCACCATGGCGTCCTCCACCACCACCGGCTTGAGCGCGCCCTTGCGCCCCACGTACAGCCGCAGGTCCGTGCCCGGCTTGTCGCGCCGCTCGTCCACCAGGAAGTAGTTCCCCAGGTCATCACGCCCAAACAGGTGCGGCCGGCGCTGCCACCGCGCCTTGAGGAAACGCGCCTGCTTGAGGAGCTTCTGCTCCTCCGCATCCGGCACCGGGCGCAGCGTCACCGCGGTCTCCCCGCACTGCAGCGTGTACACGCCGTGGCGCATGCCCACGGAAGCGCGCCAGCGCTCCGCCACGCGCGGGTCCCAGAACACCTGGTCCCAGCTCTCCGTGCCGCTGCGGCCGCCGCCGGACACCCACGCCTCCCGCAGCTCCTTGCCGTCCCCGGCAAACAGCGTGTCCAGCGCGCCCGGCCGGTAGGCCAGATAGCGGCCCTTTCCGTCGGTGAGCAGGTCCAGCCCGGCGGGCGCCGCGGGCATGGGCTCGTCCGCACCGTGGCGCGGCGTGCGGGCCGCCACCACCGGTGCCACCGCCGCGGCGGCCACCGGCGCGCCCGGGTCCTTCACCTCGCCGGCGAGCAACTGCTTCACCATGGCGGGCAGCGCGTCCAACAGGTCATCCACCGTGCCGCCCTTCTGCCGGCGGTCCACCTGGCTCACCACCCGGGCCTGCCGCACGTCCAGCAGCTTGAGGTGCAACAGCCAGCTCTCACCCAGCCGCCCCAGGTCCCCCATCAGCAGCCGGTCCACGCCCAGCAGACTGCCCAGCTCCGCCCGGCACTTGTCACTGGTGCAACCCAGCAGCTGCTTCTGCTGCTCCAGCGTCAGCACCGCGGCAATCTCCTCCCGCGTGAGCACCTCCGTGCCGCCCACCTTGCGGACCTCCGCCACCACCGCCTGCGTCAGCGGACCCGCCATGCCCGCGGCAGCGCCCTCCCCCACGGTGAGGTCCACCACCGCCACCTTCAACGGCGCTGCCGCCGCCGGAACCACAACGAGAACACCCGCCAGGAACGCACCCAGGAACGTCTGCATGCCGCGCCTTGTAGTGGACCCGCGCGTCCTCAGGAAGCCTTCCACCGCACCACGGCGTTCTTCCCGCCGCGCTTGGCGCGGTACATCGCTTCGTCCGCGCGGTGCAGCAGGTCCGCCGCGTTGGCCGCATCCTGCGGGAACACCGCCACGCCCACGGACATGGACACGCGCGCGCGGTGCCCGTCACGCAGCAGGAACTCGTGGCCGTCCACGCGCGAGCGCAACCGCTCCGCCACGCGCGCCGCGTCATCCGCGTCCGCGCCCGCCAACAGGATGACAAACTCGTCCCCGCCAAAGCGCGACACCACGTCCCCATCACGCACGCTGCGCCCCAGCAGGCCCGCCAGTTCCACCAGCAGCTTGGACCCCATCAGGTGCCCCAGCGTGTCATTGACCTGCTTGAAACCGTCCAGGTCCAGGAACACCGCCGCGCAGTGCCCACCCTCCTGGGACGCGCGGGCCACCGCCTGGCTCAGCGCCGCCTGCAGCACCTGCGCGTTGAGCAGGCCCGTCAGGCTGTCCCGGCGCGCCGCATCCGTGGCCGCCGCAAAGCGCTGGTGGTTGTGCAGCGCCAGGTGCGCGTGGCGGACCAGGAACTGCGCGGACTCCAGTTCGCCGGCTTCATACGGCTCCGCGCCGTCCGCGCGGGCCAGCGCGCCCACCACCCCCGGCGGCCCCAGCGCCAGGAACAACCCGGGGCCGTGATCCGGGATGGGCGCCATGTCCCCCGCCTCCTGCACGTCCGGTGAGGCCAGCCCGCGCGCCGCCGCGGCCGCCAGCGCCGGGGCCACCACCGCCTCCGGCAGCCCGGAGGATGCCGTCTCATGCCCGGGCACCCCCACCACCCCGCCGGACGAGTTGGTGTGCGCGCACAGCAACTCCAGCACCTCCTCCAGCACGCTGCGGAGGTCCGGCGCCGCCAGCACCCGCTGCCCGGCCTGCACCAGGTCCAGCGCCAGGCGCAGCTTGTGGTTCTCCTTGAGCAGCGTCCGCCCCTGCAGCGCGCGGACCGCGGCGCGCTGCACCACGGCGGGCACCACCGGCTTCACCAGGTAGTCCGCCGCGCGCCCGCGCAACGCGGACACCACGGAGTCCAGGTCATGGGACGCCGAGCAGATGATGACCTCAATGGTCCCGTCCCGCCGGCGGATGCGGTCCAGGATCTCCAGCCCGTGGATGTCCGGGAGGGACAGGTCCAGCACCACCAGATCCACGGCGTGGTTGCGCAGCATCTGCAGCGCGGCGGCGCCGGTGCCCGCCACCAGCACGCGGTGCCCGTCACTCTCCAGAATCTCCTTGAGCAGCGCGCGCTGGAACGCGTCATCGTCCACCACCAGCACCAGGCCGCGCTGATTGTCCCGCACGACGAGGACTCTTCCAGCCCTTACGGTGGGGCGTCAAGAACGGCGTCAGCCGCCCTGCAGCCGGGCCAGCATCACCGCGGCCATGACCCGTACGCCCACCACCAGCGCGTCTTCGTCCGCCAGGTAGCCGGGGGAATGCAGCGTCCCCTTCAGGCCGCGCGCCGTGTTGGACACCCCCAGGTACGCGTAGAACCCCGGCACCCGCTCCGCCAGGAACCCAAAGTCCTCCGCAATCATCACGCGCGGGAACGGCTTGAGGTGCCCCGGCCCCGCCGCGCGCTCCAACGCGGGCAACAGCTGCCGCGCCAGCGGTTCGTGGTTCACCGTCACCGGCGCCAGCACCTGGTTGGCAAACGTGCAGCGGGCCCCGTGCGCGGCGCACACGCCGTCCAACACCTGTTGGATGTCCCGCGGGGCCTGGTCATGCGCGTCCGGATCCAGCGTGCGCAGCGTTCCCTCCAGCACCGCCTCCTCCGCCAGGATGTTGAACCGGCTGCCCGCGTGGAAGCTGCCCACCGTCAACACCAGCGGCCGCCGCGCGTCATTGCGGCGGCTCACCACGGACTGCAGCGCCGTCACCACCTGCGCCCCCACGTACACCGCGTCCACGCCCTGCTGCGGCTGCGCCCCGTGCGCCTGCTTGCCGTGCACCGTGATGCGGAAGCGGTCCGCCGCCGCCATGAACGGCCCGGGGACCAGCGCCACGTCCCCCGCCTCCAACTCCGGTTGCGTGTGCAATCCGAAGATCGCCACCGGCGCGGGACCCTCCAGCACGCCCTGCTTGATCATCAACGGGGCGCCGCCTTCCTCGCCCGGTGGCGCGCCTTCCTCCGCCGGCTGGAAGATGAACCGCACGCTGCCCGGCAACTCCGCGCGGTGCCGCATGAACAACTCCGCCAATCCCAGCGCCACCGTCACGTGCAGGTCGTGCCCGCACGCGTGCATCACCCCGGGGTTCACGCTCTTGAACGGGAGGTCGTTCTTCTCCTCCACCGGCAGCGCGTCCATGTCCGCGCGGTACGCCACCAGCGGGCCCGGCCGGCCGCCCTGCAACGTCGCCACCACGCCGTGACCGGCCACGCCCGCCGTGGGCGCGTAGCCCAGCGCCGTGAGGCGCCGGACAATCTCCTTGCCGGTCTCCACCTCGCGGTTGGACAGCTCCGGGTGCGCGTGGAAGTGCCGCCGCGTTTCCACCAGCGCGGCTTTCATTCCGTCCGCGTCGCGCGTGAGCTGCGCCGCAAGATCACGCCCACCGGATGCGGGCCACGCCCACAGCAGCGCGGGGAGAACCCAGGCCGCGGCCCGTCGCCAGAGGCCAGCGGTCATGAGTGGTTCTCCAGGTAGCGCACCGCTTCCTTGAAGTAGTGGGCAAACCACTGCGCCTTGATGATCTCGCAGCGGTCCCGGAGGAGAGCCTCGCGTGTGTCCAACTCGAAGAAGTCCATGGTCATCGACACCCGCCGGTGGGAATGCCCACTCGAACGAAATGGAACCGGCAGCGTGCGCCCTCCGGGACTTCGCTCCCCTGCCGGCGGAACCCAGGTTTCAAACCGTCAAAACACCGCATCCCCTGCGCCTTCAACGTAGTGACGTACACGGCCACTCCTCGCGCTGACGTTCCACCCCAAGGGCCCCGGTACTATCACGGTACCCCCATGCCCCGAACCCAGAGCCGCGCCATCATCACCCGCATCCTGTGCCACGTGCGGGAACTCAGCACCGTCCGCCGTGGCCTCCGTGCCGAACAACTCGCCGAACGCGCCGGCATCAGCCGCGCCACGGCATACCGGGATATCCAGCTCCTCATGGACACCCAGATCCCCATCACCACGGAGGTGGTCAACGGCGAGACCCGCTACCTCCTGGACTGGGACGTCCCACCGCTGAAACCCACGCCACTCCAGCTCACCGCGCTCATTGTCCTGCGCAATGCCGCGGAACCCCTGCGCGGCACGCAGGCGTTCAAGGAACTGGATGGTCTGGTCCGGCAGTATGCGAAGAACGCCCCCGCCAACGTCCCACTCACGGTGGGCGGTGCCGGAACCGCCTCCGCCCGGCCGGAGGTGGTCACCTTCCTGGACCGCGCCGCCGCCGAGCGGCGCTGCGTCCGCCTGCTCTACCAGTCCGCCAGCGCGTTCTCCCCGTCCGAACGCATCGTGGAACCACGTGAAATGCGCATGGTGCACCAACAACTCTACGTCACAGCCTGGGACCGCCTCAGCGGAGGTTGGCGCGTGTTCAAGCCCTCACGCGCGGCGGACGTGGTCCTCCTCCCGGAGAAGGCCCCGCACCGCGAGGGCTATGACGCGGAGAAGCTGTTCGCGCACAGCGTCGGCGTGTGGAACGCGCCCTCGGTCGCAGTCGCGGTTCGCATCGATCCGAGCGGCGGGCGGTTCGTCAACGAGTGGCCGCTCACCGATGACCAGCAGGTGGAGCGGCAGGCGGACGGGGGCGCCGTGGTGCGCGCCACCGTGGCCGGCTTGCAGGAGGTCACGCACTGGGTTCTCAACTGGGGAGCCAAGGCGGAGGTGCTGGAACCACCCGAGTTGCGCGTGAAGGTGAGGAAGGAGCTCGCGGCGGCGCTCTCCCACTATGGCGAGTAGGCCTTCCCCGGTCGGCGGGGCGGCCGTCTGAACAGGTATCCCGGGGGGGGGGGGGGCAGCCACAGTGCGTGCTCAACGCCTTCCGGCATCAAGGAAGGATTCACCCGTAACAAGCCCCGCGTCACGCAGCGCGCGCAGGCGGTGCTCAACGCCTTCCGGCATCAAGGAAGGATTCACGTGGTGGTGGTGGTGGCGGTCGTCGTTGTCGTCGTGTGCTCAACGCCTTCCGGCATCAAGGAAGGATTCACAGGTGTGAATCCGCGCGCGTTGCAATTCCCTCCGTGTGCTCAACGCCTTCCGGCATCAAGGAAGGATTCACGCACACCAGCGAGGACAATCACGGCAACGTGGCGCATGTGCTCAACGCCTTCCGGCATCAAGGAAGGATTCACGACGATACGGGCAGTGGACCGGGCGATGCGCCAGTTGGTGCTCAACGCCTTCCGGCATCAAGGAAGGATTCACTGGCACCAAGAGGCGCGCTGGGCCCCGCCGCGCGCGTGCTCAACGCCTTCCGGCATCAAGGAAGGATTCACGGTAGCTCATCGTGGTCATGGTGGTGTCCTGTCCTGTGTGCTCAACGCCTTCCGGCATCAAGGAAGGATTCACCTACCCGGTGGAGTTCTCCTCCTCACCCCAGCTCACCGAGTGCTCAACGCCTTCCGGCATCAAGGAAGGATTCACCGGAAGTGGTGGAGGTGGTGGCGGAGACGTCATCGTGAAGTGCTCAACGCCTTCCGGCATCAAGGAAGGATTCACGTCACCTTCCCAAGTGACCAAATCCAACCATTCTCGTGCTCAACGCCTTCCGGCATCAAGGAAGGATTCACCCGGGTGGAGGGTCCTATCTATTGTTACGACTTTGTGCTCAACGCCTTCCGGCATCAAGGAAGGATTCACCCGTGATTCCGGCGTCGTTGTCCATCTCCATCAGGTGCTCAACGCCTTCCGGCATCAAGGAAGGATTCACAAGTTGAACGCCTGCGGGCACGCCGCGCCGTCGCACGGTGCTCAACGCCTTCCGGCATCAAGGAAGGATTCACTCAAGATCTACAGGAAACACGTGCTCAAAGTCTGTGTGCTCAACGCCTTCCGGCATCAAGGAAGGATTCACGTCATCGCTACGTACATACAGCGGCGTTCCGTTTCGTGCTCAACGCCTTCCGGCATCAAGGAAGGATTCACTGCTGCTGCGGCGGCGGAGCACTCTTGCGCGGCCGTTGTGCTCAACGCCTTCCGGCATCAAGGAAGGATTCACATACGCTGCGGAAGCTCGGGATGCGGAGGCGGCAATGTGCTCAACGCCTTCCGGCATCAAGGAAGGATTCACTCTCTTTTTTGACTGCCTCGGAACGTTTTCTGGAACGGGGTGCTCAACGCCTTCCGGCATCAAGGAAGGATTCACTCTTGAGCCACGCGCAGAACCTCGCCGCCTCCGCGTGGTGCTCAACGCCTTCCGGCATCAAGGAAGGATTCACCACACGACGCAGACAACGCTGTGTCACGCGTGCCGGTGCTCAACGCCTTCCGGCATCAAGGAAGGATTCACTGTTCTGCGCCCACCACTGCATCCCAACTGCCGCTGCAGGTGCTCAACGCCTTCCGGCATCAAGGAAGGATTCACGGTAGTTCTCGGGGAAACGCTGGTAGAGGCGGTTCCGGTGCTCAACGCCTTCCGGCATCAAGGAAGGATTCACCGCCCGCCCTCCAAGCGGCTCATCTTCCTCGCTTTTTCCCGCCTTTCCACACGCACCGCGCCTCCCAGCACCGCAACTCGACGCGCGGCACACCTCACGTCCCGCCAACATCCCGTGATTGCTCCGCGTTTCACCATTCACGCACCTCCTCTCCACAGCCCGCGTCGATTCCCCTGTATTTCCGTCCCTATTCGAATGCCAACCTACCAGGCGTGTCCGAACGCCGACCCATCCATGATCGCGGCTCATACCATGATGAACGGCGCGGTGTCCTCTTCGAACGGCGCGGGGATGTCGCCACGCACCATGACCCGCGCTGCGCAACCGGGGCACAGGCGGACGACCATCAGGCGGTCCTCCTCTCCCATGATCTTCGCCAGCTCAAACCGCAACTGCTCCAGTTCCCGCGCGGTGCAGCGGACGCGGAACACGGATAACTGCACGGGCTTCCCCCAAGCGCTCAGCTTCTTGTGGACCTGGCGGAGAATCGCCGGGCCGCTGACGTCGTACATCACCAGATGCCAGTGTCGCGGTTCTGCCATGGGTCACCGGATCCTGAAACGTGCAAACACGTTGGGTTCTCCGCTCCACTCCTTCTCCATCAGCCGCGCCTCCAGTTCCATCATCCTCGCGTAGGACAGCGAGTACCCCAGCACCGTGTGCCGGTATTCCTCGTGTTTGCGGCGTTCATAGACGGCAATGAACTTCTTACGCCCTTCATCACTCAGCCAAACGCGCGGTCCCGCGATCTGGAAGTCCGCCTTCACGTCAAACGTCTTCCGGTTCACGGCGCCCAGCACCGCCATGTCCACCACGGGGACACGGAACAGCTCCATGAGGTCCAGCGCGAGCGGCCACGCGGCGCTGCGCGGCTGGTGCAGCACGCCGAGCGCGGGTTCCAACCCCACGCGGATGAGCGCGCTCAGGATGTCCCGGTAGAGCAGGCCATACCCGAACGACAGCAGCGCATTGAACCGGTCCTTGGGAGGCCGATGGGTGCGACCCTTGGGGCGCAGTTCCTCGCCGGCGTCCGGGAGCACAAGCTCGCCCAGCGCGGACCAGTAGGCGCGCGCCGCAGCGCCTTCGTGGCCCATCATGCCGGCGCGGTCCGTGGCGCGGTGGACACCGGAAAGGCTGCGACGCATCACGCTGATGGGGTCCACCAGCCGCGCGCGGACGGTTTCCTCCTCGCGGGACGCGCGCAGCACGTGCCGCAGTTGCATCTCCACCTTGGCGGCGAGCAGCTTGCGGGCCAGGGAGACCACCAGTTCTTCCTTGGACAGGCCCGCGTACTGCCGCAAGCGCCGCTGCACGCCACCGTGGTGGCCGGCGAACATGCCGATGTGGCTGCCGCTGCTGGTGAGCAGGTGGACCGGGATGCCTTCGTCCGCACAGAGGCGGAGTGCCTGCGCGGTGACCTGGGCAAACCCGTGGAGGCAGACGTCACCCACCTCCCGCACGCCAATCCGCTGCACCTCATCAAACCCCTCGCTGACCACCAGGTTCTCCCCCGACCGACCGACCCGCGCGCCATGCCGGACGATGTGGAGGCTGCGCCGGTCGGTATCCGGTGGGAACAACCGCAGCGGCGTGAGGGAGGGGTCGTGGTCGGGGCCCTCCTGGGCGGCGCGGCTCTCCTCCGGCAGGCACACGGGCGCCAGCGAACACCGCACGCAGACGCGCTCATCCTCCGTCACGGGCGGCCGCTGAGGGAGGGCGGTGACCACACGTGCGCGCTGGATGGTGTCCAGCACTTCGCGCCGCGTGCGTTCTTCCACGGGGACACGAACGGTGACGTTGTCGCGGTGGTAGCGGATGCGGGCTTCAGCCACCGGGCGGCCCAGGTGTTCCTCCAGCAGCATGGCGTACGCCACCGCCTGCACCCGGTCCGATGGCCAGGCCTGCGGCGGGTCCTTCCCCATGCGCCGGGAACGGCCGCGCTTGTGTTCCACCGGGAAGACCGTGCCGTCGCGGTGGCGCAGCGCATCCACCCGCCCCTTGAGCCCCAGCGCCGCGGACTCCAACGTCAGGTCCACCACTTCGGCGGGTTCTTCAAGTTCCTCGTGGAGCGCGCGGCCGGCCCACACCGCTTCATCGGCGACTCGGATCTCCTCCACCTCCTCCAGGTAGAAGAGCCGTTCGCAGTACACGAGCGCGTGCAGCGCCATCACGCGGAATATGGGAGCACGGTCGTCCTGGGGGGCCGGGGTGGTGGACATGCGGTCAGGCTGGCAGGCTCCCGTCTCATGATCCGTGAGACGCCCAGGCGCCCGGCGTGGCTCGTTGACTGCCTTCCTTCGCATATGGGACGAGGCGCCCATGCCCATCACGTCCGTCAGGCTGAACAGCTTCACGGTGTTTTCCGGGGCGGAACTCACGTTCTCCCCCGGTATCAACGTGTTCATCGGGAAGAACGGAACTGGGAAGTCCCACCTCCTCAAGCTCCTGTATGGCTGCCATTCCATCATGCGCAGTCGGAACCTGCAGGGTCCCTCGCAGGCCAAGGTGGATGTCCTCGTTGCGAACAAGTTGGCCGGGCTCTTCCGGCCCGATGGGGGCGCCGTCGGTCGGCTGGTGACGCGTCGGCGGGGCAGCAACTCGGGCACCGTCGCGGTTGATGCTGATGGCAAGCGCCTCGTGTTTGACATCGGCCTGAAGGGCAACCGGGTCACGGTTCGCAGTGCCACGTGGGTGCCGCCATCACCGGCCGTCTTCCTCCCGACGCGCGAGGCCCTTGCGATGTTTGAAGGGTTCATTCCGGCGTACCAGAACCGGGAGTTGTCGTTCGACGAGACCTACTACGACCTCTGCGTGATGTTGTCCGGCGCCCAGCTTCGTGGGCCCCGAGGCGAGGCTGCCGCCGCCCTGCTGCGCCCTATGAGCAAGGTGCTGGGCGGGCGGGTGTTCCTCAAGGGCGGGCGCTTCTACGTGTCGCAACCGGGCTCCGGCCAGTTTGAAGCGCACCTGCTCGCGGAAGGTCTGCGGAAGCTGGCTTCCCTGGCCCAACTGATCGCCAACGGGTCTCTGGCTGAGTCGGGCACCCTGTTGTGGGACGAGCCCGAGGCGAACCTGAATCCGGCCCTCGTCCGCGGCGTGATCGATGTGCTGGTTGAGTTGGCAACACAGGGAATCCAAGTGTTCATTGCCACGCATGACTACCTGCTGCTGCATCGCCTGTCCCTCATCGCGGAGCACCGCGGCAGTCAGCCTGTGCCGCCCATGAAGTTCTTCGCGTTGAGTGCCACGCGCGGAATGGTCGACGTGGAGTCGGGGGACACGGCTGCGGACCTTTCCCACAACCCGGTGCTCGACGAGTTCGCCGCGTACCACCGCGAGGAACTTGCCCTCCTCCAGCGGGAGGCGGCACAGCCGTGAGCACTCCGCTTGAGGTCGACGTTGACGGCCGGGTCTTCGTCTTCGCAGACGGATGGTCTGCGTGCGCCTGGGACAACGCATCCGCGAGGCTGGCGCTACGGGACCAGGTCGAGGGCTCCAAGAGTATGGACGTTGTGGCCTTTGATGGCAGACACTGCCTGCTGCTGGAGGTGACGGATTTCACCCGCTGGCAGGCTGCCAAAGCCGGGCCTTGGCGCGGCGACAAAAGACGAGATCCTCCAGAAGGTCCGCGACACGCTGGCCGGACTCGCGGGCGCGGCCGTGGGTGGGCGCCACGAATTCCCAAAACAGGTCATTACCCGCCTTGACCGGGCGCGGCTCGTCGTCGCGCTGTACGTGCCGGAACGCATGTCGGCCGACCCGGTCCTTCGCCAAAGGGCCCTGGTCCGCCGCAACACCTTCCTGCAGGATCTCAAGCGCGGTCTCCGGTGGTGCGGTGCGACCGCGGTGATTGCCGGCCACCCCGACGAACCACTGCCCCCCGCGATCGCGGGCACGCGAGGCGGCGGACGTCCGTGACAGCCCCAACGGGAGCAGCCGGCTTGGTGATCGCTTCCAGCCGGCTGTCCACGTCCGTCTACGTCGCCCCGGCGTACGCAGTCAGATGTTCCGGAGCACGGGGTCCAGGCGGTCCGGGTTGGCGCGAGCGGTCAACTGCCCGCAGTCTCCCTCGGGGCGAACGGCGCCCAGGGCGTCTGCGAGGTCATCCACAAGGGCCCGCAGGAAACGGCATTGCCCGGGCGCCGCAACCGCAGCACGGAGGTTCAGCGCGGCAAGCGCATCAACGCCCTGGCGGGTCTCCCGATAGGCGCTGCAATTCAACTCATTCGCGGCACGGAGCAACCAACTCAAGTAGGCCTTGGGATGCCGCGAGCGCGGGAGGCTGCGCAGCCATTGCGGGCGCTGGTTCGCCGGGTCTCCCTTGGCATGCCAGGCCGCACATTCCGCCCCGTCTGCCGACTCGTACGCGGGGTCGTCCGTCTGGAAGTCTTCAATGTCACCAGCTTTGGCAAGCTGCGCGGTGCCCGCCGGCACCCCGGCGGCTTGAAGCGCGCCGGTGTCCGCGAAGAACCATGCCTCCAGCATGGGAACAGCGAGGTGGAATGAGGCCCGCGCTTTCAGCAGGTCTCCCGTGCGCGTCCGCATCCGATCATTCAGCGTCTTCTCCAGGTGAAGGCGGACAGCGGCTCGCACCGCGCCAACCAGGCCCACCATGTCATCCTTCCAGTACGCCGCATCGGCGTCCTCCACCAGGACGACATGATCATGGCAGGCCACCTCGGCAGCCAGCCGCTGTACGAGCTTGTCGAGGTTGGTCGGCGCCCGTGCGTTGCGCGGGATGGGCCAGCTTGACGTGAAGCCATCCCCGAACCACGTGGTGAACTCATGGTCTGGAAAGGCGTGCTTCAAACACACGGCCAAGCCCAGCTCCTCCGCGCGTCCGGTCACCAGGAGCAGCACCCGCATTCTCAGTTCCCCTGCCTCGCAATGTCGCCATGGAGGTACAGGTCGCCCAGTGAGAAATGCGCAAGCCAGTCCTCATCGTGAAAGTCCGTGAGGCGGGTCGGCAATGGACGGGGCGGCCCTGGAACCGCATCCAGCAGATAGAAATCCGCCGGGTGTGTCTTGAACTGGTTCATCACCGCCGGCGAGTGCGTCGTCAGAATCACCGTCAGATGCCGCGCTTCGCAGCGTTCACGGATGGACTCAATCAGCGAATGCACGGCCGCGGGATGCAGGCCGTTCTCGAATTCGTCGATGGCGACCACGCCGCCATCCGGGCATTCCGCCACCTCTGCAAGGTGGAGCAGACCCAGCAGCAGGCCGTTCGCTGCGCAGTAGATGGGCAGCGACCCGTCGGATGAATCCGCATCAAGCACGAGCCGCGCCTCAACGCCCGGGGAGCGGTCTTCAAGGTCCAGGTCATGGAAGATGCCCGGGAAGGCCTTCCTCGCCTGCTGCACGACCCACTCGTACCTGCCTTCGTACTTCTTGGACGCGCGCTTCCAACGATCCAGTACGCTCCAAAGGCCCCCGCCGTTGTGGGAGATGCTGGTTTCTCCACCCGGTGAGACCCGTCGCAAGATGTCCGTCCGGGGCTCCGCGAAGACGCGGAGGTTGCGCGCAAAGTCCCTGAATGTGGCGGCCCATGGCATCCCGTCACGCGCCTCCAGGAATTCCAGGAGCGAGCGCTCGGGGCGTGGCCGGTCAGTGCCCTGGAAACGCCACTGGTCCTGTCCTGCGTCGACCTCAGCAATGACCGTGTTCCCGTCCAGGACCCTTTCGCCGAGACGATGGTCGGCTGCACCACGCTCGCACTGGATGGTCAGGATCCACTTCACCGTCCCCAGCGCCAGCTCAACGGAAACATCCGTCCCCTCCGGCAGCCCCCGGGTCAGCAGACCCGAGAGTCCAAGCGCTCGGATGGCGCGCCCGGGCCCCTGTTCCGCGGCGGTCTGGCACAGCTCCAACGCATTCAGCACGGTGCTCTTGCCGGCGCCGTTCCGACCGGCGAGGAGAACCAGGCCGCGCGGCTCCCAGCGGAAGTCGCGCAATGCTCGCAGGTTGGTGACCGTGATGCTCCACGGGGCTCCCATCAGGTCATTCGGCTCTGGCATGCGCTCACCGTCGCCGGTTCACCGGCGGACTTCCCCTATCACCAACCGCGCATTGACTGGAACCGGCACCAGGGATTCGCCTTCGCAGGGCGGCGGCTTGTCCGAGCGGGGTCATCGTCGACAACCCGCCGGTCCGCGCGGGTTGGCTGCCACCCGTCAGGGCCACCCCTTCGCTGGACCGGCGGGGGACAAGCCCCCGCCCTACAAGGGATGGGCTGCGAATGGGCCGCTGTCCCCCTCGGGTCACTGGGGGCAACAACCTGTTCTGGAAACCCAGCCTCTGGGACCCTTCTGCGTCGAGACCGATTCCTCGTAGTCCCCCGCCCCAGCGGGGTCACCGTCGACAACCCGCCGGTCCGCGCGTGCCTTGTCGCCACCCGTCAGGGCCAGCCTTCGCTGGAGGGCCCGCTGCTGAGTGAACCCCAGCGAATGGGGGCGCTGGAGTCGGGCTCGGAGCCGCCTCCGGTGTGTCCCGCATGGTCAACTCCGTGAGCCCCCACCCCAGCCCTCCCCCCGTCGCCACTGACTGACCCACTGGATCCGCATCCGCAATGGCGTGCAACGACGGGGGGAGGGGGTTCCGCCGTGCTCCCTCCCCCCGCCTGGTTGAAATCAGCACGCGAGGGCGGGGGGAGGGCTGGGGTGGGGGCAGCCGCTGACCGTGTGGGGACACACCCGCCGCCTCGCGTTCCACCCAGAGGGCCGGCCACAGGCCCATGAAGTTCGCGCTGCGGACCTGGCGCGGGGTACCGCACCGCGACCCAGGCCGTCCAACGCGAGCAAGCACCGCTTCGTGTGACTGGGCGCACTCGCCCACCGGCGTCCCGGGTGACCCTGCTCACGTTTCCAGCGTGCTCAAGGTACCCAGTGGGGCCCGGCGCACCTTGATCACAAGTGATCAAGCTACCCAGGGGGCCCCGGAGCACCTCGATCACATGTGATCACATGGCCAAGGGGCCCCCGGAGCATCTTGATCACATGTGATCACGCGGCCCAGGGGCCCCGGAGCACCTTGATCACATGTGATCAAGCCACCGCGGGCCCCCCGGAGCACCTTGATCACATCCGAGGCTTGGCTTTCCCGCCCTCCCTGGCGGCACCGTCCACCCGCATCAGGCGCGTTCCTGGGGGTGGGCAGAGGTGGGACTGGCACCCGCGCGGGTCAGCCCGGCGTGGTGGTCCCGGGGACGGGCGTCTCGCTGGCTTCGCCGCCGTTCTCCGTGGCCTCCGCGCGCTTGCGGCGCGGGAAGTAGCGCTCCGCTTTGCGCTTGCCGAACCGCGCCACCAACGCGCCATAGGTCTTCTCCATCAGCAGACCCCAGCTCTCTTCAGCGGTCTCCAACGCGGTCTTCAGGATGGCGTGCGCGTTGCGCGCCTTGGTGAGGGAGTCAATGGCGCCGGCGTAGTCAGTGAGTCCCTGGGTCACCAGGGGAACGGTCGTGGTGCGGACCGCATCGGTCGCCGGGAGGTGCGTCTCCAGGCGCTGCTTGAACTCGCTGAAAACCTGGACTTCCTTATCCTGCGGAGCCGCCGTGTAGTACTCGATTCCCCGGGGAAAGATGTCCTTGTAGGGCGACTCGTCGGTTGCGTGCAGCGAGCGGCTCCCGAGAGCAAGCCGCGAGTTCTGGGCGGAATCATCAAGATCATCATCAATGGAATCACGCACGGCCTGCCCGTCCTGCACGGGCTCATTGGCGTCTTCAACGGCGCGGGCGGCGGCCTTCACGGCCTTGTTGGCGCCGTCCACGTTCTGGGCCAGGTCCTCCAACTTGGCCCGCTTCAAACGGGTGTAAACGTAGCGGCCGAAACTCACGCGTTCCTGAGGTGCCGCGGATTCGGATGGAAGTCGCATCGGTTGGTTTCCCCTCATTGGGCCATGCGGCCCAGCTTCATGTCGCGGCGTCTCTACCAGGGCCCCGCAAAGCCTGGCAAGGAGAATGATTGCGCAGAATCGGCATGGTGGTGCTTCCGCGGGGACACGTTGAGCGCGCGGCCCGGTGGTGCGTAGGGTCCGTTGCCACGAGGATGTCTCATGCAAGGTGAGACGTCGCCCGGGTAGGAGGGGAAACATGAGCAACAGCAGTGCTGGCGCGGAAGAAGTGGTGGATGTCGCGTTCCCGGTGCAGGGCGCCAAGGTTCCGCTGGACCACGGGTATGCGCTGTTCAGCGCACTCAGCCGCATTATTCCAGCGCTCCACTCCATGACCTCCCTCGGCGTTCACCCCATTCGTGGGGTCAAGACAGAGCGCGGTCATCTCACGCTCCGGGCGGGTTCCTCGGTGACCCTGCGCATCCGGCCGACTGAGTTGGGCGGGCTGATGTCCTTGATTGGCAAGACGCTGGAACTGGATGGCAACACCATCACGCTGCTACCGCCCCGCATCTGGCCGGTTCGGCCGGTGGCGGCGCTGAAGGCGCATATCGTGACCATCAAGAACCACACGGAGCGCGCCACGTTCGTTGATGCGTTGCGTGTCCAGCTTGCCGCGACTCCGGACCTCGGGCAGGACCCGCAGTCCATCAACGTCGTTGTCCCAGAGGTGAAACAGGGACGGCGGATCATGACCATTGCCGGCAAGAAGGTGGTCGGGTTCGCCGTGGGGCTGGACGGGTTGACGGTCACCGCGTCCCTTGCTGTCCAGCGGCATGGCCTTGGCGGCCGCCGCCACATGGGAGCCGGCCTTTTTCAACCTGCGCGTGGATGACCGGGGGAATTGTGGACTTTCTGCCCGCCAAGAGCCCGCGCCGCGCCGACCAGGCGGTTCTTCCGCTGCCCCAGCACTGCTTGGAGACCGACGAAGCTGCGCGGCTCATCTTCAGACCCGACGGCCGGTGGGGAAAGGCGTGGATCCGGTTCTTCCGCATCCCGGAGCACCACGCCGGCCGCTGGCTGATCAACCTCCGTGTCGCCGCACTGTTCCATGATCTGGGGAAAGCGAACGCGGACTTCGTTGCGATGACCCGCGGTACCCATGGCCTCACGCAGTACTTCCGCCACGAGCACCTCAGCGCGCTGGTACTGCAACTGCCGGTGGTGAACGCGTGGCTGGCCGCCAACGCGGCGCTGGACCTGGGCGTGTTGACGGGCGCTGTTCTGTCACATCATCTCAAGGCTGGCCCCAGCGAGCCTGACAAGTGGTGCGAGCCACGCCGTGCGGGCGGGCTCAAGGTCTTCCTGAATCATCCGGACTGTGCGCGCATCCTCGCCCGGGTCGCCGAAGTCGCGAACCTGGAACCGCCGCCCCTGCTTCCCGGCGGGACTCTGGACAGGACGCTGCCCGACACCGAGTGGAACACCGCGTTGGGTGCGGGCCTGCGCCTGGCGGAAGAAGTGCGGCGAGGGACCGGAACCGGGTTCGGGGGAAAGGTCGCCACGGACCCCCTACGGCAGTCGTTGCTGCTCGCCACCAAGGCGGGACTGGTGGTTGCGGATTCTGTCGCCAGCGGCCTCTTTCGGGTTGACGAGTCCATTTCCGCGTGGGTGGAGGCAGTCGTTCACGCCCCCCCGCTCAGTCCCCGGGACGTCGACCGTGAGATCCTCGAACCGCGCGCTGCGGAGCTGTCCGCGCATTCGGGCCGGCCATTCGAGTGGCACCGATTCCAGGACCTGGCTGCGGAGCAGCCGTCCCGCGCGTTGCTGTTGGCAAGTTGTGGCTCAGGCAAGACGCTGGCCGCCTACCGTTGGGCAAAGAGCCAGTTGGCAAGCCGTCCGCTTGGCAGGGTCATCTTCCTCTATCCCACGCGTGGAACGGCGACCGAGGGATTCCGCGACTACGTGGGTCACGCGCCCGAGGACCGAGCCATGCTTCTGCACGGGAGCGCCGCCTACGAGCTCGCCGGAATGCAAGAGAACCCGTCCGACGCCACGGCCGGCAAGAACTACGTGGATGAGTCGGCGGCGCGGCTGTTCGCCTTGGGTCTTTGGAACCGCCGCTACTTCAGCGCTACGGTGGACCAGTTCCTGGCCTTCATGGAGCACCGATACGAGAGCCTGTGCCTGCTGCCGGCCCTCGCCGATGCCGCGGTGATCATCGACGAGGTGCACAGCTTCGACTCCGGCCATGTTCCGTAACCTGGTCGCGTTCCTCCGGCGGTTTGACGTTCCAGTGCTGTGCATGACGGCCACGCTGGTGCCGTCAAGACGCAAGCAACTGGAGGAGGTGGGCCTGAAGGTCTTCCCGGATGAGCAGGAGCGCTCGGAGCTTGAGGATCTGGCGGCTGCGGAGGCGCATCCGCGGTATCGCCGGAGCCACGTACGGGCAGCCGAGGAGGCGTTGGACCACGCAGTGCGCGCGCATGAGGCAGGCAAGCGCGTGCTGTGGGTGGTCAACACCGTCGGCCGATGCCAGGCCCAGGTTGCCGCACTGGCGGCGCGGACCGGGTCACGGCCGCTCTGCTACCACAGCCGGTTCCGCCTGTTAGACCGCAAGCGCCGGCATGCCGAGGTTGTTGCCGCGTTCAAGACCGGCGCAGCGCCGGCCATCGCGGTCACGACGCAGGTCTGTGAGATGAGTCTCGACCTGGATGCGGATGTCCTCGTCACGGAGCTGGCACCGGGGTCCTCGCTGGTTCAGCGGTTCGGACGGGCCAACCGCCACACCAAGGGAAAGCCCGCGGGCTTCCAGGCAGAACTGATCGTGTATGCACCGGAGAAGGTGCTGCCCTACCAGAAGGAGGACATCTCGGACGCGGAGCGCATGCTGGCCGCGCTCCCTGATGAGGGGCTGTCCCAGCGCGACTTGGCGGAGGCGCTCGAGAAACTCGGTACCCGTGAGGGCGTTGTCCGTCCGGGCGCCACGTTCCTGGACAGCGGCATCTACGCCATTCCCGGCAGCTTCCGTGACGAGGATGCGTTTGGTGAGAGCGCCGTCTGGCAGCGGGATGTGCCGGCGGTGGTTTCGGCGGCAAGGGCGCGCAAGCCGCTGGTTGAGTGGATTATCCCGGTACCCGCACGCGCTGGAGCGAGGTCGGATGAGCCCGACTTCCCCGCATACCTTCGGATCATCCCGGATGAACGGTATTCGACGGAACTGGGATTCATCGTGGAAGGGAGCACGTGATGGCTGCGAAGGCTGCCAGGAAGACCAAGGCCAAGGCGGTCCTGCCGGCGGTGCTGGAGGTGACATGGACGTTGGAGGAACTTCCCACGTCACAGCACAGGGCCGGCCTTGCCGGGCTGGTTCTGATGGCCGAATGGGTGGGACGGCAGGAGCATACAGGGACGCTCGAGTTCTCGGTGACCGCCCATGCCGCCATGCTCAGGTGCGACGCCGCTGGAATGCAAGCGTTGATGGACGCGGTCTATGCCGCGTCTGAGGAGGAGCAATCGGTTGAGAAGCCATGGAAGGACAAGGCCAAGAACATCAAGGAGCCGCTACGTACGGAGCAGCGCAAGGTTACCGACAAGCGCGGCAAGGAGGTTGAGAAGACGTTCTACGTCTACCCGGTGACAGTTCCGGATGGCGCCGTGGTCAGGGAGTTGGACCCCACGCTGGAGGGCAAGAACGGTCTGTGGGTGAAGTTGTGGCGTGACCTGCTGTGGGGAGTGCTTCGCGGGATTCCGGCCCAGCGGCTGCCCTATGAGGAGCGTGGCGAAGGCAAGCCGTACAAAGACGCCGCCGAGCTCTACGAGGCCCTGGCGCTGCATCCTTCTCAGGCGATTGAGTTGCCGAGCACATTCTTTCTCGGTGCGCAGGCAAAGACCGCTGAGAATGTCGGTGTGAAGGACATCGTCAAACGCCAGTTCCTCCTTCATTTCTGGCCGTTTGCTATTCAGATCCATGTTCCTGTAACGGTGGATCCTCATGACGGAAAGAACGAATTCTCTGGCTTCGCCGTCGCGTTCCCGGACGTCTGCGACCTTGAGGGGTTCTGCGCATCGTTTGGGCCAATGATGTGTGCCCGCGCCAAAGAGAAAGCTGGATATCGCCCTCGCGGCGCCCTGGTGGACCTCCCATTGGAATCAGGGATGGACACGCTCCAGCGCCTGGCGCTGGTTGCTGAGCAGATCGGCAAGGCCTCCGCCGGGCTGGCCTGTGTTCAGGCGATCGATGTTGTCCATGTTGAGAAACAGGGCAACAACGTGCGCGTGCGGGGACTGGCCCGTGTCGTTCCGGACCCGCTTGCGGTCAACCAATACGCTCAGTTCAAGGGCACCTACTGGAACCCATTCTTTCGCCGGCAGCGGTTGAAGAACCTGATTGACCGGAAGCCCTGGTACACGGCGTTCCTGCCTGTGTTCCGGACGCTCCCGCAGCATGTCTTCTTTTCACCCAAGGAACGCTTCCCGCATGACGCGCGGGAAGCGTTCAAGGCCGCCGGCGCCAACGTCCGGCCAGACGAGGAACCCATGGACCCCACCACGCAGAATGACGGCGCCAAGGAAACCGCCACGGAAGAAGTCCTCGCCTACCGCATGGTGGGCGCCTACCTGTTGCGGCGGTTGGCCTCCAAGTACGGTCTTCGTTGGGAGGATGTGAAGGGGAACGACGCCAAGAAGGCCGAGTACAATGAGAAGAAACAGAAGATAGCGCTCGATGCCTTCCTTGCCTGTCGCTCGCGCTCAGGGAAGGACTTCGCAGAGTACTTCACCAGCACGCTGTGCAGCGTTCCTCAGTTCCTTCCGGAGGAGGACTTTCTCCGGCTCTCGCGCGCCTTGCTGCGCGACCCCGACACCATCCGCACCCTCACCATGCTGGCGCTCAGCGCCCGCGCCTGAAAGGAGCCGACATGACCACGCAGAACGACAAGACCAAGTTGAACCTGTTCGGAACGGTGCTGACGTATGCCGCGCCGAGTTCCAACTATCACGGCGAAAGTGAACTGAACCGCACGGTCATCCAGCGAATCACCCGGGATAGTCTGGAGTACGGCGTCGTCAGCCCGGAGGCGATGCGGAATGCGCTCAGGGAGATCCTCGCTGGCTACGGATTGTCCATGAACCGTCGGCGCCTGGAGCAGGAGGACCAACTCGCCGTTGAGTTCAAGTCGTTTCCGGATGCTGCCAAGTTCGCAGATGACTTCTTGTTCGGGTTCCTTGTGGCTGACCAGGATGCCGTGAAGAAGAACAAGGGAAAGCCGGCCAAGAGGGACAGCGTGCTCCGCATGAATCTCGCGGTCGCTCTCAATCCGTACCGGTTCAATGCCACCTTTCACCAGTCCCCCATGAACGCGGGCGACAGTCCCTGGAAGAACTCCAGCACGTCCGCGCTGCTGCACCGCGAGGTGAGTGACACCGCCTTTCAGTATCCCTTTGCGCTTGCCATGCAGGACTGCAGCGGCTCGAGGGACCAGAAGGAGTGGACCGCGAAGCTGCTGAAGGCCATCGGGGAACTCACGAACGTCGCGGGCGGTCACGCCCGCAGCTACTTCGAGTTCGCCCCGCGCAGCATCATCATGCGGCTGTCGCCCCAGCTCGTTGCCGGTTACCAGACGTACGCGTTCACCGCGGATGGCAAGTTCGCCGAGATGAAGCGGATTACCAAGGAAGCGAAGGACCTGCCGCCCAAGGAGTTCTGGTTTGGCGGCGAGGTGGTGCGGCAGTTGGACAAAGAGACCCGGGACAACCTCGCCGCGTGGGGAGCCCACCTGAACGAGAACCCGCAGGCGCTCCTTGCGGAGGTGTCCGAGGAGGCACTCGGGGTGAAACCGTGAACCAGCCGCTTTGGCTGCGCATCAGGGCGCCGTTCGCGGCGTTCCGGTGGATGCAAGCGGGAGTATGGCGGGCAACCAGCCCCGTGATTCCGCACAGCGCGGCGTGGGGCATGGTGCTCAACTTCGCGGCCCTGGAGACCCGCGGCGATTCCTCCGGGGTCACCACGCTGGTGAACCCTGAGGCACCTCCGTTGTGCATTGTGGTGGGCTCAGGGCCCGACCATGCGGGTGTGGTCGGCTCCCTCTACCAGCAACTCCATACATACCCGGTCGGGGACAGCGGCAAGGCCCTGGCGAAGGGCACACACGGGGCCAAGTACTGGATCGCGCCAACACGCAGGGAGTTGTTGGTGGACATGGATTGCATCATCGGCGTCCGCGGCACGGATTCCGTGGTCTTGGACCGCGTGGTGAAGGGCCTGCGCGGGGAGCTGGCCGGTGACCGCTACGGTCTCCCGTTCGCGGGGGACAACAACCTGCTCCTTGACCGCGTTGATGTTGTGCCGGAGCCGCCTCCGACGCGCTGGTACGAGCCACTCGCCCCCGACGCGCCCGCACGCCAGGGTAGCTGCCGGTTGACCGTCGCGATCGACCGCAATGACAGCAGTCGCACGGTAACGCGCCTGTACGCCCCAACGGGACCGCAGCAGGTGCCACCGGAATCCGCATGGACGTGGACACCGCACTCACCGGCAGCGGCGTGACCCACCCTTTCCCTTAGCCCACGAGTGCCCCCCGGTTGGACCCCGGTTGGGGGCGGCAACGCCGCCTGCCGGACCGCCTCACAACGGTTACTCCCTCAGCGCGGTGGGCCGCACACCAATCCACCGCAGAAAGGACCCAACCATGCCGGGAGGACATGTTCGACTTCACCGTGTGCTGCGTGCACCGCCGGAGCGGGTCTACCGGGCGTTTGTGACGGCGGGCGCGCTGGCGCGCTGGCTGCCGCCCAACGGGTTCTACGGGACGGTGGAGCACCTGGATGCGCGCGTGGGCGGGACGTTCAGGATGGCCTTCACCAACTTCACCACGCAGCAGAGTGACAAGTTCGGCGGAGAATACCTGGAGCTCGTCCCCAACGAGCGCCTCCGGTACACCGACCGCTTTGACGACCCGAAGCTGCCCGGGACGATGCAGACGACGGCGGTGTTCAGGGCCGTCTCTTGCGGGACGGACCTGACCGTCACGCAGGAAGGCATCCCCGAAGCGATACCCGTCGAGATGTGTTACCTCGGGTGGCAGGAGTCGCTGGCCATGCTGGTCAAGCTGGTTGAGCCCGAAATCAACCCGTAACCGCGCCCAAGGGTCGGCCTACTTCCGCAGGATCTTCTCCATGGGCCGGCCCTTGGCCAGTTCGTCCACAAGTTTGTCCAGGCAACGGATGTTGCGCATCAGCGGGTCCGTGAGCTCCTCAATGCGGACACCGCACACCACGCCGGTGATCTTGCCCGCGTTGGGATTGATCGCGGGCGCCTCGTGGAAGAACGCCTCAAAGTCCTTTTCCCTCTCAATCTGCTCCGCCAGCGCTGTGGGGCTGTAGCCCGTCAGCCAGCGGATGACGTCGTCCACTTCCCCTTTCTTGCGCCCCTTCTTCTCCGCCTTCTGGACGTAGAGGGGGTACACGCTGGCAAAGGACGTCGTGAAGATTCTGTGCTTCGGCATGGGGCTCCTCGTCTCCATACCTATACGCGTCCCCATGCGCGGAAGCAGGCCCCTGAGGATTTCTCATGGTCACCGGGCTGGATGGCACCGCCGGGGACCGCGATTGCGTCATCCCTCAGTGGGCCGTGCACAGCCGTGCACAACGCACAGGTCTGAGCGGCTTGATCAATCCGCGGCGTCGTTGTTAAGCGAATGAAAGCCCCTCATCAACGGAGTGCTCATGCTTGCTGCGTCAATGCTGTTCAGCTCGGGCCTGTTCCTACTGCCTGCTTCTCCCGCCGTAGCGCCGGTGCCATTGGTGGCGCCGGCGGACGGAGCGCACGGAATCCAATCGGTCAAGAAGTCGCGTGATGAGGATGAAAGCGAAAACGAGGACGACGGCGAAAAGGGCGCGCTTGACTACGTCAAGATGTCGTTGCTGTTCAGCGGTCCGGACGTTGCCGAGGAGGTCCAGGACGGGCGCGTCCTGGAGCACCTGGTGGGCGGCCTGTTCGCGGAGCTTGGGGGCCACCTGTGGGCGCCGTCATTTGCGTACGAGGACATTGAAGCGCCCCCGGCGGCCAGAACGCTTGGCATTGCCGCCACCGTGGTGGCGTGGTTGTGGCTGCCGTTCATGATCTTCTGGATGGTCCCGTACGTGGGCTGGGTGCTTGGGGGCATCCCGTTCCTGTTGTCGCTTGTCGTCGTGAACTACTTCTCGTTCTGGGTGTTTCCGCGTGCGCTGCAGTTCGCGTATTCAGACTCCGTGGCGGCCGGTGGCGTCAGCGAGAAGTCCGACAAGAAGAAGAGCAAGAAGAAGAAGAAGAAGAAGAAGGCCGTGGAGGAAGAGGAAGAGGAGTGACACGCCGCCGCGTGTTCACCAACGGCCGTCTGTGACTCCCGCGGGAGCGGTCATCCCCACAGCGGCCCCAGCGCCACCTCCACCGCGTCAAAAGGCTCCACCCGGACCACGTCCGCGTCCTTCCAGGCGCCCAGGACGAGCCAACGGCCCTCGACGTTGCGGTAGGCCTCCAGCGTGCGCACCAGGGGGTCCACGAGCCAAAGGTGCCCCATGCGGGCCCGCGCGTAGAACGGCATCTTCAGCGCGCGGTCGAGCCGTGCCGTGGCGGGCGACAGGACCTCGCACACCCAGTCAGGGGGGAGGGAGAAAGACGCGGTTTCCGGCAACTCGGGAAGGCGCTCACGGCGCCACCCGGCGATGTCCGGGACCACCGTGTCGTAGTCACGGTCAATGCCGAGCCGCAGCTCCGGTTCCATGAGGATCCACCAGCCGCCGGGGCCGCCGCGTCCATGCTGGAACCGCCCGTTCAGGTCACCGGCCAGTGACGTCGCCGCGCTGGCGTGGCGTGGCGCCGGCCGGGGCATCACGACCAACTCGCCGGCGACGATTTCGCCCACCAGGTGCTCGGGCAGGGCGAGGATGTCCTCGTAGGTGGGCGCCTTGCGGGCGTGAGCGACCATGGCGTGACCGTACCACGCGCATCAGGCACCTGCCCCGGATGGCCGCGCCCTGGTACACCCGCCGGATGGTTCGCTCGTACGCCGTCATCCTCCCCGTTGCCGTCCTTGCCGCGTGCGGCGGCCGCCGTGCCGCGGTGGCCCCGCCTGCGCCGCCCACTGGGGACCTTCTCGTCGTGAACGCGCGCATCCACGGAGCGCCCGCCGGTGCGGACGCGTTGCTGGCGGAACGCGGCATCATCCGCGCGGTGGGCCCGGCCGCGGTGTTGCGGGAGAAAGTCCCCTCCACCGCCACCCTGCTGGACGCGAACGGCGCGCTGGTCCTCCCCGGATTCCACGACGCGCACATCCACATGCTGGGGGGCGGGCTGTCCCTTGGCCAGGTGGACCTCTTTGCCGCGACAACGATGGCGGACACCCTCAAGGCGGTGAAAGCGTTTGCGGACGCGCACCCGGCGCTGCCGTGGGTCCAGGGCCGCGGCTGGCAGTACGGCATTGTCCCGGACGGGAAGTTCCCCACGCGCGCGGACCTGGACAGCGTGGTGCCGGACCGGCCGGTGTTCCTGCGCGCGTATGACGGGCACACGGGATGGGCCAACTCGGCGGCGCTCAACGCGGCGGGCATCACGGCGGAGACGGTGGACCCGCCGGAGGGCCGCATTGCGCGCGAAGCCGACGGGAAAACGCCGGAGGGCGCGCTGCTGGAGGGCGCGCAGGGCCGCATGATGGAGGCGGTACCCGCACCGGACCGCGCCGCAAAACTGGCCGCGCTGGAGCGCGCGGCCCGCGAGCTGCGGTCGCTGGGCATGACCAGCGTGGACGAGATCGCCCCCGGCGCGGAGACGTTCTCGCTGCTGGACGAACTGGACCGCCGCGGGCGGCTGCCGTTACGGGTGACCGTGTCGCTGCCGCTGAACGGGGACCTGGCCGCGTATGCCGTCCTGCGTGACGCGCACCGCGGGCCGCGTGTCGGGTTCGGGTTCCTCAAGGGGTTTGTGGACGGCGTCATTGAGTCGCGCATGGCGTGGATGCTGGAGCCGTACGCGGGCAGCACGGAGCGCGGCACGCCGGCGCTGCCGCCGGAGAAGCTGGACCCGCTGGTGGAACGCGCACATGCCGCGGGCTTTCCCGTCGCGCTGCACGCCATTGGGGACGCGGCGGTGCGCGCGTCGCTGGATGCATATGAGAAAGCGCAGCGCGCCCACCCGGCGCAGCACCCGCGCCACCGCGTGGAGCACATTGAGTGCGTGCATCCTGATGACATGCCGCGGTTTGCCAGGCTGGGCGTGGTTGCCAGCATGCAGCCGTTCCACGCCAACCCCGGCGGCCCCAACCCGGACGAGGGTGTGTGGTCGCGCAACCTGGGGGCTGCGCGGTTGCCGCGCACGTTTGCATGGAAGAGCCTGCGGGACGCGGGGGCGGTGCTCGCGTTTGGCACGGACTGGCCGGTGATGAGCGCCAACCCGCTGTGGGGGCTGGCGGTGGCGGTCACGCGCCGGGATGCCAACGGTGACCCCAAGGACGGCTGGAACGCGCACCAGGCGCTGAGCTGGGACGACGCGGTGCGCGCCTGGACGGTTGGGAGCGCTTACGCGGTGTCCCGCGAAGAGCAGGTGGGCACGCTGGAGCCGGGCCGCTGGGCGGACCTGGTGGTGCTGTCACCGGGGGTGGACCCCGGGGTGCCGGCAAGCCTGTGGCGGGGCCGCGTGGTGCACGCGGTGGTGGGCGGCGTGGTGAACTGAACGGTTACGCGTCGCCGGATTCCACCTTGACGGTGGTCTTCATTTCCTTGCCGGTGTCGCGGTCCTTGGCGCTCATGGTGAGGATGCCTTCGGAGGACACGTCAAACAGCACCTCCACCTTCACGCTGCCGGCCTTGCCGCCGCGCAGCCCGCTGAAGGTGAACTCGCCCAGCTGCTGGTTCTCCCGGGCCTTCTTCTGCTCGCCCTGGTAGATGCGCATGATGACCTCGTTCTGGTCATCCTGCGCGGTGGTGAACAGCTGCGCCTTGGCATTGGGCACGGGCGCGTTGCGGTCAAAGATCTTGAACATGTTGCCCGCGGCGTCTTCAATCCCAATGGCGCGTGACAGGACGTCCAGCAGCTGGATGCGCTGATCCACCGCGTCGGTTTCCAGGCTGTGCGCAAAGATGGCCGCGCCAATGCCCACCGCCTCGTCGGGGTTGACGTGCTTGCTGGGCGGCCGGCCAAAGAACTTGGTGACGGCTTCCTGCACCGCGGGCCAGCGCGTCTGCCCGCCCACCAGCAGGATCTCATCCAGCTTGTTGACGGCGACCTTGGCGTCCTTGAGGACCTCGGTGGTGATCCTGATGGCGCGGTCCACCAGCGGCTGCGTGAGTTCATTGACCTTCTGGCGCGTGATGACCAGGTCAATGTCCAGCGGCTCGCCTTCGGGCGTCATGGTGACAAACGGGATGTTGAACGGCGCCTCAGCGCGCACGCTGAGGTCAATCTTGGAGCGCTCAGCCAGGTCCTTGATGCGCTGCATGGCAATGGGGTCGCCCTTGAGGTCAATCCCGTTCTTGGTTTTGAAGTCCTCCAGGATGTAGTCAATGATCGCGTTGTCCCAGTCGATACCGCCCAGGAAGATGTCACCGCCGGTGGCCTTGACCTCAAAGGTCTTGCCGCGGATTTCAATGACGCTGATGTCAAACGTGCCGCCGCCCAGGTCAAAGATGGCAATGGTCTGGTTGACGTTGCGCTGCACGCCATAGGCAAGCGCGGCCGCGGTGGGCTCATTGATGATGCGCACCACGTCAATGTTGACCATCCGGCCGGCTTCTTTGACGGCCTGGCGCTGCCGGTCATTGAAGTACGCGGGGACGGTGACCACGGCGCGGCTGATGGGCTTGCCCAGGTAGTCCGCGGCCACGTTGCGGATCTTGTCCAGGATCTTGGAGCTGATCTGCGTGAGGTTGAAGTCGGTCTTCCCCAGCCCAATGAGGACGTTGTCCTCCTGGCCGCGCTTCATCTCGTAGGCAAAGTACTCGCCCATCTTGTTGACGAGTTCGCCCTTGAACGGCTGCCCGATGAGGCGCTTGGCGCCGTACACGGTCTTGCGGGGGTTGAGCTGCCACTGTCGTTTGGCCTCGTGACCCACCAGCTCATTGCCCTTGTCGTCGACGGCGTAGATGGACGGGATGGTGTACTCCCCGCCCTTGTAGGGAATGAGCTTGACCTGCCCCTTGTTGTCCACCACCGCGGCACAGCTGTTGGTGGTGCCCAGGTCAATACCGATGATGTCGCCCATATGATTGCCACCCGGACGCTTGATGCGACGTTTGGACCAAGCCGCGCGCGCGCGGCCCCCGTCCAACCCTCTGGTTGGAAAGGGAAAAGGTCTAGCAGCGGCAGGTTGCCACCCGCAAGGCCGCCCTGGTGGGAGGTGGGCTTGACCCGGCGCCAGCGTCCGGCCAAGCCGGCGGCCATGACCCGTCTGACCCTGGTTGCGGTCCTGCTGGCTGCGTCGTGGGCGCGCGCGCTCCCGGAGACGGCGGCGTACGCGCAGGACCGCCGCGCCCTGGCCGAATCCTACTACTTTGACCACCGCGTGATGGAGACGTTGGTGGGGCGCGGCGGGGTGCACCTGAGCGCGGTCAGCTTCCCCACCGCGGCCAGTGACGTGGCGGTGGTCATCCTGGGTGGGCGGACGGAGTCCCATCTCAAGTACACGGAGGTGTTCTACGACCTGCGGGACTGGGGGTACTCGCTGTACATGTATGACCACCGCGGCCAGGGCCTGTCCCAGCGCCTGCTGGAGGACCCGGAACGCCAGCACGTGGAGCACTTCCAGGACTACGTGGATGACCTGGGCACGTTCCTGGACACGGTGGTGGCGCGGGGGGAGCACCGCAAGGTGTTCATCCTGGCGCACTCCATGGGCGGGCTCATTGCCACGCGGCTGCTGGAGCGGGAAACGCACGCCGTGGACGCGCTGGTGCTGTGCGCGCCCATGCACCGTTTCTACACCGCCCCGTTTCCGGAACCGGTAGCGCAGGGCCTGGGCTGGGGCGGCGTGCTGACCGCCCAGGGCGACGAATACGGGCTCACGCAGGGCGGGTTTGAGCACGGGGAGTTTGCGGACAACCGCGTGTCCCGCAGCCGCGTGCGTTGGGAGTTCAACCAGGCGCTGCCGGACCGCTACCCGCAGCTGCGCATGGGGGGCGTGACCTACCGCTGGGTGCAGCAGGCGTTTGGTGCCGCGGGGTCCGCCCGGCGCGAAGCGCGGCGGCTGCTGGCGCCGACGCTGATCCTCCAATCCGGCGCGGACACCGTGGTGCGCAACGACGGGCAGGACGCGGTGTGCCGTGCCGCGCGCGACTGCACGCGGCAACAGCTGCCCGGTGCGCGGCATGAGCTGCTGATGGAGATTGACGCAACGCGCGACGAGGTACTGAGCCGCGCGCACGCGTTCCTGGAGCAGCAGCGCACCAACGACTGGCACGCCGAGGTGACCGGTTGCACCTCTGCCGGCGGAGCCGTGGGGTGGGCGGTGCTGGTCGTCGCGCTGGGGCTGGCCCGCCGGCGGCGCTGACACCGCGTGGCGTTTGCTTTGGCGTTCCTACCCGCGGTCAGGGCAGCTGGACGTCCGCACGCCAGGTGCGCCACGCCTCCGCCAAGCCATGCCACGGGAAGTAGCCGTACAGGACCAGCGCCAGCACGCCCCACCACACCGCCAGCGCAGCCCATTCCACGGTGCGCCCGTAGCCCAGCGTGTCCACGCGGCCACCGGCGGCGCGCAGCAGCCGCGTGAGGCCCGCGGGCGGATTCTCGACGAGAAAACTCCCCGCAGGCGTGTCAAACCGGACCAGATCACACGCGGTCTTCCGCACGCCCCACACGCGCGGCAGCACCATCCAGGACACGCGGCGCGTGCCGCGGACGTTGATGCGCACCTCCTCCCGGCCCGGCACTTCCACCACGAGGAACCCGTGCGGGTCCACCGCGGCAAGCGCCCCGGGGAGGCTGCGGGCGCCGGCGCGCAGGCGCCGTTCAAACGCCCACTGCACCAGCCACTCCGGCGCAAACAGAACGCCCCCCAGCAACGTCAGCGGCAGCAGCCAGTCCAGCGCCCGGTCCAGCGCGCCCAGCGCCCGACCCGTCCCACCGCCGGTCTCCACGCGGGGCTCCGCCATGGGGCCGATGATGGCCCACCTCCCGGGGGCGCCGCCAATCCCCGCACGGCGGGGCTGAAACTGCGCACGGAAGAGGGTATCCATGCGCGCCCGGAGGAACACCGAGTTGCGACGCGCGCCCCTGACGCTGCTGCTTGTCCCCTGCCTGGCGGCCATGGCCTGTCCGCGCCGCGCGCCCATGCCCGCGGGCCCCCCCGCCGTCACGCTGGCGTTCACGTCCCACGTGCGCGGCTGGGTGGAGCCGTGCGGGTGCACGGCGGATCCGCTGGGAGGCATCCACCGCATCCACGCGGAACTGGCGCGCATGCGCGCCGCGGGGCCCGTGCTGTTCTTTGATACGGGGAGCCTGCTGTTCGACAGGATGGAGATTCCCGCGGCGGCGCAGTGCCAGGAGGAGGCACGCGTGCGGCTGTTGGTGCGCGCGGCTGGGGCCAGCGGCCTGGCGCTCACCGGGCTGGGGCCCTTTGACCTGTCGCGCGGCGAAGCCTTCCGCGCGCAGACCCTGGGCGGCGCGGGACTTCCCGTCGTCACGGCCAACGTGGAGGGCGCCGGCGGCGTGGTGGCCCGGACCGTGAAGGAGGCCGGGGGTGTGCGCGTCGGATTCACCGGTGCCACCTGGCCGGCGGATGCCGGCGCACCGGCGGGAGACAACACCGTGACGTGGCATGGCCTCACCCTGCGCAACCCGGAAAGCGCCGTGCGCGCGCAGGTGGCAGCGCTGCGCGCAGACGGGGCGCACGTCGTGGTGGTGCTGTCGCAGATGCCGCGCGCGCGCTCGGTGGCGCTGCTGGGCGCGGTGGAGGGCATTGACGTGCTGGTCCAGGGCCATGAGCCCGGCGAGGAGCCCACCACACCGCTGGAGGTGGTCCCCGGGTCCTGGCTGGTGTCCGCCGGTCAGCAGGGGCAGTACCTGGCCCGGCTGCACGTGACGCTGCCCGCCCCGGGTGGAGCCCGGTTGGCGTTTGACGACGGTGGGCGTGCGGCGCGGGCCCAGGCGGAGCACGCGGTGAAGCGGGCGCAGCTGCTGGAGGACCAGGCCGCGGACTTTGCCGCGCGCGGAGACACCGCCAATGCAGACGCCCGGCGGCACAAGGCCCAGCAGCTGCGTGCGGCGGCGGCGACGCCCGCCAGCGCAACCCAGTCCAACGTGACCGTGCGCAACACATTCCGCTTTGACGCGCTCCCGCTCACCAGGCAGGTGGCGGGCGACCCGACGGTGGAAAAGGAGTTGCTGGCGTACAAGGCGTCCCTGCGCGCGCTCAACCTGGAGTGCGAGAAGAACATCACCTGCCCGCCACCTCCGCCCGGCGCGCAAGCGTACGTGGGCACGCTGGTGTGCGCGGAGTGCCACCAGGAGGCGTATGAGCAGTGGAAGGGCGCCGTGGTCAACGACGGGGCCCGCGCTGGCGCGCTGGGGCACGCGCGCGCGTGGAAGACGCTGCAGGACAAGGACGCCACCGGCAACCGCGACTGCGTGGGCTGCCACTCCGTCGGGTTTGAGCTGCCGGGGGGCACCTGCAAGGTGTCGGAAGCGCCCAAGTGGGGCAACGTGGGGTGCGAAACGTGCCACGGCCCCGGCAGCCGGCACGCAGAGACCGAGGAGAAAGCGGACATCCGCCTGTCACCGGGCGAAGAGGGATGCCGCGAATGCCACCGGGTCCCACATATCCCCACGACGGAGAGCTTTGTGTACGCAGACAGACTGCGGCACGTGCTGGGGCCCGGGCACGGTGCGGCGGCATTGCAGAACTTGTCACCGGGAGCCAAGTAGGGGGGACTCATGCGGCGAATCCCGGCGGTCCTTGGAGTGTTCGCACTGTGCCTGGCGGCGCCGGACGGCCGCGCCGCGGAGGCGACGGATGGAGGCCCCCTCCCCGTGGACGCGCCGGACCCGCCGGAGGACCCCGCTGACGACGAGGACCCGCCCCCGGACGCGGAGCCCGCGGCCAGCGACATCATCGAGGACATGGAGGCGACGACGACGGGCGGCGAGGGGGGCGAGGGAAAGCTGCCCGAGCCGGAAGCGCCCGCGGCCCCCACGCCACCGGCTCCGGCGCCGGAACGCACGCTGCGCCGGGACCTGCTGCCACCCGTGGATCTCCCAGTTGACGACGACAGCGGCTTGCGCCGCGTGGCCGCCCCGGCGCGGCTGGGCGTGCACATGCTGGGCGCGCTGGGGACGGAGGGCCTGTCCGAGCGCGTGCGCGAGGCGCAATCACGCGAGGAGGCGGCGCTGCTGGCGGACTACCTGCGGCGCACCGTGGTCATCCGCCGCACGTCCGGCCCGCTGGACGTGGCGGGTGACATCCCCATGGCGGACAACGACATGGTCCGCCGCTGGATCACCTTCTTCCAGGGCGTGGGTGCCAAGTACTACCGGCTGTGGGTGGCCCGCTATTGGCGGTACGGCCCCATGATGCGCAAGATCCTCGTCGAGGAAGGGCTGCCGTCAGACACGGTGTACCTGTCCATGATTGAGAGCGGGTTCTCCCCCAAGGCGTACAGCTTTGCGCACGCCGCCGGGCCCTGGCAGTTCATCCGTCCCACCGGGGTGCGCATGGGGCTCGCCGTCAACTACTGGCTGGACGAGCGCCGCGATCCCATCAAGGCCACGTACGCGGCATCCCGCTACCTGGCCGAGCTGTACCGCACCTGGGGGGACTGGCACCTGGCGTGGGCGTCCTACAACGCCGGGCCCGGCAAGGTTTCACGCGCCATCCACCGGCAGCGCACGCGGGAGTTCTTTGCGCTGGCCCGCACGCGGTCACTGCGCTGGGAGACGCGCAACTACGTCCCCAAGCTGCTTGCTGCTGCCACCATTGCGCGGGACCCGGCCCAGTACGGGTTTGACGGGATTGAGCCGCTGGCGCCGTTTGAGTTTGACGTGCTGACGCTGACGGAGAACCTGCACCTGGCCCCGGTGGCGCGCGCCTGCGGCACGGACGTGGAGGTGCTGCTGGAGCTCAACCCCGCATTGCGCCGGCCCATCACGCCCCCGCCCACCACGGCCAACCCCACCTTTGACCTGCGCGTGCCCCCGCGCAGCCTGGAGCGGTGCCAGGCCGGGCTGGTCACGCTGACCGAGGGCGAGCGCGCGCGTTACCGCCGCCACCATGTCCGGCCCGGTGACACGCTGGCCGCGGTGGCCGCCCGCTACCAGACCCGCACGGACCTGGTTGTTGCCGAAAACAACCTCCCCAACCAGAAGCTGCAACCCGGCGAAGACCTGATCATCCCGGTACCACCCGGCGGAGCGATCCCCGCGGGCGACCTGGACGACGACGTCACCGAGCGGCGCGGCCGGGTGGTGAAAGCCGCCCCCCCGCGGGGCAGCCGCCACGTGAAGGTGGTGGTCCGCAAGGGCGACACGCTGTGGGACATTGCCGTGAAGCACGGCGTGGACGTGCGCAGTGTGGCCGCATGGAACGGGCTCAACCGGCGCCGACGGCTGCGCGTGGGCCAGCAGCTGGTCCTGTACGTGAAGGATCCCCAGGTTGGCGCCGCCCAGAAACCCCGCTGACGCGCCGCCGCGCGTGGTGCTGGTGGAACCGCAGTTCCCCGGCAACGTGGGCGCGGCCGCCCGCGTGCTGGGCAATTTTGGCATGGCGGAGCTGGTCATTGTGGGCGCGCCCGGCATCAACACGGAGCGCGAAGCGTGCCTGCGCGCCACCGACAGCGCGGCGGTACTGCGGGACGCGCGCCACGTGACGACGCTGGAGGAGGCCGTGGCGGGGTGCGCGCTGGTGGTGGGCTTCAGCGCCCGCAGCGGGCGGCACCGCGGCGACCCGGAGGGCGTGGACGAGGTCCTGGCGCGCGTACGGGCGAGCCGCGCGCGGGCGGCGGTGGTGTTTGGGACGGAGGCGCAGGGGCTGTCCACGGCGGACGCGCTGCGGTGTGACGCGCTGGTGCGCATTCCCACGGCGGCGGGGCACCCGAGCATGAACCTGTCCCACGCGGTGGCGGTGTTTGGTTACGCGTGGACGGTGGCGGGTGAGCGCCGGCGCAGCGCCCCGCCACCGGTGGACCGCGCACAGCGCGCGCGGTTGGCCCAGGACGCCGAGGCGCTGCTGGTGCGCGCGGGGTGGCAGACCCACGGACGGTCCCGGCGGCCGTGGCGCCTGATGCAGCGGCTGCTCGCGCGCGCCGCACCGTCGGAGGAGGAGCTGAGGATCCTGCACGGCGTGGTCAGCAAGCTGTTGGAGTTTGGCCGCTGAGCAGGGTCCATGCGGCGAGGGGTGTTTCGAGCACCCGCCCCACCTCCGCGTAGAGGGCGGACACCGGCTTCCTGCGACGTGGTGGAGCAGGTCACGCCGCTGAAAGACCCAGTATCTCACTCGGGCGGGGGACGAGCCCGACGAGCCCCCGCCCTACGACGAGGCGTGCGCGGGACCATCCGCGGCACAGGTCCCCGTCGCCCGGGCCCCACGTGGGACCGGCCTCCGGCCGGTCGCTGACGCATCTGGCTGTTCCTCCTCAACCCCGCACGCTCACGTGCACCAGCGCTTCACCGCCCGGTACAGCACGCCAAACCCCCACAGGAACCCGTCCACGTGAACGCGCTCATCATGCCCGTGGTACAGCTTGTTGAACGCCACGCTCCCCGCGGGGAACCGCGTGGGCGCAAACCCGTAGCAGGTGGTCCCCAGGCGGGCCCACGCCTTGGCGTCCGTGTAACCGGGGATCATGTACGGCACGGGCACGCCGTTGGGGTCGGCTTCGCGCAGCGTCTCCGCCAGCACGGTGAACAACGGCGTGTCTGCGGGGAACACGGTGGGCGGCTCGTCACTGTCTATGGTGATCTCAATCTCCGCGCCCACGCGGTCACGCACTTCTTCAGCCAGGGTGGCGCCCGTGTGGCCCGGCAGCGTGCGCCCGTCCACCTGCGCGGTGGCGAACGAAGGTATGACGTTCACGCGCTCGCCCGCGCGCAGCACGGTGGCGCTCACCGTGTCCGCCAGCAGCGCGGCAAACCCGTCCCGCAGGTGCGGTGGGATGGCGCGGTCCAGCACGGGCGGGGCCGTCTTCTCGTGCAGCAGCAGGGGCAGGACCAGCTTGGCGGGGATGGGCTGGCGGCGCGCCACTTCAGCAATGAAGCGGTACACCGGCGGGGTCACGTGCAACGGCAACCGCGCACCGCCCAATGACGCCAGCGCCGCGGCCAGCCGAAGCACCGCCTGCTGCCCGTGCGGCATGGAGCCGTGCCCCGGGTCACCACGCGCGGTCAGCGTGAGCCGGACCGCGCCCTTCTCCGCCACCTGGATGGGCCAGTAGCGGACCGGGCCAATGTCCAGCGGGAAGCCGCCCACCTCGCCCAGCGCGTACTCCGCGCGCACCAGGTCCGCGTGCTGGTCCACCAGGAAGCGGCTGCCCGCCGCGCAGCCGGCTTCCTCGTCCGCCACGCCGGCAAAGATCACGTCCCGCTTGAGGGCAACCCCCTCCTCCTGCAGCGCCAGCAGCACGTGCGCGCTCATGGCCGCCATGTGCTTCATGTCAATGGCCCCGCGCCCCCACAACCACCCGTCCTGCACCACCGCGTCAAACGGCGGCACCGTCCAGCGGTCGCGCTCGGCCGGCACCACGTCCAGGTGCGCGGTGAGCAGCAGCGGCGGGCCCGCGCCTTGGCCCTTGAGGCGCACCACCACGTTGTCCCGCCCCGGCTCCTTGTGGAGCAGCCGCGGCTCCAGCCCCGCGCCCGAAAACCGCTCCGCCAGCAGCTGCGCGGCCGGCGTTTCATTGCCTGGCGGGTTGGTGGTGTCTACCCGCAGCAAGGCCTTGAGGGTCTCCAGCGCGGGGGCGGCGTGTGCGTGATGGGTCATGGCGGTTGAGCCCGGGAGAGGCGTCCACTACTAGCACCCCGACCCATGGCCCGGCTCCTCGCGCTCGTCCTGCTCCTCGCGCCGCTCGGCGGCGGGTGCATGTTTGTCCTGCGCTCGCCCATTGAGCGGGGTATGCGCGTCACCAATGACCGGTTTGACGTGGTGCGGCTCAACCGCAGTCAGCTCAGCCCGGACCAGCGGCGCGCGCTGGACGAAAGCGGCACGCCGGACACGATGGTCTTTGAAGAGGAACTCAAGACGGGGCTGCCCGTGCAGCGCTGGGTCTACAGCAAGGACAAGCTGCAGTACGTGTTCCTGGACGGCCGCAAGGTGGATTACGTGGTGGTGGCCAGCTCCGGGCGCAACCCGTTGCTGGAGGCCGCCAACTCGGACCAGGGGCCGCTGCTCATTGCCTGGCAGTGGCTGCAGCTCGTTGGGCACTGGCTGCGGGACTGATGCGCATTGTCCTGGCGGGCGTGGGCCCTGTGTCCAAGAAGGACTTCCTGGACCAGGCCGCGCAGGACTACGCGGAGCGCCTGACGCACTACGCGCGTTTTGAGTTGCGCACGGTGGAGGCCTCCGCACGCCGTGGCGGCGGCGAACCGGTGGAGCGCCTGGAGGCGGACAAGCTGCGCAAGGTGGCGCCACCGGGCGCGCACGCCGTGGCGTTGCAGGTGACGGGAAGGCAGTACACCACGGAGCAGCTGGCCGCGCGCCTGCAGGCCTGGCTCAACGCGGGGCGTGACGTGGTGCTCTACCAGGGCGGCCCCACGGGGCTGGACGGGGAGCTGCTGCGCGCGTGCGTGGAGCAGTGGAGCCTGTCCACCCTGACGCTGCCACACCGCCTGGCGCGCGTGGTGGCGCTGGAGGCGCTGTACCGCGCGTTCACCGTGCTGCGCGGGGAGCCCTACCACCGCGCGTGAAGCGCCTCAGGGCAGCGTGACGGGCTGTGGCACCGGTGAGCCGCCGCGCCCGTCGCCCAGTTCGCCGCGCCGGTTGCTGCCCCAGCACCACAGCGTCCCGCCGGCACGGATGCCGCAGGTGAATGACGTGCCGCAGGTGATGTCCGTGAAGGCTCCGCCGCTGACCTCGCGCGGGGTGGGGCTCTGGTAGTCCACCCGGTAGCCGGTCTCGCCCTCCTCGCCCCGCCCCCAGCACCACGCCGAGCCGCCGTCCACAATGGCGCAGGTGTGATCCTGCCCGGCGCAGACCGACAGCACCGCGCCCGGCAGCGGGACCTCCTGTGGCCCCGGACCGCCGTCGGGGACGCCCAGCTGGCCGTTTGAGTTGTCGCCCATGCAGAACAGGCTGCCGCCGTCGGACGACGCGGCGCAGTCGTGTCCCGTGCCACGGGCCACCGGCGCACGCATCGCCAGGCCGGGGAGGGTCTCGCTGGTAAAGCCGGCGTCCGCGTCCCACACCGTCCAGCGCTGCATCCGTCCGCCAGAAGTGCCCGCAACAACGTCACCGCGGCCGGCCACGGCGTCCCACGTCACCCCCGGCAACGCCGCCCGCAACTCCGTGCGGTCAAAGTATGACCCGGTGCACTGCAGCCCGGCGGCCCCGTCGACAAAGCACGCAAACGAGTTGCCCACCACCGCGTCCACAAACGGCCCGGGGATGCGCACCGGCCGCTGCTCCGGCCCTCCCAGGCCCACCGACAGTCCATCCGAGCCAAAACAGAACCAACCGCCATCGCGCTGCATCGCGCACGTCGTCATCTCACCGGCCACCACGCGGGACCACGCGCCGCCGTCCACGCCCACCGGCGTGCGGTGCTGCACGGGCATGTCGGCCGTACCCAGCTGCCCCACGTCGTTGCTGCCCCAGCAGTAGAGCCCACCCTCCTGGTCAACGGCGCACGCGTGCCGGTCTCCCGCGCGCACCTGCGTCCAGCGGTGCCCCGCGTCCGGCCCCACCTCCCGCGGCGCCGCGGAACGGCCCGCGTAGCCCTGCCCCAGCTCACCGTGCTCGTTGGAGCCCCAGCAGTACACCCGCCCGTCCTGCAGGCCGCACGTGGATTCTGACGGCCCCATGGCCGCCGCCTGCCACGCGCCGTCCGGCGTGGGCACCCGCTTGGGCGTCCCCGCATTGATTCCGCCCGGCCCGGTGCCCAACTGCCCTGCGGCGTTGGCCCCAAAGCAATACAGCTCGCCCACGTCGTTCCACGCGCAGCTGTGGAACGCGCCGCACGTCACGCCCCGCCAGTTCCCGGCAGAGCCCACGCGTGTGGGCTGCAGCGCGGCTTCGTCGCCCTGTCCCACGTGGCCAGCCTCGCCCCAACACCACAGCTCTCCTCCACGCAGCCCGCACACGTGCGTGGCTGCGGCCTGGATGTTGGACCAGCCCGTCTCTGGCATCTGCGTGGGCGCGTCCAGCCGGCCCCCCAGGACCTCATTGGATGTCCCAAAGCACCACAGTCTTCCGTCGGTGGAGACCACGCACGTGAAGTCCCACCCCGTGGACACCTCCGCGACGCCTCCCACAAACGGGACCTGCACCGGCTCCGCGTACTGCGTGGCCGCGCCGGGCCCCAGCCCCAGCTGCCCGGCATTGTTGTCACCCCAACAGTACAGCGCCCCGCCCTCGCGGATGCCACAGGTGTGGTGGCCAAAGGAGTCCACCTGCACCCAGTCGGTGAAGGCCACCGGTTCAATGAGCCCGGGCTGCGTCGTCATGGAACCGGTGCCCAGCGCGCCGCGGTCCGCGTAGCCCCAGCACCACGCCGTGCCTCCGGCCAGCGCGCACGCGTGCCCAAACCCAACCGTGATGGCCTGCGCGGGTTGCAACCCGGGCACCACCGCCGGCGCGGGTGACGCCGACACCGTACCCAGCTGCCCGAACGCGTTGCCTCCCCAGCAGGTGACGCCGCCGTCCCTGAGGACGCAGGCGAACTCCCCACCCATGGCAATGGACCTGTCGTCACCGGTTGCCGCCGGCGTCCGCCCGCCCGCCCGGCAGGTGCCATCCACGCAGATGCGTCCGCTGCGGCAGTCCGCGTCGTCGTCACAGGCGGATGACGGCCACCACCAGAACGGATTGCAGGCGGCGGCAACACCCGCCACGGCAACCACGGCCACCCACGCGCGACGCATCTCAGCCTCCCACCAACGACACGCCCAGAAGCGCGCCCGCCGTGATCACGCCGGTGACGGTGAGCAGCACGCCCAACACGGATGCGCCCAGCCCCACGGTGAAGCCCGCCTGCAGCGCGGTCACCCAATGGTCGCTCCCCGGCACCCGCACCGCACCCAGGGACCCCGCCGCCGCGCCCAGACCCGCCACCACGACGAGAACGCCCACCCCCGCGGCCACCACCCCCGCGGCGGCAAGGCCGCGCAGCACGGGCTTCACCACGCCGGTCCGCGGCGCTGGCGCCGCCGCCCGCTCCGGGCTGGCCGCCGCGGGCGCAGGCGGCTCCGGCGTGACGGCGGCCGGCGCGGGCTCACCGTCCGCGCGCCGCAGCAGCTCCGCCACCAGGTCATCCACCGCGCGGACCAGCACCGCCTCCGAATCACCCTCCATGGTGCGGCTGACCCCAGCCAGCGTCTGCGCGTCCTGCGTGCGGACGAGGCGCAGGTTGAACACGTAGACCTCGCCCACGTGCGCCACCGTGCCCGTCACCAGTTGCGTGACGCCCAGCAGCCCGGCCACCTCCGCAATGCAGGTGTTGCTGTCACAGGACGTCAGCTGCCGCCGCGCCTCCAGGGACAACACCGTCTCCACGTCCGCGGTGCTCACCACCCGGTCAAACCGGTTGCTGTTGCGCAGGCTGACGCCCACGTTCTCCGTCAGCAGCGCGGCCAGCGCGGGGGTCACGTTCTGGCCCGCCAGCAGGCCCATGACGGCCACGGACGCCTTTTCCTCGGGCGCCGGCGCCTGCAGGGCAACGCACAGCAGCAGCGGGGTGATCATTTGTGCTGCCACGCCTAATGCCGGCGCGGATTGGGGGTCAACCGGTGCGCTCAGAAGTTGGCGCCCAGAGTCACGAAGGCCAACTGGCCTTCCGTGGGTTCCGCTCAACAGAACCAGTGTTCGGTCAGGCGCGGCGCCCTCCCGGTTGACGGTGCAACGCCACGCGGCGGCACCCCGCCCAGCCGCGCGCGTGACACCTGGGCGATCTTCTGCAGCGTGTCGCGCGGGCCTTCGGCCGACGACGCGCCCGCCGCCGCGACGTCCCCCAGTTCCTGGCACAGGGCGTCCATGCGCACGTCCGGGTGCGTCCAGGCGTGCGTGAGCGAAGCCACGTTGACCGGGCCCAGCCACGGCTGGCCGGCACACGTCTCCAGCAGCGCGCTCCCCGGGGGAATCAGCAGGCGCAGCGTCATCTGCACGGGGTCCACCACGTCGTGGAGGCCCTCCTGGTCCACCAGGTCACACAGCGCCAGGTGGTCCGCAGCGGTGGTCCACGGCGTAAAGGCTACAAACGTGGGACGCAGCGGGATGCCCGCTTGGCGCGTGAGCGCCAGCGCGCGCCGCACGTCCGCGCCGGTGTGGCCCTTGTGGAGCTGCCGCAGCACCTCGTCAGAGAGCGACTCCACCGCGCTGACCATGAACACGCACCCGCGGTCACGGAAGGTCCCCAGCAGGTCCGCATGCAGCAGCAGGTGCTCCACCTTGACGGTGGCGTCCCACGTCACGCCCGGGTGGCGGCGGTGCAGCTCGTCGGTGATGCGCAGCGCGTGGCCGGGTCCGTTGAGGAAGTCCGGGTCTCCAAACGTGATGTGACCCGCGCCTGCGGCAACCAGGCCGTCAATGTCATCCAGCACCACGGCGCGGTCCAGCGCGAAGAACCGCCCGCGGTACACGGGCGTGAGCGGACAATGGCGGCACACGTGCTTGCAGCCCACCGTGGTCTCCACGTAGCCGGCGGTGGTGCGCACGCCGTCGCGTTCCAGTTGTGCGTAGCGGGCCAGCGGCAGCAGACCGGTGCGGTCCGGGCGCAGGACCGCGGGACGCCCGGGCACCGGGTCCGTGGTGTCACCCGGGAGCAGCGCACCGGGAATCCCCTGCAGCGGCCTGTCCTGCGTCACGGCGCGCGCCAGCGCCACCAGCGCGCCGGTGAAGTCTGGCCCCACCACAACATCCGCGCCGGAGGCGAACAGGTGTTCGCGGTTGGGCGGCGCATGCAGCCCGAACACGCAGATGCGCGTGGACGGGTCCGCGGCCTTCACGGTGCGGCACAGTCCCGCGGCCAGGCGCGTGCCGGTGTGCATGGGCGCGGCAATGGCGACGAGCGCGTGCCCGCGCAGGCGCTCCGGTGTGGCGGGTTCAAGCTGGATGTCCAGCAGTTGTGGCGCAAAGCCCGCGTCGCGCAGCGCCCGTTGGGCCACCGCCAGCACCAGCGGTTGGTGCCCCAGGGTGTACGTGGAGACCAGCAGCAAGGGGGCCGTCAGCCCTTGCGCGGCGCCGGCCGGAAGTCCGGCGGGAGCTGCGCGCCCTCGCCAAAGAAGAACTTCTCCGCCTGTTCGGTGAGGAACGTGCGCGCCTTCTTGTCGGCGAGGTTCAAGCGGAACTCGTTCAGCAGCATCTTCTGGTGCTCCAGCCAGAGGTTCCACGCCTCCTGGCTGACCTGCTCAAAGATGCGCTTGCCCAGCTCACCACCCAGCGGATCACGCGCCAGGCCCGGCAGTTCCTTGCCCATCTTCACGCACATCACAACACGCACGGCTTCCTCCTCGCGAGGCGGGTGGGCGTAACAATCGCAGCGGTGCACGTCAAACGGCACCCTGCGCCCGCGCTTCCAGCTCCTGCCAGCGCGCGTACAGCGCGGTCACACGCGCCTGCGCCTCGTCCAGCGCGGCCACCTTTTGCGGCGCCGACGCTCCCGCGGTGCGGAAGAAGTCCGGGTGGTTCACCTCGCCCTGCAATGCGGACAGCGCTTCCTCCGCCTGCAGGATTGCCGCATCCATGCCCTCCAGCTCGCGCTGCTCCTTGTAGGAGAGCTTTGGCTTGCCGGCGGCGCGTTTCTCCGTCGGGCGCACGGGCTCCGGCGCGGGCGGCGGGAGTTCCTTGGGCGCCTCGCGCGCCTGCCGCTGCGCCACCAGCGTCAGGTACATCTCGTGGTTGCCGGCAAACAGCTCGCACGTCCCATCAGGGTCAATGGCGAGGATGTGCGTGGCCACGCGGTCCAGGAAGCGGCGGTCATGGCTGGAGATGAGCGCGCACCCGTCGTGCGTGAGCAGGATCTCCTCCAGCACGCCCTGCGTGTCGTGGTCGAGATCGTTGGTGGGCTCATCCATCAGCAGCACGTTGGCGCCCTTGAGCATGAGGCGCGCGAGCAGCAGGCGGTTGCGCTCCCCGCCGGAGAGGCTGCGGACCTTGCGCTTGAGGTCGTCGCCGGAAAACAGGTAGCCCTCCAGGTAGCCGTGCACGTGCACGCGCTTGCCGCCCACGTCCACGTGTGTCTCGTCGGTCACGGAGCGAAGCACGGACTCGTCGTCATCCAGAAGCTGGCGGTGTTGATCAAAGTACGCCAGCGCCGTCTGCTCACCCAGGATGATGCGTCCCTTCAGCGGGGCCAGTTCACCCAGGATGGCGCGCAGCAGCGTGGTCTTCCCCGCGCCGTTGGGCCCCACAATCCCAATGCGCATCCCGGCGACCATGATCAGCGACAGGTTCCGCAGGACGGTCCTGCCCGGGTACCCCAGCTCCAGGTCCTTCAACTCCAGGATGGTCTTCTGCAACCGCCCCGTGGACTGCCGGCGCACGTCCATCTGCCGCTCCACGGGCGCCTCCATGGCCAGCAGTTCATTGGCGCGCTTGATCCGCGCCTGCTGCTTGGTGGTGCGCGCCGGCGTTCCCGCGCGCAGCCAGGCCAGCTCGCGCGCCAGCATGCGCTCGCGCTTGTGCGCGGTGCGCTGCTGCAGCTCCATCCGTTCCAACCGCCCCTCCAGGTAGTCCGCGTAGGAGGCGCCGTGGACGTAGATGCGCGCGTCGGCCAGCTCGGCCACGCGCGTGGCCACGTCATCCAGGAACTGCCGGTCATGCGTCACAAACACCACCGCGCCCGGATAGGTGCGCAGCTCGTTCTTCAGCCAGGCAATGGAGGCCAGGTCCAGGTGGTTGGTGGGCTCATCCAGCAGCAGGATTTCCGGGCGGGCCACCATCAACGCGGCCAGGGCCACGCGGCGTTTCCCGCCACCGGAAAGATCGCGCACGGGGATGGACGGGTCCGGCACGCCCAGCAGCGTGAGCACGCGGTCCACGCGGTGCGTTGCATCAAACCCGCCCAGCCGCTCAATGCGCGCCTGCAACTCCGCGTGCTGCTGCATGAGCCGCGCGTCGTCGTGCGAATGCGCCACCTGGTCGCCAATGCGTTCGTATTCGCGGATGGCGTCCACCAGCTCGCGCAGGCCGCCGGCCGCGGCTTCGTGCGCGGTCAGCGTCTCGTCGAGATGGGGCTCCTGCTCCAGGTACCCGGTGCGCGCATCAGAACGGCGGTCCACGCGGCCGGATTCGCTCTTCTGCGCGCCGGCCAGGATGCGCAGCAGCGTGGATTTCCCCACGCCATTGGTGCCCACCAGCGCCAGGCGCTCGCCGGCATCCACGCCTATGGACAGTCCGTCAAAGAGTACGTGGTCGTCGAACGCGAGCCGCAGGTTCTGGGCAGAGAGCACGTCAGGCCGTCCCCGATCGCCGGATGCCCAGGCCTTCCAACAGCGTGTCCACGCGCGTGATGTCCGCGGCCAGCATGACCTGGGTGGTCCCGTCAGCCAGCCCGGACAGGCGGCCGATCATCTGCTGGCTCAGCCGCAGCGCCATGGCCGCCTCGCCGCCGGGCGCGCTGAGTGCGGCCCCGGTCTTCTCAATGGACTCCGCGGTGGCGTGCGCCAGCGCCATGATCTCGGCGGCGCGGCCCTCGGCCTCGTTGATGCGCTTCTGCTTCTCGCCCTCGGACCGGTTGATGGCCTCCATGCGCTTGCCTTCGCTGCTGTTGATGCGTGAGCGCTTCTCGCCCTCCGCCTGCGCCAGCAGCGCACGCCGGTCCCGCTCCGCGCCCATCTGCCGCTCCATGGCGTCACGCACGCTGGCGGGCGGGACAATGTTCTTCACCTCAAAGCGCAGCACGCGCAGGCCCCACGCCTTGCTGACCTCCGTGAGCACCTTCACCACCTGGCCGCTCACCGCTTCGCGCTCCTCAAACGTGCGGTCCAGTTCCAGCGTGCCAATGACGGACCGCGTCGTGGTCTGCGCCAACTGGATAGCGCCAAACCGGAAGTCCGTGATGCCGTAGGAGGCGGCCTCCGCGTCGGTGACGGCCATGTAGATGATGCCGTCCACCTCCACCTGCACGTTGTCACGCGTGAAGCACATCTGCGGCGGCACCTCAATGGACTCCTCCTTGAGGTCCTGGATGAAGCGCACCTGGTCCACAAACGGAATGAGGACGTGGAAGCCGGGGCGCAGCGTCTCATGGTAGCGGCCCAGCCGCTCCACAATGTACGCGGACTGCGTGGGCACCATGCGCACGCAGCGCGCAAACTTGATGAGCGTGTACAGGATGATGATGCCCCAGACGATGCTGTTGAAGGCGGCCATGGTGGTCTCTCCTGGTCAGGCGCGGCGCGGGGGCGGCGGGGGTGGTGGCGGAGGCGGACCGACGTGGTGGGCCAGCGCGCCCAGCCCTTCCAGCATGGTGCGGATGCCGGCCACCTGGGGCGGCACCACCGTGACCTTGGCGGCCTCCAGGATTTTCCCCAGCTCCACCAGGTACTGCTCCACCAGCTGCGTCTTCACGGCAAGGTCCCCGCCGGGCTTGCGGATGGCCTCCGCGACCAGGCGCACGCTCTCCGCCTGGGCGGTGGCCAGCAGCCGGATCTCCGCGGCGCGCCCCTCCGCCTCGTTGATGCGCTTCTGCTTCTCGCCCTCAGACAGGTTCACCGCCTCTTCGCGCTGCCCTTCCGAGATGGCGATCTGCGCGGCGCGCTGACCTTCGCTGACGGTGATGGCGGCGCGCTTCTGCCGCTCCGCCTCCATCTGCTTCTCCATGGTGTCAATGACGCGGCGGCTGGGGTCCACGCTGCGCAGCTCATAGCGGATCATCTTGATGCCCCAGGCGGCGGACGCCTTGTCAATCTCGGCAACAATGCGGTCGTTCACCTTCTCACGCTCGCTGAAGGTCTCGTCGAGCGACAGCTTGCCGACCTCGCTGCGCATGGTGGTCTGCGCCAGGTTGACCGCCGCCTGCTGGTAGTCGCCGATGCCGTAGCTGGCGCGCCCCGCGTCAAACACCTTGAGGTAGACAATGCCGTCCACCTCCATCTGGATGTTGTCCCGCGTGATGCAGCTCTGCGGCGGCACGTCCAGGCACTGCTCGCGCATTTCATGGCGGTAGGCGGCCCGGTCCAGGATGGGGATCATGAAGTGGAACCCCGGCGTGAGCACACCGGCAAACTTCCCCAGGCGCTCCTTGACCACGTTCTCATTGGCGTGGACGACGATGAACGTGCGGCTGATGATGAACAGCGTCACCAGGAACAACACCGTGAACGCGGTCAGGACTTCCATGCGTTCCTCCGTTTTCAGGTCTTTGATGAAGACGCGGGCGGCGCTTCTGCCGGGGGAATGGCTTCCACCACCCAGGCCACGTTTTCGCGGAACAACAGACGGGCGCGCGCACCGGCGGGGATGGCGCCACTGCGCGACGTGGCGGACCAGGTGGTGCCCTCATGGCGGATGCGCCCGGCGCCGTCCGCGGGAATGGCCTCCACCACGTCCACCACGGTGCCGTACGCCTCCGCGTCCGGGTTGTGCGGTGCGTACGCCTTCTCTGACGGGAACTTGCGCATCAGCCACCCGCGCAGGCCAAACAGCAGCACGGCAGACAGCACCACCCACGCCAACAGGCACGGCATCACGCCGTGCAGCACCCCCAGCCACACCAACAGGGCGACAATCAACGCGCCCGCACCGGGGAAGACCACAATGAGCCCGGGGACGACGAGCTCGGAGGCCATCATGGCCACGCCCGCCACCGCCCAGGAGACCGCCAATGCGTGCGGATCCATGCCGTCCATGGCGCGGGGTTGTGGCGCGTTTTCCGCCGGAAGCCAACGGGTCAGGCGGGACTGCCTGCGCGCCGTCCTGAACGCGTCGCCGTTGGCCCCGTCATGTGCGGGTCCGGGAACTCCTCCCGCACGTGGACAAACGGCCGAGCACCGCGGTTTGACTCGCCTGTGCGTGACCGATAGATGCGCCCCATGCCCTAGACCCGTGCCATGACGACAGGGGACGCTTTCTGGACGCTCGACCCGTTCGCTGTTGTGCAACCTGGTGACCCTTGGTTCGTCGACATCGAGCGCGGCTTCGATCCCAGCAGGTATGGACTGGCCGCCAAGCTGCGCCGCCACTTTGCCCCGGCGGCCAACCGTCGCGAGTTTGTTCACCTGGGCGTCGTGGGCCACCGCGGCACCGGGAAGACCACGCAGTTGCGCCGTGCTGCCAAGGACTTCTCCACGTGGGGGATCGAGCCGGTCTTCATTGACACCCTGGCCACACTGGACCAGGACAGCCTCACATTTGCAGACATCCTTCTCGTCATCTCGCGCAGCGTGCTGGAAAAGCTGCGCGACCTCTCCGTTAACCTGCCGACTACCGAGCAGAAGCTGCTTGAGCAGTGGTTCGCGGAAGAGGTTCTGACCGAGACACACAGCAAGGAGTTCGTTGGCAGCGTTGAAACTGAGGCGTCCGCCAAGGGCGGCGTTCCCTTTCTTGCCGCACTCACGGCGAAGATCACCGCTGTCCTCAAATCGAACAACGAGTACCGGACCGAGATTCGCAAGCGCGCTGATAGAGACCCCGCGGACCTGGTGCGTCGCTTAACTTAACACTAGATGGGTCGGTTTGCGCTCATTGGTGCGGCGCCGTGCACAGGCAACGGCCATTGCTATGCGCCGACGGCAATTAGCCCAGTCCGCCATCTCCCGCGACCGTGCAAATCGCCCGTGCTTCCACGTCGCGACGCAGATCATCCGGGATGCGCAGTGCTCTGTTGCGTCCTCCCGGCCCGGGGGGCTAGCCACCCTGACCTCACGTTGGGCCGCCAGTTGGCGCGCAAGCAGCAGGAGTCATGGATGAACGCGTTTCTTGGTCGGCGCTTGGCATGGATGGTGGCGCTGGCTTCCGTTGGCTGCTCGGGCGGTCAGGGTTCATCGTCGTCAAGTGGCGGGCCGGTTTGTGCTCCTGGTCAGACGGTGGCCTGTGCGTGCGATGGCACGGCGGGCACGCAGGGCACCCAGACCTGCAACGCCGCGGGAGCAGGTTATGACGCGTGCTCGGGCTGCCCGAGCAGCTCATCAAGCAGCTCCTCCGGCAGCTCTTCCGGTGGGTCATCCAGCAGTTCATCCAGCAGTTCCTCCGGTGGCTCATCAACCAGCTCTTCGGGCGGCTTGGCCTGGGACTCCCTGCCGTTGCCACGCGCGGTGAATGCCGCGGCTGTCACCATGGCCGGCACCTACCTGGTCCAGACAGACCAGGGCATGTTCAGGAGCACAGACCGGGGAGCAACGTGGACCCACGTGGAAGGGGAGTTTGCGGACGGCACGCTCGTGTGGCGCGGCGGCAAGCTGTTTGCCAAGGGCTCCACCGTACCGTTCTCCGTGATGCGCAGCGATGATGACGGCGTCACGTTCGACCCGCATCCGGCCTACGACCCGCAGCACACGGCGGCCACCATCCGCGTCCTGGAATTCAGTGTGGCACCCGGGGGGGAAGTGTTTGCCTGGCTGGAATTTGGGACGGGCATCAACACGGTGGGGGTGAGCACCGACCACGGCGACACATGGACCCATGAGTCCATGGAGGAGTTCCCCACGGCGTTTGATGCTGCGAACCCCAACGTTTTCTATGGAAGGACCAAGCGTTCACGCGACCATGGGTTGAGCTTTCAGCCCATCACCCAGGGCCTCACGGACGTCAACGGCACCCTGGTGAGTCATCCAGTTGACAACCACGTCTATTACTACGGGTCAGGGCAGCTGTATGAGTCAACCAATCAGGGAGACTTGTGGACAGTCATCCAATCTGATTTGAACAGCGTCGCCGGCAAGACTCCGGTGGTGGTCGCGCAGGATGGGTCGTGCACGATCTTGCGCCACCTCAATTCGACCAATACCGCCTACTACGGCCCCACCTGCGGGGGCACCCTGACCGCGCTGACCAGCCCCGGTGTTGGGTTGAGCCAGTTGCTCACGTACTCAAGCACCGGCACCCGCACCGTGTTGGCGGCGCCGTACGGCAATGGGCTGTACCGCGCCACCCTGCCGTGACCCGCCGCCGCGCGCGGCGCTCACGTGGCAGCGGCCAAATGGACAACCGCAGCGGCCCAGCGCAATGACCACCAGAACCAGCACCATGGCCGCGCCTGTGTCGTCGCGGTTGGTGCTTCGGCCATCACGGTGGGGGCGCATGAAGAACTCCCGCTGACCACACACCGTTGGCGTGGCGCTTGACTCCTCCCAGTTACGACGACCAGACCCGCACCACGCAACAGCGACCGCACGTTGGGCACCTTCTTCGGGTCCGTCTTGCTGGTTGCCGAGGGTGCAGGCCCCCTGGGCAACGCCAAGGCGTACACCAGGGCTTCCTGAGGCGGTGCGGCGGGCAGGCCGCGCAGCTGCCGGCCAAGCTCATCATCCATCTGCCAACCCCGTTCCCGGCGTGCGGGACGTGCGCGGAATCGGCCCGCACCTGCTGGCGCGCGTGCGCGGGCTGGTCACCGCCGCGCCGCCCGGCGGCTGACGACGGGCGCCGTGTGGACGCGCATCACGGGGCGTGCGTAACATGCCGCCGGCTGCCGCGTCCCCCCACGCGGTGAAAGGACTCCCCCCGTCGTGGCCGACACGTGCCCCCGCTGCAGCGCCGCGCGCGTGCCCAACACGCGCTTCTGCCCGCAGTGCGGCATGGTGCTGGCCGCCGACACACAGGCCGACGAGACGCCGCTGCCGGCGACCAGCCCCTCGCTGCACACGCCCTCGGGAGCCGGTGGACCCGGCAGCACGCCCGTGCCGCCGGGAGACTGGCGCAAGGAGACGCTGGTGGCGCGCGCGGACACCGGCGGCACGCCCACGGAGCCGTCCCGGGACCCGCGCGGCTCGTCCCCCGGCACGCGCCCGGGCGCGGCGGGCGCAGAGGACTCCCCGGTGTCGCGCGAATTCGCACCGGACACGGTCATTGACGGGCGCTACCGCGTGCTGTCCGTGCTGGGCACCGGCGGCATGGGCAGCGTCTACCGCGTCCGGCATGAGCGCATGCACAAGGTCATGGCGCTCAAGGTGGTGCGCAGCCAGCTGTCCCGGGACCCAAGCGTGCGCGCGCGCTTCCACCGCGAGGCGCACGCACTGTCCAGCCTGGAGAGCCGGCACACCGTGGCCGTGTTTGACTTTGGCGAGACGCCCGAAGGCCAGCTCTACCTGGCCATGGAGCACCTGCGCGGCCGCACGCTGGCCGCCGCCCTGCGCGAGGGACCGCTGAGCCCACGGCGCACGGTGCACGTGCTGGCGCAGGTGCTGCGCAGCCTCCAGGAGGCGCATGAGAAAGGCATCGTCCACCGGGACATCAAGCCGGACAACATCTTCCTCGTGGACGGCGAGGAGAAGGACTTCGCCAAGCTCATCGACTTTGGCATTGCCAAGGCGGACAAGGCCATGGCGCCACGGGACGGGGGCCAGCCGCTGACCCAGGACGACCTGCTGGTGGGCACACCGGAGTACATGAGCCCGGAGCAGGCGCGCGGCATGCCGGTGGACGTGCGCACGGACATCTGGGCCATTGGCGTGGTGCTGTGCGAATGCCTCACCGGCAAGCGCCCCTTCCAGGGGGAGACGCCCATTGACGTCATCATGTCCATCCTGCAGGACCCGCTCCCGCAACCCTGGGAGCTGGCGCCCAGCGCGGAGGTTCCTTCGGCCGTGTGGAGCGTGGGACAGCGCGCGCTGCAGAAGGAGGCCGGCCAGCGGTTTGATTCCGCCGCCACCATGCGTGAGGCCATGGAGCACGCCGCGGAGCAGGACGGCGTGTCCGCCACCGCCACGCCCGCGCCGCTGCCGGGCGCCGCGCGCCCCGCCCCGCTGATTGAAGCGTCGGACGACGATTCATTTGATGACGGCGGACAACTGGCCGGGCGCGATGAGTGGTCCCGCTTCCTGGTGGCGCAGCGGCGGCGGCGGACGTTTGCCGCGCTGGTGTCCGCGTGCGTCCTGGGCGGCGCGGTGGCGTACGTGGCGCCGTCCCTGCTGGAGGATGCCAGCGCGCCTGCGGTCACCGAGGAGCGCGAGCCCAACAACGACGCGTTGCACGCCACGGCGATCCGCGCGGACTCGTCCGTGTCCGGCGTGCTGGCGGTCCCCGTGCAGGGCCAGGCGGACAAGGACCTGTTTGCCGTGGACCTGCCGCCCGGGCCGCGCTTCCTGGACGCGCAGGTGGAAACGCGCGGGCCCATGAAGGTGAACCTGGGGCTCAGCGCGTGGGTGGACGGGCACCTGCTGTTTGACGGGTGGGGCAACCGGCTCCCGGTCAGCCGCGTGCAGCGCGTGCTGGTGGAGGGCAAGCGGCTCACGCTCATGGTGCGCGAGGAGAACGCCACCAGCGACGTCCCGCCCTCCCCGGTGGAGGTGCCGTACCGCCTCACGGTGGAGGCGCTGCGTCCGGTGACCGCCGACGAGGACCGTGAGCCCAATGACCGCCGCGAAACGGCCACCGTGCTCACCGAGGGCGCGCGCCTGCAGGCCGGCATCCACCCGGCCGACGACGAGGACCAGTTCCGCATCCACCTCCCCGCCGACGAGGCGGAGCACCGCCTGGAGGTCACCCCGTCCGAGGGCCTGGCCCTGGAGGTCCAGCTGGTGGGCCCGGAGGGCCGCCAGGTGCTGCGGCGGGCGGGCAAGGACGGCGAGAAGCTCTCCCTGCCGCTCAGCACGCGCCGCTGCGGTTCGCCGTGCACGGCGGTGGTGACCGCGGACCGCGGCGTGCCGGCCGACGCCGCCTACACCCTCTCCTGGAAATGACGTGACACCCCTGCTCCCCTGCCTGGCCCTGCTGGCCGCGGCCGCTCCACCCCGTCTCGTCGTGGTCATGGTGGTGGACCAGCTCCGCATGGAGGACCTGGATCACTACGCCCCGCTGCTGGGCCCCGGCGGGCTGGGCGGACTGGCGGCGCGCGGGACCCCGTTTGAAGCGCGCTACCTGACGGCCAACACGGAGACGGGCCCGGGGCACGCCACGCTTGCCACCGGCGCGTATGCCAATGAGCACGGCATTGCCACCAACCTGGCCATGACGGAGCAGGGACCGCGCTACGTCATTGTCGACGACCGTTACCCGGTGTGGGGGCGCGCCACGCCGGACGGACGGTCCCCCGCCGCGCTGCGGGTGCCCACCGTGGGGGACACGCTGAAGGTGCGCAGCAACGGGAAATCCCGCGTGCTGGCCGTGGCGGCCAAGGACCGCTCCGCCATTCTCACCGGCGGTTTCAGCGCGGACCTGGCCGCGTGGTGGGACCCGGACCAGGCCACCTTCACCTCCAGCACGTATTACGCGGCGGAGATGCCGGCGTGGCTGAAGACGTTCAATGCCGCGCATACAACCGCGCAACTCAGCGGCTACCGCTGGGACGCCGTCCGCCCGGTGTCCAGCTACCTGCCCCTCACCCGCCCCGACGACGCGCGCGCCGAATCCGCCCGCCTGGGCCTGCCGCCCACCCTGCCCAAGACGCTGGACCCGGCCAAAGTGCCCCCGGGCAAACTGGGCACCGCCGCGCGCTACGCACCGCTGCTGGATGGCTGGGTGGCGGACCTGGCGCTGGCGGGCGCGGACGCACTGGAGCTGGGCCGTGACGACGAAGTGGACCTGTTGTGGGTCAGTTTCAGCGGTTACGACATGGTGGGCCACGCGTGGGGCCCCTACAGCGTGGAGCGCGCGGACACCGTGGTGCGTACGTCCGCCAACATCGCGCGGCTCATGGGTGAGCTGGAGAAGCGCGTGGGACGGGACCGGCTGGCGGTGGTCGTGACTTCGGACCACGGCGTGGCGCCCATCCCGGAGGACACCGCGGCGCTGCGCATCCCGGCGGGGCGCGTGGCGTATGGAGACGTTTCCGCCGCGATTGACGGCGCGCTGGATGCCAGCGCCGGCCCGCGCGACTGGGTGAAACTGGTAAGTCCTCCCAACGTGTGGCTGGACCCCGCCGCGGACGCGCTCCCGTGTGACGTGCTGGAGCGCGCGGCGCGGGCGGCGCTGTCCGTGGACGGCGTGGCCACCGGCGTCAGCGCGTGCCGGCTGGAGCACCTCTCCGGGATGCCGTGGGAGGCGTTCAAGAACGCGCACCACCCGGTTCGCGGTGGGCACATCCTGGTGGAGACGCGCCCCTATTGGATCTGGCGTGACCCGGCGGAGGGCACCGGCACGGACCACGGGTCCACGTGGAGCTACGACCAGCGCGTGCCGGTGATGGTGGTGGGCGGC
>JACRCW010000094.1 GCA_016218805.1 Deltaproteobacteria bacterium | reverse complement strand
GTCGTCGAGGGCCGCCCCCCAAGGGGGGCGGGTAGATGGGCTTGCCTGCGGCAAGCCCGCCACGCGTCGTGGAACGGACCTGCGTTGCTCCGCGCCACAACTTCTCGCTCACCCGGTTGCTCAGGATCGAATCCGCCTCGCCTGGCCGCGCACACCGCGGACCCGTCCCGGCCGCTGGGGCCGGCCTATGACGCGGTCATGCAGTCCCGCGTATTGGATCCACTGGGCATGACCTCCACGACGTTTGACCCCGCGCGCGCACGCCGCTCCGACCACGCCAACCCGCACGCGCCAAACGTGAAGATGGACTTTGTCCCCGTGGACGTGTCCGCGGAGAACTGGGTGCCACCCATCCGCCCCGCGGGCGGCGCGTGGTCCAGCGTGCATGACATGTCCCGCTATGCGCTGGCCGAGCTGGGACGCGGCCGCATGCCGGATGGGAAACAGGTGGTTTCAGAAGCCAACCTGCTCAAGCGCCGGGAACCCATGGCGCGCATCAACGACAAGGCGTCCTACGGACTGGGCGTGGTGGTGGAGGATGATCACGGCGTCCAACTGGTCTGGCACAACGGTGGGACGCTGGGGTTCAACACAGATTTGTACGTTCTACCCGAGCACGGCGTGGGCGTGGTGGTGCTGACCAACGTGGACGGCGCGGGCGCGTTCCTGCGCGCGGTACGGCGGCGGATCCTGGAGGTCCTGTTTGACGGGAATGAGGAGGCGCTGGCCAACCTGGAGTTTTCACTGAAGCGCCGTGACGAGGCGGTGGCGAAAGAGCGGGAGAAACTACGCGAAACGCCGGACCCGGCGTGGGCGAAGTCCCTGGTGGGATCTTTTGACAACGCGATTCTGGGGCGCCTCCGCATCACGTATGACGGCAAGCGCGCGGTGCTGGACGCGGGCGAATGGAAGAGCGCCTTTGGCCAGCAGGCCGAGGAGGACGGAACGTTCAGCGTGGTGCTGTTGGATCCGCCACTGGTCGGGTTTGACTTTCTCGCGCAGGTCAAGGACGGCAGGCCGCAACTCACGCTGCGTGCGCCGCAACAGGAGTATGTGTTCACACGCGCGCCGTGACCCAGGGTTGAGTTCAAGCCCACGGAAAACACGCGAATCGCTGCGGCCCGAGCTCCAGTCGTACTGACGACGTGCAATCCCGTGGGGGGCAAGCTATCGCGGTGCGGTACACCAGCATGCGGGGGGAGAAGACATGGAAGGGAATCGGTGGCAGGCGTTGGGGCAGTGCCTGGCGGTCGCGTGGCTGGCCGGTGGCTGCGTCGGTGGACTCACGCGGGACGCAGGTGTGTCGGAGGCGGACGCCGCCACCACGGGTTCCTCGGGCGGCAGCAGTTCGTCCGGCGCGGCTTCGAGTTCGTCGAGTTCGTCGGGCGCGACGGGCCGGGATGCAGGCGCGCCTGACGCGGGTCCGGCGGTGATTGGGCTGTGCGCATCCGGGAATGTGGATGCGGGCGCGCGTGACGCCGCGGCCTGTGGCCCCACGTCACCGGGAATGGCCAAAGCGCTGGTTGCCTGGGGCCGCTCCGGCGCCACCCAGGTCTGGGTGCGGGACCCCGCTGACGGCGGTTGGACGGCGGGCGCCGCCCTGGCCGAGCCGTTTGAGCGCGTGCTGCTGTGGAATCCGGAAGGCGACTATTCCGTGGTGGAATCCGCTGCCGGTGCGCGGATGGTGCGCATCTCCGACGGCGCGCTTTTGAGCCGGTTCTTTGAGCCCTCCTGGCGATACCGCGCCTTTGCCGCAACACCACCCGGCGGTTGGGATGGACCCTGGCTGTGTGCGCTGGCGGCCCAGACGGACCTGGCGGACGCCTTGCTGGAGATGCGCTGTGCAACCGCGCCGGGTGACGGCGGCGTGATCGAGACCGCCGTGCCACTGGGGAACGGTCAGGTGCGCTACCGGGGCGCACTGGGCGTACCCAGCGGGCACATTGTGTTTGCCGTGCGGCGGCCGCTGGCGGACGGCGGGTTCCACGACGAGTTGCTCCGCCGCAGCCCGCTGGTGGGTTACAACGACACGCTGGTGGACAGTGCAACCTACGCGCACGGGTCATTTGACGATTGGCAGGGTTTGCTGGTGTCCGGCGTCACCGGTCCGCGCCTGGATGGTGGCAGCGCCGGTGATTGGGTGGTTGCCTCCAACGTGACGCAGAATGTGGTGGTTGCCGCCCGTGCCGGAACGTTGGCCAGCGGGCCGTGGAGCGCCGAAGAGGGCGCGTTTTCAGCGGACCACGCCTTGGTGGTGGTGGTTGACCCGGACGGCACCGTGCGCGCATGGCAAACCATCGGCGGGGCAACTGACACCACGGTGGTGGGCCACGCGGGCGCAGAGGTGCATGCGGCCAGCGCCCGCGGCGGCGTGGCGGTGGTCGGGCTGCGCCCCGTCGTCTCCGCCGTCGTGCTGCTGGCCGGGGACGGCACCATCCGCAGCGTCGTGGACGACCGGGACTGCGCGCTGGGCGGCACGATGGTGAAGCTCCGCCCGCTGGGCCTCAACCCGTGGGGCGAGGACGTGTTCCTGCAACGCTCGGAAGTGTTTGCGGACGGGGGCGAACAGCCGCGCGGACTGAGCCTGGTCCATGGCAACGGGTGCCGCCTGGACTTTGGCGACGGGCGGACCAGCACCAACGACCCGCGCCTGTTTACCGCGGCGGCCGCCACTGGACGCGGCGTGTACTTCTGGGACCACGAAGCGGGCACCGTCGAGCTTCTCGGGCAATTGCCGGCACCGGACATGGACGTGTTCCTGGTGCAGCCCAGGTGGTGACGCCGTCAGGGAAACGCGGCCCCCGGTGAATGCAGACCCGGGCCATCCAGCGGTGCCGCCCGCAGCGCCCCGTCCGCGTCCATCCAGTACAACCGGGCCACGCCGCCGTCGTCCTGCGCCACCCAGGTCTCCGCGCTGTTGACCACCGGTGTGGCCCCCGGAAAGTCTGACCGGCATTGTGCGGTGGCGTACGTGTAACCCGTCGTCACCGCGCCCAGCGCGTCCGCCTGCCAGGTCATCACCACCGCCCTGCCCTGCGGGTCCAGCGCACGCACCGCGGTGGCGGAATCGCAACGCTCCGGCAAACGCCACAGGACCTGCACGTCAGGCAGGGACACCATGACCGGCCCACCACTGTCCAATCCCCACAGCGCCGCCACGGCTCCCGTGGCCCGCCCGCGCGCATCTTCATCCACGCGAACGGTCCGCGGACCCGGCTGCGCGGACGCATACGGCTCCCAGATGCGCAGCCACCCGTCGTCATCCCGCAACAGCACATGGTCGTCGCATTGATCCACCAGGCCGTGCGGTTCCGCGCCACCGCTCACCAGGCGTCCCCACGCATACGCCAGCTGCCCGCCCGCCAGGGTCAAACCAAACACCGCCACGGCGCTGCTCATGCCTCCGTCATCCAGCGCGCCCATTCCCTGCCCCACCGCAAGCGCGCGGTGCGGCAACACGCATTCCCGCTGCAAACCGCTGAACGAAGATGAGCTTCCCGGAGCCATCACGCCGGGGACGGCGTAGTAGCCGTGGAATGTGCTCGCGTGCACGACCTGTGGCCACAACGAATCACCGCCAAAGTCCTCCATCCCACTCATCACCAGCATTTCAGAATCAACGGGAATGGCGGACCGCTGCAAGGCATGCATGCCGCCCAGAGACATGTGGCCCGGGCCGCCGTCGCCGGGCGTCCAGCAGTGGCCTTCGTCCACACCGCGCACTCGGCCAAAGGCGCACAGCGTGGCTCCGCCGGGCATGGTGATTCCCCACGGGTCCGCCGCCTCGTCCATCACCGTGGCCTCCACGCCGCCGTCGTCCAGGCGCCGCCGTGTGACCGCGCCCCCGGCCTCATGAACCAGGACCGCGGAGGCCGCGGGTGACCACGCCACCACGTCATGCGCCGGCGGGGCCAACTCCGGGCCGCCCGCCCAGGCATGACCGTCCCAGATGTGGATGCGGGTGACGTCCCCGCGGGACCACGCCAACAGCGGCGGCAACGGTGCGGCGGTCACGCTGCACTCCGGCAAGGCGGTGGGACGCGCGCAGGCCGAAGTACCGGGCCCGCCATCCAACCCCCCGGCGTCCGTCCCCGCATCACGTCCCGTGCCCGGCGCGCACGCCGCGATCAACCACAACCATCCGCCCATTGCGCTGCCATCGCGCATCCGCATGTCGCCTCCCCATGGCCATGCTTCAGTTTCCACTCGCCGGCCTGCCACGCACGCTAGCGCGGCCCCCTTCCCACGGCGACTTCACAGCGCTTTCCGCAAACGTGACCGCGCGAAGTCACTTCTTCGTGTAGCGGTCCAACCAGCCCAGCACCTCCTCGTGCCATTTGCGGCTGTTCTGCGGCTTGAGAACCCAGTGGTTCTCGTCTGGAAACCACAGCATCCGGCTGGGAACGCCGCGGCGCTGCAGCGCGGTGAAAGTCCCCATTCCCTGGGTATCCACCACCCGGAAGTCCCTGGCCCCGTGCACCACCAGTGTGGGCGTCTTCCAGTTCTTCACCAGGTCCACCGGGTTGTGCTTCATGTACCCGTCAGCGGCTTCCCACGGCGGGCCACCGTGCTCCCACTCCGGGAACCACAGTTCCTCCGTGTCAAAGTACGCCATGCGCTCATCAATGTTGCCGTCGTGGACAACCAGCGCCTTGAACCGGTCCGTGTGGCCGTTGATCCAGTTGATCATGTACCCGCCAAAGGACGCCCCCAGCGCCGTGGTGCGGGTACCGTCCAACCACGGGTACTTTGCCAGCGCCGCGTCCAGGCCCTTCATGAGATCTTCATACGGCGCGCCGCCCCAATCTCCGCGAATGGCGTCCGTGAACGCCTGCCCGTAACCGGTGGATCCGTGGAAATCAATGAACACCACGCCGTACCCGCGCCCCGCAAACGCCTGCGGATTCCACCGGTAATGGAAGTGGTCCCCCATGCTGCCCTGCGGGCCGCCGTGGATGATCATGGCAACGGGCGCCTTGGTGCCGGGCTTGTAATTCGCGGGTTTCACGGCCCAACCGTGCACGGTGTCGCCGTGCGCGCCCTTGAACGTGAATTGCTCGGATTCACCCCAGGCAATCGCGTTCACGCGCGCCTCATTGAGCCGCGTGACCGCGCGCACGTCGGTTCCGTCCGCCTTGATGCTGTACAGCTCCCCGGGCGCGTCCAGGCGGTCATGCACAAACACCACGCGGTCCCCCGCCAGCTGCGCATCCCCGTTGGTGCCGCGCCCGTGGAGGATGCGCGGCGTGCCCTTGGCCACGTCCAGTGCAAACAGCGCCCGGGAACCCAGGTTGTCCGCAGCGGTGAAGACGGTGGCGCCGTCCGCAGAGAACACCACGGAATCCGGCGAGCGGTCCCACCCATCAGCCAAAACGCGGCGTTTCCCCGTCGCCAGGTCCAGCAGCACAATGCGCGTCTGGTCGCTCTCATAGCCGGGGCGCGCCATGGCCAGGTAGCCCAGCGTCTTCCCATCCGGGGAAAACGCGGGCATTCCGTCCCACGCTTCATTGGCAGCTGTCAGCTTGACGGGGCGCGCTTTTCCGTCGGCCGGGACGGAGAACAGGTCCACGTTGGTGCTCCACGCCGCGCGGGTGCCCACGTCCTTGGCCGCAAACACCACCGTCTTCCCGTCAGGCGAGATGATCATGTCCTCCACGCCGCCGAACGGGTGCGTGGGGCAATCCACGTTCATCCCCTTCATCAGGTCCAGCGGCTCGCCCTTCTTCTCCACGTCCACCACCCACAGGTGTGACCGCTTCCCGTCCTCCCACGTGTCCCAGTGCCGGAAGAGCAGCTCATCAAACACCAGCGCCTTGACCTTGCTCTCCTCCCTGGCCTGGTCACGCTTGCGCGTGTCCGCCAGTGTGGCGGCGTCCGGGTAGACGTCCACGGCGATGAGCAGGCGTTTGCCGTCTGGGAACAGGCGGAACGCGTTCACGTCCAGCGGCAGCTCCGTCACCGCTTCGGCTTCGCCGCCGCCCACGGAGATGCGCCACACCTGGGATGAGCCCCCGCGCGTGGACAGGAAGAACAGCGTGTTCCCGTCGGCGGAGAAACGCGGGTCGGTGTCGTTCTCCGGGTGCGTGGTCAGCCGCCGCGCGCCCGTGCCGTCCACGTGGGTGATCCACACGTCGGTGCGGCCGCGGTTGGCCGCCACGTCCGTATCGCGCACGGTGAAGGCAACACGCTTGCCGTCGGGGGATACCACCGGGCCGGACACGCGCTGCATCGCCAGCATGTCTTCAACGGTGAGGCCCTTCTTGGCGGGCTCAGGCGCGGCGGCGGCGGCCGCGGGCAGCAGGAAGGACAGCGCGCAGGCCAACAAGCGGCCCGCGGCGGGAAATGGGTGTTTGAGCGTGGTCATGGCGGCGGGCGTAACCGCCCCGCCGTGGCGCGGTCAACGCCGGTCAGCCGCGGACCAGCCGCATGCCAATGTTCGTCGCTTCGTAGATGCGCTTGCCGTCCACCCACAGGGACGCGTCCGCACGGACAAACGCGCCCTTTGCGTCCTGGCCGCGCTCCGTGAAGTCCATGGTGATGTGCACGCGCTTGTTGTCCAGCACCACCTGACCCCGGTACTTCCACACGTGCTCAATCCCGTCGGACGGGACCACTTCAATGGCCTGGAACCGGCCGCCAGGAACCTGCTGGTCCATGCCCAGCTCAATCATCCCGAATTGCATGAGCTGCTGCATGGCCTCCAGGCCCAGCGATCCGGGCTGCACCGGGTCCTGGAAGAAGTGCGCCTTGAGGAACCAGTCACCCGGCACCACGTCCTTCTCGGTGCGCAGGAAGCCCAGGCCCTTCTTCCCGCCGTTGGGCTCAAACGCCGTCACGCGGTCAAACATCAGCAGCTTGGAGTCCGGCAGCCGCGCGCTGCCGCGGAAATACCTGGCGGGGCGGTCCCGCATCTCCACGCGGAAGTCGGACGGCTTGTCCAACAGCGCGCGCATCTCAGGCTTGGTGGCCAGGCCGGTCTGGTTGGCCAGCGCCTCCTTGTTGAAGAACCCAAACACGCTGGTGAGGTCATAGACGGGCGTGTCACCCATGAAGCAGGTGACCTTGAAGCTCTCAATGATCATCACCCCCACGCGCGAAATATTGGTGAGTTCCACCTGGGTGCGCAGCGTCCCGGAGTCCGGCAGCACCTCACACAGCACGCGGCCCTTACCGTCCAGGTTGCGGAAGAACAGATCTTCGTCCGTGGTGAGCGCGCTGCCCACGTAGGACGCCAGCCACCCGCACGGCTGCAGCACCGCTTCCAACAGGACCGCATACGGCATCACGCGCGCGCCGTTCTCGTTGAAATACCAGGCATCGCGCGGGATGTCGTATTCCACCTCAATCTTGGTGCCCACCTTCATGCCGCCCACGGGACCGTCCGTCTTCAGCACGCGGCTCATGTAGTGGTACGGCGGTCCCGGCAGGCGCGGCACGCGGCGCGGGCCATCAAACCGCTGGTAGAACGGACCAAACGCTTCGGACGGCTTGCCCCACGCGCAGCTCAGGAGCGACTTGTAGTCCAGCGGGAACCCGTCCACGACGGCGACCGGCTTGGGCTCCTTGTAGCCCTTGAGCACGGTGCTGCTGGTGAGCGGCCAGTCCGGCACCAGGCGCAGGCCCACGCGCTTGGCCCAGAACGCCTTGAGTCCGTCCACGGTGACCAGCAGGTCCGCATAGAGCGTGGGCACCGGCCCGTCGTGCACCTCGCGCACAAACACCTCGTAAACCAGGTTCTTGCTCGTGGGGATGACCTGGCCGCGGCAGCGCAGCTTGTAGCGCTCGTTGGTGACGGGCTCAAAGCGGTATCCGTCGTTGTCCAGCGTCATGCCCAGCCCAGCCATGTAGAACGCCATGGTCTGCAGCGTGGCTTCAAACATCAGCGTGCCCGGCATGCACGGGTCGTTCTTGAAATGGCCGTTGAAAAACCAGTCCTGCGGGGTGACCTTGGTCTCGGCGCGCAGGTAGCCGCGGCCCCACGGCCCGCCCGCGGTGTCAAAGTCCGTCACCTTGTCAATGAACCGCATTCTCCCGCCGGACATGGCGGGCGTGCGCGTGTGCGTTTCCGCGCGTTCGTAGCCCGGGCCAAAGCACTGCAGCGTCTTCCCCTCGGAGAATGCGCGCACCTGTTCCTCCGTGAAACTGCGGCGGGTGCAGTGCAGCCTGGGCGGGTCCATGCGCGCCGGCTCCAGCTGCTCATCCTCCGGCTTCCACAGCACGCCCGCGCTCCCGGCCAGTTCTTCCGTCGTGAAGAAGCCCGCCTGGCCCTCGCGCACGCTCAGCAGCGGCTTGCCGTTCCGCACGCAGTCGTAGTGGAAGAAGAACAGGCGCACGTCGCCGTGGTTGGCAAACCCGTCGCCGTGGATTTCATACGTGAGCGTGTCACCGCCCTGGGGCAGCGTGTCGTGGAACGTCAGGTCGCAACCCAGCAGGCGGTAACAGCGCTTGCCCTGATTGAGCAGGTCAATGCCCAGCCAGGAGACCAGCATCAGGTCCGCCTGACCGCTCTCAATGAGGATGCCCGTCGGCATGCGGCCGCAGTGCAGGTACCACGCGTCGTCCTTGATGTCGGACTCCGTCCACAGGCGGCCCTTGCCCATGGAACGCGGCACCGCATCAATACCCGTGCACCGGTCCGCCAGCAGCAGCGGCGGTTCCGGCATGCGCACCTGCACGTGGTGCACGTCCTGCTCAGCGAACTCCGGCCCATAAATCTGCGAAATGGTCCCCGACGCGTGCACGCGCAGTTGTTCGTAGTTGAACGACGGACCGCGCGGCGCGTCCAGGTGAACGCTGGCGGCGGAAATGGGCGCGTCCGCGCTTCCGGGCGCGCCCAGCGCACGCGCCTTGCGGGGCAGCGTGCTGGGTGACGACGACGCGACAACCGGCGGAGGCGGCGGAGGCGGCGGGGGAGGAGGAGGAGGAGGCAGCGCGCGGGCCGCGGGCGCCGGCGGCGCTTCCACGCGCGGTGGCGGCGTGTTTCCGGGCTTGGGCGGGTTGGGCGGGTAGATCTTGCCGTAGTTGGACCCGTTGATGGGCAGCACCAGCTTGGGCACCTTGCGGGTGCGCGGGTCCACGGGGACCGCGTACTCGCTCCAAAGCGCCACCGGTGAGAACCTGGCGCCGGCCGCGCACAGGCGGCCCACCGCTTCCAACAGTGACATGAACCCGTCCTTGCCCTTGCGGTCCGTGGCAATGGCGACGTGCGGCTTCCCCTCCAGGATGCGGCCCACCAGCCCGGTCAACACGGCACCCGGGCCCACCTCAAGGAACGTGCGGGCACCGGCGGCGTACATGGCCTCCACCATGTTCACAAACTGCACCGATTGGCCCAGCTGGCCGGAGAGAACCTCCCGCATCTTCCCGGCGTCCGCCGGGTACTTCTCCGCGTAGGTATTCCCAAAGACCGCGCAGGACGGGGCGTTGAACGTGACGCCGGCCAGGAAGTCGCGGAACGGGCCCACCGCATCCCGCACAATGGGCGAATGAAACGCGGTGGCAACCTCCAACCGCTTGAACCGGATGCCGCGCTTTTCCAGCTCACCCTCAAACTGCTTCACGGCGTCCACGCCACCGGACACCACCACTTCCTTGGGCCCGTTGTGGTTGGCCACCGTCACGTCCACGCGGCTCTCCGCCACAACCTTCTTCACCATGGCGATGTCCGACACCACCGCACTCATGGTCCCGGGGTGCCGTGCGGCCTGCGCCATGATTTCGCCGCGGGACCGCGCCACCCGCAGCGCGTCCGCCGTGGACAGCACGCCCGCCGCCGCCAGCGCGGACACTTCGCCAAAGCTGTGGCCCGCCACGGAGGACGGGGTCAGACCCGTCCGCCCCAGCACGCCCAGCACGGACAGGCTGGTCGCGCCAATGCCGGGCTGCGCCCATTCGGTGCGCGTCATGCGCGCGGTGTGCGCGGTCCGTTCCGCGTCGGAGAATACGGGACGCGGGAACACCACTTCGTGCAGCGCCAGGTCCCCCATCTGCACGTCCGCGGCGGCGTCCCACGCCGCGATGGCGTCGTCAAACGCCATGGCCACGTCCCGCCCCATGCCGACGTACTGGCTGCCCTGGCCGGGGAACAGGAAGGCCACGTCACCGGCTGCGGGCCCGGCGCCGTAGAACACGCCACCGGGGAGCGTGAAGCTCTCGCCGGGCTTCTGCCGGATCTTCTCCGCGGCGCTGGTGAGCTTCTGCGCCAGGTCCGCGTCGTTGCCGGCCAGCACCGCCAGGCGCGCCGTCGCGGACGCGTCGTAGGCCTTCTGCGTGGTGTACGCCAGGAACGGCAGCATCCCCGCCGCGGCCTGCGCCTCCTGCACCACCGCGAGACAACGGTCCGCCAGCGCCGCACCACCCGCCGCGCACAGGACCACCAGCTCGTCAGTGTTGGTGCGCAGCCGCGGGGCGCGCTGGCCGCGGCCCGCGCGCTCCTCCAGCGCCAGGTGGAAGTTGGAGCCGCCAAACCCAAACGCGGACACAGACGCCCGCCGCGCATGCGCGCTGCCGCGCACCCCCGGGCGCGTCTGTGTGCTCAGGTAGAACGGCGTGGTGGGAAGGTTGAGCGCCGGATTGGGCGTCTTCACCTTGATGGTGGGTGGCAGCACGCGGTGGTGCAGCGCCATCACCGCCTTGAACAGGCCCGCCGCGCCGGCCGCCGCCTTGGTGTGACCCACCTGGGATTTCACGGACCCCAGCGCACACCACTGCCGGTCCTTGCGCCCGCTCTCTTCAAACACCGTCGTCAGGCCCTTGAACTCAGCCGCGTCTCCGGCGCCCGTCCCCGTCCCGTGCGCCTCCGCCAGCTCCACGGTGTCCGGCCCGTGCCCCGCCTGCGCGTACGCGCGCCGCAGCGCCTTGGCTTGGCCCTCCGCCACCGGCGCATACACGCTCTTGCCGCGCCCGTCGGAAGACGTGCCCACGCCCTTGATCACCGCGTAGACGTGGTCGCCGTCGCGCTCCGCGTCGGCCAGGCGCTTGAGCGCCACCATGCCCAGGCCCTCGCCCAGCATGGTGCCGTCAGCGTCCGCGGCAAACGGCCGGCAGTCACCGGTGAGGGACAGCGCGGGCGTCTTGGAGAAACACATGAACATGAACACGTCATTCATGGTGTCCGCGCCGCCGGTGATGACCACGTCAGAATCACCCAGGCGCAGCTCATTGACCGCCATGGACACCGCGGAGAACGTGCTGGCGCACGCCGCATCCGTGATGCAGTTGGTGCCGCCCAGGTCCAGCCGGTTGGCAATGCGCCCGGCTACCACGTTGCCCAGCAGGCCGGGGAACGTGTTCTCCTGCCAGCCCACGTAGTGCGCGGCCATGCGCTTGCACGCGTCTTCCACCTGCGCCTCGGGCAGACCCATCTCCAGCAGCGCCTTGCGCCAGATGGGACGCTGCAGGCGGCCCACCATGGCGCCCATCAGCTCCTGCGCGCCGGTGACGCCGAGAATCACGCTGGTGCGGTCCCGCGGGATGCGGTCCGGGTTGCCACGGCACGCGTCCTCCAGCACCCGCTGCGCCACCACCAGTGCCAGCAACTGGCAGGTGTCCGTGGCCGGGACCACGGACGGCGGAATGCCCCACTCCACCGGGTCAAACGGGACGTCCTTGAGGAACGCGCCCCTTCGTGCGTACGTGCGGTCGGGCGTGCGGGGATCGGCGCTGTAGTAGTCGTCAAGCAGCCAGTGGCTTGGCGGGATGTCCTGCATGAGGTCATAGCCGCGCAGGAAGTCCCGCCAGAAGCCGGTGGCGACCAGCTATCCGCGAAACAGGTCGCTGACGCCGATGACGGCGATGGG
>JACRCW010000015.1 GCA_016218805.1 Deltaproteobacteria bacterium | reverse complement strand
TAGGTGCGGCATTCGCCCAGCGCCGGCTCCAGGGGCGGCACGGCGCGGGCGTCCCCGGACATCACGCGCTCATGGAGTCCAGGAATTCCTTGTTGCTCTTGGTCTGCTTCATGCGGCTGAGCAGGAACTCCATGGAGTCAATCACGTTCAGCGGGTGCAGCAGCTGACGCAGGATCCACACGCGGTTGAGGACCTCCGGCTTGAGGAGCAGCTCCTCCTTGCGCGTGGCGGACTTGTTGATGTCCAGGCACGGGAAGATGCGCTTCTCCATCAGCTTGCGGTCCAGCACCATCTCGCTGTTGCCGGTGCCCTTGAACTCCTCAAAGATCACCTCGTCCATGCGGGACCCGGTATCAATGAGCGCCGTGCCAATGATGGTGAGTGACCCGCCCTCCTCCACGTTGCGGGCCGCACCAAAGAACCGCTTGGGCTTGTGCAACGCGTTGGAGTCCACACCGCCGGAGAGGATCTTCCCGGACGGCGGCACCACCGTGTTGTACGCGCGCGCCAGGCGCGTGATGGAATCCAGCAGGATCACCACGTCCTTCTTGTGCTCCACCAGGCGCTTGGCCTTCTCAATCACCATCTCCGCCACCTGCACGTGCCGCTGTGCGGGCTCGTCAAAGGTGGAGCTGATGACCTCTCCCTGCACGGACCGCTGCATGTCCGTCACTTCCTCCGGCCGCTCATCAATGAGCAGCACCATCAGCACCACCTCCGGGTGGTTGTGCGTGATGGCATGCGCAATGTTCTGCAGCAGCACCGTCTTGCCCGCGCGCGGCGGCGACACAATGAGCGTGCGCTGTCCCTTGCCCGTGGGCACCAACAGGTCCGTGATGCGCGTGGAGTACTCGTCCGCGCGCCACTCCAGGTTGAGCCGCCGCGTCGGGTACAGCGCGGTGAGGTTGTCAAACAGGATCTTGTCCTTGGCGGCTTCGGGCGGCTCCCCGTTGACCGTCTCCACCTTGAGCATGGCGTAGTAGCGCTCATTCTCCTTGGGCGGGCGGATGGTGCCGGCCACGGAGTCACCGGTGCGCAGGTTGAAGCGCCGCACCTGGGACGGGCTGACGTACACGTCGTCCGGGCCGGGCAGGTAGCTGTAATCCGGCGCGCGCAGGAACCCGAACCCCTCAGGCAGGCACTCCATCACGCCTTCGCTGTAGAGCGTCCAGCCGCGTTCGGCCGCGCCCTGCAGCAGGGAGAAGGTCAGTTCCTGCCGCCGCATGCCACCCGCCCCCTCGACGTTGAAGTCGCGGGCGAGCTTCTGCAGGTCGGTCATCTTTTTGCGCTTGAGTTCAGTCAGGTTGAGCGTGTTCTCAGACATGGTGCTCTCAGACAGGGGCTTGAGGTGTTGCCAGCGCCCCTTGGCTGGCGGTGGTTGCCGGCGTCGTGGAACCGCGCCCCTTGTTCCAGCCCCGTCTGCCACCCCGGCCCCGGACACCCCTTGCGGGTGCGGGAATCTGCCGGTGTGCGGTGACTGGGAGGTACGGAAAGCACGGTCCGACGGACCGCGCCACGACGTCCGTGCGCGTCATAGACCCAAGAGCACAGGTGGCGTCAAGGGGTGTCCTGGGGCCGCTGGTCCGCCGCCGCCTGGGCTGGAGCCTTCACGGGAAGAAGAACTTCCACCAGAACGCCGCCAGCAGCGCCACAAACACCACGGGCGCCAGCATGACGGCAACGCGCAGCGGCCCGCGGGTGCGCTCCAGGGCGGACTCGTAGCCCCAGGTCCACACCACCGCCGCGGGGAAGTACACGGGTGACCACAGGCGGGCGTCCTGGTTGCACGCAAAGCTGAAGCGCCAGTTGTAGGACGCCATGAAGAACGCGTGCACCCCAACCAGCAGCACCGCCGGCAGCCACGGCCGCACGCGCCAGCCTTCCGGCCGCGTGAACAGCCCAACAAGGAACAGGAGGAGCATGGGCAGGAACGCGGCGCGCAGGAAGCTCAGCAGCGGCTGGCCCACAAAGTCCAGCGTGAACTCCCCGGTGAGCAGGCTGGCCGCCAGCGACGTGGGAAAGCTCTCACGCAGTGTCCCGCCAAAGGTGTTGAAATGCCCCTCGGAGGTGAATGCCTTCCAATCAAACGACAGGTACTTGTACGCGACGTTGGGAACCTTCAGGACGTCCTGCAGGTTGGCGTTGACGTACATCCACTCGCCGGTCTGGTCATGGTTGCGCCAGAACCAGAACAGCAGCCACACCGCCGAGGGACCGCCCAGCACCAGCGCGTTGCGCGCGCGGTCCACCAGGCGCCGCCCGTCCACGTGATCGCGCCACAGCACCAGCAGACCCGCGGACGCCACCAGCGACATGGACGACGTCTTGGCCAGCAGCGACAGCAGCAGCAGTGCGGAGGTGGCCAGCAGGATGCGCGCCCGTGGTGCGGTGGCGTACTCAAACCCCAGCCACGTCAGCGCCATCCCAAACACCGGCATGATGGCGTCATTGTTGACCCGCCCGCTCAGGAACACGTGCGCGGGAATCAGCACCACCAGCACCGGCCCCAGCCAGGCGGCGCGTGCGGTGAACCGGAACCGCCGCCACGCCACCAGCCCGCCCAGCACCACGCACAGGTACAGCGCGGCCGCCACCCACTGCACGCGCCGGTGCACGTCATCCACCCCGGTCCAACTCGTCAGTTGCGCCCACGCGGCGGACAGCGCGTAGTACAGCGGCGGCTGCCAGGTCTCCCAGCCCTGCCGCACACCCGGCAGGGACCAGGAACGCAGCAGATGGTCCACGTATTCGCGGTGTCCGGCCACGTCATGGGACCGCACCGAATGGTCCGTCACCACGTGGTACAGCGTGGTGGTCACCAGCCCCAGCAGCGCCACCCACGCCCCGCCCGCGCCCACCCGCAGGCGCCGCGCGCCCAGCAGCACGCCCCAGCCCGCCAGCAGCAGCACCGCCGTGGCCAGGGCGTCCAGCCCGCGCGCCTGCCGGATGTCCAGGGATGCGCCACCGCCCGTTTCACCCACGGTGATCTGCAGCCGGTGCGGCCCATCCTCCAGCCGCCCCAGGCGGAAGCGCGTGTACTTGCAGTGCTTGCACGGCGCGCAGGATTCCTGGAACACCACGTTGTCATCCACGGACAGCGCTTCCACGCAGTCATCCGCCGCCATGGTGAGTTGCCGCGGCGTGCGCCAGTCCGCGTGGAAGGTGGCCTGGAACACGTGCGAGCCGCGGCCCTGCCATTCCAGCGGCAGCCGGGTGGGCGCGGCGGACCCCGGCCGGCCGCGCTGCACGTCTGTGACGGCCACGGGGTGCGTGAACGCCAGCGCGGCCACCACCGCCAGCCACGCGGCCGCGTGCAGCGGCAGCCCCGCCCGCTCGACGAGACGGCGCACCTGTTCCCAGACGTTTCGCGGCGTCATGGCGCGCAGGCATGTCCGTGCCCGCTGGGCTTGTCAAGACGCGCTGTCGCCGGGGCTTGAGGCCACCGCACCCGCACCGGTAAGGGGCCGTCCTCCATTCCGGTCTGTGCCGGGGAAGGCAGGTGCGCCGTGGCCAACGAAGCAATCGTCCTCATCCCCACGTACAACGAGCGCGAGAACATAGCCTCCATTGTGCCCGAGGTGCTGCGCACGGCGCCGGTGGACGTGCTCATCATTGATGACAACAGCCCCGACGGTACGGGCGCCGTGGCCGACGGGATGGCGGAGCAGGACAGCCGCATCCACGTGCTGCACCGCGCCGGCAAGCAGGGCCTGGGCAAGGCGTACATTGCCGGGTTCAAGTGGGCGCTGGAGCGGCCGTACAAGTACATCTTTGAGATGGACGCGGACTTCAGCCACCAGCCGCGTTACCTGCCGGCGTTCCTGGAGGCCATCAAGGAGGCGGACCTGGTGCTGGGCAGCCGCTACATTGACGGTGGCGGCACGGTGAACTGGGGGATGCTGCGCAAGATCATCAGCGTGGGTGGCAGCCTCTACGCGCGCACCATCCTCAACGCGGGCTTCCCCCCGGGCAAACTGGGCATCCGGGACCTCACCGGCGGCTTCAAGTGTTTCCGCCGCGAAGTGCTCCAGGCCATCGACCTCGATGCCGTGGAGAGCACCGGGTACGCGTTCCAAATCGAGATGACCTACCGCGCGTACCGCAAGGGCTTCATCATCCGTGAGATTCCCATTGTGTTCTATGAGCGCGAAGCCGGCAGCTCCAAGATGAGCCAGCGCATCGTCGTGGAAGCGATGATGCGCGTACCGGAAATCCGCTTCAAGGTGCAGTGACCGGCTCGGCCACCGGCTCGTCGGCGGGCGGCGGCGGCGGCGGCTCGGCGGGAGGCGGCGCCTCAGCGGGCGGCGGCGGCGCGGCGGGTTGCGCCGGTACGGGTGCGGCGGGCGCGGGTGGGGCGGGACTGCGCCGGAACGGCCACCACAATTCGGCGCGTTCACCCACCAGGGATGGTGGCCACTGTTCTTCGCCCGCATCACGGGAGCGGGAGGTGAGACGGTACAGCCAGGCCACCGCGGCCGGGCGCAGGATGAACCCCACGCACGGTGCGGCCAGCGAGCCCACGCCCACGACGAGGATTGCCCCCACCGCACCGGCCACGGACAGCGAGTAGCCCGCCCCGGCCCAGAACCGCGCGTCCCCGGGGAGCGTGACCTGCGGGACAGAAAGGATGGCATAGGTGGAGGCAAACGTGGCCGCCGCCACCGAGAAGAACCCGACGCCGATGATGATGGGTGCAATCACGAGCGCATACGTCAGGAAGCTGGCGCCGACGCTGGCCACCCCCACGCAGCCCAGCCGGCCACGCTGCGTGCCCAGCCGGTCACCCAGGAACTGCAGCACCGCCGCCGACGTGCAGCCGCTCAGGCAGGCCGCCGGCGGGATGAGCACCACGGTCATCAGCGCCGCCAGCGGCAACCCCGGGCCAATGGGGACCAGCAAGGCCAGCACCAGGCTGTGGACCACGCAGCCCAGGTAGGGGAACGCGTCCACCGCGGCGTATGCCGCCAGTTGCAGCGCCAGGACCACCTGCCAGGGAAGGCCCGGGCCCGCTCCGCGCCCCAGCGGGGACAGCAGCGGCGTGGCGGGCTCCGTCTCCAGGTTCTCCGGTGCCGGCGGGGGCAGCGCGGGCGCGCCGGCGGCCGGCGGCGGCGTGGAGTCTTCCAGGGGAGGCAGTGCGGTGCCGTCCCCGGGCGGGTCAGCAGCCACGCCCAGCACGTACGCGGTGGCCAGCAGCGCCGTCAGCATCCCGCCCGCCGCGTGGTGCCCACCTGGACGCACCCATCCCGCGCACCGGGCCCGGGGGCCCAGGATGCAGCGGGACAAGGTGGGGTTGGATTGGAGGCCAGGACCGGATTCGAACCGGCGTATGACGGTTTTGCAGACCGTTGCCTAACCGCTTGGCTACCTGGCCACGCTCCCTTCAAAGCCGCGGCAACATGCCGTTCACAGGGGGAAACGTCAAGTGCGGGCTCTCCGCCGCGGCCGCCACCGCGCAAGCAGGACCAGCCCGGCCAGCGCCGTTCCTGCCGGCGTCCCGTTGGCGGGGCGCAGACACCCGCAGCCGTCCGCGCTTCCTCCATCCGCGCCTCCGTCCGCGTTGGCCAACCCCGCATCCGCCGGCGGTCCGGGCGGTCCGGCGTCCGCTTCCGTCAGCTGGCAGCCCGCGGCCCCCGCGCCCGCCACACACGCGAACAACGGACCATACACGGCGACGCAGTCCGTCACCTGCAGCGTTGTGCCGGAGCAGGTCACCAGGTGGGTGCTGTCCCCGCAGTGCCCCAGCACCGTCACACTCCCGCAGCCCGCGTCCCCCGCCGCGGCGCCGTCGGTGCTGGACGCGTCCGCGGTGGTTCCGGCGTCCTCACCGCCGTCCTGGGCGCGCACGGGCGCCCCGGCGAGCGCCACGCCGATCATCAGCAGGACAGCGGCACGGCGGGACATGGCCTCACTTCTTGCCGAGGACGTGCTCCACGGATTCCACGCGGTAGGTGTCCGGGCCGTAGCGGCCCAGGATCTCCGCGTGCGGCTGGCCCGCGCGCAGGAAGAACGCGCCCTTGTTGCCGGCCTTGAGCGCGTAGCCGGACACCGGCTTGTGCACGGTGAGGTTGCCCTTGGCGCCGCCCTTGAGCGCGCGCGCCACCTTGAGCACCACCACCTGCTCCGCCGCCTTGAACCCCGCGCTGGTGGTTCCCGTGGGGACGTCAGGCTGCGCGGGCTTGGTGCCGGTGGAGACCACCTCAGCCACCTCCGCGTCCACAATGTCCGTGGAGGCGTCAATGAGCTCCTGGATCGGTTCGGGGGGAATGGCCATGGCTCAGCGGACCGTCATCACGTTGTCATACAGCTTCATGAAGTCGTCCAGCTTGATGAAGAAGATGCCGTCGTTCTTGCCGTCGCCGGGCCAGGGCTCGCTCTCGCCCCAGGGGTTGCGCATCTGCACAAACTTGGTCCCGTTCTCCTCCTTGTACCCCAGCACGCTGTAGCTGTGGTCGGCGTAGACGCCGGTGTTGGTGTACAGGGCGGACTGGTCCTCACCATGCGTGCCGGCGCTGACGGGCAGCTTGGCGTCCACGGACTTCTTGATGGTGCTCCACACCTTGTCCGCGCTCTCCCACTGCGTGTTCACGTCATAGCGGGGCTTGCCCAGGATGGTCTGGAACACGTCCGAGGACGAGCCGCCATTGCCGATGCTGTTGAAGCTGCCCTTGTACGCCGCGTACGCCTTCTCAATGAGCGGGAACCACAGCTCCATCTTCTCCGGGCTGGTGTCGCCGCCGGCGGACCCGTACAGCGGGCCGCCCCACGACCGGACGTAGAGGTCGCCGTCCACGGTGACCTCCTTGTTCTTCACGTTGCCGCGGTAGTCCACCTCCTTGAAGGTGACCGTGTACGTCCCGTCGCCGTTGTCCGTGATGGCCTTCTGGATGGCGTCCGGCTGCGCCTTGGCAATGGCCGCCATGGCGGACGGGAAGTAGCAGTCCCCAATCTGGCCCTGCTTGACGTCAGAGGCGTCCACGCCGTCCTTGAACAGCGGGCCCGTGAAGCGCTTGAGCGCAAAGCGCGGCGTGCCATCCGCGTTGAGTTCGTCCTTGTGCAGCGCGGGGTCCTTGATGTCCGGCCCGCCCGTGCCGCCGGTGCCGCCGCCGGTGCCGCCCACCGTGAGCGTGCCGGCCACGGTGGCAAAGTTGGTGTTGTTCTTCCCGTCGGACACGGCCACCGTGAACTGATCACCGTCCTTGCCGTTGACCTTGAGGTCCTTGGGGAAGGTGCCCGCCTCATCCATGGTGATGTTGGTCTTCTCACCGGTGCGCTTGTTGACCACCTGGACCTGCGCGCCCGGCTCGGAAATGGGGCGGCTGGAGTTGATGTTGGTGATGGCCACCTTGCCGCCATCCATGGCCAGGCCCACGCGGAACAACGCCAGCTGGCTGTTGCGGGTGTCCGTGGCGGCCAGACCCGTGGCGCGCACGGTCACCCAGTCACTGGTGTTGCCCTGCGCGTCACGCGTGCGCATGCGGATGACGTCGCCTTCCTTGGCGTCCGGCACCTTGCCGCTGAACTTCCCGTCCGTGCCCACCTTGCCCAGCACAAACGTGTCGTCCTGGTGGAGGCGCGCCTCCGGCGCCGTGGACAGGTTGATGGCCTCCACCGTGACGCCCGGGGCGCCCGTGCCTGTCACCTGCCCGCCGGCCTGGTTACCCGTGATGTGCAGCTTGCCGTCGTTGGGGGTGACCGGCTGGCGGTCCAGCACCTGCTCCAGGAACCGGCGGACCTCGTCCGTCATGGGGACGCTGCCCTTGTCCAGGATCTGCCCCAGGTCCTTCTTCTCCTGGGCGCCCATGCCGTTCTTGACGATATCCACCTGCTTCTGGCGCGTGACGCCGGGCGCCGTCAGCTCACGCAGCTTGCGGTCCGCGCCCGAGTACCAGGTGTCCGCCACCGCCGCGAGCAGCTTGGGCATGTTGTCGGCGTTGATCGTGAGGCCAGGCTCCGTGCGGAGGCGGGTCTCGAACGACGTGTACGTGGCGCGCAGCTGCGTATCGCGGATGGTGACCATGGGGGCTCCTGAACACGTGTTCCGGACGTGCGGTCCGGTGGGTACAAAATTGCTTCGCATACCCCAGGAAGGAGCCGGGGTGCGAGGCCACTTCGGACGCAGTGTGTCAAACCGGTGCGGCCAGCGCGCCGGCCCGCGCGCGGGCGCGGGCTGCGGAAGCCGCACGCCCGTCGTCATCAAAGGCCCGGGCCGCCAGGAGCCACAGGCGGGCGGACAGGGCAGGGCAGCCCATGGCCCGGAAGGCGCGCGCGTGCGCCGCCAACTCGGCGGGGGGAGCGGACCGGCAGGCTGCAGCCTCCGCGGGCGCGCCCCGCCAAAGCGCCAGCAGCTGGGTGCCGTCAGACGGGGCGCCGTGCGGACCCCGCCCGGCCGGCAGCAGGTTGCTCACGCCGTGCAGGAGCTGCAGCGCGCCCAGCACGCGCCACTCAGCGGGGCCCAGCAGGCACGCCGCGCCCGCCAGCACGTTGACCGCGGGCCCCGCGCCCACAACGGCGGCCCAGCGCCCCGGGGACCAGCCGCGCGGCGGCGGCTGCAGCCACGTGGTCACGCCGGTGGCCGCGCGCGGGCCCAGAAACCACGCCGTCCCCGCCGGCCCGCGCACGTGCCGCGCCCGCCGGGGTGAGCCCAGGCCCACCGCGGCCACGTGACCGCCCAGCAGAATTGCCGCCAGCGCGTGCCCGAGTTCGTGCACCACCACCGCGGCCACCAGGCCCGCGCCCACCACGGCCATCCAGGGGAGCAGGTCCGCCACGACGGAGACCGTACCCCGCGTCAGGCCGCCTTGTCCGTGCGCGCACCCACCAGCGTCTTCACCGCGTCCTCCAGGCCGGAGACCGACAGGTGGAACATGGGGAAGATCTTCCCGATCACCTGTGTGCTGCGGCTGCCCCACGCGCGCGGCGGGTCCGGGTTCATCCACACCGCACGCGGGTAGCGCTGCCGCACCATCTGCAGGCAGTCCAATCCCGTGGATTCCACGGCTTCGGTGTGGTCAATGTTGCCGTAGCTCTGCAGCAACTCCGCCGGATGCATGGCCGCGTCACCCACCACCATCAGCTTCCAGCGCCCGTCCAGCTCACGGAACAGCTGACCCAGCCCCACCGAGTCCTGCCGGCGCAGCCACGGGTGCGTGAAGATGCGGTCGTAGATGCAGTTGTGGAAATAGTAGAAGCGGAAATCGCGCAGGCCGTGGGTCTGCTTCATGGCGGACAACAGCTGCCCGACAAGCTGCGTGTACGGATCCATGGTGCCGCCCACGTCCAGCATCAGCAGCAGGCGCACGTCATTGCGGCGCGGCGGACGGAACTCCAGCTCAATCTCGCCCGCGTTGCGGCACGTCTTGTCAATGGTCTCCTCAAGGTCCAGTTCCGTGGCGCTGCCCGTGCGCGTCAGCTGCCGCAGGCGGCGCAGCGCCATCACCATCTGCCGGATGTCCAGCGTGATGTCCGTCCGGTAGCCCAGGTAGCGCCGGCTCTCTGCCACCTTCATGGCGGAGCGGCTGCGGCCTTCGCCGCCCACGCGGATGCCGGAGGGGTGACGCCCGGAGTTCCCGTACGGGCTGGACCCGCCGGTGCCCACCCAGCGGCTGCCGCCGTCATGGCGCTCCTTCTGTTCGCGCAGCGTCTTGTCAAACTGGTCCATCAGGTCCGTGGTGGAGAGCTCCTTGAGCTTCTCCCATTGCTCAGCTGTGAGTTCGGGGAGGTCCCGGGCTTCACGCAGCCAGTCCAGCAGCGCGTCGGTGATGGGCAGCGCGCCCTCCACGCCCTCAAACACGCGCAGGAACGCGCGGTCAAACGCGTCGTAATGCGCCTCCGTCTTCACCAGGCACGCCCGGGCAATGCCGTAGAAACGGTCCAGGCTGTCCCGGTGCAGGCCGTGCTCCAGCGACGTCAGCAGCGCCCGCCATTCCTGGATGGAGACGGGGATGCCCTCCTGGCGCAGCGCGTAGAAGAAATCCAGGAACACGCGCTCACCTCACTGCGAATACCGCGGCCCGAGCTGGCTCCACGTCGTGGGTGGCGCGCCCTTGGCCTTCAGCGTTCGGTCCAGCACCCGCACGTCCTGCTCCTTCTTGAGCAGCACGCCCACAAACGGCACCGTTTTCTCCAACTGCTCCAGCGTCACGCCGCCGCGCAGCAGCGCGGAGATCCAGTCCACCAACTCGCTGGTGGAGGGTTTCTTGCGGAACTCCGGTTGCTCGCGCAGCCAGAAGAACTTGATGAGCACCTGCTCCAGCAGCTTCTCATCCAGCTGCTTGTGGTGCACCGCCACAATCTCCGTCATCTGCTCGCGGTCCGGGAAGTCAATGAAATGGAAGATGCAGCGGCGCAGGAATGCGTCCGGCAGCTCCTTCTCGTTGTTGGAGGTGATCATCACCACCGGGCGGTTCTGTGCGCGGATGGTGTCGGAGGTCTCCATGATGGTGAACTGCATCTCGTCCAGCTCACGCAGCAGGTCGTTGGGGAACTCCAGGTCCGCCTTGTCAATCTCGTCAATGAGCAGCACCACCCGCTCCGGGCTGGCAAATGACTGCCCCAGCGGCCCCAGGCGGATGTAGCGGCGGATGTCCGCCACGTCCCCGCCGCCGAACCGGCTGTCATTGAGGCGCTGTACCGTGTCGTACACATACAGGCCGTCCTGCGCCTTGGACGTGGACTTGATGTGCCAGGTCAGCAGCTTCATCCCCAGCGCACGCGCCACGTGGCCGGCCAGCACGGTCTTGCCGGTGCCCGGTTCGCCCTTGAGGAGCAGCGGCCGCTCCAGCGCAATGGCGACGTTGACGGCATCCTGCAGCGCCGCGCTGGTGACGTACTCCGGCGTTCCCTGGAACTGGATGAACTTGCGCGTCATGGACTCTCCCGGCGCCGCCTGCGGCGGACGCCACGGGTCCCGCTCTTAACCGACGCGGCGGCCGCACGCACAGCGCCGGGTGTGTCGGCCAGCAGCATCCGCCGCAACTCCGCCGCCGCGGGGGGGAGGCGGTCCACGCCCCGGTGCACCAGGTGGAAGGGCCGCGGGATGGGCGTCAGCGGGTGGCGCACCTGACGCAGGCGCCGCGCGCGCAGCTCCCCGCGCGCCGCTGCCAGGCTCACCAGCGCCACGCCAATGCCCGCGCGCACGTGCTCCTTCACCGCGTCAATGCTGCCCAGTTCCATGACGATGCGCGCCTTGGGAAAGCGCTGCTCCAGCACCAGCCGCGTTGTCGCGCCCGGCGCAAACGTGATGAACGGCGCCTCCTCCACGTCACGCGGGACGGCAAAGCCCGGCGCGGCCACCAGCACCAGTGCGTCCTGTCGCCACAGTTCGCCGCCGTCATGCGTGATGATGCCCAGGTCCAGGTCTCCGCGCCGCAACTCCTCTTCCACGACGGCGGCAATGGACTCCTTGAGCAGGATGCGCACGCCGGGATGCTGCGCGCGGAACCGCGCCAGCACGGGCGGCAGCAGGTAGGTGCACGCGGTGGCACCCGCGCCCAGCCGCACTTCGCCCGCCTGCAGGCCCAGCACCTCCGCCACCGCACGCCGCCCGTCCTCCACGGCGGCCAGCGCGGACTGCGCGCGCGGCAGCAGCGCCCGCCCCGCCGCCGTCAGCTGGGCACCGGAGCGCCCCCGATCAAACAGCCGTGCGCCCAACTCTTCCTCCAGCCGCCGCATGGAGGCCGTCAGCGCGGGCTGCGTGAGGTGCGCGTGCCGCGCGGCCTCCGTGAACGTCCCGTGTTGGGCCACCAGGAGGAAGTGCCGGAAGGAGTCATACATAAGCAGAAGTTATCATGATGATGAAAACAATCCATTGGATTGATGGAGTGCGCGCACGGTACAAGCGGGCCATGGAGGTGGTGATGGACGCGGTCCTGATGGTGATGGGCATCCTGGCGGGGACGCTGACCACGGTGGCCGGCATGGGCGGCGGCCTGATGGCCGTGCTGGCGCTCAGCGTGGTGATGGAACCGTCCGTGGTGCTGGCCATCACCGCGCCGGCGCTGCTGGTGGGCAACCTGCACCGCCTGGTCACCTGGCGAACCCGCGTGGACGTCGTGGTGGTCCGGCCGCTGCTGGCCGGCGCGCTGCCCGGTGCGCTGCTGGGCGGGTTTGCCGTGGCGTGGGTGCCGTCATGGGTGTTGCGGGTGGCCATGGCGGGGGTGCTGGTGCTGGCCATCCTGCGCGCCAGCGGGCGCATCAGCATGCGCTGGCCGCCGCGCGTGCTGATTCCCGTGGGCGGCGGCGTGGGCGTGTTGTCCGCCATGGGCAGCGGCGCGGGTGTGCTGGTGGGGCCGGTGCTGATGGGTGCGGGCCTGACCGGTGAGCCGTATGTGGCCACCTCCGCGGCGGTGGGCGTGACCATCCACGTGGGGCGCCTCATTGCGTACGGCGCGGGCGGTCTGCTGCACGCAGGCCTGGCCTGGCCCACCCTGCTGCTGACCCTCTCCATCCTGGTGGGCAACGGCGTGGGCAAGCTGCTGCGGCGCTTCATGGATGCGGCAGTCACCACGCGGGTGGAGGTGACCGCCATGGTGGTGAGCGTGGCGCTGGCGGCTGTGGGCGTCTCGCGTTGAGAGCCGCTGAGGCACGCTTCTCCCGTGCGCCCTGACAGGTTTGTCAGCCCGGGAACCCCAAAACATCACGCGAATCCCGCCCGCTCATCCTGGCACGGGCGGTGCTCAGCACGGAGGTCATGGTGTGGCGTCTGCTTCTCTGGGTGGTGATTGCGCTGGTGCCCGGCGGCGCCCTGTTGCTGCCGCTGGCGCTGCGTCCTGCCCGCCATGACCATGACCAACCGGGCAACGCCGCGCCCCAGCCCACGGGCTGAGACTCACGCCTGCAGGATACGGTCTAGCGCTTCCACTGCCTGGGTCACCGCAGGGTCTGTGCGCACCAGCTCTTCAATCTTGCGGACTGACGCCATGACGGTGGTGTGGTCCTTCCCGCCAAACGCGGCGCCGATTTCCGGGAACGACGCCTGCGTGTGCTTGCGGCACAGGTACATGGCCACGTGGCGCGGCGTGGTGATGCCGCGGTTGCGCCGCGGGCCGCGCATCTCCGTGATGTTCACGTTGTACAGCGAGCACACGTGCTTCTGGATCTCCTCGCACGTGGGGGTGCGCGCGCGCGCGAGCGACAGGTCCCGCAGCTCCGTGCGGCACAGGTCCACGTTGAGCACGCGCCCGTGCACGGAGGAGGCGGCCACCACGCGGGTCAGCGCGCCCTCCAGTTCGCGCACGTTCTGGCGGATGTGGCTGGCCAGGAAGTGGGAGACCTCATCCGGGAGGCGCACGCCCATGGCGGCGGCCTTGCTGCCCAGGATGGCCATGCGCGTCTCCAGCTCAGGGGGCTGGATGTCCACAATGAGGCCCCACTGCAGCCGGTTGCGCAGGCGCTCCTCCACGCCGGCCATCTCATGCGGGAAGCGGTCTGAGGTGACCACAATCTGCCGGCCCAGCTGGTGGTGATGGTTGAAGACGTGGAAGAACTCCTCCTGCGTCCGCTCCTTGCTGCCCAGGAAGTGCACGTCATCCAGCAGCAACACGTCACACAGCCCGCGCCAGCGGTGCCGGAAGTTCTCCATCCGCCCGTTCTGCAGGCACGCAATGAGGTCGTTGGCAAAGTCCTCCGCGGACACGTACAGCACGTTCCATTCCGGGTGCCGCTGCTGGATGGCCTGCCCCACCGCGTGCAGCAGGTGCGTCTTCCCCAACCCCACCCCGCCAAACACAAACAGCGGGTTGTACAGGCTCCCGGGTTTGTCCGTGATGGCGTCCGCGGCGGCGGCGGCCAGCTGGTTGGATGGCCCGCGCACAAAGCCATCCAGCGTGTAGCGCGGGTTGAAGGACGTCTGCAGGCGTTCGCGCACCGCGGAGGGCGGCGTGGAGGCGCGGTTGGCGTCAGCGCGGGTCACGGACGCCGGCCCGCCCGCGGCAGGCGCCTCCAGCTCCGGCATCACCTGGAAGCGCAGGCGGCAGCCGGGCTGCTCAGACCGCAGCTCCGCTTCCAGCACGTCCTGGTAGTGGTCCCGCAGCCAGTCTGCGTGGAAGTTGGACGGCACGCCCAGCGTCAGGGCCGTGCCCTCCAGCGTGACGGGCCGCGTGGGGACAAACCACGTCTGCAACACGTGCGGCGACACCCGCGTGGAGAGGCGGGCCATGGCGCCGTGCCACAACTCGGCGGCCTTGCGGCTGTCTCCCACCAACTCGGGTTGTGCCGCCGCCACCTGCATCCGCCACCACCTTTGGGCCGGGAAACCACCGGCCAACGGGTACACCTGTGCCCGGCCACGCTTTCACGTGACCTTCCGATTTCCGCCCCCCGCCGGGGGCCCGATCCCACTGGAGCGCTCCTACCGTTTTCTCCGCGATCAACCGCGGCGCGGAACGCGCGGGTGGATTCCCTATCAAGAGGCTTCCCGCGCGATCAAGACGCGTTCTTCGCGCTTTCTTCATCTCGCGCTGTGACCACGGTTTTTCTCCACGCGCGGATCCGGCTTCAAGGGCTGGTTGAAGTGATCTCTCCAACCGCGCAGATCAGACATCGCGCAGGAAGATCGCGCATTGTGGATTTCTCGTCGCGCATCCCCAACCGGCGGTGTGCCTTACGCGGCCACGTTGGCGCTGATGGCTGCCAGCGCCGCGCGGTCCACCACGCGGCCGGCTTGCCAGGTGGCGCGCACGCGCGTGAGCGCGCTGACGTCCTGCGCGGGGTCACCGTCCACGAGCACGAGGTCGGCAATGCGGCCGCGCGCCAGCAGGCCCACGTCATCACGGCCCAACGCTTCCGCGGCGGCGCCGGTGGCGGCGTGCAACGCGGCCAGCACCGGGGCGCCGTGTTCCACGTGCAGCGCCACTTCGCGCGGGAGGCTGCCGTGCGGGTTGAACGGGGTGCCCGCGTCCGTCCCGCACGCGAACCGCACGCCGCCCTCCAGCACGCGCCGGAAACTGCGCGCGTGCGCATCACCCACCGTCTCCATCTTGGCGCGGATGAACGCGGGCAGCCGCTCCAGCTGCTCCAGCATGGCGCGCGCGGCGCAGAAGGTGGCCACAAACGTCACGTCCTTCTGCCGCATCAGGCCCACGGCCGCGTCATCCAGCCAGAACCCGTGTTCCACCGTGTGCACGCCGGCCTGCAGCGCGTTGTGGATGCCCGCGGTGCCCTGTGCGTGCGCGGACACGCGCCGGCCCGCCTTGACCGCCTCCTCCACCGCCGCGCGCATTTCCTCCACCGTGAGCTGCGGGCTGCCGGGCTGCACGCCTTCACTGATGATGCCGCCGGTGGCGATGACCTTGATGACCTCCGCGCCAGCCTTGAGCTGCTCCCGCACGGCGCGGCGCACCGCGTCCGGCCCGTCCGCCTCCACGCCCAGGTAACACGCGTGTCCGCCCGTCATGGCCACCAGCTTCCCCGCGGGCATCACGCGCGGCCCGCGCAGGAAGCCCTCGCGCTGGGCGCGCGCCAGCTCCAGGTCAATCCCGCCGGGCGCGCCCAGGTCACGCACCGTGGTCACGCCGGCCAGCAGCTGCTGGGCCAGGTGCCGGATGGCGCGCGCCGTGGTGCGGGTGCCGGATTCCGCCCGCAGCGTGGCGGCGGGGTCCGCCGTGGCGGCCAGCGCCAGGTGCGTGTGCACGTCAATGAGCCCCGGGCACAATGTCCCCTGCAGCGCCACCACCTCCGCGGTGCGCGTGCGCAACTCCGCCGCGGGGCCCACCTCCAGGATGCGCCCGGAATCAACCAGCACGGCCGCGTCCGCGCGCGGGGGAGCGCGCGTGCCGTCATACAGCAGCGTGGGGACCAACAGCGTGGCGGCCATGGGTAACCTCCGGGCCATCAGCGTTACCGGATGTGGGTGGCCGTGCGCCACGTGCTTGACGGGCCGGTGCGGGGCTGGCGTCATGCGGCCATGGCGTGGGTCGGGGGAATGGTGATGGCCGCGTGGTTGGGTGCCGCGGCCGGTGGGCCGGAACCCGTGCCGGAGCGCACGGTGATGGTCTTTGTGGATGAAGGCACCGTGCCACCGCCGCTGGCCGCGCGCCTGCGCGACGCCCTGGCCGGCGTGACGGCTGAGAGCGCCGAGTTCCGCGGCCGCCCCGCGCCGTCACTGGTCCTGGACGAGATCCTGCTGTCCATGGGCTGCCAGGCGCTGGATGCGCGCTGCCTGCGGCAGCTGTGCACGGTCATGCGCGTGGACGCGCTGGGCATGGTCACCGTCCGCGTGGGGTCGCCGCGCCTGCTGGAGCTGCAGTGGATGGACGGGTGCCAGGGACAGCCCCAGCGCGCGGTGCAGCGGCCGCTGGGCGGGGAGGAAGCGGACGTCGCTGCGGTGACGGACGCGGTCCGGGCACGGCTGGGGCGGCAGCGCCCGGCGCACGTTTCGGTGGCCAGCACGCCGGCGGGCGCATCTGTGTTCCTGGACGGGGCTGCGGCCGGCGTGACGCCGCTCAACAATGTGCCCCTGCCGCCCGGTGCCCACCGCGTGCGCGTGGCGCTGGCCGGCCATGTGGCCGAGGAGCGGGACGTGGCCATGAAGGCCGGGCGGTCGTCTGTGGCGGTATTCCAGCTGGTCCCCGAACCCGCGGCCGGGGCACCCCCACCACCTGCGCACCCACCGTCCACGCCGGCCCCGGCGGCGCGCGGGGTGGAGGGACGCACAGGGGTGCCGCGCGCGCTGGCCTTCACACCGGGCGCGCTGGCCGCCGCCGCGGGCGGCATGGTGCTTGGTGCGGGCGCCCTCCTGGGGCTGCTGGGCGGGACCGCGTACGCCCTGGTGTGGACCATCCAGGCCACGCGGCCCGTGGGACGGCGGCTGGTGGTTCCGTTTTCGTTGGCGGGCGCCGCCACCGCCGCAGTGGGCGGCGTGATCCTGTTGTTGGCGGCAGCACTGCTGGCCGGCGCGGGCGCCTGGCAGCTGCTCAGCGGCTGAGGGCGCTCACTGGGTGCAGACGCGGTTGGCCGGATGCGCGGTCTGCCACAGGCGCACCCGGTCCAGCCGCCCCTGGAAGCTGTCCCCCGACGGCGAGTTGGCACCCACCGCCACAACGTCCTGGTTGCCGGTGTTCAAGGCGCCGCTGCGGGCGGCGGTCACCGCCAGCAGGCCGTTCACGTACAGCTCCACCGCGGTGGGAGAAATCACGCACGCAACATGCGTCCACACATTCACCGGGATGCTGCCTCCCGTGACCACGTTGGTGGCGCTGCACCGCAGCTCACCGGTGTCCATGAGGAACATCCCGAACTGCCCGTTGCGGTCAAACACGCCGTACCGCGCCCCGGCGGCGGGCAGCGTGACGGGGCGGACCCACGCGTCCAGCGTGAACTCCGTGGGCGGGTTCAGGCTTGCCGCGGGCGGGATGCTGATCATGGCCGCGCCGCTGAACTGGGCCGCCATCCCGTCCAGGTCCGGCACGGTGCTGACCCCCGTGGCGGTGCCGTCATTCCCGTATGAGGACCCATCACGGACCACGCCCCCGCTGGGCGCCAGATTGTCCGCGTCAAACGCGTAACAGGCCAGCAGGTCCGGGTCCGCCGCGTTGCAGGGTGGCGGCGCTCCCGCCGCGGGCGGCAGCCCGCCGGAAGGGCAGGTGGGTGGCCCGGAGGATGAGGGTGCGGGTGCGGATGATGAGGACGCGGCGGACGCCGAAGCCGGCCGGCTGGTGGCCGATGACGGGGGCGTGGCGGAGGAGGACCGCGCGGCCGACGACGAGGACGGCGCCGCGGTGGAGGACGCAGGCGCGGTGGTGCTGGACGGCGCGGCGGCGGACGAAGGCGGCGCGCTGCAGGCGGCCGCGGACGCCCCGGCGGAGCTGGCGACCGCGTCCGACGTGGCGCTCCCGGTGGACCCGCTGCTCCTGGAGGAGGCGCGCGAGGTCGCCGACGACGACGCAGCGGAGCTTGCGCCGGAGGAGGGCTGCACCCCGGAGGTGGACGCGCCGCTGGGTGTCCCCGCCGAGGACGCTCCGTGCGGGGCGGTCACGCAGTGGCCCCCCACGCACTCGGTGCCCGGCGCGCAGTCGGCCGGGCCGGAGCAGGCGCGGCGGCAGTATCCGTTCAGGCAGGTCCAGCCCGGCTCACACCAGCCATCATCCTGGCAGCGGTAGTGCTGCGCGTCCTCCGCCGGCATGGGGCAGCCGGCCAGCAGGAGCACGGGCAGCCAGCGGTCAGGACGCAACGCCATGGTCTGGCGAGCGTACCCGATCCGCGATCACTTGCCGCGGGTCTTCTTGAACTCAAAGCAGAACAGGCGGCGGTCTTCGCTGGCCACGTAGGCGCGGTTGCCCTCCGCCACCACGTCCGTTTCAATCTTGCCGTTGGTGAGGAAGCTCCAGAACAGCTTCCCGGTGTCCCGGTCCACCGCGTACACGGTGTTGTCCCCGGCACCGCCGGCAAACAGCACCAGGTTCTCAATGATGGCCCCGCGTCCCATGACCGGCCCCTTGAGCTGGTAGCGCCACCGCTCCTTGCCGGCGCCATCCAGCGCGTAGAACACCTGGTCCACTCCGCCGATGTAGATGTTCCCCTGTTGATCGACGGTGGCCGTGGCGTTGACCTCGTCACCGGTCTTGAACTTCCACTTGACGCTGCTGCCGTCCTTGGCCAGCGCGTAGACCTGTCCGTCATTGGCGCCAAACACCAGCGCGTCCGCGGTTTCCACCACCGTGGAGGTCACGCCCTTCTTGCGGTCTGCGCCGTCCGTCTTGAACCGCCAGTGCAGCTTCCCGGTATGCGCGTTGATGGCATAGATGTAGCCGTCCAGATTGCCCAACACCACGTCCTCACCCACCAGCACCGGGCTGGCATAGCTGAACGCCTCAGTGGGAATGATCTTCTCCTCGGCGGGGGGCGCGGCGGCCGGCGCAGGTGCCGCGGCGCCCGGCTTGGCTCCCTTGTCCCCCGGCGGGGGCGCCGGGGGCGGGGCCTCCGCCGGTGCCGCGGCCGGCGTGTCGTCCGGGAACATCCATTCGCGGTGACCGTTGAGGATGCTCAGCGCGTACACGTGCTTGTCATAGGATCCGAACACGACCGATTTCCCGACGACGAGCGGGTCCCCCTTGATGCGCGCATCCGTGGTGTACTTCCACACGTCCCGGCCGCCCAGGTCCAGCGCGTAGAACGTGTTGTTGGTGCTCCCGAACAGCACCACGTTGTCCGCCACCCGCACCGCGCCCACCACGTCGCGCCGGGTGGAGTACTTCCACATGAACTCGCCGGCCTTGTTGAGGGCCACCACTTCGCCGTTTTCACTGCCAAAGATGATGGCATTGGGCGTGATGGCGGGTGTGCTGTAGATGGGCGAGCTGGCCGCGTAGTCAAACACCTTGACCACCGGGTCTTCGCAACCCGCCGCCGCCAGGACGCCCAACGCCACCGCAGCCGACGTACACCCGCGCAACCGACGCGTGCCCATGTGTCACCCCTTGCGGGGGGCCCACCGAATGAAACGTCCCCGCGGACCGCGCCCGTAGCACAACCGGGCACCCGCCAGCCACCCGGACCGGACCGCCGCACGGACGCTGCCGCTGTACACCCTCACGCGCGGGTGTAGCTTGCGCCGCCCGTGTCCGTCGCCCCGTCCCCCGCGGCCTGTCCCCGCTGCGCCACGCCGCGCGAGGCGGAATCGCGCTTCTGCGGACGCTGCGGGCAGCGCTTCACCGACCCTGCGCCACCCTCCCCGCCCACCGTTGCCGCCACGCCGCAGGCCCGCGCCGAGTTCCGCCAGCCGGTGGTCACTGCGCCCCAGTTCCCCGTCTCCGCGCCGCCCGCCCCCGCGGCGGAGGCCCCGCGCCCGGCTCCCGCGGGCCGGGCCCGCACGCCGGCGCTGGCCGCAGATGGGAAGGACCCGCTGGTGGGCCGCCTCATTGACGGGCGCTACCGCGTGGTGGACCGCCTGGGCGGCGGCGGCATGGGCACCGTCTACCGCGCCGTGCATGAACGCATGCAGAAGGTGGTGGCCCTCAAGGTGCTGCACCCGCACCTGGGCGCGGACAAGATGGTGCGCGCGCGCTTCCACCGCGAGGCGCGCGCCGCCTCGCTGCTCAGCAGCCGCAACACCGTGGCGGTGTTTGACTTTGGTGAGTCACCGGACGGCTTGCTGTACCTGGCCATGGAGTACCTCAAGGGCCGGACGCTGTCCGCGCTCATCCGTGACCGCGGCGTGCTGTCCCCCGCGCGGTCCGCGCGCATCCTGGGCCAGGTGCTGCACAGCCTGGAGGAGGCGCACGCGCAGGGAATTGTCCACCGGGACATGAAGCCGGACAACATCTTCCTGGTGGATGGGGATGAGCCGGACCTGGTGAAGGTGCTGGACTTTGGAATTGCCAAGGGGGAGCGGCTGTCCGAGGGCGGCGCGGCAGTGACGCGGTCCGACCTGGTGGTGGGCACGCCGGAGTACATGGCGCCCGAGCAGGCACGCGGCGTGGGCGTGGATGCGCGCGCGGACCTGTGGGGCGTGGGCGTGATGCTGCATGAGGCGATGACCGGCAATCTCCCGTTCACCGGCCCCACACCGGTGGACGTGCTCATCTCCGTCATGGAGCGCGAGCCCGCCACCCCCCCGGACGGCAGCGTGCCGCCCGCGTTCCTGCGCGTGTTGGCCCGCGCGCTGCGCAAGAAGCCGGTGGACCGTTTCCAGTCCGCCACGGAGATGCGGGCGGCCCTGGCCGCCGCCGCGGACACGCTGTCCGCGGTGCCGGCGGGGAACACACCGCCGGGTTCGGTGCCGCCCTCCCCGCCGCAGCCGGACACGCTGGATGAGCTGGGTGCGGTGGACCGGGAGGAATGGTCACAGTTTGAGAGTTCCCAGCAGGTGCGGCGGTGGCTGGGCCTGGCCGTGGGGGTGGCCCTCATGGGCGCGGTGTCCGCGGGCGCCTGGGCGCTGCTGGCCGCGCCGGACGCCGTCACCGTGGAACGCGAGCCCAATGACCAGGCGGCGGAGGCCAACCTGGTGCGCCCGGAGTCCGTGGTGCGCGGTGCGCTGGGGGTCCCGCGGGCCGGTCGCGCTGACGAGGATCTCTATGTGCTGGACCTGCCCCCGGGGCCACACGTGCTGGCCGTGGGTGTGGAGCCCGCGGTGGCCGGCGTGCGCGTGGGCCTCACCGTGTGGGTGGACGGGCGGCTGGTGACGGGCGGGTTTGGCAAGCGCCTGCCGCATCCGCGCGTGCGCAACCTGGGCGTGGAGGGAGGCCGCGCCACGCTGCGCGTGCGCGAAGAGAACGCCATCTCCGCCGCCCCGCCCTACCCGCAGGCCGTGGACTACCGCCTGGAGGTGGGCGCCCTGCGCGCCCTCACCGCCGCCGAGGAGCGCGAGCCCAACGAGACGGTGGCCATGGCCAGCGTGGTTCCTGCGGGCGGCCGGGTGAACGCGTACCTGTTCCCGGCCGACGAGGAGGACTGGTTCCGCCTTCCAGCAGTGGAGGAGGGTGAGTTGGGCGTGGAGGTTGTGCCGGCCGCGGACCTGGCGTTGGAGGTGGCGTTGGTGGCCGCGGATGGCCGGCGCGTGGCCCGCCGGGATGGGCGTGCGGGTGAAACGGTGCGCGTGGAGGTCTCCGCCCGGCGCTGCGGTGTCCCCTGCCACGCGGTGGTGACCGCGCAGGGGAAGACCGTTCCCGCACAGCCCACCTACGTGCTGGGCGTGCGCTGAAGGTGCCTCACGGCTGCTCGTCGTCCGGCTCCAGCGCCACGGCATCTGCGTCCGTGTCCGCGTCCGGGACCGGGCCACCCTGCAGCCACGCCGGGAGAACGCCCAGGAATCCCGGCGGCGGCTCATCCGGCGCAAACAGGCCCGGCAGCCGCGGTTCCTCGCCAACGGGACGCGTGCTGGACGCGCGGTGCAGCAGCCAGGTCTGCAGCGCCGGCACCCCCAGCACTGCCGCCAGCAACGGCGGCGCGCCGCAGAGGCCCAGGCAGCACAGCCCACCGCCGGCGGATTCAATGAGGCCCAGCGTCGTGGCCACCGCGCCGGTATTCAACCCCGCATCAAAGGACCGGGTTCCCAGCATGGAGACGGACGCCAGCACGCCTGCCGCCACGCCGACGACCAGTCCGTTGAAGGCGCCCCACATGACGCCGGCTACCACCGCTGGCGCGCTGAGAGCCACCAGCAGGGGGACCAGCAGCGCGCCCACCAGCGCTGCGGTGCGGAAGCCCACCTGCCGCCGCCCCAGCAAGTCCAGCAGCCACGCCTGGATGCCCGCCGTGACCACCGGGGCCAGCACGCAGAACGCCACCGCCGGCAGCGCCAGCGGAAGTCCAAACACCGCGCCGAACAGGAAGATGGCCGCGGTGCTGAACAGCGCCGTGGAAACCCCCGCGTACTGGATGACTGCCCCCGCGCCGGTCATCAGCGCCGCCACCCTCCACCGTGACATGCCCTGCACGCGCGCTGCCGGCAGCTCGTAGTCCGGATACAGCCGCTGCAGCGTCAGGGCGGACACATCCAGCATCGCGTCGTGGTCGGACAGCGGCAGGCGGTCGGACTCTGCGCCCAGGGCCTCGGCGCGGCGCGCATCCACGCGGTTGAGCGTGAGCACCAGTCCGCGCTGGCCCAGGCGGCTGAGTGACCCGTAGAGGATCTCATCCACGTTGAGCGCGCCGGCCAGCTCCGCCAGACAGCTCTCCTGTTTGCAGCCCGTCAATTGCTGCTGCATCTCCAGCGTCAACAACTGTTGCACGTCCTGCGTGGACACCACGCGGTAACCCGGGATCCGCCGCGCCTGCGTGGTGACGTGCTCCGACAACGCCGCCAGCACCGGAGCCCCCACCCCCTGCGCCCCGCGCAGCGGCACCACCAGCAGGGAGGGTCCCTCCGCGGCGGACGCACCCAGCAGCGTGGCCAGCAGCAGAGGTATCAACGTCGTGGGCATCGGGTACCTCCTGCGCTGTCTCGCGCGGCATCCTGTGCCGCGAGCGGCGGTCGCGTCCACAGGTGGGGCGGCAACGCGTGCGGGAGGACCTGCTCTTCCACAAGTGGAGGGTCGCGGGCCACACTGCGGGTGGGTGACCATCCACAGGGGAGGGGGAGCCACATGGTGCGGCGGTTGTTGACGTCAGGCTTTGCCCTGCTGGTGGCGTGCGGTCCACCACCGCCGGGACCGGGTGCGGCCCACCGCGCGCCTGTTGCGCGGGTGTCCGGTGCTCTCTGCATCGACGCCACGGACCGGCTGCGGAATCTGCTGCTGACGAATCTCAACCTCGCTCCAATCCGGAGGGAGCCGGAGTTTGATTCCGATGCGGACGGTCTGGGTGATGAGCGGGAAGGGGAACTCGGCACGGACGCCGCCAAGCGAGACAGCGACGGTGACGGCTGCTCAGACCTGGTGGAACTGCGCGCCGGCCGCGACCCGCTCCAGGCCGAGCAACCCGCCTGCGGCGCCATGGACTCCGACGGAGACGAGTTGCGCGACGACGAGGAGGGACTGCTTGGTCTTGACCCCGCCGTCCTGGATACCGATGGCGACGACCTCCCCGATGGACTGGAGGTCGTGCTGGGCACCGACCCCGCGCGGGCCGACGCCGATGCCGACATGGACGGTGATGGCTCCCGCAACAGGTCTGAGGCGTTGGCTCACCAGGACGCGACGTCTGCGGTGAACTGGGGAAACGGTTTCCGGATCACCCTGATGGACCAGGGGACCATGCATCGGCAGCAGTGCTTCCAGTTCCGTTTCACCGGTGTGTGGTTGCTGCCGGGGGCCACCAACCGGTTGCGGGTCTACCTCACCTTCCTGAGGCCCGCCGCGGAGGGCCCGCTTGCGCGGGTGGCGTGCCTCAATATCCCGCCGGCTACCGGCCCCATCAGCGTCACGGTTCCCGCGGACGCATGGTGGGCGCCCAGCCAGGCGCACCTGCACTGCCGCTAGGGTGCGCCCGCTGCGGCGGGTGCGGTGGCAGCGCCGGCCTGCCGCGCGCGCGCCTTCTGCCGCGCTTCCGCCTGCACCTTCACCCACTCGGTGGCCTGCCTGAGTCCCTTGTCCACGATGATTCCGCGGATGAAGCCGGGCAGCCAGCCGCGCAGCTGCACGTCCACGCTGTACTCCACCGTGCTCCAGCCGGGCTTTCCCTCCACGGGCGTCACGCGCCAGAAACCCACGGAATCATCCAGGTCACTCTCGCGCGAGTAATCCAGCGTCCACGTCCCCCACTGCTGCGCGTCGTGGTAGACGTGGTGGATGAAGTAGTCGATGGAGAAACCCAGCCCGGACAGGCGGAACGCCACGTAGATGTTTTCGCCGTCCCGCTTGTACACGTCCGTGCGGCTGACGTTGTCAATCCACTTGGGGTAGCTGGGGAAGTCCCCAATCACGCTCCACACGGTTTCAGGCGCTGCGGCCACGCGGAAGATGGCCAGGCCGCGTCCGCCGGCGTCACCTTCTGTCTGGCGCCGGATGGGGCGGCCCGCGTCCAGGGTGCTCAGGTCCGCCGGGGCCAGCTTGGGAGGCGGCAGCTGCGCGTACGGCTTCAGCACGCCCTGGTGGGGATGCGGTTTGCCGGCGCTGCCCGCATAGGCGGCGGCGGCCAGCGTCAGGACGCCGGCGCTGACGGCGAGAAAAACGGTGCGAGGCGACATGCGGTGATTCTGCCCGGGCGCGCCGGCCGCGTCACGCGCCGGGCGCGGGGGAGGCGCCGTCATCCAGGAGCGCGCGGACGGTGGCGGTCAGGTCCCGTCCGGTGAACGGCTTCTGGAGGAACGCGGCGTCCCGCGGGAAGCCCTCCAGCTGCCCATCCGCAAAGCCTGAGATGAACAGCACCTTCATCCCCGGCCGGGTGCCGTGCAGTTGCTCATACACCTCCGGGCCGCTGTGGTCCGGAATCATGACATCGGTCACCAGCAGGTCAACGGTGCCGGCGTGGGAGGCCGCCAGCTGCAGCGCGGTGGTGCCGTCACCGGCCTCCAGCACCGCGTGGCCCGCGCGCTTGAGTGACAGGACCAGGAAACGCCGGACGTCCTCATTGTCCTCCACCACGAGCACCGTGGCGGGGCGCGGGCCGGCGGGGCCCAGCGCGGTTCCGGCAGTGGCCGTGCCCGGCGGGGCGTCTGACGCGGGCAGGTACACCGTGAAACAACAGCCCGCGCCCGGGGCGGTCTCCAGCGCAATGTGACCGCCGGACTGCTGGACCACGCCGTACACGGAGGTGAGCCCCAGGCCGCTGGGGGCCGCCTGGTCCGGCGTGGCAAAGAACGGGTCAAACACGCGGGACGCGCTGGCCTCATCCATGCCTTCGCCGGCGTCCCGGACGCTGAGCGCCACCCACCGCCCCGGCGGCAGCGTGCCGCCCACCACCGGCTGGCCGCGCCCCTCCACCAGCGCGGTGCGCAGCGTGAGCGGGCCGCCCCGCGGCATGGCGTCACGCGCGTTGGCCGCCAGGTTGAGGATGACCTGCTCCAGCTGGCCGGCGTCCGCCACCGCGCACGGAACGTTCTTGCCCAGCTCCGTGGTCAGCGCCACGCGCTCGCCCAGCGCGCGGCGCAGCAGGTTCTCCATCCCGGCCACCACCGCGCCCACGTCAATGACGCGCGGCTGCAGCACCTGCTGGCGTGACATGGCCAGCAGTTGGCGGGTGAGCGCGCCAGCACGGCGGGCGTTCTGGATGATCTCGTCCAGGTGTTCGCGCGCCTCGCCCCGTACCAGCTCCTGCGCAATGGACCCGTGGCCAATGATGGCGGTGAGGATGTTGTTGAAGTCATGCGCAATGCCGCCCGCCAGGCGCCCCAGCGCCTCCAGCTTCTGCCCCTGCCGCAGCCGCTCCTCCAGCCGCCGCCGCTCCGTCGCATCATGCACAATGGACATCAGCAGCGTGCGCCCGCCGTGCTGGAACGGGCCGGAGTGCAGTTCCACGTCGCGCAGTTCGCCAGACGCCAGGCGGTGCTGGAGCTGGAAGAACTTCTGCTGCCCGCGCGCCGCCGCCTGCAGGAGTTCCTTGACGCGCGCGGGCGGAGCCGGATTGAGGTCCATCACCTTCATCTGCCGCAACACGTCCAGGGGGTAGCCATAGAACGCAGACGCGGCGGGGTTTGCGTCCACCACCTGGCCGGTCTCCGGGTCCACCAGGATCTTGACGGCGGTGTTGACCTCAAACAGCGCCTTGTAGAAAGCCTGCCCCTCGCGCAGCTGCTGGGCCACGCGGCGCATCTCGGTCACATCCCGCAGGGTCACCAGCGTGTGCACCACGCCGTCCAGTTCGTACGGGCTGACCTGCACCTCCATGTCGAACTCGGTGCCGTCCCGGCGCAGCCCGCGCGTCTCGTACCGGTCACCCAGGCTCTTGCCCACCAGGCGCGCCTTGACGCGCTCCAGGATCTCCACGCGCGCGGCCGGCGCAATGAGGTCCAGGATGGGGCGCCCCAGGACTTCCTCGGCGCGCTCGTAGCCGAACAGGCGCAGGTAGGCCGCGTTCACCATCACGTGCGTGCCCGCCACCGACACGCCAATGGCGTCGTGCGCGGTTTCGAACAGGGCACGCATGATCGTGTCCTGGACGTGCTTGCTCTCCGGTCGGATGACGGCCCCCGCCATGGAGCCACCATAGGTCGTTGCCGGTCCGCGCCCAAGCGCGCCGGGTGGCGCGCGGGTGGAATCCCTTGGCGCGCGCGGAGAAGGAACCGGTCCGTCCGCAAACTACCCGGAGTCCCATGCCAATGTTTGACTTCTTCATGGCCCTGGACGGGTACGGGCTGAACGGGTTTGAGGGGTTTGGCGGCGTGGCGCGGCTGCGCGCGGACCCGGACGCGGACCGCTGGGACACTGCCGTGCAGTTCTTCCCGGGCTTCTCCGGCGGTCACGCCACGCAGATCAATCCTGCGGGCACGCTGGGTTACCTGGGCAACCTCAGCCAGACGCTGCTGTTCTATGACCCGCGCACGCTTCGCGAACTCACGCGCTGCTCCACGCTGCGGTTCTGTGCGCCCGAGGTGTTCTACCAGTCCCAGACGCACGTGGTTTGGCTGGGCGAGCGCACCTTCATCACCGTCCTGGGCGATGATTTCTACCGCTTTGAGATGGACTGCCTGGACAACCCGGAGCGGCTGGGCCCGCACGGAGTGACGCTGCCCCACGCCGTCAAGCTGTCTCCGTCAGGCCGCTACCTGTTCTACGGCGCCATGGACCATGACCGGCGCGGCTACGCCAACCAGGTGGGCGTGTTTGACCTGCGCCGCGGCGAACCCCGGGTGGTGCGTCTGCCCGCGACGGCGTGGCACCTGGGCGTGCACCCCACGCGTGACGTGTTCTACGCGCCCACCCAGCGGTGCACGCCCCAGGGCAGCGAGTTCGGCGAATACACGATCGCCCATTTCAAGAACTACCTGTTTGAGGTGGACGGCGAGACCGCGCGCGTGACGCGGCACATGTCCATTCCCAAGGACCTGCCCGGTGCACTGACGTCAGACGTGGTGGTGACGGAGGACGCGGTCCTCTACAACGCGTGCGCTGCCAGCGTGATTGTCCGGGTGGACCTGGCCACGCTGTCGGACGTGACCTACCTGGACGAGCGCGCGGGCCTGGTGGAGTCGCTCCGGCACTGGCGCACGGGTGTCTCCAACGTGGTGGAGAGCTTCAGCCGGGTTCATGTGCCGGGCAACACGCACGTGCTGCTGAAGGCGTTGCGGGCCACGCGGTGGAGCCTGCTGGACGGCAGCTACGGCCTGGCACTGAGCCCGGACCGCCGCTTCCTGCTGTCCGCGCACCGCGGTCTCAACGAGGTGCGGGTCTACCGCTACCCCGCGCTCACGCTGCACCGGCGCATCCGGTTTCCGCCCATCCGGAAGTTCTTCCCGCGCCACATCAGCGTGCTGGAGGACACGCGGCTGGGTTTCCACCATGCCACGCTGGCCACCACCACCGTCAGCGCGTGAGGACCGCCCGGGTCAGGGCGCGGCGGCTGGCGGGTCCGGCGGAGCGCTGGCCTCCGGGCGCAGCGGCTCAGACGCCGGTGGCAACGGCGGTTGCGTGGCGGCGGTGGACGGCGGGGGCACGGGAGCCTGCGGGTCCTCCACCAGCACCAGGCCGGTCCACCGGTCGTGCAGCGCCGCGCGCCGCCGGTCAAAGGGGGCCCACAGCCAACCGGCGCCCAGCACCAGCAGGCCCACGCCGGCCAACAGGCCGCGTAGAAGCGCCAAACGCCCGCCAGCCCGCTGGCCGTCACGCAGGCGGAGCAGGCGCAGGTCCATCACTTTCTGGCCCACGGTGCGGCCCATCAGCGCCACCGCCAGACCCTCATAGAGGAACACGGCCACGCTGCAGGCGATCAGCATCCCCAGGATGAACGCGCTGTACCGGGCCAGCAGGTCAATGAACCGGTCCACGCCTTCCAGCGCCTGCGTGGAGGTGGGGTCATCCGGCGGGAGCTCCAGCAGTTCCACGGCGGCGTAGCCCAGCGTGAGCCCAAAGACGACCGCGCCGTCCACCAACGCCGCGGCGATCTTCTGCGACCAACTGGCCGCGCGCGCGACCGGGGGTTGCGGTCCGTCCCCAACCAGCGGTGACAGCGGAACCGCCGGGGAGGCCACCGGCTCGACGGGAGCAGCCTCCGCGGCGGCGGGTGGGGGCACGGGCGGCGGCGGTGGCTCCGCGGGCACCGGTGGGGAGTCCATCTCCGGAATGGGCGGCAACTCAGGAAACGCCGGGTCCGCGGCGGGCGGGGCAACGGCAGCGGGCGCCGCCGTGACGACGGGGGGCGGCGGGAGTTCGGGCGGCGGCAGCGGCGCCAGTTCCGGCAGCGGTGCGGGCGCCGGGGTGGGCGGGGGGACCGATGGCGCGCGCGGCGGCGCAAAGGTCACCGGCGGCGGTGGCAACGGCACGGCGGACAGCGGGGCCACGGGCAACGGCCGCGCGGCGGGACGGTCCGGCTCCGTCCGGTGCGGCGCCGGGGTGACCGGGGGCCGGGCCGCCTGGAGCGCGGGGTTGGTGGCCGCCGGGGCCGGCAGCGGGGCAGGCGCCGCGCCGGCAATACGCGGTTGGATGACCACCGGTGTCGTCGGAAGCGGTGGTACCGCCGCGGGGTTCTTGGGCACCAGGATGCTGGGGCGCGCGGGCGCCGTCCCGGTGCGTTGGAGCGCCGGCAGCGGCGGCGGCTGGAGGTGGGTGGCCGGCGGTGGCGGCGCGGCGGCAGGTGCCGCGGAGGTTCGGAACACATCCGCCGGCGAGGCTTCCAACGGCCGCGGAACGGGGACGGCGCGGGGCGTGGGCGCGGGAGGTGACACCGGCGAACCCACCGCCAGGACGGGCGCCTGGCATGACCGGCACTTCAGGGCGCCGTCCGGGTTCTCCGTGCCACACAACGCGCAGAACATGGAGCCGGCGTCTGTACCCGAGCGCGTGCCCGCCCGTCACGCCGCCCTCAAGCTTGGCGCCGCCGGCTGCGGCTGCCACGCTGGTCGGCCTCCGACCGTCGGAGGTGTCCATGTCCCGCGGGTTCTGGGTTGCACTGTGGTTGGCCGCCGCCTGCAGCACCGGACGGCCGGCACCGGAAAGGGAGCCACCGATGGATACGGCCGCGGCAGGGGCGGTTACGCACGAAGCACAGCGGCTGGCGGCCGGTCTGCGCGGGGCGGGGTTGTTCGCGGAGCTCCGGGCCACGCAGAGCGCCGCGCTGGGATGGATACCGCCCACCGCGGGGGTCTGTCTCGTCGTGGAGGACCGGCGGCGCACCGTCCGGTACACGCGGCCCTACGCGGAACTGCTGCCGCCGGGGACGGCAGCAGAGCAGACCGTGCACCCGCGCCTGTCGCTCCATCTCTTTCCTCTGGCTGCCATGTCCTCGTCGGCCAGCATGGTGACCCGGGAGCAGCCGGCGTCGTTGGAGGGCGCCACCCCTCTTGCGCTGGTGCTGGTGGAACAGCCGGCGCAGTCCGGTGACACAGCCGACGAGACCCTGCGCGCGGCGGTGAACGCGGCGGTGTTTGGAGCGGATGCGGACCACGGCCTGCTGCGCGCCGGCCGGGGCGACCCGCATGCGGCGCGGGCGGTGGTGGAGTCCACCATGGACGGAGCGGACCTGACGGTGACGGTGCGCCCCGTCCCGCGCTGACGGCCCTGGCCCGCCGGGGGCAGGGTGCCTATGGTGCGGCGACACGGAGGTGGGACTTGATTGAGCTCCTGGAGTTCACGTGCGGGCGGTGCGGGGCGGTGAACCGGCTGAAGTTTGAACGCGTGCTGCAGATGCAGGGGAATCCCAAGTGTGGCGGCTGCCGTGAGCCGCTGCTGCGCCTGCTGGCGGAGCCGCTCAACGCCATTGACCCCGCGTCCTACACGCACAACCTGGACCGCGAGGCGCTGGAGGCGCTGGGCAAGATTCCCGGTATCAAGACCATGCTCAAGTGGCTCATCAAGAACAGCGCGGAGGCCTCCACGCGCCTGATGCACCACGCCAGCTTCATCCGCGTGTCGGACAAGCAACTCCCGTCGCTGTACAAGCGCTTCCAGACCGCGGGTGACCGGCTGGGCATGAAGGACCTGCCGGAGCTGTTTGTGTACCAGGGCGAGCAGCCCAATGCGTCCACCTTTGGCGTGGAGCAGTACCACGTGTCCATTTCCACCGGCGCGCTGGACCTGTTGGACGAGGAGGAACAGCTGGCCGTGTTGGGCCATGAGCTGGGTCACGTGCAGGCCAACCACGTGCTGTACAAGACGGCCGCGCGGCTGTTCTCCACGGTGGCGTCGGAGATTGCTGCGGCCACGCTGGGGATTGGCCGCATCATCATGCTGCCGCTGGGCGCCGCGCTCAGCCGCTGGGACCGCGCCAGCGAACTGACCGGTGACCGCGCGGCGCTGCTCACCGTCCGCAAACCGGAAGTGGTGCTGCGCACGCTGATGAAGGTGTCCGGCGGATCGCGCACGTTCATGCCGGAGCTGTCCATTGCCGCGTTCATTGAGCAGGCGGAGAACTTTGAGAAGCTCCGCGATGAGACAGGGATGAGCAAGCTGCTGGTGGCCTACCAGGAGGTGTTCCGCAGCCACCCGTTCCCCGTCTACCGCGCCCGCGAAGTGCTGGACTGGGTGTCCACCGGGGCGTTCCTGGAGATTCTTGACGGCGAGTACACGCGCACGGATGTGGCGCGGACCACGCCGTGCCCGCAATGTGGCAAGCCGCTGGCGCTGGGGGCCATCATCTGCCCGCACTGCACCTACGGCAGCGACGAGGACCTCAAGCAGGCGGAGAAGGACGCGGAGAGCCTGGGGGACAAGCTGGACAAGGGCTTTGAGGACGCGCGCGGCTGGTTCAAGCGCACCTTCAGCGGTGACGAGAAAAAGGACGACGGCGACAAGGACAAAGGCGCACAGTGAACGGGACGTGCACATACGGCGACTACGCGCGGCTGCCCGCGGACGGCCGACGGTGGGAACTCATAGACGGCGGTCTGCTGCCACTGGAGTCGATGCGTCCCGCGGACAACCGTGTACGCGCACGCCTGATGTGCGCGCTTGCGTCGCTCCTGCCGGAGCCCGGCACCGCGGTGATCCTGCAAGCGCCGCTCGGCCTGATCCTCGACGCGACGCACGTCGTACAGCCGGACCTCGTCATCATGGCGGCAGCGCACCGCCGGCTCATCTCGGAGCGCGGCATCGAGGGACCGCCGGATATCGTAGTCGAGATCCTCTCCCAGAACCGCGCGCACGACGAAGTGCTCAAGCGAGGCCTGTACGAGAAATTCGGCGTGCCGGAGTACTGGATTGTTGACGCTCGGGCGCGTTGCGTGGACGTGCTGGAGTTGGTGGAGGGCCACTACCGCCGCCGCGCGTTCCTGCGCGCGGAGGACACGCTCACCACACCGCAGCTTGACGGGCGGGTGAACGTGCCGCTGGCGCCCATCTTCGCGGAGTTCTGAGCCGCGCTCAGCCGTGGAACACAAATGACTCGGCAATGAGCCCGTCGTTCCCCGTCACCAGTACCTCCGCCACGACGTAGGGCGCCTCGCCGGGGACCGTGCGCCGGTACTCCAGGAACACGCGGTGGCCCTGCGCGGTGAGGTGCAGCGGCTCGTAGTGCAGCCCGGGCAACCGCTCAAACGCGTCCGCAAACCAACCCCGCAGCGCCGCCTTGCCGCGCACCTTCCCGCCCGTGGCCGGGTCACGCGCGCGCAGCTTGGGACTGGTGTGCACCGCGTGGTCCGCGTACAGCCGCAGCAGCCCCTCCAGGTCCCGCGCGTTGAACGCCGCCAGCCACGCCCGCGCCATCGCCTGCAGTGGCGTGCCGCCGTGCAGCGCCATCAGCCCCAGCTGCGCCACGTTGGGCGGGCAGCTCACGCCGGCAAAGTCACGCACCCAGCGGTGCTCGGTGAACTCACTGTTGGGGGTCACCTGGAGGGTGTCCACGTCCGCCACAAACACAAAGTTCAGGTGCAGCCCCTTGGCCCCCGCCACGTGCTCTTCGTAGCCCAGGTAGCCCGCCGGCGTGCCGTCCACCGGATGCACCTGTGTGAAGCGCCCGTGCAGCCCGGTCTCCTCGCGCAACTCGCGCTCTGCCGCTTGCTGCGGTGTCTCGCCCGGCTCCATCTCTCCGCCGGGCGGCAGCCACGTCTGCAGCCGCGTGTGGTGGATGAGCAGGACCTTGCCGTCGTGGCGCGGGTACACGGCCACGGAGAACGCCTTGCGGTCCGTCATGGAGGGAACCTCAGCCGCGCAGCTCGCGCAGTTCATCCAGGTTCACGGTGGCCTTGCGGCGGAACACCGCAATGATGATGGCCAGGCCCACCGCGGCCTCCGCCGCCGCCACCGCCATCACAAAGAACGCGGCCGCGTGCCCGGTCATGTCCACGTGCTGGCGCGCAAATGCCAGGAACGCGAGATTGGCCGCGTTGAACATGATCTCAATGCTCATGAACGCGACGATGGCGTTGCGGCGGGTCACCACGCCTACCGCGCCAATGCAGAACAGCACGGCGGACAGCACCAGGAACAGGCCGGTGTTCAGCATCAGACAATCTCCCCGCCGGCGTTGGACGGCGCGCCCGCCGCGGCCCGCACCAGCGCGGCAAACACGCCCGGCGTGGCGGTGGGCTTGTCCAGCCGCGGCGCCGCGTCCGCGTGGAAGTACGCGCGGAACACGTGCTCCGGCAGCGGCTCCACGTCGCGGTGATCGCCATAGGCCACCAGCCAGTCCGCCAGCAGGTCCGCCGCGGGGCGCAGCCGGCGCTTCACGGTGCCCGGCGCGGTGCCGGGCGTGGGCGGGCGGGGGAGGTCTTCCAGCGTGGCGTCAAACAGGAAACCGGGGTTGTGCATGGGGTGGCCTCCGTCACATCCGCCGCTTGGCCAGCATGACCGCGCCCACCACGGCGGCCAGCAGCAGCAGCGACGTCATCTCAAATGGGAGAAGGTAGTTCTTGAAGATCAGCATTCCCACGCCCTCAACGGTGCCGTAGTCCGCCGGCGCCGCCGGCGGGACCCGCCCCGCCTTCCACATGGGCACCGCCATCAGCCAGCCCAGGTAGACCGTGCCGGCCACCGCCAGCGCCTTGACCGGGGTGAACCGGCGCGGGCCCAGCTCCTCTTCGCGGAGGTTGAGCAGCATGATGACAAACAGGAACAGCACCATCACGGCGCCCGCATAGACCAGCACCTCCAGCGCCGCCAGCAGGTGCGCATCCGTGAGGATGAACAGCACCGCCAGGCAGAAAAGCGCGCCAACCAGCCACAACGCGCCGCGCACCGGATTGCGGGAGAGCACCACCCCCAGCGAGCCGAGGACCGCCAGGGTGCCGAACAGGACAAAGAGGGCGAGTTCCATGGGGGCCGCGCACCTATCACAGGCGACAAAGACGGGGAAGCGCCGGGCCGACGTGGGCGACCTCGCCGCGGCCGGCGCGTGTGTTTGTCCGCCCGCCGCCTGCTAGAGGCGCAACCCGTGCGTGGTGGCGCGTGGCTGGCGGCGTGGTGGGTCCTGGCTGGGGTGCTTGCGCGCCCGGCGGCGGCCGGGACCGGGACGCACGGCGTTGCCGCGGGGAGCGCGGTGGACGGTTCCCTCAACGACGTGGGGCCGCTGCCGGAGGACGGGGACGCACCGCTGGCGGCGTGGGGCGGCCCGCCGCCGTGGGTGACCGCGTGGGCGCGCTGGCAGGCGCGCAACGTCCTGCGCCAGGGGCTGGACCTGGACTTGGCCTACGACACGACCGGCGCACGCGGCGAAGTGCGGGTCCGCGGCGTGGGCGCGGAGATGCTGCAGCTGGGTGCGTTTGGCGGTGCGGAGCTGCTGCTGGCGGGGGCCCAGCACGTGTGGATCCGTGACGGCGTGAACCATCCCGGCCGCGGGTTTGGTACGTCCCAGGCGCACGCCGGCGCCCGCGCGGGGTTGGCCTGGCCGGGGGGAATTGTCATGCAGGCGGAGGTGGCGGCGCGCGGCTGGGGGTTCACGCGGCTGCCGTGGACGGACCCTGACCTGCGGCTGCCGGAACCGTTTGTGGCGGCGGAACCGCGGTTGCGTGCGGAATGGGCACAGCTCACGGAGGATCCCGGCGGTCTGGGGCTGTTGCACGGCCTGCGCGGCACCGCCGAGGTGGGCGCGGACCTGCGGATGTTCAACCGGCCGTGGGGCGGGCTGCAGGGAGAAAAGCCGGATCCCCGCAACAACGTGGGCATGGGCAACGTGCCACGGCGCTTCCGCCTGGATGGCGCGCTGGGGTTCAACGCGCTGCGCATCTTCCACGTGCACGCCGCCGGGCAGGGCGGGCTGGGGGTGGATGAGGACGACGTGTCCCGTACGCGCGTGGGTGGAATGTCCGGGCGCGGCGTGGACCTTCCCGGCGCCGCGTGGGGCGAATACGTCGTGGACCGGTGGGCGGTGGCGCGCGCGGGCCTGGGAGTGCGGCCGCACCGGCGGCTCTACGCGGGGGCCACCGCGCACCTGGTGGTGGTCAATGATCCGCGGCGGGACGGGCACGCGGACGCGCTGCGCCTGGTGCGCGCGCTGTCCGCTGGGGTGCGCGTGGGACTGTGGGGCTGGGGGCTGGCGCGGCTGGAGGTGGGCGGCAGCTGGGATGTGCGGCGGCCGCGCGGACACGGTGCGCTGGGCGCCACCATGTCGCTGGAAGTGGGAGCGCCGCCATGAGGCTGGCCGGGCGGGTGATCCTGTGGACGCGCCCCGTTGACGGTGAGGATGCGCTCGCTGCGGCGCTGGAGCGGGAGGGCGCGGTGCTCGTGGCCGCACCCGTGGTGCGCTTCACCGCGCCGGCGGACGGGCGTGCGCTGGCGGACGCGCTGGCCGCGGTCACGGCGGGTGCGTATGCCGGGGTCCTGCTCACCAGCCCGCGCGCCGTGGACGCGGTGGCGGGGCGGGTTCCCGCGGGCACGCCCGTGGCGGTGCTGGGCGGAGGAACGCGCACGCGCGCGCGTACGGCAGGGTTCACCCGTTTCATCAACGCGGAGGACACCGCGGATGGTGCGTCGCTGGCCGGGTTGCTGGTCACCGGCGGCAACGTGCGCGGCGCGCGCTACCTGCTCCCAACCAGCCAGGTGTCCCGGGCGGACGCGGCGGAGGCGCTGCGCGCGCACGGGGCAGCGGTGGACGTGGTGGAGGCGTACCGCACCCAGCCGGCGCCCGCGCTGCCCCACGCGGCCATGGCGGCACTGGCCGCCGGCACCGTGGAGGGCGTGGTGTGCATGAGCCCCTCCGCGGTGGACGCGCTGTGCGCCCTGGTGTCCACGGAGATTCTCGGACGGCTGGTGCGCGCGGCCCCCGGCCGGACCACCGCGCAGGCGTGGGCGCACCACGGCCTCCCGGCGCAGGCCATTGCGGAGAAGCCGGATGCGGACGGGCTCACCCGCGCGCTGGCGGCCGCGTTGGCCTCCCGCCGGGTAGGGAAGTGACCCACCGCGTCGGGTTGCGAATTGAGCGCGGGGTGGTGTCAAACAGGGGCTCGGCCTGCGGGCCGAAAGGAGGACTGTCATGCGGCACGCGGCGATGTTGTGGCTGATGGTGGGGACGGTGGCGCTGGTGGGTTGTGGCCGGGGGAAGCTGGACCAGGCGCTGGAGGACACTGAGGAGGTGGCGCAGGCGCTGGGGGACATGATGGCCAGCGCGGACGAGAGCAGCGGTGAGAACGGCGGCACCTTTGCGTTCTACAAGGCGGGCGGGGTGCGGCGCATGATGGACACGCCGCTGGACCGCCTGCAGGACGCCATCCTGCCCAGCGCGCACGCGGCCGCGTGCTGGGGCGCGGACACGTTCGGCACGTGCAGCAACAGCACCATCACCCGAACCTTCGGCGGGTGCACCGTCGGGTTGGCGTCGCTCACCGGCACCGTCACGCTGACCTGGACCGGCGGCAACTGCCGCCTGGAAACCGTGGGCGAGTCCGTCACGCGCGTTCCCAACTTCACCATCACCGGCCGCCGCGACGCCACGCTCACCGTCAGCGGCGCGGGCCAGCAACTCACACGCACCGGCGCAGACGCGTACACCTACCACGTCAGCGGCGTGAGCCGGGTGCTGCGCACGGCGGCCGGCGCCACCCTCGCCGACGTCGACACGCGGACCACCGCGGATGTCACGGTCACCGGGACCTCGCGCGCCAGCCGCGTCATGAATGGCGGCACTTTTGAAGTCCGCCACAACGTTGCCAAGTACACGACGACCCTGTCCCCCGCGAACCTGACGTGGACCGCCTCATGCAACTGCGCCACCAGCGGTTCCCTGACCGGCACCGTCACGCCGGATGACGGGGACGCCGTGGACGTCACCGTCACGGTCACCGGGTGCGGCACCGCCACCATCACCGCGGATGACAAGTCCAAGGAAGTGACCTTTGACCGCTGCAGCGGCACCTGAGACCGACACCGCGGAGGCCTACGTCTCCACCGACGTGGAGACGGACGGTCCCATCCCCGGGCCGCACTCCATGCTGAGCCTGGCGTCCGCGGCGTTTGTGCCGGGGCGGGGGATGGTGTCGTCGTTCACGGTGAACCTGGAGACGCTGCCGGGGGCCGCGGGGCACCCGGACACCCTGCGCTTCTGGGCGGACAACCCGCAGGCGTGGGCGGCGTCGCGCAAGGACCCCCAAGCGCCGGAGACCGCCATTCCACGGTACGCCGACTGGCTCAAAGCGCTGCCGGGCAAGCCCGTCTTCGTTGGCTACCCGGCGGCGTGGGATTTCTCATGGGTGTACTGGTACCTGGTGCGCTTCACCGGAGACAGCCCGTTCAGCCACGCGGCGCTGGACATGAAGTCACTGGCCATGGGCCTGACGGGGCGGCCGTTCCGGGAATGCACCAAGCGCAACTTCCCGCTGCGGTGGATCCCGGACCGTGTGCACACGCATGAAGCGCTGGATGACGCGCTGGAGCAGGGCGAGATGTTCATGCGCATGCTGGAGGAACTGCCGCGCCCGTCCCGCCCGCGGCGCTGATCACTCCACCGTCACACTCTTGGCCAGGTTGCGCGGCTGGTCCACGTCCGTCCCGCGCCCGTCCGCCACGTGGTACGCGAGCAGCTGGCAGGGCAGGGCGGCCAGCGCCGGTTCCAGGAAACGCGGGCATTGCGGGATGTAGATGACGTCCTGCGCCAGGCTGCCAATCTGCTTGTCACCGTCGGTGGCAATGGCAATGACGCGGCCCCCGCGCGCGCGGACCTCCTGGATGTTGCCAAGCATCTTGTCGTAGCCGTTGCCCTGGGTGACCAGGCAGATGACGGGGAGGTCATGCTCAATGAGGGCAATGGGACCGTGCTTCATTTCGCCGGCGGCGTAGCCCTCCGCGTGGATGTAACTGATCTCCTTGAGCTTGAGTGCGCCCTCCAGCGCAATGGGAAAGCACATGCCGCGGCCCAGGAACAGCGTGTCCCGCGTACCCAGCATGGTGCGCGCAATGGCGGCAATCTGCGCGTCGTCATCCAGCACGCTCTCCATCAGCTTGGGCAACCGTGACAGCGCCTGCAGCTCCGTGCGGACCGCCTGCGCGTCCAGGTGCCCGCGCGCGCGGCCCATGCCCAGCGCCATCAGATGCAGCGCCACAATCTGGGTGACAAACGCCTTGGTGGAGGCGACGCCAATCTCCGGGCCGGCGTGCGTGTACAGGACACCCAGGTCCTTCTCCGCTTCACGGGCGATGGCGCTGCCCAGCACGTTGCAGATGGCCATCACGCGCGCGCCCAGGTTCCGCGCTTCCTTGAGCGCCGCCAGCGTGTCCGCGGTCTCACCGGATTGGCTGATGGCCAGCGCCAGCGTGCCCGGCTCCACAATGGGCTCGCGGTAGCGGAACTCGCTGGCCAGTTCCACGTCCACGGGAACGTGCGCGAACTGTTCAATCAGCGCCTTGCCCACCAGCCCCGCGTGCCAGGACGTGCCGCAGGCCAGCACCACCACGCGCTTGATGGACTTGAGCTCCTCCACCTTCACGCCGTCCAGGAACACCTGGCCTTCTTCGCGGCCCACGCGCCCGCGCAGCGTGTCCGCCACCGCGCGCGGCTGTTCAAAGATCTCCTTGTGCATGAAGTGCTTGTGGCCGCCCTTCTCCGCCATCACCGGCGTCCAGTCGATCACGCGCACCGGGCGGTCCACGGGCTCGCCGCGCAGCGTGGTCAGCGTGACCTTCTGCGGGGTGATCACCGCCATGTCACCTTCCTCCAGGAAGATGACGCGGCGCGTGTGCGCCAGGATGGCCGGCACATCGGAGGCCAGGAATGCTTCGTCGTCACCAATGCCCACCACCAGCGGGCTGGCCACCTTCACGCCCACCAGCACGCCGGGGCTGTCCTCCCGCATCACCACCAGCGCAAACGCCCCGTGCACGCGCGCCGCCGCCGCGCGCACCGCGTCCGCCAGCGACAAACCGCGCGCGCTCTCCAGCGCCACCAGGTGGGCAAAGATCTCCGTGTCCGTCTCGCTCTTGAACACGCGGCCGGCCTTGCGCAGCTCGTCACGCAGCGCCAGGTGGTTCTCAATGATGCCGTTGTGCACCACGGTCACGCCGTCGGCGGTGTGCGGGTGCGCGTTCTCTTCAGACGGCCGCCCGTGCGTGGCCCAGCGCGTGTGGCCCACGCCGGTGGTGCCCACCAGCGGGGTCTCCTTGAGCAGGTTGGCCAGGTTGGACAGCTTGCCCACCGCGCGCCGCACGTGCGTGCGCCCGTCCAGCAACGTCGCCACGCCGGCGCTGTCATAACCGCGGTATTCCAGCTTCCGCAGCCCCTCCACAATGATGTCCTGCGCCTGCCGGTTCCCCACGTACCCCACGATGCCGCACATGCCGCCTCCTGTTCACTTCCTGCCGGCTCTCTGTTTCGCCTCGGCCCGGACCTGTTCCGCCCGCCCATCCTTGTTCACCTGGCGGCCCCGCCCCAGCGCCAGCGCGTTGGCCGGCACGTCGTCCGTCACCACGCTGCCCGCTGCAACGTACGCGCCATCACCAATCTTCAACGGCGCCACCAGCACGCTGTCGCTGCCAATGAACACGTCGCGGCCAATGTCCGTGAGGTACTTGCCGTACCCGTCGTAGTTGCACGTGATGGTGCCCGCGCCCACGTTGCTCTTTTCGCCCACGGTGGCGTCACCCAGGTAGCTGAGGTGGTTGGCCTTGGCACCGCGGCGCAGCGTGGCCTTCTTCACTTCCACAAAGTTCCCGACGTGGACCTCCTCCTCCAGCACCGCCTCCGGCCGCAGGCGCGCGTACGGTCCCACCAGGGCCCGCGCCCCCACGCGCGCGCCCTCCAGGTGGCTGAAGGACTTCACGTGCGCACCCGCGGCGACGTCGCTGTCAATGATGACAGACGGCCCGTCCACGCGGGCTCCGGCGCGCACCACGGTGTTGCCGCCCAGCATCACCCCGTGCCCCAGGGTCACATCACCCTCGACGGTCACGGTGGACTCAATGAAGGTGGACGGCGGATCGCGCAGGGAGGCGCCCGCCTCCAGGGCGGCGCGGCGGTTGCGCTCCCACAGCACGCCCTCCGCCCCGGCCAGGTCCGCGCGGTTGTTGACGCCGGCCATCTCCTCGGCGGGGACGGGCAGGTCCGCCACGGCGCCCTTGTCCGCGGCCATGCGGATGATGTCCGTCAGATAGAACTCGCGCTGGCTGTTGCCGGTGCCCACGCGGGTAAGCGCGTCAACCAGGAAAGCGCGGTCCACCAGGTAGATGCCGGAGTTGACCTCACGGATCGTGCGTTGCGCGTCGGTGCAGTCCTTGTGCTCCACAATTCCCACGACGAGTCCGGCGGCGTTGCGGACCATGCGGCCGTACCCGGTGGGATCCGGCATCACCGCGGTGATGACACCCAGGGCCGCCCGGGCCTTTTCCACGCGCGCAATGAGCCGGCCCAGCGTGGCGGCGGTGAACAGCGGGCAGTCCCCGTACAGGATGAGGACGCGGTCGGCATCGCCCAGTTCCCCCAAAGCGCAGCGGACCGCGTCCGCGGTGCCCCGCTGTTCCTTCTGCAGCGCGGTTCGGACCTGCGGCCAGCTGGCGCGGGCGGCGGCGGTCACCGCGTCCGCACCGTGCCCCACCACAACGACGACGGGATCGCAGTTCAGCGCGCGGGCGGCGCGGATGGGGTAGGCCACAAGCGGGAGCCCAGCGGCCTGGTGCAGGACCTTGGGCAGCGCGCTCTTCATGCGCGTTCCCTGCCCGGCGGCCAGGATGACGGCGGCGGTCTTCATGAGGGGGGCGCCGTAGCGTGTGCGTCGGTGAGGCGCAAGCACGTCGTGGTGGACCTTGCGCGGAACCCCCGCCGCCGACGAGGATGTCCGTGGTCACGCTGCGTGCCACCCTTGCCGCGCCCACCCGCGCTGCCCGGATTGCCGCCCACTGCGCGCGCGGGCAGAATCATGCTCCGCCCGCCCTGGAGCACGCATGACCACGCAGTGGGAGATCTACCGGCGCATGACTCCGTATGAACGCCTGCAGCAGGCCTTCAAGCTGCGCCAGATGGCGTGGAACATGCGCGCGTCCTGGACGCGCCTGCAGCACCCCGAATGGACCGAAGAGCAAGTTCAGAAACACGTGGCCGAGGTGTTCCTGTATGCAAGAACCTGAACTCGTGCTGCTGTTTACCCGCCCGTTGGACGCCCTGGGCATTCCGTACATGGTGACCGGCAGCATTGCCGGCATTCTCTACGGCGAGCCCCGCGTCACCCACGACGTGGATCTTGTGGTGCAGCTTGGGCGCGGACGCGCTGCGGCGCTGGTGGCCGCCTTCCCGGCGTCCGCTTTCTACGTCCCTCCCGAAGAAGTGATTGCCGTAGAGGTGGCCCGCGACCGCCACGGTCATTTCAACGTCATCCACCACTCCAGCGGCTTCAAAGCGGACTTCTACCTCGTGGGGCAAGACCCGCTTCATCCATGGGGGCTGGAACGCAGGATCCGGTTGCCCCTGGGGCCCGCGGAGGTCTGGGTGGCGCCGGTGCAATATGTCGTCATCAGGAAGCTGCAGTTCTTCCGGGAAGGGGGCTCACAGAAACACGTGCGGGATATCCGGGGGATGATTGCCCTCAACCCGGCGCTGAGGGAGGACGCGGAGTTGCTGCGTTGGGTGGAACGCCTGGGCCTGGCGGAAGAGTGGAACGCCGTGTCTGTCGGGTGACGCACGTCGTGACCCGCCTTGCGCGGAACCGCGGGTACCGACGAGGATGGGCGCCGTGCTCGGACTCCTGCTCTCCCTGGCGGTTGCCACACCGCCGCACGTGGCGGTCGCGGCGGCAGCGGACCTCCGGTACGCCATGGAAGACGTCTCCAAGGCGCTTGCCGGCAAGGTTGTTCTCGACGTCACGTACGGCTCCAGCGGCCAGTTCCACGCGCAGCTGACCCAGAAGGCGCCGTTTGACGTGTTCCTGTCGGCGGATGCCGCGTACCCGCGGCGGCTGGTTGCGGACGGCCTGGCAAAGGAAGCGGACGTCTTCCCTTACGCGCGCGGCGCGCTGGCCGTGTGGGTTCCCGCGGACTCCACGCTGCACCCGGAGAAGGATGGCCTTGCCGCGCTGGTTGGGGCCCGCCGGATCTCCATCGCCAACCCGCGCCATGCGCCGTATGGCCGTGCGGCTGAGGCGGCGTTGCGCGCCACCCGGACGTACGAACGCGTGCAGGACCGCCTGGTCATGGCGGACAACGCGGCCCAGGCTGCGCAGATGGCGCACCAGGGTGCGACGGACGCCGCCATCACGGCGCTCTCGCTGTTGCAGGTCCCGTCCATGACGTCGGCGGGGCGCAGCTGGCGGGTGCCCGCGGACCTGTACGCGCCCGTGGAGCAGGCCGGGATCATCCTGCCGTGGGCCAAAGAACGCGCCGCGGCGGAGACGGTGCGCGCGTTCCTCACCGGACCCGAAGGCCGCGCCATCCTGGCCCGCCACGGCTTTGCGCCACCGGGCGGATGAGCGTGGACGCCCCGTCACTGCTGGTCACGCTGCAGTTGGCCACCGCCACCACGGTGACGCTGGCGGTGGTGGGCATTCCCGCGGCGTGGTGGCTCAGCCAGGCGCGGTTCCGCGGGCGCGCGCTGGTGGACGCGCTGCTGGCCCTCCCGCTGGTGCTCCCCCCCACGGTGCTGGGTTTCTACCTGCTCACGGTGCTGGGCCCGCGCGGGCCGCTGGGTGGGCTGTATGGTGACGTCACCGGCCGCACGCTGCCGTTCACGTTTGAAGGCGTGTTGCTGGGGAGCGTTTTGTACAACGTACCCTTCGCGTTGCGGCCGTTCGTGGCCGCGTTCTCGTCCGTGGACCGCCGCTACATTGAGGCCGCGGCGTGCCTGGGCGCCGGGTCCCTGCGCATCTTCCACCACGTGGTGCTGCCGCTGTCCCGCGCGGGGGTGGCCTCCGGGCTGGTGCTCACCTTTGCGCATTCCGTCGGGGAATTTGGCGTGGTGCTCATGTTGGGCGGGAACATCCCCGGAGTCACCCGCACGGCGTCCGTGGCGGTCTATGACCACGTGCAGGCGCTGGACTACGGGGGCGCCGCGGCCATGTCCGCCCTGCTGCTGGTGTTCTCGTTCACCGCGCTGGCCGTGACGGAGGCGCTGCAGCGCCGCGCGCCGGGGGTGATGTGAGCGCGCGCCTGGAGGCGGACTTCCGCCGTCGTCATGCGGGCGGCCCCGCCATGGAGGGCCGCTTTGGGCTGGACCTGGATGCACCCGGGGTGCTGGTGCTGTTTGGTCCGTCGGGGTGCGGCAAGACCACGGTGCTGCGCGCCCTGGCGGGTCTGGACCGCATTGACGAGGGAACCCTGCGCGCGGGTACGGACACCTGGGCCGCCCCCGGCCGGCACGTGCCGCCGCGCCAGCGCCGCGTGGGGATGGTGTTCCAGGAGCCGGCGCTGTTCCCGCACCTCACCGTTGAGCAGAACGTGCGCTTTGGCCTGTACCAGCTGACGGACGCGGAGGCCCATGCGCGTGCGGTGGATGCGCTGGCGCGCACGGGCATTGCAGAGTTGGTGGACCGCCGTCCGCACGAGATCTCCGCGGGCCAGCGGCAGCGCGCGGCGCTGGCGCGGGCCATTGCTCCGCGGCCGCGGCTGCTGCTGTTGGATGAGCCGCTCTCCGCCCTGGACACGCCCTCGCGTGAATCGCTCCGCCGCGCGTTGCGCGCCGTGCTGGTCACGCTGGGCATCCCCAGCATCCTGGTGACGCATGACCGCACTGAGGCGCTGGGCCTGGGTGACCGCGTCGTCGTGATGTCCGGCGGGCGCGTGCTGCAGGACGGGCCCATCCAGGACGTGTTCTCCCGCCCGTGCAGCGAGGAGGCCGCGCGGGTGCTGGGCGTGGAGACCGTGGTGGAGGGGCGCGTGGAGCACTGCGCGGAGGGCCTGTGCACCGTGGCGGTGGGGGCCGCACGGCTGGTGGGCCTGGCGCCTGACGATGTGAGCGGCACAGTGATGGTGTGCATCCGTTCCGAGGACGTGGTGCTCATGGCGGCCGACGTGACGCCCACCAGCGCGCGCAACCACCTGGCCGCGCGGGTCACCTTGTTGGAGCCGGACGGTGCGTTGTGCCGCGTCACGCTGGACTGCGGGTTTCCGCTGGTGGCGCAGGTCACGCGCGGCGCGGTGGCGGAACTGCGGCTGGCGCCGGGCTCGGCCGTGACGGTGCTGCTGAAGGCGGGCGCGGTGCAGGTGGTGGCGCGCGCGGCGTGACCGCGACGACGTCACTCGTGCGGGTCACCGTTGCGGTGCGGGTTGGCCCCCGCCAGGATGGCATCCGCCATGGCTTCCAGGTCCGGGCGGTGCTTGCCGCCCCGCAGGCCAATGGTGACCTCCCGGAATTCGTACGGGGAGAAATCCAGCGTCGGGTAGGCCTCCCGGTCGCCGGCCAGCCACTCGGTCACCACCGCGTCCAGGAAGTCCACCAGCAACTCCGTGGAGTCCTCCGGGGCGCGCAGGTCCTCCAGGTGCAGCCGCGCTTCAAACCGGAAGACCTCCGGCCCCTCCACCACGTCAAAGGTCAGCGTCTCCGTCTCCGCGTCACGCTCGTGCGCCACCGCAAAGGACTCATGGGGGCGCAGGCGCCGCGCATGCCGCTGGCCCAGCGCGCTCTCCAGCTTGCGCAACTCTTCCGGGGTCTTGATGTGGAAACCGGCCATCCCCGGCAGGTTGCTGGGCCCCCCGCCAAAGGGTCAAGCGGACCCGAGCTTGAGCCGCAGGGCGATCGCATTCTGGCTTGGGAACTTGAGAGGGGGGCTGCGTTCCGGAGGGCCGTGAGTCGAGGCAAGGGCGTGTGGCTCTGAAAAAGGTCAGCGGAAACGATCTGTTGCGTGCGAGGTCAAAGGCGAGTCCTC
>JACRCW010000096.1 GCA_016218805.1 Deltaproteobacteria bacterium | reverse complement strand
GCGCACGCCCGCGTGCGTGGGGTACTGCTGGTGCACGGAATCACCCAGGGCGTCCGCCACCGCGCGCGCCTGCGTGATGCGCGCCGCCGGGATGGGCGCGTGCAGCTCGGGCAGCTTCACCACGCCGGTGACGTCGTCATCAACGCGCGCCAGCAGCGAGCGCAACACGCGGAATGAACTCGCCACCACGCCGCTGCCGTCGCCGGAGTGCACGCCTTCGCGCAGCAGGGACACGGACAGTTCACCGCCAATGAGGCCGCGCAGGCTGGAGGTGGCCCACAGCTGCTCGTAGTTCCCGCAGCCGGAGTCCAGGCACACAATCAGCGACGGCTGCCCGATGCGCGCTTCCAGGTGCTCAATGTACGCGGGCAGATCCGGGCTGCCGGATTCCTCGCCCGCCTCAATGAGGATGAGGCAGCGCGCGTGCGGGATGTTGCCCTGCTTGAGCAGCTTCACCGCCAGCACGGAAGCAAACAGCGCGTACCCGTCATCCGCGCCGCCGCGCCCGTAGAGGCGCTCGCCGCGCAGCACCGGCTTGAACGCGCCCAGCCCGTCATCCCAGCCCTCAAACGGCGGCTGCTTGTCCAGGTGGCCGTACATGAGCACGGTGTCCGGGCCCTGCCCGTCAATCTCCACCAGGATCAGCGGCGTGCGGGACGGCAGCCGCACCACCTCCACCTTCAGGCCGGGCACCTGCTGCGCCTTGGTCCAGTCCACCAGCAGGTTGACCGCGCGGTCCATGTGGCCCGCGGTGGCCCAGTCCTTGTCAAACAGCGGGGACAGGTTGGGAATGGTGATGTATGTGGACAGCGTGTGCGTCACGCTGTCCTGGAAGGCACGCTGGATGGTGCCAAGAAACGGTTCGCCCATGGGCCACCTCGGAAGCGGGCCGCTACATGCCCGACCGCGGCGCTTGAGGCAATCCCCCGCCGGACCCACGCGCGTCCTCCGCCCCGGGGATGGCCATGCTCCCGCCAGACCCTGCGCCGCGTAGGTATTACAACCCGGCGGGGGTCACAGCTTGCCGGCCTTGAACGCCTCCACCATCCGCGCGCCCACGCGGAACGCGTTGGCCAGGATGGTGAGCGTGAACGGCACACCGCCGGAGGTGGGCATGAAGCTCCCGTCAGAGACCCACAGGTTGGGGACGGTATGCGCGCGGCAGTCCTTGTTGAGCACGCTGGTGGCGGGGTCGGTGCCGGCGCGGCAGGTGCCGCCCTGGAGGATCTTCGTTTCGCCCTGGCTGATGGTGAGCTTGGTGCTGTCCGGCTTGAGCGCGTTGAGCACCTGCATGCCCTTCTCCGCCAGCGTGCGCATCACGGTGATGTCGTGCGGGTGCCGGCCAATGGTGATGCGCGCCACCGGCAGGCCCCACTTGTCCTTCACCTCGGGATCCAGGTCCACGGTGGTCATATCCGTCGCCAGGAACTCGCCAAACGTCTCAAAGTCCAGGCAGCGCGCGTTGCGTCCCTCGTCACGAATGGCCTGCTTGAGCTGCTTGCCCCACAGCGCGGTGGGCCCGCTGCCGGCAATGCGCTCCACGGTGTTGATGGGGTTGGGGTGATACAGCGCAAACAGCACCGTCCCCATCTTGCGAACGCCGTTGACGGGCTCCGGCAGCAGGTAGAAGTCCTGCATGGAGCGCTGCACAAACGGCAGGGGGCTCTTCATCCACTCCACGTCCGCCGCGGGGCGCCCCGCGTAGCGGTACACGGCGTGCCCCTTGGCCAGGGATGAGAACAGCAGGTTCTTTCCGACGAGCCCGCCCGCGTTGCCCAGCCCCTTGGGGTGCTTGCCGGATTGCGACATCAGCAGCAGGCGCGCGGATTCCACGGCGGTGCACGCCACCACCACGGCGCGCGCGGCCTGGAACTGCTCGGTGTTGTCCTTGTCGCGGTACACCACACCGGTGGCGCGCCCGTCGGGGCCCACGCGGATCTCGGTGGCCATGGACCGGTCGCGGATCTCGCACTTTCCCGTTGCCACCGCTTCCGGCAGCACCGTGACGGCGGTGGAGCCCTTGGCGCTGACCTCGCACGGGAAGCTGCCGCACAGCGCGCAGTACACGCACTGCACGCGCCCGTTGGCCGGCCTGGAGTTGATCCCGCGCGGCGTGGGAAACAGGTGGTAGCCCAGCCCGCCAATGACCTTGTCCAGCGCCATGGCGTAGGGGTGCTCTTCCAGCGGCGGCAGCGGGTAGTCCTCGCTGCGCGGCTCCTCAAACGGGTGCGCCTTCCACCGCCCGCTCACGCCAATCTTCTTCTCCGCCAGCGTGTAGAACGGCTCCAGCTCCTCATACGTGAACGGCCAGTCCGCCACGTTGGCGCCGTCAATCTTCCCCAGCGTGCTGCGCAGCTTCATGTCCACTGGCTGCATGCGCATGAAGTACGCGCTCATGTGCACGGTGCCGCCGCCCACCACGTTGGCGGTCCAACACTCGTTGGTGCGGATCGCCTTGCCGTCGCCGGTGTGGCGGATGGTGTGCGGCTCGTCCTGGAAGTACGGGACAAAGAAGTTGCGCCGGCACATCTGGATCTCGTCGTGCAGCAGGTCCTTCTGCTGCAGCGCCGGCCCCTTCTCCAGCACCACCACGCGCGCGCCGGCCTGCGCCAGGCTCAGCGCCACCGGCCCGCCGCCGGCGCCGCTGCCCACCACCACCACATCCACGGGGTCCAGTGCCATGCGTGCCTCAGTGATGGTGCGTGTGCGCGGACCCGTCCGGCAACGGCGGTCCGGGGATGAAGCCCACCATGGTGAACCCCTGCCGGTCCTTGTTGCCGCCGTGCACCGGGTCGCCAAACGCGCCTTCAAACGTGAGGTTCATCAGGATCTGGAAGAACCGCGTCTCGCCGGACGCGCCGGCCTGCCAGCGCGCCAGCAACTGGTTCTGCTCTTCGCTGCCCAGCTCGTGGAAACGCTTGCCGTGCAGCTTCCTGCTCTGCCGGTCCAGCACGGCCAGCCCGCCCAGGAACGGCTTGCGCCAGTCCTCCAGGTTGGGGTCCGCCAGCTGCCCGTCAATGTAGTACGGCACGCCCAGGTCCACGGCGCCCGGGTCCTCGTCGCGCGGGAGGATGCACTCGCACGCGGCGCTGACGGTGAGGAACTGCTCCGGTGTCAGCACCCGCAGGACGCGCACGCCGCCGTCCACGGCGGGGGAGGGCGCCGCCGCGTCGGTGGTCTTTGCCCCGCGCTTGCAGCCCAGCCCCGCACCCGTGGTCAGGTACGCGCCAAACCCCAGCACCGTGGTCTGCACAAACTGCCGCCGCGTGTGACGTGCCATGCCGTGGTTCGTTCCACGCCGCTCACTGGCGGGTCAAGCTGCGCCGCAAAACAGCGCGGCCTTGGGAGGTCACACCTCGTCGCCCCGGCGCGCTGCTCCTTCAACGACGGCGACGTCCACAACCACCCTTTGCCGCGCCCGCGCGCCCAGTAATGCGGTCCAGCGCAGCCTCACCGGCGGCGACCTCGGCGGCGGTGAGAGGCCCGTGGATGGTCTCCCATTCGGCCACGGCGGCCTGGCCCGCGCGCAGTTTCAACATGTCGTGGAGCAACCGCGGTGTAGCCGCTCAATTGAAGCGAACCAGCATCTTCGCCAGGGAGCGGCCGTTGATCACCGGCCCGGACGTGGCGCAGAGTCTCAACCCGCCGGGAGAACCCAATGACGGACCAGGAGCATGGGGCCACTGTGGCGGTCCTACACTTGGGGTGGCTTTCGCCGCTTGATGCGCCAAGCCCGGACCTGCGGAAAGGGACCCGCCCATGACCACGTCCGCCTCCAGGTATCCCCACGCGCCCATCGTGGAGGTCGTGTGCGGCGTCCAGTTCGGTCCGCTGCGGTGGCGCTCCATTGACTTTGGCCGCTTGGCCGACACGCCCGCGTTTGCCGCCAGGTTCCGCGAGTACCAGGACCGCGCGCCCATGCCCCCAGAGACCGCCGGCATTGTCCTGCAACTCGGCGAACCGGTGCCGGACCACAGGCGGGTCATGTACATCGAGCCGGGGGCCAACCGGTTGGTGCAGGTGCAGCCGGATCGCTTCCTTGCCAACTGGCGACGCGTCCAGCCCGCGGACAAATGCCCGTCGTTTGGGCCCACATTCCAGTTCTTCAAGGACGCGCTTGCGGCGTTCAGTGAGTACGCCGCCACGGCGGGCCGGGGCGCAGTCACGCCCACCGGCTATGAACTGACGTACATCAACCATGTGCCGCTTGACGGCGACCCCATGGCGCCATTCGAACTGCGCTTGGCCGGTGCCGAATCAAGGGTCAGCGGGGGCGCGCTCATGCTGGATGTGCCGTTCCCGCAAGACGCTGGAGTCCTACACCTCAACATCCAGAGTCCCGTCCAGCGTCTCCCCGACATGGCCAAGCTGGCGTTCTTCGAGTTGACGTCGAAGACCTCAGCGCGGGGGGCCGACATGGACGCCTGGTTCAATCAGGCACACGCCATGGCCAATCAGGTCTTTGATGAAGTGACCACCGAGGACTACAAGCGGAAATGGAGGGAAGCGTGGCCGCGTTAGCACCAAGCTGGTTTTCCGATGACGTGCCCACCGCGCGCTGGCACCCCAGTGCCGCTACCATGGCGCCGTTTGCGGGGTTCATCTGCAACGAGGAGCCGGGGTCCGGGCGCCCGATGGGCGAGAGCATTCTGCGTCGCCTGGCCGCGGAGAAGCCGGTGGACTTGGTGAACCTGGCTTTCCATGGCCGCCTTGGACCGGCTGACCTGACCTATGTGGCGGAGACGCTGGGCCTGCTTGAGGACAAAGGCCTGGCCACATCAGCCCTCACCCAACTTGCCCGGCACCCGCACCCGATGGTGCGGGAAGGCGTGGTCCTGGGAGCCGCACAGCTTGGTGGGGACGAAGCGCTTGCTCTCATTGGCGACATGGCGAAGCAGGATCCGAGCGCGATTGTCCGCGGTGTGGCGGCGGATGCCCTGGACGCGCTCGCGGAGTAGGGGTGTGCTCATCCGCGTGTTGAAGCGCAAAACCTCGTTGGCCCCAGAGACGGACGCGTTGACCTTCCTCCAGGCGGAGTTCGCCCACAAGGATGGCGGGTACGACCACCGGCTTTCCTGCTACGAGGTGGAGCAGGCGGAATGTGTTCGCACCCACGCAGAGCATTTCGTCTCCTTCACGCAACGCCCTCCGGCCACGCTGGCACACGTTGACGTCGGGCGGTTTGGCCCGGTCTCCGTCGCCACTCCAGGGGAAACGGATTTCCAGTTCACCCGCGAGCACTACCGGGAGGTGGTCCTTGACGATGACGGCGCCGTCGCGCGCCTGGCGTTCAGCGCGCACGCTGCTCTGGCTGAGGCCGCCACCGAGGTGCCCAAGGACGCGGTCTGCGCGTACATCGCAGCGGCGCTGGCGCGCGGGGACGCGGAGTGGGTGGCGCTGCGCGACGGCCCCAAGGGCAAGGACCGGGAGCGGTGGTGGAAGGCAGGGCAACGCGTTGGCGGGTGAGAGGCGGCGGAAAGCCGGGCAAAAGACGGATTCCTGAACTCAACGGATTCCGGACCCGCAAGGGAAATCACTGCACCACTTGGAGCTTGGCGTCGAACGTGCCGTTGAGCGTGCGGTCGTTGTCAAACGTCGCCGCGAACCGGCCGCGCGTGGCATCCCCGTCATTCACGCCGCCGCTGTCAAACCGGATGGAACCGCTCTTGAGCGGCGGGTAGTCCGTCCCGTCCTGGATGACCCGGGTGACGCTGCCGTTGTGCGTGGTGAGGTCAATGTCCCGCCCGTAGGTGATGCCCTCGGACGGGACCTGCACGGTGACCTGCGCCACAATCTCGTTGTTCCCGCCGGACGTGCGCTTGTAGCGCACCTGGATCTCCCCGCCGGGGAAACGCCGGATTTCCACCTCGTCAAACTGCAGGTCCTGCTGGCTGCCCACGCTGCCCTCCAGCGTGTTGCCCAGGAAGCTGGGCAGGCACTGCGGCCCGCCGCACGCCGTGACGGCGGCCAGCACCAGCGCGCGCCACCAGCCGCGGCCCATCATGACCCGCTCCCCGTCACCACCATGACGCGGCGTGTGCCCTGGCTCTTGAACGCCACCACCGGGTTGCCCGCGCCGTCCAGCGCCACCTTCACGTCGGTGCCGCCCAGCGCTTCCTCGTTGTTGTAGATCATCTTGAAGTGCCACCCGTCCTCCGCCTTCCACGCAAAGCGCACGCCGTCCTTGGCCGGTACGCAGTTGCCGCCCGTGTCCGTGGGGCCGTTGCACACGTAGTACGCCACCACCAGCGTGTCGTGACTGAAAGCCAGTGACGGATACGCGCCCACCCGCCCCAGCGAATCCACCACCTCGTTGGTCCACGCCGTCCCGTCCGCGCTGGTGGCAATCACCAGGTCATTGCCCACCGGATCCTGCCACGCCAGCGCGTAGCCCTTCTGCGGGTGCCACGCGGCGCTCAGCGGGTCCTCGGTGACCACGGTCCCGTCCACCAGCACGCTGGTCCACACGCCCGCCGCGTCACGCCGCGCCAGCCACACGCCCTTCTGGGTCGGACCGGAGGTGAACGTCTGGTCCGCAATGTGCGAATGCACCACCGCCGGCAGCCCGTCCGCCAGAAACAGCCAGCCGCCGTAGCCCGCACCCGAACTCTCGTCGACGGTCTCCATGGCCCCGCCCACCATCACCTCCAGGTCGGCGCCGCGGCGGTCGGACTGTTCGGAGAAGCCGTAGTGCGTGTCCTGCGTGCTCACCACGCGCGTGCCGTCGGAAAGAAACGCCACGCGCGGGAAGCGGCCCACCACGTCGCCGCGGTTGCACGCGTTCTGGATGGAGCGGCAGGTGGCGCCGGTGTTCCCGTCAGGCGCCAGCGTGGTGATGGCCGGGGCGCCCGTCCCGCTCAGGACCGCCTGCACCAGGTCAGACGCGGAGCAGATGCCGCTGCCGTTCATCCCGCCGGTGTAGACCACCACCAGGTTCCCCGCGGCATCAAACGTGGCGGCCACACCGTCGGCAGAGCGCGGGTGGTCCACGGAAGACTGCGTGAACCCGTTGGCCGCGTTCCCGCGCGCCAACCGCAGGTCGCTTTCGGGGATCTGCTGCGTGTTGAGGTTGGTGGTGCACGTCTGCGTGCTGGTGAGCTGCACAAAGTACAGCACGTTCACCTCGCCGCTCGTCGGGTGGACCGCCACCGCCAGCCCGCCCGCCGTGGACGGGTCATCCGGGCCCACCGGTTCCGCCTCGCCAAACGTGAAGGTGATCCCCGCGGACCCGCTGCTGCTGGAAGACGAACTGGAGCTGCTCGTCCCGCCGGGGCCCACCGGTCCGCATGCGCACGTCGCCACCAGGCACCAGGGTGCCCACTTCAGAAAGCCGGTCATGACCATGGCGGCGCAGTCTAGCGGTGTCCCCCCGGCCGCAACACCCGGGTTCGCGGGCCGCACCTGCCTGGGGAGTCAACACCACACCCGGGGCCCAACCGGGGTGCCCTGTCCCCTTGTGTGGAGTGGACACCCCATGCCGCTTCATGTCGGCGCCTGCACCACACGCGCCAACGCGTTGATCATAGAGCATGTTTTTCGGCGTTCCCGCCGGCGGTTGTTGGCTTGGTTCTCGCACAGCGAGTCCCGACCACAAGTCCCGGGGGCAGCACCCCGGGTTGTGCGGAGGAGGAGAGCGATGAACACGATCCTGAACGTTGGCAAGGCTATCGCCGCGCTCGCGTTTGCTCTTGGCCTGTTCCTGGTGCCCGCGGTGGCCCAGGCGCAGTCAGCCAGTGGCGAATGTGCAGGCGGCTTCTGCGGAACCCCCAACCAGTCGGGCGGCGGGTGCGGATGCGGCTGCGGTTGCAGCATCCTCATCAACCAGACCGACCTCGGCGACACCTACCAGTACTCGGATGATTTCGACAACGACGGCTGGGAGGATGACTTCGACAACTGCCCGTTCTCCAACAACGGTGACCAGGCAGATTCCGACGGTGACGGCTTTGGCGACGCGTGCGACAACTGCGCGTCCTCCGCCAACCCGCTGCAGACCGACGCGGACGGCGACCGCCTGGGCGACCTGTGTGACGATGACGCGGACGGCGACGGCATTCCCAACGTGATGGACAACTGCATCCTCTTCCCCAACCCCATTCAGGGCACGGACGATGACGCCGACGGCGACGGCCTGGGCAACCTGTGCGACGACGACGACGACAACGACGGCTGGCTGGACCCGTCCGACAACTGCCCGCTGGTGCGCAACCCTGAGCAGCTCTCTTCCGACCCCACCACGCTGGGCGCGGCCTGCAACCGTGACGCTGACGGCGACAACATCCCCGACAACCTGGACAACTGCCCCACCACGTCCGGCCTGGACGTGGGCGACACGGACCATGACGGCATGGGCAACATGTGCGACCCCGACCTGGACAACGACGGTGTCTCCAACGAGCTGGACAACTGCCGCCTGGCTGTCAACCCCACCCAGACCGACGGTGACCGCGACGGCCTGGGCGACGGCTGCGACCCGAAGTTCTGCTTCACCATTGACTCCCCTGAGGCCGGCCGCTGCCTGGACCCCGAGGCGCCGTTCTTTGCGCGCCCCGGCCCCGACGCCACCGTCCAGACGGGCGAGCCGGTGCGCCTGCGCCTGTTCTCCAACCGCGCCAACACGGCCATCAAGTACACGTGGAGCGTGGATGAGTCCCCGGCTGGCAACCGCGGTTGGAGCCTGCGCAACCCGCGCGGTGCGGTGACCTTCTCCAGCCCGTGGGAATACCGCTACACCGTGGACAAGACGCCGTTCTTCACCGCCACGGAGCCGGGCAACTACACCATCCGCCTGGAGAGCGAGCTGGTGTTTGACGACCCCAAGCAGCTGGGCAAGCGGCAGGACGTGCAGACCTTCAGGGTCAAGGTGGAAGGCAACCCCAAGCTGCCGCTCCCCGCCTCGTGCGCGTCGTCGGCCGGTGCTGAGAGCATGCTCGCGGGCCTCGCGCTCCTCGGGCTGCTGCTGCGTCGCCGGAAGTGACTCAACGGTAGGTGCGGCGCCCCGCGCGGGGCTATCTTCCCGCGCGGGGCGTCCGCTAGGATGGGCTTCCCCGGACACCGCGTTCCACCCCGAGGAGGTTCACGCCACCATGCTGCTGCGCCTCCTGCCGGTCGCGCTTGCTCTCCTCCTGGCGACCGTTGCGTGCACGCAGGAGCGCCTGCAGCCGCCCAAGAAAGAAGTCCGTGCCGCCGTGGACAATCTGGTCGCGGTGGACGCCAAGTTCTGCACGGCCAAGCCAGAGGACGTGATCTTCCCGGTGAAGATCCTGCTGATCCTGGACGCATCCGGCTCGCTGCAGTTCCTGGATGAAGGTGGCCTGCGCGTGGCCGCGGTGCGCCAGTTGCTGCAGCGGTTTGACGGTGACCCGTCGGTGTCGTTCAACGTCATCCAGTTCAACTCACTGCTCTACCAGGTCCCGCCGGACGGCACGTTTGCCAACCCGGTGGACGTCACGGACACACAGCTGCAGTTGGCGGAGGTGCTCACGGACTACCAGGCCGCGCTCAGCCTGGCGTACGGGACGCTGCTGCAGGACATGACCCGGTCCGGCGCGCTGGTGCAGAACACCAAGTACGTGGTGATCTTCTTCTCGGACGGGCAGCCGTCCCCGGTGTGCTGCCCATGTGACGAGGAAACGGCGGGCTTCAACAGCACCGCCACCTTCAACTGCGATCCCATCACGGGGCAGCCGGACCCGCCGCCGCCCGTCGTGCAGGTGGGCACCATGGCCTTTGAGCAGCGCTTCTGTGAAAACGCGCTGGAGATCCCGTTGTGCAACATCCCGCGTGACCAGCTCAACATGACCGGGCGCGCGGCGGCCGCGTACACGGACCTCAACACCAACGGCAGCTACAACCGCAAGTACCAGATTGAGCAGCTGGTCCGTGACATTGTGGACCTGGGCACCACGTTTGAGGTGGGCCAGTTCCAGATGCACGCCGTGTTCCTTGAGAACCCCACGCTGCCGGCGGGCATCCGCAACCTGCTGGCATTGGACGCGGTGGCCGGGGCCGAACGCCTGCAGTCCATGGCGGCGCTGGGCGGCGGCAATTTCATCCGCGCGCAGCGCCCGGAGGAACTGGACTTCCTGCAGTTTGACTACACCGCCATCAAGCGCGCATTTGGCCTGCGGCGCGTGCTGGCCATCAACCTCAACGCTGCGCCCGGTGCCGCCGGTCCGCTGGTGGACAGTGACGGTGACGGCGTCTCGGATGACGAAGAGGAACGCCTGGGCACCAACTTCCTGCGCTCGGACACCGACGGTGATGGCTACCGGGACCTGCTGGAGATCCGGCAGGCGGACCGCGGCATGGACGCATTGGACCCGGCGGTCCCGTTTGACCCGTGCGGCCAGGCGGCCCGCACGGACGTGGACCATGACCTGCTCAATGACTGCGAGGAGCGCTTTCTGGGCACCAATCCGCAGCTGCCGGACAGCGACTTTGACACGCTTCCCGACGGGGTGGAGGTCCGGTTTGGGCTGGATCCCAATGTGCCGGACGCGGACCTGGACTATGACTTTGACGGCTTCACCAACGGCGTGGAGGTGAACAACCACACGGACCCGCGCCTGGATGACCGCCTGGCGCGCGAGCGCGCCTCCTACCGCTACAACATGCAGGATGACGGCGAGACGCTGGACCGGCGCAGCTGCTTCAATCTGCGCGCCCGCAACATCCAGCTCATGTACACGCAGGGGCGGGACGGGACCACGCAGCCGGGTTGGAATGACATCTGGCTGTATGAGATGGAGAGCCCGCAGGACAACGGCACGCAGGACACGCGCCTGCGCGTGGCATGCTTCCGGGCCCGCTACCTGCCGCCGGACTACAAGGACCCGGTGAAGGGCAGCTACACGCCGCTGGAGGACTTTGAGCTCAAGGACGTGTTTGACCCGGAAGCCATGCAGAAGTGCTGGGGCCCGCCCATGACGGTGACGCCGTGAAACGCGCGCTGCCACTGCTGCTGGGCCTGCTGGCGGTCACCACGTGCACCAAGGCGCGCTTTGTTCCTGAGGACAAGCCGGACCCCGCGCGCCGGGATGACCGCCTCACCGTGGACGGTGAGTTCTGCACCACCAATCCGGAGACGCTGAACTTCCCCGTGAAGCTGTTGTTCCTGGTGGACCGCAGCCAGTCCATGAACGTGACGGACCCGGACACCAACATTGCCCCGCCGGGGGACCCGCCCGTGCTGGCGGCGCACCGCGTGCGCGCGCTGCTGGATGCCATTGACGCGCTCTCCAGCGTGGTGGGGCTGGAGTTTGGTGTGATTGGATTTGGCGCTTCTACCACTCCGGAGACGGAACGGTGTGACCAGTACACGCCCACGCGCGTCAACTGCGCGCCCGGTTTCACCACAAACCTGGCTGAAGCGCGCGGCGCGGCGCTGCGCACGGGCAATCCGGGCGCGGGCAACACGGACTTCGCGGCGGCGCTGGCCACGGCGTACACGCTGCTGTTCCGGGACATGTCCGCCCTGTCCGAACAGGACGCCGGCAACGCGCGCTACGTGATCATCCTGCTGAGTGACGGCCTGGCGGATCTGGACGTGACGGCCAATGACCGCGGGCAGTCCATTGGGGACATCATTGATGACATTGTGGCGCTCAAGAAGCGCTTCCGCCTGCGCCAGTTGCAGCTCAACACCGCGCTGCTGTCTGCGGGCATCACGCGCCAGGACGTCTATGACCTGGCGCGCGCGGGCATGCAGGCCATGGCCCAGCGCGGCGGCGGCGTGTTCCGGGACTTCCGCAACGGCGGGGACATCAACTTCCTGCAGTTTGACGTGACCAGCTACCGCCGCGTGTACACGCTCAAGACACTCCTGGTGGCCAACCTCAACGCCAAGCCGGGCCTGGGAGATGACATCACGGATTCTGACGGGGACGGGTTGACGGACACGGAGGAAGCGCAGATTGGCAGCAACCCGCTGTCCGCGGATACCGACGGGGACTTCTTCAATGACCTCCTGGAGCACCGCCTGCGCACCTCCGGGCTGGACCCGCTGGATCCCTCTGACGGGGACTGCGCGTTGGAGGTGGACCGCCTGGACGCCGACGGCGACGGACTGCGTGACTGCGAGGAGCGCTACATGGGCACGCGCCCCAAGCGGTTTGACACAGATTTTGATGGCGTGCCGGACTATCCTGAAGTGTGGTTTGACACACTGCCGACGATTGATGACCTGGCGCAGGACCTGGACTTTGACGGCAGCCGCAACGGCGAGGAACTGCGCTGGCACGCCAACCCGCGGTCCAATGACAGCGCCAACCTGTCAGACCTGGGGTACCGCTACGTGTTGCAGGACCTGGGTCTCAATGACCAGTCCCAGTACTGCTACCGCTTCACCGTCTCCAACGTGCGGCTGGCCAGCACGCGTGCGCTGCCCGGCGGACGTCAGGGCCAGAACCGCGTGCTGGTGTACGTGACTGAGGTCCCCCTGGACGACCCGGGTGACGTGGCGCGCTACCGCGTGGGTTGCGTGACCGCGCGCTACATTGCCAGTGCGGACGTGAAGGACCCGCCCAATGGGAAGGTCAGCCTGCTCCCTCCAGACCGGTGCGAGGTCACCGACGGTGGCCCCGCGCCGGGCGCGGGGTGCCTGGTGGATCCCGTCCTGTTTGACCCTGCCGTCCATTGCGCCGGGCGCTGAACGCGCCCGCCGCGTCACCGGAGCCTTCTCCCATGCGCCTGCAACGCCCGTTGATCGTTCTCGCCGCCGCGGCCACCGCCGTGGTTTCCCTGCTGCTGATTGGATGTCCCTGCCAGGGCGCGGCGTGCAACAAGGCGGACGCCGGGGCCATCACCGGGTGCGTCCCGGATCAGAGCTTCAGCCGTGAAACCGCGGTGGCCGCCACCGCGGGCACCCCCATCACCGGCAAGATCTGCCCCGTCACGGACCAGGATTATTACAACTTCACCACCACGGCGACGGACACGCTGGCGGAGATCACGCTGGAGACCACCACCACGCTGAGCGCGGTGGACTTCAGCATCAACGTCATGGACGCGGCCGCCAACGTGGTGGCCTCCACGCGGGACACGGACGGGTCAGACGGCGCCACCACGCTGCGCCTGGTGGCGGGGTTGCAGCCCAACGCGCCGTACTTCATCCAGGTGGCGGACGTGTCCAATGACGAGTCGGACAACAACACCGAGTATACCTTGCAACTGGCTCTCCGCCCCGACCCGGACACCCACGAGCCCAACCCGCCCGCCACGCCCAGCACCGCGGACACCAGCGCGGCGGGCAACCGCGGCTGGCTGTCCACCACGGGTGACCAGGATGCGTACACGTTCACCGCGGCGGCGGGCTCCATCCTGCGCTTTGAGCTGTCCACGTCGGACGCTTCGCTGGCCTTCCCCGCCGCGGTGGTTACTTCCGCCGACGGCACGCAGCTGTACACCTCACCCATGCTGCCCATCACCGGGACCGCGGGCACCCGCAGCGTCCGCGCCAACGTGGCCTTGCGCAAACCGGGGCCCTACACCTGCCTGGTGGCGGACGCGCAGGGCAACGCGGACTTCCGGGATCCGGAGGGCGCCTACACGTTGCGCCTGGAGATTGTGCCGGACCCTGACGAAGACGAGCGCGCCGCCGCAGCGCGCAATGACACGCTGGCCACCGCCATCAAATCCAATGCGCCGGTCACGCGCCGCCCCGCGCTGGCCACCGTGGGGGACCTGGACCACTACATGGTGATGGCGCCTGCCGCGCTGGCCACCGGCGGCCGCAAGCTGTTGGAAGTCACGCTGTCCCTGCCCGCGGGCACGCCGCTGTCCAACTTTGACCCGGCGGTGGCCGTGTGGGACCAAGTCATCTTCACGTCGTCCAGCCAGTCCGCCAACTGCCAGCAACTGGCCGGTCCCGGTGCGGCCCGCTACCTGTGCCGCAAGCCGTGTGGCGCCGGCAGCAGCTGCGCGCAGGGGCAGGGCGGGCCGCTGCAGGAGTGCATGCCGGCGGACGTGGACCAACCCAACGTGGACCGCTACTGCGCGGAGCCGCGCATCGCCCGCCCGCTGCGCGCCCGCGCGGACGGGAGCATCAGCACGTCGCTGCGCTTCCCGCTGCGCAGCGGCCGCAACCCGGTGGTGCTGCTGCAGGACCAGCTGAGTGATTCGTTTGACGAACGCGTGTTCTCCGTGGAGCTGGCCATTGTGGATGACCCGGATACCCATGAGCCGGATTCGCTGCCGCCGCCGCTTTTGACGGTGGGCGGCGGTGACACGGACGTGCGCGGCCAGGATTTCACCACCTTCCCGCACGTGGCCCTCAACAGCGGCGCGGGCTACGCGCAGCCGTGCGCCACGCAGCCGGTGGACGGCGGCGTGCCGGACTCGGGCCCCGGCTGCATGGGCCGCACCGCGGTGGACGGCGGGTCCACGGACCCCACCCGGCAGCCGCTCAACTGCGGGAACTTCAATGAGCTCACCCAGGAGGTCACCGGCTACCTGGCCTACGAAGGCGACCGCGACTACTTCCGATTCGAGGTGCCCGAGGGGTTCTACGCGCTGGACGTGGAATACACATACGACCCGCCGGGCGGCGGCACCACGCCGGTGGAACTGACCATGTTCGTGTACGCGGCGGATGCCAGCGGTGACCTCACGTCCTTCTATCCCATGCGCGGGAGCTTTGTGCGCACGGAGCAGGTGGACTCCGTCAACGCCAACGTGAACTGCCAGTACGACAGCAACTGCCCCGGTGAGCAGGAGTGCCGCGTGCGGCCGGGGCAGGGCGTGTGCAAGCGCAACACCGGGGAGGTGGTGGCGTCGCCCTGTTCGGGTGACGGCGAGTGCCCGCAAGGCAGCGTGTGCCGCCCCAATGGGCCCACCGGCGGCGTGTGCCGCGGGGATTGTGCGTCCAACCTGGAGTGCACCAACCCGGATGGCGGCGTGAATGGCGCGGTGTGCATTGAGCACATCTGTTTCCGTGACGAGGACAGCAACGCAGGCACGGGTGGTCAGGCCAGCTTCGGTCCGTCGTCGGTGCAGGGTGAGTGCCTGTTCGCCAACCAGTGCAACACGCGGCCGTTCTGGGTGGAGGTGGTGGACAACGGGCTCAACGACAGCGACCTGCGCACGCCCTACACGCTGCGGGTGCGCGTCAGCTGTGGCTGCCCGGTCAACGCGTGCGGCGCCGGCGTGTGCAACTACGTGCCCTGCAGCGTGGGGAACTGAAGCAAGGCGACACGGCCAGGTCAGGCGCGGTGCTCTCGCCAATCACCCCCAGGCACCCGGTGCCTCCCAGGCGGCTGGTCCCGCAGAAGGTAGGTCCACGCGTCCAGCACCGAACCGGCGGAGTAGACCTGGATGCGACGGCGCACGAACAAGCGCCCCTCCTCCTCGTACTCGTCAAGGGCTCGGAACACCGCGGGGGATTCCTCCACCTCCCACAGTTCGCCCTGCACGCGGGTGGACGCGGAGGAATCGAAGAACGCTCCGGGGTAGTCACCCAGGTCCACCATCATGCCGGGGAACCAGCCCGGGCCCACACGGCGGGCGGCGGCCATGCCTGCCAGCAGGGCATTCGCATCCTGGCCAGCCATGAGCGAGCCATAAACAAACAGGTGGGTTGTCCCTGCAGTGGAGCCCGGGTTCATGCGGTCGTCGTGTCCTTCGCAAACGACAGAAGATGTCGGTAGCTGTTCCTCTCCAGATACGGAGCAACAAAGTCGCGTGGTTTTCCGCCGGGCAGATAGAGGATGCGGCGCGCAGCGTACGTGAAGACGCTGTCGGCGTCCCTGGGGTCAATGTCACCTTTGGATACCAGGGTGGCGACGAATTCGAAGAAGTTCAGGTACCGCGTCAACTCCCATTCCACGGCTGCGTCGTCGCCTGTGTCCTGAAGGGCCGCGCAGATCTTCCTCATGAGCGGCTCGTTCAGCCCGTCAAACGCGAGGTTGACATCGCGATACCCAGGACCCAGGTAGAAACGGTCGAACAGTTCAAGCAGCCACTTGGCTTGTTCCCGTCGGCTGGCCGCCTGGTATTCACCCAGGGCCGTTTTCCCGGTGCGCTGGCCCACAACCACAAGTCCCAGGGTTGCGCACGCAAGCAGTACCGTACCCAAGCCTGTCCAATCCACTGGTGACCTCCCACGCCCACTCTACCAAGTCCGAGCGGATGGTGCTGGGGGCCGTCATGGGCTCACTCAAGGCGGGCACGGTGTCACGCTGTTCCGCGTGGTCGCCGCGCGGGACATCCGCCCTGGCGCTGCCGTACCTGCCGCCTCTCCGCCGGGGGCTGACAGGCCCGGCCGGGGTGGCTAGTTTGCCGGGAATGGCGCCACCCAACAGGCCCCGACGCGTCCGTCCCGTTGTCCCCGAACCACCACCCGCCGCGGAACCGGCGGAGCCCGTGCGTCCATCACCACCGCCGCAATCCGCTGCGCCCGCTGAACCCGTGGAGGTTGAGCCACCCCTGGCGCCGCCAACCCCCCGCGAGCCCACTGTCATCCTGCCCGAGGGTCCCGCGCCGGCGCCGTCCGCCGGGCCCGCCTGGAACATGGAGCTGGCGGGGCGGGACGTGGCGGAAGCGCTGGGGAAGCTCCGTGACGACGTGGGCTACTGGGTGCAAAAGGGGCGGTACAACAAGGTGCGGCTCACGCGGGACGGCAAGCAGGTGCTGCCGGACATCCCGGTGGGCGCCATCATGGCGGTGGAGGTGGCGGGCCTGGCGTGGGCGGGCGTGCTGCGCACGGCGCTGGTCAACGTGGCGGGGCGGCTGTTGTTCCGCGTGGAGCTGATCAATGACGCGGCGGAGCACCTGGTGGCGGCGCGGGACCACTACGTGCGCGGGGACCTGGACGAGGCGGAAGCGGAGACGGTGCGCGCGCTGAAGGTGGACCCGCGGCTGGCTGACGGGTTCCTGCTATTGGGCACGCTGGCCAAGGTGCGCGGCAAGCCGGACGAGGCGCTGCGGCACTTCCAGCGCGCGCATGACCTGGATCCTCACGGCGAAATCGGGCGGCAGGCGGAGACGCAGGCGCGCAAGCTGGACGGTGGAGGCGGGCCCCCCGCGGCGGACAAATCGTGACCTGGCAGGCGTGGGGCGTGCTCCTCGTCGCTGCGGGTTGCCGCGCGGCGGTGCCCACCGGCGCGGCGGAGGCCGGCGTGGCGGAGCTTACGGGGGCGCGCCTGGAGCGGATGCACACGGACCACGTGGTGCTGTCGCTGGGGGCGCCGCGCGCCACGCTTTCCCTGGATGGAGACCGGGTGCGGCTGGAACAGCCGGAGGGCTGGTTGCAGGCCGGGCCGGACGCCGGGCGGGTGGCGCTGCGGGCCGCCGTGGTGGAGGCGTCGCTGGGGCGTGGCACGGCGGTGGCGGAGGACGCCCGGGCCACGGACTCCCAGGGGCGCACCCTGCAGTCCCCGCGCGTGACGCTGGTGCGGGATGCCGGCGTGGTGGAAGCGGTGGGCCCCGTGGTGCTGGGCGGAGCCAACGTGCGGATCACCGCGGCGGGTGGGGCGCGGGTGGATCTGGCAACGGAACAGGTGGACCTGGCGGGGCCAGTGGAGGCGTGGGTGGCACCGCCCGGCGGGGCGGGGCCGGATGGCGGGGGCGTTCCTTGAGGGGCCCCGGACCGGGGTGGTACTGCGTTCCCCCTCCGGCCCGTCCGCGCGCGTAGGCGCCGGCAGGCCGGGGCGTCCAGTGGCGACCCGAGGCTGACAATGAGCGAAACCCAGGGGCCGGGGAGCCCTCCAGACAGCGACCACCCCGCCCAAGAGCCCGCGCTGGACATCGACATTGCGGAGACGCGGGAAATCCCGCTGCCGCGGCTCGCGCCGGCCACGGAGGGGACCGGCGCAGCCGCAGCCCGGGACCCCATGGTCAGCGCCTGGCCCGGCGCGGCCCCCCGCCCCAGCGTGGTGCCCGCCAAGCCGCTGGCGCCGGCGCTGCCGCCGGTGCCGTCGTCCCAGCCGCCGCCGCCCGCACCGCCCAACGCGGAGGAGGCAGCCCGCTGGCAGGAGGTCATTGCCGGGTATGAACGCGAAGCCAAGGCAATGGGCGCGGACAAGCGCGCCGCGCCGCTGTGGTTTGAGATGGGGCGCGTGTTTGAGGAGCGCCTCATGCAGACGCGGCAGGCGGCCAGCGCCTACCAGCAGGCGTTCAAGACGGACCCCACCTTTGTGCCGGTGATCCACGCCGCGCGGCGTCTGTTCCAGGACATCAACAACTGGCCCATGGTGCACACGCTGCTGGACGCGGAGCTGGCGGTGGAGCGCCGGCCGCGGCAGCGCGCCGCGCTGCTGACGGAAAAGGGCCGCATCCTGGAAAGCAAGCTCAACAAGCCGGATGACGCGGTGGCCGTCTTCAAGGCGGCCTTTGATGCGGACCCGTCCTTCATCCCGGCCACGGAGGCGCTGGACCGGGTGATGCGCCAGCGCAATCAGGCTGCGGACCTGGCGCTGGTGCTGCGCCGGGCCCTGGACGCGCTGCCGCCCGGCGTGGCGCGCGCGGCGCGGGCGCTGGAGCTGGCGCGGCTGCAGGAGGGCCCGGGGAACGACCCGGAGAAGGCCGTGGCCGCGTACGTGGAGGTGCTGCAGGCGGACCCCGGCAGCGCCGTGGCGCTGCACGCTCTGGAACGCCTGTACGCGCGCCTCAACCGCCACGAGGAGCTCATCACCGTCCTCACCAAGCTGTGGGAGGCGGCGCCCAACCCGGAGGAGACGGCCAGCGTGCCGCTCAGCGTGGCGCGCGTGGCGCGCTACGCGCTGGGGGATGACGCCCGCGCGCAGGCGGTGCTGGAGAAGGCGCGCATGCGCACGCCCAAGGATTCGGCCATCCTGCGCGCGCTGGCGGAGTTGTACGCGGCCGGCGGGCGGCACCAGGAGCACGTGGAGGTGCTGCTGGCGCTGGCCAGTTCCGCCAAGGATGAGAAACAGCGCGCGGCGCTGCACTTTGAGGCGGGCAACATCCTGGAGGAGCGCCTCAAGGACGAGGCCGGCGCCATCACGCAGTACCGCGCGGTGGTGGGCATCAACGCGCGCTTCCTCCCCGCGCTGCAGGCGCTGGGGCGGCTGTACCAGCGGTCAGGGCGGTTTGATGAGCTGGCCCAGATGTATGAGGCGGAGATGGCCAGCCTGGATGACCCGTCCCAGCGCGTGCCCCGCCTGTTCAAGCTGGCGGAGCTGCGCGTCACCGCGCTGGGTGACGAGGAGGGTGCCGGCCGCTGCTACCGCGAGATCCTGCAGCTGCAGCCGGGCTACCTGCCGGCGCTCAAGGCGCTGGGCGGGCTGCTGGTGGAGGGCGGCCGGTTTGAGGAGCTCATTGCGCTGTACGAGGAGGAGCTCAAGGACACGCACGACCGCGACCAGGTCATCTTCCTGTTGGACAAGATTGCGCAGATTTATGAGGAGCGCCTGGGCCGCGTGGACCAGGCGATTGAGACCTACGAGCGCGTCCTGAAGGTGGCCTCCAACTACCTGCCCGCCATCCGGGCGCTGGCCGGGTTGTTTGCCCGCGCGGAGCGCTGGACGGACCTGGTGCGCGTGAACGCCACTGAGGCGGAACTGACGCAGGACCAGAAGCATGTCCTGGCGCTGCTGCACAAGAACGGTGAAATCTATGAGGACCGCATCGGCGACAAGGACGCGGCCATCCAGGCGTACCGCAAGGTCCTGGCGCTCAGCCCCAACTACCTGCCCACCCTCAAGAGCCTGGGCCGCCTGTACAGCATGAGCGGCCAGTGGGCAGAGCTCGTTGGCATGTACCGGCAGGAGGTGGAGATTGCGCGCAACGTGGACACGCGCGTCTCCCTGCTGTTCAAGGTGGGCGAGCTGTACGAGGAGCGCCTCAAGGACCCGCAGAAGGCCATTGGCGCCTACCGCGAAGTGCTCAAGGAGAAACCGGACCACCACCCGGCGGTGCGCGCGCTGATGCACCTGCACCTGCAGCTGGGTGACTTCCAGGGGCTGGTGGAGGCCGCGCAACTGGAGGCGCAGCTGTTCACGGACCCGCTGGAGCAGGCGCACACGCTGTACCGCGCCGGCGAGGTGCTGGGCGCCCGCCTGGGCCGCCCGCAGGACGCCTCCGCGCTCTACCAACGCGCGCTGCAGCTGCATCCCACCTTTGATGCCGCGCTCTCCGCGCTGGTGGAGTTGGCCGCGGCCACCGGGGACCTCCGGGCGGAGCACGAGGCGCTCAAGCGTGCCCTGGAGGCCATCCCGCGCGGCCCGCGCTGGGTGCTGGTGGCCAAGAACCTGGCGGAGCTGCTGGCCGAACGCGCCGGCGAGCCCGAGGGTGCGGCCCGCCTCTACGACCAGATCCTGGAGGAAGCGCCCGAGGACCTCAGCGCGTTGCGGGGGGCGTTGGGGCTGGCCGTGCGGCGGCGGGATTGGGCGCGCGCCATTGCGCTGGCGGAAAAGCTGGCCGACCAGGAGCCGGAGGCGGAGTCCGCCGCGGCCCTGCACCTGCAGGTGGCCAGCTGGCGCCAGCACCACGTGGAGCCCGCCCAGGACCCCGTGGGCAGCTACCTGCGCGCGCTGGAATACGCGCCCAATGACCCGGTGGCGTTGCGCCAGGTGGAGCGCGCGTACCGTCGTCACCAGGCGTGGGACGCCCTGTACGCCCTGTATGACCGCGAGCGGCCCCAACTGCAGGACCCCGGCCAGCAGCTGGACCTGTGCATGCGCATGGCTGACGTGGCCACCTATTACCTGAAGAATGACGAGCGCGCGGTGGAGGCCCTGGAGAAGGCGCTGCAGGTGGACCGCACATACATGCCCGCACTGCGGCGCCTGGGACCGCTGTATGACAAGCTGGGCCGCCACAGCGAAAAACTGCAACTGCTGGCCGCCGAGGCGGAGACCACCAAGGACCCGGGGCGCGCGTTTGGCACGCTGCTGGAGGTGGCGCAGCTGCAGGAGAGCAAGTTTGGCAACGTGGATGCGGCGCTGGACTGCTACTTCCGCATCCTGGACCGGGACCCCCGCCACGCGGAGTCGCTCCAGCGCGCGGACGCGTTGCTGGCCAAGAACCAGCGCTGGGACCGCCTGGTGGACCTGCTGGGCCGCAAGGCCGCCTTTGCCCAGGACCCCGCCGAGAAGGTGGACCTGATGATGCGCGCCGCCCAGGTGATGGTGGAACACCTGGACCAGGCGGCGCAGGCGGTGGGCATCCTGCAGAACCTGCTGCGGATGGCGCCGTCCCACGCGCCCGCCCTGCAGATGCTGGGTGACCTGCATGACAAGGCCGGCCGCGCATCTGAAGCGGCACAGGCCTACACGGTGCTGTTGCAGGTGATGACGGACCCCGTGCAGGCGCAGGCCATGGCGCTGGTGCACCGCCGGGCGGCGCAGCTGTTCCGCCAGCTGGGTGACGTGGCGCGCGCCGCCCAGCATTACGGCGCCGCGCTCTCCGCCCGCCCGCAGGACATGGCCCTGGCCGGCGAACTCACCGAGCTGTACCTGGCGCAGAGCGCCTGGCCGCAGGCCGCGGACATGTTGGCAGCCATGGCGGAGCGCGACGCCGACGTGCCGGCCCGCGTGGGACACTACCTGCGGCTGGCCAAGGTGATGGAGGAAGGGTTCCAGGACGCCAAGCGCGCCATGGACGCCTACCGGCGCGCCCTGGAACTCAAGCCGGACCACGTGGGCGCCATGGACCGCCTGGTGGAGCTGGGCGAGCGCCTCAACGACCTGCCGGCGCTGCAGCAGGCCTACCAGGCCATGATTGCCACCACGGCGCGCACGGACCGGCCGCGCCTGGCCGCCCTGCACATGCGGCTGGCGCTGCTGTACCTGCAGCGGATGAACATCCCCGACAAGGGGTTGCAGGAACTGAAGCTCGCCGTGGAGTTTGACCCGGACAATTCGGACGCGCGCGTGATGTTGGCGTCCCTGTACGCGCGGCAGCCGGCCACCTTTGCGGTGGCCCTGGAGGAGTACCGGCGCGTGCTGGCCGCGCGCCCCGCCCGGGTGGACGCGTACCATGACCTGGCGCGCATCTATGACGTGCACCGCAACCGGGACCGGCAGTTCCTGGCCTGTGAGATCCTCAACTACTTCAGGCAGTGCAATGAGGGCGAGCAGTTCTTCTACGCCGACAACCGCAACAAGGTGCGCCAGGAGTCCGACGCGGTCCTGTCGCTCCCGGACCGCGAGAACCTGGTGGTCCACCCCAAGGAGCGCGGCCCCGTACGCGAGGTCCTCAAGACCATGGCGCCTGAGCTGCACAAGGTGTTTGGCGTGGACCCCGCGGCGTTTGGCGTGGGGCGCGCCGACAAGGTGCCGGCCAAGAACCCCGACGCGGTCCGCCGCCTGTGCGACAACATTGCCAAGGCGCTGGGCGGCGGCGCGTTTGACCTGTACGTGAGCAAGACCAAGACGATGGAACTGGCCGCCATCGCCGGGGACCCGCCGGCCATCATCGTCGGGTCGGACATTGTCAAGCGCCACCAGACGCGGGAGCAGCGCTTCCTCATTGGCCAGCGCGTTGAAGGCATGCTTGGCGGTCATTACCTGTTTGAGGGCATGACGCCACCCAAGCTGCTGGAGCTGGTCCAGGCCGCGTGCCTGGCCGTTGATGAGAACTTTCCCGCGCCGGCCACGCCGGAAGTGCAGGACCTGGCCAAGAAGATTGGGAAGGCGTTGGCGCGCGCCACCCGCAAGGCGCTGGCCGAGCCGGTGCAGGAAGTGGAGGGGATCCTCAAGGGGAAGTTTGACCCGGCGGCGCACCTGCGGGCGGCCCGGCTGACGCGCCTGCGCGCGGGGCTGGCGCTCTCCAACGACGTGGAGGTGGCAGTGCGCCTGACGGCGCGGGATACCGGCGTCACGCTCAACCCGGCGGACCTGGCGGACATGGACCGCAAACTGGCCAAGGACGAGCTGCGCGAGCTGTTCGCGTTCCTGCTCTCCGACGAGTACGCCGCGCTCCGGCAGCGCCTCCGCTTCGCCGTGGACTCGTGAGCAGGGCGCGGCTGACACGTCGGGGCTCCCTCGCTACATTCTTCCTCTTCATCCTGCACCGCGGTTCCCCCGAGGGAAACACATGGGCCAGAGCACCTTCTCCAGCATGACGTTCTTCAACGTGACGGCCGCGGGCTACTTTGCCGCGCTGTTCACCTACCTGGCCAACGTGGTGACCCGGCGCCCGTCGTGGCGGCACCTCAGCATCCTGCTGGCGGCCGGCGGCTTCCTGGCGCAGGCCGCGGGGCTCACGCTGCGCTGGTATGAATCCGGCCTGGTGGAAGTGGCCGCCTACGAGCGCGCTGAGGGCACGGTGCTCACCGGCATGCACTGGTTTGCCATCTTTGCGCAGCACCCGCCGTGGTCCAACCTGTACGAGATCATGGTGTTCATGAGCTACGGGCTGGTGCTGGTGCTGTTGGTGTGCGAGGTGAAGTTCAACATCCAGCTGGTTGGGCTGTTTGGCCTCACCATTGCGCTGACGGCGCTGGGCCTGGCGTCCCTCACCATTGACCCCACCATCAAGCCGCTGGTGCCCGCGCTGCAAAGCTGGTGGATCATGATCCACGTCATCAGCAGCGTGGTGGGTTACTCGGCGGGGACGGCGGCGGCGGTCATCAGCCTGCTGTTCCTGGTCAAGGACCGCGTCAGTCTCAACCGCATGGCGCTGGGCGGGCTGGCCACGGCGGTGGGCGTGCTGTTTGTGCAGGGGCGCGGGCTGACGCTGTTCACCACCGGGGAGTACCGCGCGCGCCTGATGCGCAACATGGCGGGCGAATGGATTGGCGTGGTGCGGCCCGTGGCGGAGATGGGCGGCGACATGAAGCCGTTCTACTTTGCCAGCCCCGGCGTGGGACCGCTGATGATCCTGGGGTTGCTGGTCAGCGTGGCGGGCCTGGCGTGGTTCTGGATGCGCCGCAACGAGGAACCGGAGGTGCTGGCGGGCGTGGGCCGCCAGTTGTACCTGGGCGCGTTTGGCCTGGTGACGGCGGTGCTGGGCGTGGCGCTGTACAACGACCTTTCCGGCGCGCCGGTGATGCCGCCCGCCGAGGTGGCGGGCAGCTTGCTGCCGGCGGGCCCGTGGCGCTTCCACATCAGCGGCAACCAGTGGGACCTGGCGCTGTTCTTCATCTTGTGGGTGGGGATGGGCTTTGTGGCCGTGACGGCATTGGCGCCGGAAAGCGTGCGGCGGCTGCTGCCGGACGCGCGCAACCTGGACCGCGCCGCGTACAACGCCGTGATGGTGGCGTTCCTGCTGGTGGCGGTGGTGCTGGTCACCGGCGCGCTGTGGGCGCACTACGCCTGGGGCCGCTACTGGGGCTGGGACCCCAAGGAGACCGGCGCGCTGGTCATCTGGATGGTCTACGCCATCTACCTGCATGCGCGCATGACCTACGGCTGGGTGGGGAGGCCGTCAGCGGCCATTGCGGTGGCGGGGTTCTTTGTCATCCTGGCGGGCTTCCTGGGGGTGAACCTGGGTTGGTTCGCTGACGGGTTGCACAGCTACGGGTCCGGCTGAGGAGGGTGCCTTGGAGCCGCAGGCGGAGAAGGCAGGCCGCGGCACGGGGCGCATCCACGTCCGGGAGGCGAAATTCGTCCTGGGCGCGCCGTCCGTGCGCGGGCTGCCTCCGCCGCGGCTGGCGGAGGTGGCCGTCATGGGCCGCTCCAACGTGGGCAAGAGCAGCCTGCTGAACTTCCTGTGCGGCCGGAAGCTGGCGCGGGTGTCCAACACGCCGGGGCGGACGCGTGAGCTCAACCTGTTTGAGCTGGAACTGCTGCGCGGCGTGGACCACCGCACGCTCCACCTGGTGGACCTGCCGGGCTACGGGTTTGCGGCCATGTCCCATGCGGAGAAGAAGCGCGTGTCCCAAGCGCTGTCCGAATACGCGCAGGCGGACCGCCACCGCGCGGTGCTGCTGCTGCTGGACGTCCGCCGGGAGCCCAACGACGACGACCGCGAGGTGGCGGCCGCGCTGCGGGAGGCACGCGGCAGCGTGGTGGCCGTGGTGACCAAGGCGGACAAGCTGGCCAAGAGCAAGCGCGTGCCGGCGGCAGCGGCCATTGCGCGCGCGCTGGGGCTGCCACCGGGCGTGGTGCGGGTGACCAGCGTGATGGAAGAGCTTGGCCGCGAGGCGCTGCTGCAGGTGGCGTGGGACGCCGCGGAGGCGCCGTGAACGCCGCCGCGCTCCTGCTGGTTGCCGCCGCGGCGGCGCCGTCTCCCCGCGCGGTGCTGGTGGATGGTGTGGCTGCGCTGGTGGAGCGCGAGGTCATCACCCGTTCCGACGTGGACCGCGCGGCACGCGTGCACCTGGTGCGCCGCGGCGGGGACCTGGGTGCCACGCGCGTGTCGCTGGAGGACGGGCTGCGCGCAGCGGTCATGAACCTGCTGGTGGTGGAGGAACTGGTGACGCAGGACTGCCGGCGCCGCCAGCGCTTCCCGGAAACCGACGAGAAGGTCCAAGCCTACGTGAACGACCTCAAGGCGGCGCTGGGCGGTGATGATGCCTACCAGGAGTTCCTGCGGCGCCTGCAGATGCCGGAGAACGACCTGCTGGACCTGGCCCGCCGCGAGGTGCGCCTGGACAGCGCGTTGGCCGAGGTGATGGCCGGCCCCGCGCCCACCGACGGGGACCTGGAGGCCACCGCGCGCGCCGACGCGGAGTTCCGCGCGCTGCTCAAGGACAAGGGGACGGAAGCGGCGCGCGCGGTGCTGGCCCGGCGCCGCGGTGAGGCGCGCGCGGTGGCCCACATTGACTCGCTGCGCAACCGCACGCCGGTGAAACTGGTGGCTCGGTGGTCGGACGCGCCGGGGCCCTGACGGTGCTGCGGCCGCTCACGCCGGAGGACCTGGACGCCGTGGCGGCGCTGGACGCGGTGGCCAACCCGCACCCGTGGGTGAAGCGGCAGTTTGAGGAGGAGGTGGCCAATCCGCGGGCGTGCTGCCTGGTGGCGGACCACGGCGCCGGCCCGCTGGCCGTCCTGGTGGGCTGGCACGTGGCCGGCGAGTGGCACGTGCTGGAGGTGGCCACCCACCCGGCGGCGCGGCGGCGCGGGCACGCGCGCGCGCTGCTGCAGGAGGGGGCCGCGCGCGCGGCAGCCGCCGGGTGCACGCGCAGCCTGTTGGAGGTCCGGTCCAAGAACGCCCCCGCGCGCACGCTGTACCGCTCACTGGGGTTCACTGAGGACGGGCGGCGCCCGCGCTACTACGCGCCCGACGGCGACGATGCGATCCTGATGTCCGCGCCGCTGCCGCTGCCGGAGCCGGCGCGCTCTTGATGCGGCGGTATTCACCCGCGTATGGGCTGTGGCCCGATGACGCTGCTGCTTGCCCTGGCCCTGGCGGTGGGCTCCGCCCCCGCACCCGACGCGCCCGCGCCGGCCGACCCGCCCGCCGACGCGCCGGCCCCGGACGGCGAGGACGACGAGAAGGACGACGAGAAGGACGACGTCAAGCGTACCCCCACGCCGGAGGACCCGCAGGACATCCCGCTGCCGCGCGGCTACGCGCCTGCCACGCCGCAGCCGTTTCTGGCCGGACCCGCGCTGCTGGCCACCCAGTACGTGGCCGGGCTGGGCGCCCGCGGGCTGCTGGCGTGGACCGCGTTCATCCCGGTGGTGGGCCTGTGCGGCGCGGTCGTGGCGCCCGCGTTGGAGGCCGGCGCGGTCACCTTCATCGGGGATCGCGTGGGGCCGTGGCGCAGCGCGCTGTTCTGGCCGTTTGTTGCCGCGTACATCGTGAACCTGGGACCCACGCTCGTCGGGGCGGCGCTGGCCACAACGTCGGAGTTGGTGCTGGCCGTGTCCGTCCCCGTGCTGCTGCTGGCCGTGGCCGGGCAGCCGCCGGGTTCCACCGCGGTGAGTGCGCCGCTGGTGGCCGGGGGCGCCCTGGCGGCGGCAGGGTTGGGCGGGTTGGCGGCCGCCGCGGCGCTGCTGGCGGTGACCGGACACCTGGCCTCCCCGCTGGCCACGCTCTTGGGCTACCACCTCTCCCGCAAGCCCAAGCGCTCGGACGACAACGGCGCGGACTGGCCGCGCCTGCTGCCGCGCGGCAAAGGGCTGCCGCTGCCGGGTTTCCTGCGGCCGTTCGGCGGTCCCGGGGATGACGAGGAAGAAGAAGAGGAGCGGCGCAGCACGCCCGTCTCCGCGGCCGGGGGGGCAGCGTGAACGCACTGGTCCTGATGGCCGTGCTGGCGGGTGTGCCCGCGGGCGCGGTGACCGCGGACAAGCCCGGCGCGGCGGACAAGGCCCCGCGCGACGACATGCAGCGGGACGTCTTCTCCAGCTCAGAACCGCCCGCCGCGCCGTTGAAGCCGCAGCCGTGGATCAAGACTCCGTTCATCTTTGCCTTCCAGGGCGTGGGCGGGCTGGGCCTGCGGCTCACGGTGCTGCCGCTGTGGTTTGTTCCCGTGCTGGGACCGCCGCTGGCGGTGGTGCTGGGGCCGCTGCTGGAGGCCGCAGGTGTTGCGCTGGTGGGTGACCGGCTGGGGGATGCGCGCGCGCCGTTGTGGGGCCCGTTGTTGGCCAGCGTAGCACTGGGCGGGACCAGCGGCGTGCTGACACTGGCCGCGCTGGCCTCCGCAGGGGCCGCCGCGGCGACAGGCGTGGCGCGCATGGTGCCCGGCTCGCCGTTGGCGGCGGTGGACGGACGGCTGCTGGCGCTGGGCGTGGGCTCGTGGCTGGTGGTGTCGGTGGCGGTGCTGCTGCTGGTGCAGGTGCCGGGGCTGGTGTCTCCTGCCGGATCGGTGGCGGCCTACCACGCGCTCAAGGGACGCAAGCGCACGGACGACGACGGCACGGGACTGGTCCGGTTGTTCACCGCCCCGGAGCCGGACCCCCCGCCGGTGCCTGCGCCGGCAGACCCGAGGAAGCCATGATGGCACTGCTGCTGACGGTGGTGGCGGCCGCGGGGTCTCCCCCGCTGGTGGACTGCGCTGCGGGGGACCTGACCTGCCAGCGCGAAGCGTACCGCCGCCTGCAGCAGCAGGCGCCGCCGCCGCCGGGTTGCAGCGACGCCGCGCTGGAGCAGGGGCAGGTGGCCAAGGGCCCTGCGCCACGGCCATGCCCGCCGCCCGCGCCCACGGGAGAGCCGGCGGGAGCGCCGCCGGCCGGCCTGCCCTGGTTCGCCATTGCTCCGGCGCAGGTGGCGGCGGTGGCGGCCATGGACCTGCTGCCGGCGCTGGCGTTCTCCCTGACCGCTGTGGTGTTTGTGCTGCCCGCGTCCACGGTGCCGTCACTGATTCTGTTGTTCTTGAGCTGCGCGTGCGTCCCCGCGCTCCCGCTGGTGGAGGGGCTGGCCACCAACCTGGTGGGGGACGCCATGTCCTGGCGCGCGCGGCGCGGCCGCCTCCTGGTGCAACTGGGCGCCAGCCTGGGGCTGTTGGGGGTGCAGATCATGTCAGCCCTGGTGGGGCTGGGGTTGACGGCCGCGGTGGTGAACGTGCTGGCTGTGCGGCAGGTGGTACCCGAAGCACGCTACCTGCCGGCGCGGTGTGGTGACCCCCTGTCGGACGGATGCCTGGACCAGGTGCAGCGGGTGTCCGAGTCGTCCGCGGGCGTCACGTTGGCGGCGGCGGCGGGCATGCTGGGGGTGGTTGGGGTCAACCTGCTGCTGGCGGTGGTGATCAAGGGCCCACTGCTGGCCCTGGCCTGGCAACTCCACGCGGCCGACCCGCCGCCGGAGCCGTGGTCCGTGTTCCTCCCGCGCCTGGCCGCGGACGAGACGACCCACAAGCCGGGCCCGGCGGTGGCCGCGGCATCCGTGCGCGCGCCGGCCGGCTGAACCGGGGAGGGCGGTCACACGTCTTCCCACCGCCACGTGGTGCGCGCCACCGCCACGCCGTCCTGGCGGCACGTGACCACGCAGCCGGCTGCATCACAGGGACCCAGTTCCAGGTCCAGCGGGGCGTCCGGGTGGACGGGCGCCAGGATGGCCTCCTCCACGTGCACGGCGCCCGGCGCGGGCAGCGCGGCGGCCGCGTCATGCGCCACAATCCACTGCCATGCCAGCGTGGGGGCGCACAGCGCGCTGGCGAGCCCCGGCGGCAGGCGCGCGGTGCCGGCCTCCGGCGGCCGGTGCACGCCGTGCGCGCGCGCAAAGCAGCGCCAGGCGCGCCGTAGCGGCGGGGCCGCGCCCGGTGCGCGGGTGTTGCTGCCGGCGTCAGGCGGGCGGGGCGTGGGCATGGGCGGGGTCCAGCGGGTCCTCGGATTCCACGCGCGCCGCGGTCTTGAGACGCGCGCGCAGGTACTGCATGAGCTTGTCAGCGTAGGACTCAAACCGCGGGCACATGATGCCGGTGCCGTGCAGCAGCTCCAGCGTATTGGGCGACGAGTAGATGGCCAGCTGGTTGAGATAGTGCAACGCCTGAATGCCTTGCGGCACCAGCTGGTCCAGCCAGGGGATGCGCGTGACCAGCCGGGTGAGGCCGGGAGAGATGCGCAGCGTGCGCGGGCGGCGGCCGGCCTTCTGCGCCATCAGGTCGTACACGGCGCGGCTGGACAGTGGATTGGGATCCACCACATGAAAGGTCCGCCCCACCGCGCGCGGGTCACGGGACAGCGCCAGTGACGCGTTCACCACAAAATCCACCGGCACCATGTTGAGCGGAGCCACACCGTCACCCGGGAGCGGCAGCGGGACGTACAGCGGGCTGGCCACCACCAGCACGCCCACCTGGTAGATGCCGTCAAAGCGGTCCATCTCCCCGGTGGCAGAGTCCCCCACAACGATGGACGGCCGCAGGACGGTGACCGGCAGGTCCGTCATGGCGGCGCGGACCAGCAACTCGGCGCGGTACTTGGTCGCTTCGTAGGGGTTGCGGAAGCGCTGCCCCATGGACAGCTCCTCCTCGCGGATGACGCCGATGCGGTCCCCGGCCACGTAACAGGACGAGAAGTGCACCACGCGGTCCAGCTGCCGGCACTCGCGCGCGAACTCCAGCACCGCGCGCGTACCGCCCACGTTGATGCGCTCGGCCTCGTCCTCGTCCGCTTTGAGCGCGTGGATGGCCGCCAGGTGGAACACGGTGGAGACACGGTCGCGCAGCGTGGCGAACTCCTCGCCCGACAGCCCCAGGTCCATGCTCATCACGTCACCGGTGATGAGCTGCAGCCGCCGCGCGCCGGCCGCGTCCAGGTCCTCCCGGCAGCGGCGCGCCTTGACCATCTGGCGCTCCTCGACGAGCGCGGTGACGTGGCTGTCCGGTTCATCCACCAGCAGCTGCCGCACCAGGCGCCGCGCGATGAACCCGGGAAACCCCGTGATGAAGACATGTCGGGCGCCGGGCGGCTGGTCGGTGACACGCCGCATCGGGTGCTTTTTCGACGACGACCGGCGTCCCGGCGCCTTCTCCGCGTGACCGCTCATGGGCCTCTACAGAAGCACCGCGCGCCCTTGCATGGCAAGGCCCGCCGCGCGCTCCGGTGACTGCCCGTGGGTGTGGGCCTCCAGCGGGGAGCCGCTGGGGTGACGGGTTCTGGTGGACCCGGCACAGGGGCACGGAGCGGCGTGCTGGATGCGCCGGGCTGCGTCCGTTTGTGGTTGCACTGGGCGGGCGGCGCGAGGGCGGACGGGTGCGTGGGGCTGCGGCGCCGCCCCGCCATGGTCACCATTCGAATTTGCTCATCGCGGCCCTGCCGCCTCCCCTTCCTTCATCCGTCCTTTCGTTTCATTCCTTTTTGCTTTTTGGGAACGGGGTTCCCCTCCACGGACCCAGTTGGTCCGCAGCGTGTTCTGACCGTGGACTGCCGCTGCGCT
>JACRCW010000093.1 GCA_016218805.1 Deltaproteobacteria bacterium | reverse complement strand
GAACAGGTTCTGGGCAACGAAGTTCACCATCTGTGTTTCCTCCCTGGTCTGTTTCGAGGTTTCCGGGTCCGTGGCACCGTGCCGCAGCCCGAGGACGCTCTCGAATATCGACCATTCTTCCGATGCGTTGCTTTGCGCAAGGCGTGCGCGGCCTGATCAGGGTGTGGGATGAAAGCCCACCTGGTCACGGCGGTGTCCAGACGCGGCCTCCCGACGTGGAGGGGCGTTGCGCGCTGCGTTGCAGCAGGGTGCCGGTTGGGCGGGTACGGCATTGGTCCGATCCGTGTCTGCCCAGGGTGCGCCCCTGGCTTGGCGGTGACCGCTGCGCCTCACACCGCCGGAGCCGGGCATAGGCGATGCACTTTCAGGCCCTGGAGGTGACCCATGGCAGTTCATCCCGTGTCCTTGATGGTGGCGCAGCCCGCGCGGTTGACGCGAGCAGATGTCGGCATCCGGGTCCTGTTTCTCGTCCTGGTTGGGCTCTGCGGGCTCTCAGTTGGGGGCGCCTTCATGTTGCTGTTTCTCGCATTGCCGGTCTTTGCGGCGGTCCAGACCTCGGCCCTGGGCGGTGGTGCGTACGTGACCCAGGAGGGGCCGCGCGTGGTGAAGCTGCTGCGCTGGGTGGTGGCGGCGCTCGCGTACCTGCTGCAGCTGACGGACCGGCCGCCAGACGAACACTACGCGGAGAACATCACCCTGGAGGTGAAGCCCGGCGGTGTCCCCACGCCGTCGTCGGCGCTGCTGCGATGGGCGCAGTCAGTGCCCGCGCTGCTGATCCTGTGCGTGATCTCCGTACCCGCCGCAGCCCTCTGGGTGATGAGCCTGGTGCTGGTGTTGTGGTCCCAGAAGGTCCCGCCCTGGCTGCACCGCTTCCAGCTTGCGGTGTTGTCCTATGCGGCCATGTTGCTCGCGTACCACGGCTCCGTGGTGGATGCGTACGCCACGCTGGATCTGGGCACCTCGGATCACGGCCATCACGCGGACCCTCAGCCGGTGTGACGCACGCGCGAGGGGAATGCCGTGGATTCGCTTGCTAACCTGGTGGGGCGGTGGACTTCCCCCGGTATGCGTTGCCCGTCCTGAAGGTTGTCGCCCCGAAAGATGCGCCGTGGCGCGGTGGTGGTGAACCACAACGCGGCGGCGCTGCGGGGTGACCACGCCGAATACGCCGCATTCCTCGGCGATCCCGCCACCGGGTTCCTGTCGGCCGGGCAGGCGCTGGCTGCGAGTTCTCCGTCCGGCTGCAGGCGCCACCGTTGCCGGGCGCCCCTCCGAGGAGGCGGACCTTGATCCGCGCGCGCTCAGCGCCGTAGGCATGCGCTCCCCGCGACGGAGGAGTTCCCATGTCGGTTGAGCCGCTGCATTACACCGTGGATGTCCCGGACCCGCGCACCCACCATTTCCACGTCACGCTCACCGTTCCTGACGCCGCCGCGGTCACCAAGCTGTCCTTTCCGCGCTGGACCCCTGGCAGCTACCTGCTGCGCGAACACGGCCGCCAGCTGGAGGAACTGCGCGCGCACGTGGGCGGGGAACCCGCCACGGCCACCAAGCTGGACCCGCACAACTGGGAAATCCGTGCGCCGCGCGCTGGCTCGCTCACGCTGTCCTACCGCGTCTACGCGCACGAACTCACCGTGCGCACCGCGCATCTTGACGACACGCACGGGTTCTTCAACGGCGTGAACCTGTTCCTGCTGCCGGACGGCCTGGAAGCGCGCCCGTGTACGCTGGCCATCCACGCGCCGGACGGCTGGCGGATCTCCACCACGCTTCCCGCCCGGCATGACGGGACGTTTGCCGCGCATGATTTCCACCACCTGTGTGACTGCCCCGTGGAGATGGGCACGCACCGGCTGCTCACGTTTGAGGTGCGCGGCATTCCGCACGAGCTGGCGCTGTGGAACCGTGGCAACGAAGACGAGGCGCGCCTGGTGGCGGACCTGGCCAAGCTGGTGGAGGAGAATGCGAAGGTTTTTGGCGGGCTCCCGTACAAGCGCTACCTGTTCATCACGCACCTGACGGACAACGCACGCGGCGGCCTGGAGCACCGTGACTCCACGGCGCTGGTGTACCCGCGCTTCGCGTTCCGGCCGGACAAGGAATACGAAAGCTACACGACGCTGGCGTGCCACGAGCACTTCCACACCTGGAACGTGAAGCGCATCAAGCCGCGCCCGTTTGCGCCCTACCGGTATGACCGCGAGAACCCCACGCGCACGTTGTGGGCGTTTGAGGGAATCACCTCCTATTACGACAATCTCAACACGCGCCGCGCGGGGCTGATGACGGCGGACCGCTACCTGGCCGCCGAAGGCGAACTCATCACGCAGCTGTGGCAGACGCCGGGGCGCCTGGTGCACCCGCTGGAGGACGCCAGCCTGGACGCGTGGATCAAGTTCTACCGGCAGGACGAGCACACGGTGAACAGCACCGTCAGCTACTACCTCAAGGGTGAACTGGTGGCGCTGTGCCTGGACCTGCTCATCCGGCGGGAGACGGGCGGCACGCGGTCGCTGGATGACGTCATGCGCCTGCTGTGGAAGTGGACCCAGGAGCGCGGCGAAGGCCTGGACGAGGGCGCGGTGGAAGCCGCCGCGGCGGAGGTGGCCGGGCGCGACCTCAAGGCGTTCTTTGACCGCGCGGTGCGCTCCACCGAGGAGCTGCCGCTGGCGGAGAGCCTGGCCTGGGTGGGCCTGGAGCTGGTGGCCCGCCCGACGGAGGGCCCCGACGACAAGGGCGGCACCGCGGGCAAGGGCACGCCTGTCACGCGCGCCTGGCTGGGCGCCACGGTGAAGAAGGACGGCGTGGTGCAGGCGGTGCTGACCGGCAGCCCGGCGCTGCGCGCGGGCCTGGCCCCCGGGGACCAGCTGGTGGCCCTGGGCGGCTACCGCGTCAATGACGGCGGGCTGGCGGGGCGCCTGGATGACGCGCGCCCCGGGCAGGTGGCCGAGCTGCACTTCTTCCGCCGCGATGAGCTGCGCTGCGTGCGCGTGGAACTGGGCGAACAGCCCGCCACGGCGGCGTACGTCCGCCGCCGCGAGAACGCCTCCGCCCAGGAGGTGCTGCTGCGCAAGAGCTGGTTGGGCGCCGAGTAAGAACGTCAAACACCCGACACCAGCGCGCGGATGGCGCGGATGCGCCGCTTGATGATCCCCAGCAGGGACACGGTGGCTCCCAGCGACCCCAGCGACATGTTCACCACCGCCTCGCCAAACGCCTGCAGGTCGTCATTGGCGGGCATCCAGAACGGGTCCGGGTCATGGCCGCTGTCCACCAGCAGCGTCCGGCGCCGCACGAACGTGTGGTACGCGTGCTTGCTGGATGCCACGCCGTGGCCGGTGTCCCGCGTGCCGGTCCACGGCGTCTCCGGCATCACGCCGGTGACCGCGTGGTTGTTGACCAGCGCCACGCCCACCTCCAGCCGGCGCGCCAACTCCTTGCCGCGCTCCAGGTTGCGCGTCCACACGCTGCCATTGAGCCCGTAGCGGGTGTCGTTGGCGCGCCGCACGGCCTCCTCCGCGTCCTTCACCCGCACCACCGCCAGCACCGGGCCAAAGGTCTCCTCGGACACCACGCGCATCTGCTCGCTGCAGCCGTCCAGCACCGTGGGCGCGTAGCCCAGCCCGCGGCCGGTGCGCTTGCCGCCGCACACCAGGCGCGCCCCCTTCTCCAGCGCGTCCGCCACGTGCGCCTCCACAATGCGCAGCTGCGCCGCGTTCTGGATGGGCCCCAGGTCTGAATGCCCGCCCGGCTGCGGCGCCACCCGCAGCCCGGAGACCACCTTCCCCAGCCGCTCCACAAACCGGTCTGCAATGGCGTCCTCCACGTACACGCGCTCCACCGCCGCGCAGTTCTGCCCCGCGTTGTGCAGCGCCCAGTGCACCACGCCCGCCACCGTGCGGTCGAAGTCACAGTCCGCCAGCACGATGGCCGCGTCCTTCCCGCCCAGTTCCGCTGAGCACGGGATGAGCCGGCGCGCGGCCTCTTCGTACACTTTGCGGCCGGTGATCACGCTGCCGGTGAACACCACCGCGTCAATCCCGCTGTCAATGAGCGCGGCACCGACGTCACCCGCGCCGAGCACCGTCTGCACGACGCCTTCCGGGAAGGTCTCCGCGCACAGCCTCCCCAGCCAGGCCCCGGACGTACTTGATTAGCGGCCCCGTCGGCTCCGGGCTTGCCTGGATCGAAATGCGGCGCGGCGATGTGTCCAATGGAGGCTGGGAGCGGGCCCGTGGTTGGGGGGTCCACTCCTGTTGGCACGGGATGCAGATCCGGCGGCGTGTGGTCGTGGCGCTTCTGACCGTCAGGGCGGAGCGGTCAGGATGATTCTGGGTGGTGCCAGACCTGTGCGGAACACGTCAAAGAGGGCCTGGACCATCGGCGTGTTGGCGAGGCGGCGCAGGTTGGTGCG
>JACRCW010000092.1 GCA_016218805.1 Deltaproteobacteria bacterium | reverse complement strand
TGCAAACACGCGCTCCACTGCAAGCCGCCGAATTTCCTCAGACACCTCGTGCGACAACGTCCGCCCATCGCGTTTGGCCATGACAAACTCATAGCACGATTGTTCGCAATTGTGTAGCCTAAACTACGGACCTATCAATACGGCGCCGTGATCCGTGCGCGGCTGGAGCAGCCGCTGGACCTGCTGGAACAGCGCGTGCTGGAGAGTGCGGTCACGCTCCGCCAGTTCACGCGCGCGGTGGAGCAGAGTCCGGTGTCCGTGGTCATCACGGACCGCGCGGGGCTCATCCAGTACGTGAATCCCTGCTTCACCGCGCTGACCGGTTACACCGCGGCTGACGTGCTGGGGAAGAATCCGCGCATTCTAAAATCAGGCGAAATGAAAGCGGAACAATACGCTGACTTATGGCAGAACATTCTGGCCGGCCGCGTGTGGCGCGGGGAATTCCACAACCGCCGCCGGGATGGATCGCTGTTCTGGGAATCAGCGTGCATTGCGCCCGTGATGGATGCCGCCGGGCAGGTGAGCCACTTCATTGCGGTCAAGGAGGACATTACCCGGCAACGCGAGTTGCAGGCGGCACTGGCCGCGTCGGAGCGGCAGTACCGGCTGCTGTTTGACCGCAATCCGCAGCCCATGTGGCTCTATGACCGGCACACGTTGGGCTTTCTGGCGGTGAACGACGCGGCGGTGAAGCGGTACGGCTACACGCGTGCCGAGTTCCTGACCATGACCATCCGCGACATCCGGCCGTCTGAGGACGTGGCGCGGCTGGAGTCACACCTGGCGCAGCGGCCGTGGCTTCCTGGGGAGACGCCGAGTCCCACCTCACCGTCAACCTGGCGGCACCGCCGCAAGGACGGCACGTTGATGGACGTGGAGGTGGTGACGGACCCGGTGACGTTTGATGGACACCAGGCGGTCCTGGTGATGGCCCAGGATGTGACCGAACGCCGCCGGGTGGAGGCGGAAGTGGCGGCGCTCAATGCCACCCTGGAGCGCCGCGTGGAAGAGCGGACGGCGGAGCTGGGTGCGGCCAACCGCGCGTTGCAGTCGGAGATTGCGGAGCGTTTGCTGGCGGAAGCGCGCCTGGCGGAGGCTGGCGAACTCAACGACGTGGTGATCAACGCATCACCGCTGGGCGTGGCGGCGTACCGGGCGACCGGTGAGTGCATCATGGTGAACGCGGCGGTGGCGCGCATCACCGGCATTCCGCTGGACGTGCTGCCGCAGCAGAACTTCCGCGAAGCCATGGCCGCGCGCTCCAGCGCCACGCTGGCATTGGCCGAGCGCGTGCTGGCCACCGGCGTGAGCGAGCGCGAGGAAGTCCGGCTGCGGACGCGGGCTGGCCGGGATGTGTGGTTGGAGCTGCACCTGAGCCGGTTCTTGCGCGGCGGGGAGCCGCACCTGCTGGTGATTTCGGACGACATTGCCGACCGGAAGCGGGCGGGCGAGCAGCTGCGGTTGCAGACGGCCGCGCTGGAAGCGGCGGCCAACGCCATGGTCATCACGGACCGCGCAGGCGTGGTGGAGTGGGCCAACCCGGCCTTTGCCGCGCTGACCGGCCACCCGGTGGAGGCATTGCGGGGGCAGAGCCTGCGGGTGCTCAACTCCGGAAAGCATGATTCCGCGCATTACCGCCTGATGTGGTCCACCATCCTGGAGGGCCGCGTGTGGCAGGGCGAGATGGTCAACCGTCGTCGGGACGGGACGCTGTACCCGCTGCACCAGACCATCACCCCGGTCCGGGATGCGTCCGGTGAAATCACGCATTTCATTGCCGTCCAGGAGGACATCACGGAGCGGCGGCGTTTGGCGGCCGCGCTTGAAGTGGAGCGGGCGCACCTGGCGCAGCGCGTCCAGGAGCGCACCGCGGAACTGACCGCCTCCAACGCGGAGCTGGCGCGTGCCCTCAACGCCAAGGGCGAGTTCCTGGCGACCATGAGCCACGAACTCCGTTCCCCCCTCAACACCATCCTCACGACGGTGGAGGCCGTGGAAGCCGGTGTCTATGGCGCCGTGCCCGATCGCCAGCGCCCGCTGCTGGGCAACATCGCAGAGAGCGGTCAACATCTGCTGGCGGTCATCAACGACATTCTCGACTATTCCAAGATTGAAGCGGGCCAGATGGTCACCGAGCCCGAAGCCGTGAACGTGGCCGACGTGTGCGAGGCCGCCCTGCGGCTGGTGCGCGAGCCTGCGCGGCAGCGCGGCCTCTCCGTGGAGTCGCAGATTGGCAGCGGGGTGACTCAGGTCCACGCGGACGTGCGCCGTCTCAAGCAGATGTTGGTGAACCTGCTGGCCAACGCCGTGAAGTTCACGCCCAGCGGCGGCCGGGTGGGCCTGGAGGTCACCGCCAAGACGCCGGGCGGGGGGATCCGTTTCACCGTCTGGGACACGGGGCCGGGAATTGAAAGCCGGGATATGGAGCGGCTTTTCAAGCCGTTTGTCCAGTTGGACAGCCGGTTGTCCCGTGCCTACCAGGGCACCGGCCTGGGCCTGGCGCTGGTGGCACGCATGGCCGCACTGCACGGTGGCAGTGTTTCTGTGGCCAGCACGCCGGGCCACGGCAGCCGCTTCACCGTGGTGTTGCCTGAGACACCGGCCCCGCGCGTGTTGGCAACCAGCGCACCCGGTGTGCAGGGCAGGGAGTCGCCGTCGGCGCCCCTGGTCGTCATTGCGGACGAGCACCAGGGATTCTCGGCAGCCTTGGGGGCCAGCCTGGAAAGCCACGGTTTCCGCGTGCGGCTGGTGCGCAACGGTGCGGCCGTGCTGTCACTCATGGCGGACCTGTCCCCCCGGATTGTGGTGATGGACAGCACGCTGCCCGTGCTGGACGGACTGGAGGTACTCCGCCAGATGCGGCGGGACCCGGCTGCGGCAGCCATCCGGGTGATCATGCTCGCCACGGTGGTGGTGCCGGGCCACGGCGAGCAGTGCCTGGCCGCGGGTGCCAGCGCATTCCTGGAGAAACCCGTGCGTCCCGACGACGTGGCGGCGCTGGCGCGCACGCTGGCGGAACTGCCCGCGGGCGGGGAACATCCGGACGCGTGAGTGCACCATGAAGCTCTGCGCCAAGGCCCGCGGCAACCACCCTCGCCGACCGCGCACTGTCAGGGGATTGTGATGCGGCGGCTGCGCCGGCCGCGCTGTTGCCGCGGTCGCGCGCGCATGCATGGATGTGGCGGCGGCGGCGGCGCTGCACCGCTGCCGGATCTCAACCGTGCAGCCCATGGGATTCGCGGTGTTCTTGCGCGTTCCTGACCGCGTCCGCACCGCACACCCCCCCGTCAACGCCCGCTCGCCTCGACGCTGACGCGCCCTGCGCCTAGCTTTGGGTCCCATGTCATCGCCCCTGGAGCTTCTTGCGCCTGCAGGCAACCGCGCGTGCCTGGATGCGGCGCTGGAGGCGGGCGCGGACGCGGTCTACCTCGGGCTGACCACGCTCAATGCGCGGCGGTATGCGCGCAACTTCTCGGAGGGGGAACTCGCGGACGCGTGCGTCGCCGCCCATGCGCGCGGCCGGCGCGTGCACCTGGCGCTCAACATTGATCTCGCACAGGACGAGCTGTCACGCGCGGCGCGGTCGCTGGAGGTGGCGAGCCGCCTCGGAGTTGACGTCGTCATTGTGCGCGATCCCGCGCTGCTTGCGCTGCGGCGGCACTTTCCCGAACTGGAGTACCACCTCAGCACGCAGGCGTGCGTGACCAGCAGCGCGGACGTGGAAGCGGCACGCGACCTTGGCGTGCGGCGCGTCGTGCTCGCGCGCGAGCTGACCCTGGCAGAGATCGTCGCGGCGTCGCGCGTGGAGGGTGTGGAGACGGAGGTGTTCGCGCACGGCGCCATGTGCTTCTCCGTGTCCGGGCGCTGCCTGCTCTCCAGCTGGGTGGGCGGCCGCAGTGGCAACCGCGGGCAGTGCACCAGCCCGTGTCGCGTGGACTGGACGCTGGACGGGGAGCCGGGCGGGACGCCGTTCTCCATGCATGACCTTTCCCTGGTCGCGCGGATGGATGAACTGCGCCACGCGGGCGTGCGCGCGGTGAAGATCGAAGGACGGATGAAGAACCCGTCGTGGGTTCGCGCATCGGTCGCGCTGCTGCGCCGCGCCATTGACGGTGCTGACGCGCCGGATGAGCTGGCACGGGATGCGGAGCGGCGTGGCGCACCCCCCGGGCGGCGCCTGACTTCCGGCTACCTGGATGGACAGCGCCATGACCTGGTGGAACGGGGCACTCCCGGTGCCGCAGGCCCTTCCAAGGAAGCCGCAGAAACACCGCATTTCCCGCAAGTCACCGTGCGTGACGACGTGGCGGAACTGCTGCGCGCGGTGGATGCGCCCGCGCAGTCCGGGAGTGGGCCGCGGCCGGATCGCGTGCGGCTCACCGCGGAACAGGCGCCCGCGTTCCTCGCGCGGGTCACTCCAGCCGCGGGGGCCATCGTCGAGGGACTCGATGGGAACGCGCTGGCACAACTCAAGGCGCGCGTTCCCGGCGTGCCGCTGGTGGTTGCGCTGCCGGGCGTGTCCTTTGAGGAGGAACTCCCGCAGCTCGCGGCTCTCGTCGCCGCGGCGGTGCTGCACGGGGTGACGGTGGAGGCCAACAGCTGGGGCGGTTGGTTTCTCTCCCGGCGCGCAGGCGCGCGGATGATGGCAGGGCCGGGTCTGGCGGTCCTCAATGCGCTCGCCGCGCGGGAACTGGCGGCGCGCGGATTCCAGGAGGTCACTGCGTCCGTGGAGGCGGATGCGCTGAAACTGGAGGCGCTGGTGGGACGCATCACCACGCCGTGCTCGGTGGTGGCGTTCGGGCGGCCCGCGCTGATGACCACGCGGGTGGAGCTGCCGGAAGAGGTGGCGGCGGCCGAAGTGGAGGACCGCCGCGCGGCGCGGATGCGCGCGCGCCGCGTTGGCGCCGTCTGGGAGTGGCGGCCCGTGCAGCCGTTTGATGTGCGCGGTCTGCGCCTTCCTCCCGGCACGGCGCACGTCGTGGTGGACCTGATTGCATCACCCGACCCGCTGGCCGAGTGGGAGCGCGGGCCGGATGGCGCATCGCACTTCAACATGGACCGCGTGCTCAGCTGAGGAGCGTTGCACGGCGGTGTCCGCCGCAGTGCTGTTCACGCCCCGTCCCCAGGGATTACGGTGCGCGCCATGCGCACACCTGCACGCGTTTTGACCGCAGTCCTCGTCGGGGTGACCGCGGCGTCTGCTCCCGTGCTCGCGTTTGTCGGCTTTGCCACCGTCGCCGAACGCCAGGACGTCAGTGTCACCATCTACAACAGCGCGGACCTCACGCTGGTGAAGGACCGCCGCGCGGTGGTCCTCAAGAAGGGCGTGAATCCCATGCGCTTCGAATGGTCGGGCACGCTGATTGACCCGACGTCGCTGCTGGCGTTCCCGCCGCCGGGCGTGAAGGTCCTCAATACCACCTATCCGCTGGACCACGGCGAGAGCCTTGTGTGGGAGTTGCAGGCCGCTGAGCAGGTGGGGGGGCCCATGTCCGTGCAGTATTTCACCAGCGGCCTCACCTGGGCCGGGGACCACCTCGTCACCCTCACCGGCGGCGGGCGCGCATCCGTGGAGACGTGGATCACCGTGACCAACAGCAGCGGGGAGGAATACCGGGATGCGAGGTTCCGGCTGGTGGTGGGTGAGGTCCGCCTGGTGGAGCGCATTGCGGAGATTGCACAGCGCTTCAAGCAGGAGGCGCGCGGGTACGCGCCGCAGGCACCGGCCCAGGAGATGATGCGTGAGTTCGCGGAGGACGAGGCCATGCCCGCCGCCGCGCCCGCGTCGCTGTCCAAGGCGTCCGGCGGGGCCATGCGCGCCAGCCGGCCCAAGGCGGTGGAACGCGAGAGCCTCAGTGAACTGCACCTGTACAGCATTGAGGGAACCGAGAGCGTTCCCAACGCGGGCGCGCGGCGCATGCGCGCGTTCAGCTACCGCGACGTGGCGGTGAAGGACGTGTACCGCTGCGTGAATCCCAGCGGCCGGGTCCCCGCACAACGCGTGCTCTCATTCAAGAACACCCGGGAGAACCGCATGGGTACGCAGCCGCTCCCGGAGGGGCGCCTGCTGCTGTTCCGCGCGACGCGTGACGGCAATGCGTTTGATGGCAATGGGCAACTCCCGTACACGCCCATGGGCGAGGAGGCGGAAGCTCCGGTGGGTTCCACGCCGGGCGTGACGTGCGAGGCGTACGTCAAGAGCTTCGCGCGCAAGGTGGTGGACAAGGATGCACTGGGCCGCACGCTGGGCTGGGAGGACATCACGGAGTGGGAGCTGACGTTGGTGAACGGCGCGGCCGAACCCGCAACATTTGAAGTGCGCCAGAGCCACGAGGCCCCCGCGACCGTCACGCTCAAGTCCGCCAAGGCGGAGAACACGACGACACTGGTGGTCCGCGAAGACCTGGACGGCTTTGGCCGGAAAGTGCTCCGGTACGCCATCTCCGTGAAACGCGGCACGCTGGCCGAAAAGAAGGGGCGGTGACCCATGCGGCGCTTCTTTGTTGTTTCTACGCTGCTGATGCTGGCCGGAGCCGGACTGCTGCAGGCGCGCACGGCCATGACGCCCACGCCCAGGCGGGACAAGGCGAACCTGCAACTGGGTGAGCGCGGCCACCTGGTCAACGAGACGCGGACGGTGGGCCTCACCAAAGGCACCAACACGGTGCTGTTCAGCTGGAAGAACGTGGTGATTGATCCGGGGTCGCTGATGCTGACCGTGCTGGGCGGCGGTGACGACGTGCGCGTCATTGGGTTCACGTTCCCGCCGGGCGACTCCGGCGCGGTGGAGGCGGAGGTGTTTGCGGAGAAGGACGCGGTGACCACCTTCCGCGTGAGCTACCTGCTGGGGAACATCACGCGCGAGACCAGCTACCAGGGCGTGCTGGACGGGCAGGGCGGCGCCTGGCGCATCCACAAGGAGGCCACGGCGTTCAACCGCAGCGGTGAGCGGTTTGACGACGTGGATGTGGCGCTGGGAAGCGGTCTGTCCTACCGCGGCCCGCTGGGAATGCCGGAGGGGCGCAAGGTCAACGCCATGACACCGTCCCCCATCCCCAGCCAGCGCATCTACCGCGTGCCGCTGTCACCCATGCCGTACGTGGGCGGCGCGCCGCAGCCGCTGACGCCGGAACTGTTCTACGTGCTGGTGAATGACACGGCGCTGACGCCGGACAAGAGCGCGCTGCTGCCGGGGAAGATCCGCCTGTTCCAACTGGACAGGCAGGGCAGCCAGGCGTTCCTGGGTGAAGACCTGTTGCCGACGGTGGCGCACGGTGAAAAGGCGGAGGTCCGCGGCGGCGGGGCGCCGGACCTGCGGGTCAAGTGGTTCCTGGACAAGGACGAGGACCGCAACGTGGTGCGCGTGCGTGCCAGCGCGCAGGAACCGGACACGTACGTCATCCGCGCGGACCGCTTCCGGCGCTACCGGATCGAAGTGAAGAACTTCAAGACGGAGCCGGCCAGCGTCCGCGCCGTCATCCCGGTGGGCTACCAGTCCGGCGTGCGCGTGGAGAAGTCCACGCACCCCACGGAGATTGAAAAGAACCACACGGACGGCATCACCGTGCGCGTGGATGCGCCGGGCGGAGGCAAGGAAACCGTTGCCACCGTGGACGTGCTGTATCCGGACTACGTGTTCAACACGCGCTGAGCCGCTCACTTCTTCCAATACTCGCCGCTGATATCGGCCAGTTTTGCGTCCAGCTCCGCGGACGTGTCACGCAGTTCTACCGATCCGTCCGCCCCCAGGCGGACGGTTCCCACGTTGACGTTGAGGTGGGCCCGCGCTCCCTCCACCTTGGCGATGGTCACGGCGCCGCGCCGCGTAAGAGCTGCAAGGTCCACCGAGGACGCGTCCACCTCCGCCTGGAGCGTCAGGTGCCCCTGCACCACGCGGGCCCCGTTCTCCAGGACGGCTTCGTCGGCCACGAAGTCGAACCCGGTCCCCGCGCCCAGGACGATGGGACCGTCGGTGCCGGGGAGACGGAATTCGCCCCCGTCCAACGTGCCCGTCATGCGGCTTCCCTTGCCCAGGTCCACGCGGCGCAGGGTGCCGTCAGGACCCAGGTCCGCCTCGGAGGGCTGCAGCGTCAGGCGGGTTCCCTTGGCCACGTCAAGGAACAGCCCGCTGCCGGGTATGCCCAACTTGGCGTCCGTGACGTCAACGTCCACGCGCACCGCCTTGGGGAGGTCCAGTCCCCGCGCGGGGTCAACGGTGAACGCGCCACCGCCGCGGACCCGCGCGCGGCCGGTCACACGCGCGCCCCCGGCGTCCGTGGCAAAGTCTGCCACCGTCAGGTCCACACCCGCCTCGCCGGCTATCCGCAGCCCGTCCGCGCGGCTCAGCGTGAGCGAGTTGACCCGGGCGGTGACGGTGGACCCCGCGTCAACCTTCGCATCCACCTGGTTGCCCGCGGTGCCGGCCGCCAGTCGTGCGGCGTCCAGCGTCGTCTGCATTCGCAGGTCGCCCTTCACGGAGAGATCCCCGTTGGACCGGAAGGACACCTTTCCGCTGCCAGCAACGACCGTCGTCCCCGCGTCGATAGTACCGGTGCCCGTGCCGGCCTTCAGGTCGGGCGCCCGCAGCTGCACGTGGTGCACGTCCGCGTCGATGCTGACGCCGGTCTTCGTCGAGAAATCGACCCGCCCCGAGCCCTGCACCCGCGCGTAGTCCACCCGCGCGCTGCTGCGGCCCCCGGCGGCTGCAAAGTCGCGCACCGCGGCGTCCATCTCCTGCACCTCACCGGTGATGCGAATCTCCGCGCGGTCCGCGTGCACGGAGCCGGACACGCGCGTGCGACCCAGCTCAACCTGCGCGGTGCCGTCCGCGTCCTTCACCGTCACGCGCCCGCCGGCCAGCGTGCCGTCAAACCGGGGCAGGTCCAGCACGGTCTCGCCCGCGGTGAGCGCCGGTGCGCCGGATGCGCCGCGCTTCACGTCTGCAACCAGCCTGAGTGAACCGCCCTCCACGCGGCCCTCCGCCAGGTGGAGGTAGTCGCCGTTCGCACGCTTCTCGACGGCGTATTGCGTCTGGAGCGACATGTTGCGCAACTCGGTCGTCACGCGGCCGTTGCCGGAGGCATCACCGTTCCACTGCACCGCCAGTTCCGCGCTGCCCGGGCCGGTCTTGAGCGCTACGCCGTCCTGCACCACGTCCACGGCGCGGAGGTTCACGTTCCCGCGCAGCGTGGCGGCCTGGGGCGTGCCGGAGACGGACATCCGGTTGCCCGGGGCCACGTCCACAAAACCGCCGGGCACCGCCATGGGCCCAGGCGCAAAGGACGCGTCACGGACGGAGAACGTGGCCCGGTCCAGCTTCAGTATGTCCGGCGCGCTGCCGGTATTGCCGCTCTTACGCTCACCCTTGGCGGACAACCGGTCCACAAACTGGCTGACGTCCATCGGCATGTTCTTCAGCTTGTCGCTGAGGGATAGGTCCGGGAACCCGCTGAGGTCAGCCCGCAGCGTGTTGTTCTTGTCAAAGTACGCCCCGCGCACGCCCACCCACGCCGTGGCGTCGCCCGGCTTGGACAGGGTCGCCTTGGTCTGGTCCGGAATCACCCGGCCATTGACCACCTTGGCGTCCAACGTGAGGGTCGTGCCCGGCAAGAAGTCCACGCCCAGGACGCTGCCGCCCACGCGCCCCTCGACGGGAATCTCCAGGTGCAGCGTGCCATCCTGGATCCGCTTGGCCATCTCCAACGGTTGCAGCTGTGCGGCGCGCGCCACGCGCGTGTCCGCGCCGGCAATGGTACCCGCGGAGGAAGCCTGGACGGTGCCCGCGGAGAGCGTCCCCGTGGGCGAAACCTCCGGCGCCAAACGGGGCCCTTGCACCTCCACGGGGGCCGCCGGTGCCGCCATGGGGGTACCCGGGGCCGCCAGCGGCGCCGCCACACCACGGATGGACCCTGCGCGCGCGTGCACGCCCACGGCCACGCCCTTGAGCGAGAAGGTCCCGTCTTCGCGCAGCGTGACATCGTCGACGGTGAGCCTTGCGGTGCCCGCAGCCCCGTCCATCGCATCCAGGCGGACGCCCGGGGCCAGCTCGCGTCCCGTGGCAACCTGACCCGTCGCGGTGACGTCAACGGAGAGCCGGCCCTGCACCGCGGGGGCGGCGCCGGGCTTCTGCTCCATGCGGTCAATCTCAAAGCGCGCGCGGCTGCCGGGCTGCAGGTCCATGCGCGTCCCGCCCGCCTGCACGTGCCCACCGTCAAGCGTGGCATCCAGAACGCTGCCCTTGCGCAGTTGCAGCTGCGTCGCCGCGGCGTCCCGGCTCGCGGTGAACGCGTTGACGCGCAGGTCCAGTGAACTGCCCTGCGCCACGTCCAACGAGAACGCGTCACCGCCCGGCGCGACCTTCGCGTCGTCGACGTTCATCCGCAGGCGCGCGTCCTCGCTGGTGAACGAAACGCGGTCATTGCGGATGGACAGCGCGCCGGTGCCGGACAGCCGCGCGTCTCCCTCCGCGGTCACCCCGGGAATGGCCGCGCGGTATTTCTCCAGTCCCACGTCCACCGTGCCCTTCGCATCCAGGGCAAACCCATCCGCGCCCGCGCGCAGCTCGGTGAGGTGCGCGTCCAGCGTTGACCCCCGGGCCACATCAATGCCCACGTCGCCGTCAGCACGCTGGCCGCGGAAATCGTCCAGCCCACCCTTGATGCGCAGGTCCCCGCGGATGGCCACGCCGCTGTTGCTCACCTTCAGGGTGCCGTCACCGGTCAGCTCCGTGCGCGCCAGGTCCGCGTCAAACATCTGTCCGCGGTAGCGCAGGTCATCCACGCGCACGTCCAGCTGCCGGCCGCTGGCCTCCACCTCCACGCTGCGCGCGGCCGTGTCCACCTTCACCCTGGCGTCGCCCTGCACGCGCGCATGGTGCAGGTCCAGCGCGGTCTGGCGGCCCTCGGACTGCAGGTCCGCCACCTCCAGGCGCGTGCCGCGCACGGTTGCATCCACGCGTGTTCCGTCAGGCCCCACGGCAAAGGACCCCTGCAGGCGGCCGCCGGTCACCGAAAGACGCGCATCATCGCGTCCATCCTTCACGCCCAGCTTGAGCTCGTTGACGGTGCCGGTCACTTCGCCGGAAGCCCGCAGCGACGTGGCCTCTGCCATTGTCCGGCCACCACGCTGGCCTACGCGGACCTCCGCGGAAAGCTGCCCATTGCGGAGGGTGGACGCGCCAAGGCTCACGCGGTCGGGGTCGGTGTCGCCCGGCGCGCGGGCCCGCGTGGACTCCAGCCCCTCAAGCGTGGCGTCCAACCCGGACACACGTCCGGAGACCGTCAGCGTGCCATCGGGTTGGCGCGCATAGGTGGCCTCCACGCTCGCCGTCGTCGGGCCGGACTTCAACGAAAACCCATCCTGGTTCACACCCACGGAATCGAGTTTCACCAGCCCGTGCGCCGTCGCGCTGCGTCCCGTCCCGTCGATGGTGAGCCGGTTGCCATCCGCCAGGTCCACCTTCATGGACCCCAGATCCAGTGCGCGGTCTTTCAGCGTCACCTCGCCCGCCGTGAAACGCATGCTATCAAAGTCAAACATCTGCGCGGGGAAAGGCGTCTTTTCCTTGGCGGAGGGAGGCCTGGCCGCGCTGCCGTCTGCAAAGGACCGCACCACGTTGCCCAGCTGCAGGTCCGTCTTCTTGCCAATGTTCTGGTCAAACCAGCCGCCAATGTCCGCCTTGACCTGTCCCTGGCCCTTCCCCTTGTCCTCAACGTAGGCGCCGCGCGCCGTGGCCCACGCGGGCAGGTCAAGTGGCGGGTTGATGTCCACGCGCGTGCCGCTGCCCTCCGGCTGTCCACGGCCGCCGCGCGCAGGCACCAGGCGTCCGTCATGGACCTCCATCTGCACGGTCATCGTCGTGTTGGCGGGGACGCGCACGGTGTGACCCTGGAGCTTGTACTCGCCCGCCTTCAGGGGGACCTGCACGGCCACGTGCGCGTCCTTGACGGAGTCCAGCACCTGCAACGGGTCCACGGAACCCAACCTTCCCGGCGACAGGCTTCGCACGCTGGCGACCGCGTGCGAGAGAAGTTGTTCCGGCGCGCCCGGGCCTGTGGGTGCGTGGTCCGCACGCGGCGCGGCGGCAGCACGGCGGGAAGCCGCGTGTCCGGCGACCGAGCCGGCGCGGGCAGCGAGGGTCCCCGCACTCAGCCGCGGCCCGTCCGGCATGGCCGCGGAGGGCGTGCGCGGAGCCACCGCACCCACCGTGCGTGCGGTGCTGGCGGCGGCGCGCCGGTCCATGGCGTCGCGCGGCTCCGTCGTCACTGGGGCGTGTTGCGGTTCCGGCGCGCTGGGGGTGACCGGGGTCGCGGGAATCTCGCCGGGCGTGCGCGTGCGGGTTGATTCTCCTCGGGAGACCTTCACCATGCGCACCTCCGGACTGCTGGACCAAGGCCATTATCGCCGTCCAGGTAGGACCGCGGACGTACGTCAAGAGGTGGAGGTCGCAAGTCCACTTGGTTGCCATCAGGCTCACGCATCGGGGCAGCCCTGGGACGTCGTTGCGTTCCCTCAGCGAACGCTCAGGATGTTCAGCACGCGGAGCTTGCCGGCAACCCGCAGCTCGCATTCGTCACCCACCCGCCGGCCCAGCAGTGCTGCGCCGAGCGGAGATTGCGGCGTCACCACCTGCACGGCACTGCCCGCCAGGCGCTTCCCACCGCCCTGCGGGGCGATCCACACGACGAGTCCGCCGTCGTCGTGCTCGGCCGTGACCAGCGAGCCCAGCGTCACCGCGTCTCCAGCGCCGTCCAGCGGCATGGTGTGCACCTGGGCAACCGCGTCGCGCAGCTGCTCCACCCGGGCAGCCTGTCCGCGCGCCAGGTAGGTCTGTTCCAGCGCGCGCGTATCCTTGTCGTCTTCCGCGCGGGCTTCCGCGTGCGTGGCTCCTTCCACCGTTGCGCGCTGGGCCTTTTCCATGGCGTCAAGGTCCGCGGTCAGCAGCGCCAGCAGCTCTTCCCTCAACGAGGCGCGGGAGGGCCCCGGGCGGCGCGCGCGCGTCATGGCAGGAGCACCTCCGCGCGCAGTGCCGCGTGGTCTGAACCGGCAAAGCCTCCCGTCGGCAAGGGAACGTCGTGGATCACCCGGACACTCTCAAGGATGATGCGCGGGGCCGCGGCCGGCAGAACGTACAGGTGGTCCAGTGCCTGGCCCTGGCCGTTGAAGTGGTAGGTGGCCTGCTCCGCTGCCGGCAGCCACTGCGCCACGCGTATCAGCCCGCCGTCCGTTTCCAGCGCATGCAGCGGCGCTGAGCCCGGCGTGTCGTTGAGGTCGCCCCCTAGGACAACCACCGCATCCGGGTACGTCGCGGCAACGCCGTCAATGATCCGTCGCGCGGCACGCGCCTCGGCCAGGCGGCGGTCCGGGTCGTCGCTGCGCTTGGACCGGAAGTGGGCCGCGAACACGACCACGTGCGCGGTCCCCACGCGCAGGTGGACCTCCAGCAAGTCGCGCGCAAACGTGGTGACGCCGCCATCCGCGCGCGGAAGAACTTCCGCGGCGTGTGAACGGGTTGCCACCAGTTCACCCCGGGCCAGCACGGCGACGTCCAGCGAGGCCGCCCCACCCGTTTCACCCAGGACGGCCACCGGGAATGGCGCGGTCAGCGCTTGTTGCAGCGCGTCCATGCAGGCCTGTGATTCGATCTCCTGCAGCACAGCGACGTCAACACCGAGCAGTTGCACCCCTGCGCCGACGGCGAGTGTCCGGGTGCGGAACTCATCGGCGGTTGGGTGCGCTTCGTAGTCGGTCTCGCCGCAGGCGCCGGTATCACACGTCATGTCAAACAGGCGGTGCACATTGAAGGTGGCAACCGCCAGGCGCGGCGCGACCGCGGCGTCCGGCGCAGGGGCGGCGGCGTCCGGGCGCTGCACCGCGCCGCCACCGGCGGTCCCGGCGGCGGGCAGACACGCCAGGCCCACCAGGGCCACCCCAAGGTTGAGGCTGCGCAACGACACGCCGGCACTGTGACCCGTCTCCGTGCGCGCGTCCACGGGCAGAAACGCTGCGCGCCAGCGTCACCTGACGTGCCGGTCCCCCGCCTAACGCCCTGGCACTGGGAGAACTGGGTGCACGGGGGCATTTGACGGCAGCGTAAGAACGCCAAACCGGCGTCAGTTTTCCTGCCGCAGCACGGTGCACCGGGTGGCCGGCGTTGCGTCCAGGTCCAGCCGCAACAGCAGGTCGTACTCGTCGTGACGGAGGGTCAGCGGCCGGCTGCAGCCCAGCGCGGACCAGACCCGCGGAAGCGTGTCCGAATGCCCGACGACAAACACCTGCTCGCCGGGGCGGTGGCCACGGATGCGCGCGACCAGTCCGTCCACGTCACCCGCCGGCAGCGTGACCGGCTCCCACCTGCCGCGTGCCAGGACGGCCGCCGCCGTCTGGCGCGTCCGCTTGAGGTGCGTGACGTACACGGCCGTGAGGGGGACATCGCGCAGGGCGCGCCCCAGGCGTTCCGCGCGCAGATGCCCCTGGGCTGACAGGTCCGGGTCCTTGCCCTCATCCACCTTCTCCGCGTGGCGCACCACCCACACCACCTGGGCCTGCGCCGCCCCGGGCGCCAGCACGGCGCCAACCACCCCGGCCAGCAGTGCGGTGCGCAGGCTCACGGGTCATTCACCGGCACGTGGAAGCGGCTGGGGAGCGTGACGCCGTTGGGATACGTGCACTCGGAAGTGCCGTCCAGCGTGGAGGTGTAATGGATGTTGCAGGTGACCCGGCCGGAGTGGTCGTCGTCAAACTCCATCTCCGCACGGTCCGACCCCGTACGCGCGTACGTGTGGGTGCCTGCGCTGTCTGGGATCCACCCGTGCCCGGCAATCCGGTAGTGGGACGCGTCCACGTAGTGGACCGAGTAGCGGCCCACCCACGGCGCGCGCAGTTCCACCTCACCGGTGACGCCCGCAAAGGCCGCGGCGTCCGGCGGCGCCAACTCCCCGTTGCGCGCGGCGTGACCCGGACCCTGTATGCCGCTCACCGCGTCACCGCCGCACCCCACGCACCACGCAAGACACGCCAAGAGGTAACGCACAGACTCCTCCGCTGGCGGTGCCGCCCATGCACGCCACCGCGGACTGTTGCGCCGCAGCGGCGCCTTGTCCACCGCTGCTGCGGCGGTCCGCCGCGGGCCGTGGCGACGACACTTGGGGGCGGGGCGGGCTCTTGCGCGAGGCGGGGTTTTTGGTGCAGGAAAATGCGCCGTCATGTCACAGGCGCTTGTCAAGACGCCCTACACGCCGCCGGAAGAACGCGGGCTTGCGTGGGGTGTGATCCACTGGTGGCGGAACTTCGTCGGGGTTTGGCCGCTGGTGTTGCTGCTCATTGCCGGCGTGTTGCTGACGCCCATCCCGTTCGTGGTGTCGCCGGACAACCTCGGCAAGAAGGTCGGGTACGGGATGTTCCGCGTGTGGTCACGCTGGCTGCTGCGCGGCTTTGGCGTGCGCGTTTGGGTGAAGGGCCTTGAGCACGCCGTGGCGGATGGGCGGTACGTGGCCGTCTCCAACCACCGCAGCCACCTGGACGTCCCGGCCCTGGGCGTGACGCTGCCCATGCACATGGTGACGGTCCACAAGCGCGAGTTGGAATACGTCCCGTTCCTGGGCCAGGCGCTGTGGATGAGCCGCAGCATTGGCCTGGACCGGAGTGACAAGGCGGGCGCGCAGCGGCGTCTCATGCTGGTGGCACAGCGCCTCCGCGTGGGCCGCAGCGTGATGATCTTCCCGGAAGGGCGCCGGTCGCGCGGGCCGCGCCTGGACCCGTTCAAGAAGGGCGCGTTCCTGATCGCCATTGAACAGCAATGCCCCATGCTGCCGGTCACCATCGTCGGAACGGACGCCCTGTATGCGCCCGGGAAGGTCATGGTCCGGCGGGGGGACGTCCTGGTCACCGTGCATCCCCCCATCCAGACGGCGGGCCTGGCCATGGCGGACCGGGACGCGCTGATCCGGCGCGTCCATGACGTGGTCAACGGGGCGTTCGTGGCGGGCCCGGTGTCCGCGTCCATGCTGGAAGGCGCCACCCGCCTGGTCTGAGACTCCCAAGTCACGTTCCCGGGCGGCGGGGCTGCCCGGGAACGCCCACGTGCTGCGAACCGCCGGCGGATGACGACGCCACCGGTGTGACGGCGGTGGGTGACCACGCCAGGCCGGCCGCCGTGACCATCTCCACGGCGGAGGTCATCACCGCGGCCTGCGCCAGCTTGGGCACCAGGAACTCCGCGGCGGATTGCACCGTGTCAAAGATTGCATAGGAGCGCCGCCCGCCCGCCGAGTCCTGCAGCGCGCGGATGTCTGACCTGGCCGGGGCAATCCACATCCCGCTCCCCGTCAGGGCGTAGGACGTGGCCACCAGGCTGCCGGAGACGTCCTGCATCACCTTCTCCAGCCGCGTGCGCGGGCCCGGCTCCAGCGTGGGACTCCGGCCCGGTGCCGTGCGGATGACCAGCAGCCCCACGCCGTTGGGCGCGGACGCCACCAGGTCCCGCAGGGTGTCACCCAGGCGGCCAATGCGTTCCTCTGTGGCGTCGGATTGCCAGGTGGCAATCAGGACCCGCCGCATGACAACGAGCGCAAGCCCGTCATCGCGGTGAACCACCCGTGTCTGCATGCACCCGCCTTGTGATCAGCCCCGGCGGGCAACGTAGCGGTGGGCCGTTCAACCCGCAGGTCGGGCGCGCCGCTGCGGATCTTCCGCGGTATCCGCGCCGCGCACGCCGCGCCGCTGCTTCACGCGGCCATCCACCAGCGCCCGCAGGTCCGGCGGGTGGAACGGCTTCTCCACGACGACAAATCCCGGCCGCGCCAGGTAGTCCCGCGTGCGCGGCGTGAAAGCGCCCCCGGTGAGGAACACCACGCGCTCGGCGTGCGGATTGCCCGTGGCCACCAGGCGCTCGTGGAAGTCCACGCCGCCCATGTCCGGCATCATGACGTCGCAGACTATGACGTCGTACGCTTCGCCACCGTTGATGCGCTCCAAGGCGTCCCGCGCCGCCACCAGGTGTTCCACGTCGTGAGACTTGCGCAGGACCCGGGCCACCCCCACGCCCACGGTCGGGTCATCGTCAATCACCAGCACGCGGCCGCGCACGTCCGCGGGCACCGTGGGTTGCGGTGGTGGCGCGGCGCGTGGCTCAACCGCGTCCCCGGCGGGAGGGAACAGGACGCGGAAGGTGCTGCCCCGTCCCAACTCGGAATCCACCTGGATCTCCCCGCCCAGGCCGCTGACAATGCTGTGGCAGATGGACAGGCCCAGCCCCGTGCCCACGCCCACCGGCTTGGTGGTGAAGAACGGGTCAAACAGGCGCTCGCGGTGCTCAGCGGCAATGCCCTGCCCGGAGTCCTGCACCTCCACGCAGGTCCACCCGCGCGCGTCCCGCGCGGTGCGCACGCGGATGCAGTGCTGCTGCGCGTTGCCTTCCGGGATGGCCTGCGCGGCGTTCACCAGCAGGTTGAGGAACACCTGGCCCAGGCGCGCCTCGCTGGTGAGCACGGGCGCGGTGGGGCCGTAGTCCCGCTCCAGGCGTGCGCGGTGTTTGATCTCGGCCCACGCCATCCGGATGCAGGTCTCCAGCACCTGCTGCACGTCCACGCGCTCCTGGTGCGCGTCATCCTGGCGGGAGAGCGTCTTGAGTTCGCGCACGGTCTGGGTCACGCGTTGCGCGCCGTCCTGCGCGTCCCGCAGTGCGGCCCGGGCCTCCGCCAGCCGGGCGCCCAGCGCGGACTGCGCCCCCAGTTCGGCCTCCACCGCATCCAACACCCCCAGCGCGTAGTGCACGTTGGAGACCACGTACGCCAGCGGGTTGTTGATCTCATGCGCCACGCCCGCGGCCATGGTTCCCAAGGACGCCATGCGGTCCGTCAGCAGCAGGCGTCGCTGCATGGACCGGCGCGCGCTGACGTCACGCACCACGGTGAGCACCGCGTGTTGCGCCTGGTAGGTGAGGTCCATGGAGTTGAGTTCCACCCACGCCCAGCTGCCGTCCGCCCGGCGCAGCCGGTGGTCCCGCGAGGGCGCCACGTGGCGCTCCGGGATGGTGCCCAGCTCTGCCTCAAGCAGGTCGTGCTCGTCCGGGTGGGTCAGCGTGCGCAGGGGGCGCCCGGCCAGACCGCCCTGGGCGGCGCCCCCCAGCAAGTCCAGCAGCGCCCGGTTGGCGTAGACCACCACGCCGTCGCGGTGGACCAGCATGCCGTCCGGGCTGCGCTCAATGAGTGAGCGGAAGTTGGTTTCCGACGCGCGCAGCGCGGCCACGGCGGCGCGTCCCTCCGTCACGTCCGTGGTGATGCCCTCCCATTCGCGCGGCTTGCCGTCCGCCCGGTAGTTGGTGCGCGCGCGCGTGTGGACCCAGCGCGTGACGCCGTCCGCGCGGACAATCCGGTGCTCCACCTCGCACTTTCCCGTTGCCCGCAGCTCATCCAACGCCTGGTCAAAGGCCACCAGGTCCTCCGGATGGACCGTGTCACGCCACGGACCGGGGCCCAGGTACAACGCATCCAGCGAGCGGCCGTACACCAGCTCCGCCACACCGTTGACGTAAAGCACCTGCCCGGTCCGGGGCTCCACGGACCACACCACGTGGTGCAGCGCATTGACGATGGTGTTGAGGCGCTCCTCGGTGTCGCGGAGGGCCTGGCGGGTGGCCGTGAGTTCGTTCTCGTAGCCGTCCCCGGCGGGCACTGCGGTGTCGGCGCTGCCGTGCCCCGGCTCGGCTGCAGGATCCTTGGCGGTGGTCGGGTCCACGGCCATCTACGTCTGCCAGTCCACGGGTGACCGTCCAGCACATCCAGCGACGCCCCGCACGGCGGGGACCCGTAACACAGACTCTAGCGTGGAACGTCCGCTTCAAGCGAGGCCAGGGCCCCGTCCGCCTCCGCCCGCGCCGTGGGGTCACCGGCAAACCGCAGACGCTGCCACGCATGCAGAAAGCGGTGTGCGTCGCCGGCCGCGCCGGTGTGCAGGCGGTCACCCACCCGCAGCAGGAACTCGTCATCCGTCTCCGCGCTGTGCGGGCGCGTGCCGGCCAGCCGGACCACCGCGCGCGTGAAGCGCGCGTGCAGCGCGCGCAGCTCCGCGGGTGCAGCCAGCGCGCCCAGCAGCGCCACGCGCTGTGCCGTCCCGCGCCGCCGCCGCCACCACCACGCCGCAGCGGCCATCCCCGCCAGCGCGCCCACGGGAGACAGCACCACGTCCTGGAGCGCACCCAGCGGGTCGTTCCGCACGCGGTACCACGCGCGCCGCGCCACGCTGCGCACGGCGGTGCCCAGGTCCGCCAGCCACGCCGGCCGCCGGTCCAGCCCCAGCACGGCGTTGCGCCCGCGCCACGGCGTGGGGTCATACGGCACCCAGCGCTGCTGCGCCGCCACGTACACCTCCACCCAGGCGTGCGCGTCACGCTCGCGGATGAGGGCGCGGCCGGTGACCGTGTTGAACTCCTCCGGCACAAACCCGCCAACCAGCCGGGCCGGAATGTCCACGCTGCGCAGCAGCGCCGCCATGGCGGAGGCAAAGTACACGCAGTAGGCGGGCCGGCGTTCGCGGATGAAGGTCAGCAGCGGATGGCCACGGCCGCGCAGGTCCACCTCCAGCGAATACTCAAAGTTCTCCTGGAAGAAGGACTCCAACACGCGGGCCGCAGTGTCCGCGGTGGCCGCTTCCCCGACGAGTGGACGGGCGATGGCGGCGAGGCTGTCCCGCAGGTCCTCCGGCAGCGCCGTGTCACGCGGAGCGGGCGGCACCACCTCGCGCGTGCCAGGGTCCACCGTGTGGCGCAGCACCAACGTCCGCCCCGCCGGGAGCGTGTCCCGCAGGATCCCCGCGCCCTCCCAGCCCGGCGCACCGCCCCGCACCGCAAAGGTCCCGGCCGGTGCGGGGAGGATGTCCGCCAGGTCCTCCAGCGTGAGCAAATCCACGGTGGTGGTGGCGTCACCCGTCGGGACGGGCGCGGGACGCGGCGCGCGCAGTGCGGCGGAGGTCTTCCACGTAGAGCCGTCAAACGTGTCCATCACCTGCGTGCGCAGGCGGCCGGGGTTTCCTGACAACTCCGCCAACGGCCGGTCCGTGGGCACCAGTGACGACGTCACCGACAGCGTCACCTCGCGCTGCGTCCCCAGCCCGCGCAGGGGGTCCAGCCCGCGCAGCAGCGAGTAGAGCGTGCGGTTGAGCGTGCCCTCCAGTTGCTGCGCCCCCGTGGCCACGGCGGCCCCGCCCACCACGGACAGCCCCGCCACGACGACAAACCCCGCCCACCCGGCGCCCGTGCGCCACGCGCGGGACTGCAGAAACGCGGACAGCAGCGTCACGCCGCACGCCAGCGCGGTGGTGGCCTGCAACGGGAAGGTGGCCTCCGCGTTGAGTGAGATGGCGACGAGCAGCCACGCATACACCGAGGCATAGATGGCATTGCGCGTCACCACGCAATACGCGCTCATGGCTGCCAGTGACGCGCCCAGTGCGCTCTGCACCACGGGCGGCAGCGGTCCCGGCGGCGGGTCAGAAACCAGCGACAGGGCCAGGCCCCCCGCCGCCCCGCCGATTCCCAGCAGCAGCAACACGCCCCCGCGGTGCACGGGCCGCGCGCCCACCGCCACGGCCACCGTGACGACGACAAATCCCGCCGCGGCCACCAGCCAGCGGTCATGCGCGATGGCGTTCACCAGCAGCGCGGCCAGCAGCGGCAGCGCCTCCGCCAGGTGGCCCGCGCGGGTCACGGCAGCACCACCTGTTCATCGGGCGGGAGGCCCGCCAGCGCGCGGCCAGGCCGCACGCACAACACCCGCAGCGCCACGCCATGCGCCCGCAGCCGCGCCGCCAGCGCCGCGCGCGCGTCATCCCAGTCCATGACCACCATGATCACCGCGCTGAGCTTCTCCGCCTCCGGCACCAGCACCGCCTCCAGGCCCGCAACGTCCAGCCGGTCCCCGCCTTCAATGGCGGCCAACAACTCCAGGATGTTGTCAAAGTGCGCCAGCGCCCGGCCGGCGCGGAAGTGGTGGATCTCCGTCCCCGCACAGAAGATGTCGATGATGTAGTCCTGCCGCGCCAGCGCGTCCGCCAGCGCGGCAGCGGAGGAAAGGGCGCGGTCCAGCAGGCGCTCATCCCGCGCGTTGCGCACCTCCACGTCCAGCACCAGCGCCAACCGCACAAAGTACTCTTCCTGGTACTCCTTGACGACGAGATTCCCCGTGCGCGCCACCGTGGGCCAATGCACGTCCCGCAACCGGTCGCCTTCGCGGTAGGGCCGCAACCCCACAAACTCCACGGAATCCCCAACGTGTGACGCCACCGCAATGCCGCCCGGTTGGTAGTTGCGCCCGTGCGGCACTTCCAGGTGCGCCAGCTTCTGGAACGCCGGGTACACCAGCAGCCGCTCCGCGTGCCGCTGCACGCGCGGCCATTTCACAATCCCAGACGGAAACGACGACGACGCCTGCAGGCGCCGCAACGCGTACGCGCCGCGCAGGTTGCACGCGGCCCGCAGGGTGACCTCGGTGCTTTCGCCCGGGTCCAGCCGCTCCACCACCGCGGGTTCACCGGCGGGGCGCACCTCAAAGGGCAGGCCGCGCTCTTCAATGGCCAGCAGGCGCGCCGGGCGCCGGCCCGTGTTGGTGACCCGCACGCGGTAGCTGAGCACCTCGCCCGCGGACGGGAACGCCGGGACGTGGCGCTCCAGCCGGACGGTGGGCCGGAACGCCGCGCCCACCAGCACCGACGCCACCAGCACCGCGAGCATGAAACCAAACGCACCCAGCAGCAGCGGCACCAGCCCGCCCAGCAGCATCACCCCACAGCCGGTCACCGCCCACAACCAGGCGCGCCCCGCGGGCGTCAGCCACGCGCGGTACACGTCATCCATCCAGCGGATGGAGGTGTGCTCCATGGGCGTCATCATGAAGTGCCAGCGGCGGCGCACGCGGTGACCTCAGCGCGGCACAGGCACGGATGCCAGCACGTCCCGCAGCACCCCGCGCTTGTCCAGGCCCGCGTACCGCGCCTTGGTGTCCAGGATGAGACGGTGGGCCAACACTGGTTCGGCCAGGCGCTTCACGTCGTCAGGGAGCACGTAGCCGCGCGCCTGGGACAGCGCGCGCGCGCGGGACAGCCGCCCCAGCAGCAGCGCGCCGCGCATGGACACGCCCAGGCGGATGGACGGGTGGTTCCGCGTGGCGTGGACCAGCCGCATCAGGTAGTCCGCCACGGTCTCCTCCAGCTTCACGCCCTCCACGGAATGCTGCAGCCGGACCACCGTTTCCCCGTCGGTGAGCGCCTTGAGGTCCGCAAGGGGCGGCCCGCCCACGTGACTCTGCAGGATGGCACGCTCCTCGTCCGCCGGCGGGTAGCCCAGCCCCAGCATCATGGCGAACCGGTCCAGCTGCGCCTCCGGCAGCGGGTAGGTGCCGTGAAAGTCGATGGGGTTCTGCGTGGCGATGCACAAGAACGGGCTGGGCAGGACGCGCGTATCGCCCTCGACGGTGACCTGCTGTTCGCTGAGGGCCTCCAGCAGCGAGGACTGCGTGCGCGGCGAGGCGCGGTTGATTTCATCCGCAATGATGACGTGCGCAAACACCGGGCCCGGCTTGAAGGTGAATGCGCCCGTCTGCGGGTTGTAGATGGATGCGCCCAGGATATCGGACGGCAGCAGGTCCGGCGTGAACTGGATGCGTTTGAAGCTGCACCCCATGCTCTGCGCCAGCGCGCGCGCCAGCGTGGTCTTCCCCGTCCCCGGGATGTCCTCCAGCAGCACGTGCCCGCCGCCGGCCACGCAGCACAGCAGCAGCTCCAATGGATCGCGCTTGCCGCGGATGACGCGCTCCAGGTTGCCGCGCAGGCGTTCAAGGAGCGCCGCCGCGTCAGACGGCGTCATGGTTTCCGCAGGAGACGTGTCAGCCATGGCCCGGCACTATACGGGCGGTCCCGCCGGGACGCCCAGCCAACTTGCCAAGCCGCGGCCCGCCACGCATACCTGCGCCGCTCCATGGTGGACCTGTCCCAGCTCAACCCGGAACAGCGCGCCGCGGTCACCCACCGTGACGGGCCGCTGCTTGTGCTCGCCGGTGCGGGCACCGGCAAGACGCGCGTCATCGCGCACCGCATCGCCTCACTGGTGGATGAGGGCGAACCCCCCGAGCACATCCTGGCGCTCACCTTCACGCAGAAGGCGGCCGGTGAGATGCGCGAACGCGTGGCGCAGCTCATTGGCAAGCGCAGCGCGCGCCGCGCGGTGATGGGCACATTCCACGCATTTGGCGTGCGCCTGCTCCGCGCGGACGTGCACCGCCTGGGCATCACGGACGCGTTCTCCATCCTGGACGAAGGCGACCAGCGCGCCCAGGTGCGCCGCCTCATGCGCGAAGCCCGCATTGACGAGCGCCGCGCACCCGTGCCGGACGTGATTGCGGCGATTTCGCTGTTCAAGAACCAGGGCGCGCTGCCGCCGTCCACCGTGGCCACCGAGGCGGGCCGCGCCGCGCTGGAACTGCTGCCCGCCTACAACCGGCACCTGCGCCTGCTGGGCGCCATGGACTTTGATGATCTCATCCTGCTTCCGCCGGACATGATGGACGCCGCGCCTGACGTGGCTGCCCGCATCCAGCGCCAGTTCCGCCACGTGCTGGTGGACGAGTTCCAGGACACCAGCGCCGCGCAGATGCGCTTCCTGGTGGCCGTCACCGGGAAGTCCCGCACCGTGTGCGCCGTGGGTGACGACGACCAGGCCATCTACGGTTGGCGCGGCGCGGTGGTGAAGCACATCCTGGAGTTTGAGTCCTGGTTTCCCGGTGCACACGTGGTGGCGCTGACGGAGAACTACCGCTGCACGCCCGCCATCCTGGAGACGGCCAACCGCGTGATTGCGCACAACCGCGGCCGCCGTCCCAAAACGCTGCGCACACCCAATCCGCCCGGCCTGCCGGTGCGCGTCATTGCCTGCAATGACGAGGAGCACGAAGTCAAAGCGGTCACCGTGACCATTGCCCAGCGCGTGCGCGGCGGTGAGAAGCCGGAGCGGTTTGCCATCCTGTTGCGGACGGGGACGCAGTCGCGCCCGTTTGAGGCGGCGCTGCGCCTGGAGGGGATTCCGTACGTTCTCGTCGGGGGGCCGGACATTGCGGACCGCAAGGAGGTCAAGGACGTGCTGGCCTACGCGGCCATGCTGGCCGGCCGGGATGACGAGTCCGCGTTCCGGCGCGTGATGGCGTCCCCGTCCCGCGGCGTGGGTCCGGGCAGCCTGGAGAAGCTGTCAGACCACGTCCGGGCGCACGAGCTTGGCATCATTGACGCGGCACTGGATGCGGGCGCGGTGCGGGGCCTGCAGAAGCGCGCTGTCGTCGCCATTCAGGAGCTGGCGCAGAAGCTGCACAAGTTCCGCGAGCTGCAGCGCGCGGCCTCAGAGCGGGATGACCCGACCGACCGGCTGCGGTTGATGCTGGAGGAGCTGGGGTACCTGGCGTCGTTGGATGACGACGGCGACCTGGCGCGGTCCGCGCGCCGGCGGCAGACGGTGGAGATTGTGCTCAACGCGCTCACCCGCCTGGCCACGCGCGTGCATGAAAGCCTGGAGACCACGTCGGAGGCGGATTCGCGCAAGGTGCTGGATGAAGGGTCCGCGCTGGACCAGTTGATGGACCGCATGGCGCTGGACCGCGAGGGTGACCGCCGTGACGACGACACGGATGACCGCGCGGGCGTGCGCATCATGACGCTGCACGCGGCCAAGGGACTGGAGTTCCCGGTGGTGTTCCTCCCGGGTTGGGAGGACGGGCTCATGCCGCACCGCCGGTCCATTGAGGACGGCAGCCACGCCGCGCCCGGGCCGTTGGAGGAGGGTGAGGGAGAAGAGGGGAGGGCGGCACCGGAGCACGTGCCCGCTGAGGGCAACGGCGTGGAGGAGGAGCGGCGGCTGGCGTACGTGGGCATCACGCGCGCGCGGGAGGAGCTGGTGATCACGCGCGCGGTGGCCCGGCGTAAGTACGGCAAAATGGTGGGGCGGCTGCCCAGCCGGTTCATTGCGGAGATGCCGCCCGGCGTGGTGCAGGAGGACCAGACGGACGGCGCGCTCACGCCGGACGAGCAGCGCGCGCAGGCCGCCGACATGTTCCGCCGCCTGCGCGAGCAGATGGGCGGCGGCTGACGCGGCTCACAGCAGTCTGAGCTGGCGCGGCGCGGCGGGGAGCTCGGCGTCAGCCAGGCACGCCACGTCATCATGGGCGGCGTTGTTGATGCGCTTGGACACCCGCCGGGCCACCAGCGCCGGCGGCGCGGAGCTGCCCAGCAGCGCCTCCACGGCGCGCGGCACCCGGGCCTGCAGCCACGGACGCCAGTTGCTCCGCTCCAGCAGCACGGGCATCCGGTCGTGCACCGTCCCCACCACCGCGTCGGGTGACGTCGTCAGCACGGTAAACCCCGCGCCGTCGTACACGCCGGCCAGCATGAACGGCTCACCGTCCGCGCGCTGGAAGTGCACCGGCCGGCGGTCCTTCTCCTCGCCCTCCCATTCCAGGAACCCGTCCGCGGGGACGGCGCAGGGCACTTCGCCGGGGTGGAAGCCGCGGACCCCCAGCGTCTCCACGCGCGTGTTGAGATGGCGCTGCGGCCCCAGGCCCCAGGGCACGCGCAGGAAGCGCAGCGGCAGGGCGGGGGTGACCAGCCAGTGCTCCTGCGTCGGGGCAATGTTGTAGCGGGGCCCGTAGTCGGCGCGGAACGCCTCGTCGTCCTCCATCCCAAACAGCGCCAGCAGCGTGGCCGCGTCAGGCAGCGTCAGCGTGATGCGGTTGCACATCAGGTCCCCCCGGGGTGGTCCCGCTACAGCGGGGTGATGACCAGGTTGTCCACAAACACCGGCGTCTGCCAGTTGCCCACCCCAAAGTGGTCCCGCCCCGGGCCGGCCAGCGGGTCCACGTCGCGGAACTGGAGGAACGGCGCGCCGTCAATGCGCCACTCAATGAGGCCGTCCTTGCGCTGGATGGACCAGTGGTACTTCTTTCCCGGCTCCACGCGCACGTCCCGGCGGGACGGGTCTTCATTGCGGTGCTCATCCCGCCGCGCAATCTTGGACTGCGTGTTCTTCCACCCGCCAAACACCATCACGTAGCCTGACGCCGTGTAGCTGCCCTTGTCGGGGTCAAACGTGTTGCCGTCGCCAAACATCTCCACCTTCAGGTCGCCCTCGGGGCTGGTGGTCCAGATGTCCAGTTCCACGCGCACATCCCGCGGGAGAACCTTGTTGAGCCACACCGGGTGGTTGAAGCAGTCATACCCCTGCAGCGCGCCGTCCTTCACCGCCCAGTTGCCGCCGGTGTTCTTCCAGTCCGGTCCCAACTCGGTGCGTTCAAACGTGTCGGCCCAGGTTTCCTTGAGCGCGTTGGGATCCTCGGCGGGCTTGCACGCCGCCATCGTCGTTGCCAGCACCAGCAGCCGCACCGTCCTCGCCGTCATGGAGCACCTCGCCCGCCCGCGGTTGTGTGACGGGGGAACGTGGTCTACCACGCCGCGCCGCCGAGGGTCCCGCATGGAGCACAAGCCAACCGACAATCCGGACGCGACCTGGACGGTGGGGCGGGTGCTTGCGTGGACGCGTGAGGAGTTCCAACGCCGCGGCGTGGACAACCCGCGCCTGGATGCCGAGGTGCTGCTGGCGCACGCGCTCTCCACCACGCGCTTGAAGCTGTACCTGGAGTTGGACAAGCCGCTGGGCCCGGCGGAGCTGGCCGCATACCGCGCGCTGGTCAAACGCCGCGCCGCGCGGGAACCGGTGAGCCACGTTGTGGGCGCGCGGGAATTCTGGGGCCGCGCGTTCCGGGTCACGGCGGACACGCTGGCGCCGCGGCCGGAGACAGAGACGCTGGTGGAGGAGGTGCTGGCCTGGCAGCGCGCGCGGCCAGCGGCGCCCGCGCCGGCCGTGCTGGACGTGGGCACGGGCACCGGGTGCCTGGCCATCACGCTGGCGCTGGAGATCCCGGGGGCGGTGGTCACCGCGGTGGACGTCTCCGCGGCGGCGCTGGCCGTGGCGCAGCACAACGCGGAGGCGCTGCACGCCACGGTGCGCCTGCTGCAAAGTGACGTCGTCACCGCGCTGGCGCCGGATGACACGTTTGACGTGGTGGTGAGCAACCCGCCGTACGTGACGGAGTCTGAGTGGGCGGCGGCGGAACCGGAGGTGCGGGACCATGAGCCGCGGCTGGCGCTGGTGGGCAGTGGCGCGGATGGCCTGGGGTTCCACCGCCGGTTGCTGGCGGAGGTGTTCCCGCGGGTGCGCCCGGGTGGCCTGCTGCTCGCGGAAATCGGCCACCAGCAGGAGGAGGCGGCGCGGGCGTTGTGGTCCGCCGCGGGGCAGGTTGACGTCGTGAAGGACCTGGAGCGGCGGGACCGCGCGGTGCGCGTGCGGCGGTGAGTCAGCCCTCACCGGGCGGAAGCCGGCCCGCGGTGAACAGGTCATCCTGGGCGCCGGTCACCGTCACCGGCGGCGTCTTCCCCAGGTGTGCGTACGCCAGGCGCGTGGCGGTGCGGCCGCGCGGCGTCCGCGTCAGGAAGCCCTCCTGGATGAGGAACGGCTCGTAGACGTCCTCAATGGTCTGCGCTTCCTCGCCCACGGACGCGGCCAGCGTGTCCAGCCCCACCGGCCCGCCGCCAAACTTGTCCACAATGGCGGCCAGCAGCGCGCGGTCCATCTCGTCAAACCCCTTTTCATCCACCTCCAGGCGTTTGAGCGCGGCGCGGGCCAGCGGCAGCGCCACGTCCTTGCGGCCCTCCACCTCGGCAAAGTCACGGATGCGGCGCAGCAGCCGGTTGGCCACGCGCGGCGTGCCGCGGCTGCGGCGGGCAATCTCCTGCGCCGCGTCGTCATGGACGGGGACGGACAGGATGCCCGCGCTGCGCTTCACAATGTGCGTGAGCTCCTCCACCGTGTAGAAGCCCAGCCGCGCCACGTATCCAAACCGGTCCCGCAGCGGCCCCGTCAGCAGGCCGGTGCGGGTGGTGGCGCCAATGAGCGTGAACCGCGGCAGCGCCAGCGGGATGGAGCGCGCGTGCGGGCCCTCGCCAATGATGACGTCAAACCGGAAGTCCTCCATGGCCGGGTACAGGTTCTCTTCAATGACCGGCGAGAGGCGGTGGATCTCGTCAATGAACAGGACGTCCCGCTCCTTGAGGCTTGTGAGGATGCCCGCCAGGTCCCCCTTCTTCTCCACCGCGGGGCCGGAGGTGACGTGGATGTCCACGCCCATCTCCCGGGCGATGATGGTGGCCAGGCTGGTCTTGCCCAGGCCCGGCGGACCCCACAGCAGCACGTGCTCCATGGACTCGCCACGGCGGCGGGCGGCCTCACAGAACACGCGCAGGTTGTCCACCACCTTCTTCTGCCCGACGTAGTCGTCAAAGCTGCGCGGCCGCAGGTGCGTGTCATGGGCCGGCTCGTCGGGGGATTCGCCCGCGCCGACCAGCCGGGGTGGGGTGCTGGTCATGGTGGCGGGCTCAGGGCTGTGCGGGCGGCGGCGGCGCGCCGGGGTCCGGGGGCGGCTCCGCGGGTGTCTCCGCCGGCGGTGGCGCCGTCACCGGCGCCTCGGGCGCAGGGGCGGCGGCAGGGGCCGGCTGCGCGGCGGCGGCAGCGGCAGGGGGCGCGGGCGGTGGAACCTCCGGGGCCATGGCGTCCACGGCTGCGCGCGTCTGGCCCCACGTGGCGTAGGCACCGTAGGCCACCACCAGGGCGGTGCCCGCCAGCAGCACGCTGCCACCCACCGCCACGCCGGCCACCTGCAGGGGGGCCACCACGCCCCACGGCTGGCCGCGGTTGCCCAGCACGCTCACCCACAGGGACAGGAACAGCGCCAGCACCCCGTTCACCACGTTCACGCGCGCACCTCCATGAAACGCCGCGCACCCTAGTGCAGCCCTCTCCCGGGCGCACGCGCGTGGCGTTGCCCGCGCGGGCACGTTGGACCAATCTCCCGCCGCCCCCGCCCACGGAAGCGGGCGCACGGAGCCGCCATGCCCAAGCAGCCAGCCGTGAAGGAACTGTCCATCCCCGCGCGGTTTGGCGCGCGGCGCCGCGGCGTGGACGACCAGCTGTCCCGCCTGGCCAAGACGGCCCGCGACGCGGTGGCCCGCGCCGGCAAGGACGCGGACAAGGTGATGGACGCGCTGGCGGACTTCCATGACGGGTGGTGGGAGCAGGAGGCGGATGAGTGCGAGTCCGCCGTCAAGGACTTCTTCATGGCGCTGGTGGCGGCCTCCGGCGCGGACGTGGACGCGCTGGACGCGTGGGAAGAGGTGCACCTGGGCCTGTACGGGCTGGAGGGCATCGGTGACGAACAGGTGGCCGACACCATCTCGGAACTGCTGGACGTGGACGGCGACGAGGCGGGGCGGATGGTGGAGGATTTTGTGGAGGGCGTGGGCGGCGGGCTGGTGCGGGACGGGCGCGCGTACATTCCCGGGTTTGCCGCCTTCACGGTGGAGGATCCGCCGTCAGAAGAACCGGAGCCGGGTGACATCCAGGTGCTGGTGCGCGTGGACCCCAGCTTTGAGCAGCGGCTGCAGCGGGCCCGCGCCGGTGAGGAGGACGAGGAAGAAGCCGACGAGGCGCCGCGCCCCGGAACCGGGGCGGTGGTGGAGGCGCTGCTGGAGGCGTTCCTCAATGAGTGGGTGGTGGAGCTGCAGGGCCTGGGCGCGTTGGCCTGCCAGTGGGAGGAGGGCCCGGAGCTGGTCTTCAAACCCGCGTGGGAGCTGCGCGAAGCACTGGCCAGCAGCGGCACCGGCGCCGAGGAATAGGAGCGGGCAAGATGGCATTCCTGGCCGCGGCCGTGCAGCTGACCAGCACGGCGGATGTGCAGAAGAACCTGGCCACGGCGGAGAAGCTGGTGGAGAAGGCGGCCGGCCGCGGCGCCAGCCTGGTTGGGCTGCCGGAGAACTTCGCGTTCATGGGGGGCACGGATGCGGAGCGCCTGGCCACCGCGCAACCTGCCGACGGGCCCATTGTGCGCGGCTTCCAGGACGTGGCTCGGCGCCTGCGCATCACGTTGTGCCTGGGTGGCTTCGCCGAGCAGTCCGCGGACCCGCAGCGGCCCTACAACACGCACTTTGTCATTGGGCCGGACGGGGGCCTGCTGGGCCGTTACCGCAAGATGCACCTGTTTGACGTGGAGCTGCCGGATGGCAGCGTGCACAAGGAGAGCCACCACAGCACCGCGGGGGATGAGCCCGTCACCGTGGCGCTCCCCGCGCCGCTCGACGTCACGCTGGGCCTGTCGGTCTGTTATGACCTGCGCTTCCCCGAACTGTACCGCGCGCTGGTGACCCGCGGCGCGCGCCTGCTGCTGGTGCCCGCGGCCTTCACGCTGCACACCGGCAAAGACCACTGGGAAGTGTTGCTGCGCGCGCGCGCCATTGAGAACCTCTCCTACGTGATGGCGCCCGCGCAGTACGGCAAGCACAACGAGCGCCGCGTCACCTGGGGCAAGGCGATGATCATTGACCCGTGGGGTGGCGTGGTGGCGCGGTGCACGGACCGGCAGGACGTGTGCATGGCGGAGATAGACGTGGGCTACGCGCGGGACCTGGAGAATGGCCTGCCATGCCTGTCCCACCGCCGCCGCGAATTGGGTTGACGCGTACTCAGTGCCGCATGCGCGCCTGCAGGTCCCGCACGCGCGCGTCCGTGCGCCGCCCCGGGTAGCGCGCCACGTACTGCTGCAGGTCGGTGCGGGCGTCGTCCACGCGGCCCAGCTCCGCCAGGCAATGCGCCCGCCAGAACAGCGCGTCATCATTCAGGGAGCCCAGCGCGCCGGTGAACAGCAGCGCCTTGCGGTAGTCCTCCACCGCGCCCGCGCAGTCCTGCATGGCCTCCCGCGCCAGCGTGCCCGCCACGTAGGACGCATCCCGCGCCCGCAGGGCCTGGGGATACTCCTCCACAAAGGACCGGCAGCGCCCGACGGCCTCCGTGGCCCGGCGCCCCAGCACGCTGGATTCACACGCCAGGTACAGCAGCGCCTCGCGGTGATCCGGGTGCGCCCTGGCGGCCGCATCCACCGCCGCGGCCACGTCCTCCGTCGGGCTGCCCAGCGCCGCCTGCCGGACCAGGTGCCAGGCTGCCAGCGCTTCGCCGCCGCCGGCCACCGCCAGCACGCTCATGGCCGCGCTCACCGCCTCCGCCGGGTTGCCTTCCGCCAGCGCCACCCGCGCGGGTTCCAGGCGCTCATACCGCGGCTCCACCACCTCCACCTCAACCCGGCCGGGCTCCGGCGGGGCGGCCACCGGCGCCGCCACGGGCTCCGGCAGCGGCAGGGGAGCGGGCAGCGCGGCCACCACCGCCGCAGGCGCAGCGCGGCGCGGGCGGACCGCGGGTGGCCGGTGAGCGGGTGCCACGGGGGACTGGGGCGCCGTGGGGGATTCGGGTTCAGTGACCGCGGCGGGCCGCGTGGCCGTGGCGGCGGGCTCCGCACGGGCCACGGGCGCAGCGGCGGGCGCCAGGGCGGCCACCTCCAGCCCCTGCGGCGCGGGGCCGGCAAACAGCACGGCCGCTGCAGCGCCGGCGGCGGCGGCCAGTCCCAGGGACGGGAAGATCATGGGCCAGCGGTCCAGCCACCAGTGATGGCGGCGGGTTTCCACCGCCATGGCGCGCTCAAACCCGTCCAATGCGGCCGCCCGCGTCCCGGCGGAGGGCTCGGGTGGCCGCGCCGCCCGCGCCAGCCGCCGCACACCGGAAGCCTCCTCCACGCGCGCGTGGCACAGCGCGCACACGGCGGCGTGTTCGCGCAGGGAGGGGGAACCCTCGCCCGCGGCGATTGCCCATGCGTCATGGTCGGACAGGTGAGCCATCATGCACCTCCGTCCCCGCCCCCGCGGCTGGCCACCTGGGGCCCCAGCACCGCATCCTCCCGGACCATCATCTCAAACTCCCGCCGCGCGTGGAACAGGCGCGTGCGGACCGTGGCGGGGGGGATGCTCAGCACCTCGGCAATCTCCGGCGCCTGCATCCCCTGGATCTCGCTCATGACAAACACCGCCCGCTTTTTGGGTGACAGCTGCTGCACCAGCAGGCGGACGCGCGCGCGGTTGCGGCGCTCCGTCAGCAGGTCATCCGGCATGGGCGGCCGCAGCTGTTCCACCACGGAGGTGCCGTGCCGCGCGTCATCCTGCACCGTCTCTTCCGTCCGCTTCCAGAAGCGCCACTTGCGCCGGTGACCCAACGCCACGTTGATGGCCAGGCGCGTCAGCCACGTGGAGAACCGGCTGCGGCCCTCAAAGCGGTGGATGGAGCGGAACACCTCCAGGAACACGTTCTGCACCACGTCATCCAGGTCCGCCGGCGTGGGGACCATGTGGTAGACGGTTCCCTGCACCCAGCCGTGGTACTTCTGGAACAGCTCGCGGAATGCGGCCTGGTCACCCTGCTGGCAGCGGACCACCAGCGGGTCCAGCACCGGTACTGCGGCGGTCTCCGGCAACGGCGCGGCAAGGGACACGGACACCACGGGCAACTCCTGGGCAGCAGGTTCCACGGGTGTGTGTCCCGGCCCCCCGCCCGTGTTCACCTGCTTGGTGGTGTCCGTCATGGCCGCGGTTCCCCTGTGGGCTTCCTTTGCCGCTGTGGAGGCACCCATGCTACCTCGAACCACCTCCGGGGGTGGCCAAGCTGCCGCATGCCCGGCCGGGCCGCCATGACTGACGCCACGTTCGACCGCGTGAACGAAGAGCACCTGGCCGGCCTGGTGGACCTGGCGCCGGACGTGGGGACCCAGCTGGGGCTTACGCAGCATGACGACGCGTGGCCCGACCCGACGGAGAACGGCCGCGGCGCGGTGCTCCGGCACGTGCGGCACTGGGGTGATGCGTTGGAGGGGCTGGCGCCCGAAGGGCTCACGCCGGAGCAGGCGTTTGACCGCAAGGTCTTTGTGGCGCACGTGGAACTGGTGCGGTTTGCGCACGAGCACGCGGCGCAACGCCGGCACGACCCGGATGTGCTGTCCGGCGTGGCCTGGACGCTGCTGCGGCAGCTGCAATCTCCCTGGGTCCCCGCGGAACAGCGTCTGGCCAACCTGGCGGCGCGGCTGCGCGGCCTGGACGCGTTTCTGGGCGCGGCGCGCTCCGTGGTCACCGCGCCGGACACGCTGTGGACGGAGGTGGCCCGGCGCGTGGCCGCCGAGGCGCCCGCGCTGGTCAACGCCGTGGCGCAGTCCGCCCGCGCGGACGCCGTCACGGATGCCCTCAAGGAGGACGTGGCCCACGCGGCGGAGTCCGCGCTGGTGGCCCTGCACGCGCACCAGGACTGGCTGCGTGACCTGGTGCCCACCGGTGACCACCGCATCCTGGGCGAGGAAAAATTCCGCGAGCTGTGCCGCCTGCGCGCGCTGCCAGACGACCCCGCCGCGCTGCTGGAGACCGGGCGGCGCTTTGTGGCCGAATACCGGGCCGAGCGGCGCCGCTGGGCGCAGCGGGTCCGCCCCGGCGTGGTGGTGGCGGATGCGCTGCGGCTGCTGGAGGTGGATGCGCCGGCGTCGTTCGCGGAGGGGTTGCAGCGCGTGCACCGCGCCAGCCTGGCGGCGCGCGAGTTTGTCCGTGAAAAGAACCTGGTGCTCCTGCCCGCCGGCGAGGAACTGGTGGTGTTGGAGACGCCCGCGCCGTTGCGCCCGCTGATCCCGTTTGCCGCGCTGCTGGCCGCGCCGCGCTTTGCGCCGGAGCAGCGCAGCGTCTACCTGGTCACGCCGCGCGCGGACGGGGCGCTGGGCGGGTTCTGCACGCCGGACACGGAGAACACCGCCATTCATGAGGGCTACCCGGGTCACCACGTGCAGCAGGTGTTTGCCAACACCGCCACCGGGCTTTTGCGTGACGGCGTGCCGGTGGGCATCACCTCAGAGCCGGCCGGCGCGTGGGCCACGGACACCATTGAAGGGTGGGCGCACTATTGCGAGGAGATGATGCGCGAGGAGGGCTACCGCGGCGGTGCCCCGGCGCGCCTGCAGATTGCCCACGAGGCGCTGTGGCGCGCGCACCGCGTGGTGCTGGACGTGGGGCTGGCCACTGGCCGCACCACCGTGGAGGAGGCGGTGGCCGCGCTCACCACGGACCTGGCCATGCCCCAGGATGCCGCGGTGGCCGAGGTGGCCCGCTACACGCGCACGCCGGGCTACCCCCTGTGCTACCTCGTTGGGAAACAGGCGCTGTTTGACCTGCGCCGCGCGGCGAAGATCAAGTGGAAGGACGCGTACACGCCCAGGCGGTTCCATGACCTGGTGCTGACGGCGGGCAACGTGCCCATGAAGTACGTTACAATGCGGCTGGCGTCGGGTGCTTGAGGTCCAGGCCGCGCTGGAAGGCGGGGGCAATCGGGCCTAGGTAGCGGGCGGGAAGGTGGCAGTGTGACGGACCGGATTGAGACACTCTTGAGCGAGGGGCTCGGTCACTTCGTGAAGGGTGACAACCCGGCCGCACTGCGGTGCTGGGACGAGGTCCTGCTGCTGGACCCCGGCAACGTGCGGGCGCGCGAGTTTCTGGCCTACGTCCGCACCAGCGCTCCACCGCAAGCGCCCTCCAGCCCGGCGGCCGAGGTGGCCAGCGCGCCGGCGCCGCCGCCGCCTCCAGCCGCGCCCCCTCCCGCCCCTCCTCCACCTGCCGCCCCACCCGCACCGGCGCCCGCCGCCACCGCGCCGCAGTGGTCCCCCATGTTCACGCCCGGCGCCGCCAGCTCCGGACTGCCGGCGGGACCCGTGTCGCCCGGCCTGACGGTCATTGGTTCACCGGCTACGCCGGGACCGTGGGACGCGGTGTCCTCGCCCCCCACGCCCATGCCACAGGCGCAACCCGCGGCACCGCCAGCGCCCCGGATGGGGGTGGTTGTCCAGGGTGACGCCAACGCCGACGGGCTGCACAGCATGTGGGAACCGCCGGCCCCGGGCGCACCGACGGCTTCGCCACCCGTCATCCAGCCGGCCACCAGGCCCAACCCGACGCCCGCCCCCAAGCCGGCCGCCGCCGCCGCGGCACCGCCGTCCCCACCCGTCGTGACCGCACCGCCGGCCGCGGCGTCGCCCTGGGATGATGGCCCGGCAGCGGGTGCCGCCGTGACGCTGGACCCCAGCGGCGCGGTGCAGAAGGGCGGCAACAAGGCCCGCCCCGCCGCGGCGCGCGCGTCCGCCGGTGCGGGTGCGGGGGCCGGTGACGTCAAGAGCCGGTGCGCGGCCATGATGGCGCGGGTCAAGGAACTGCATGACCTGGGGGACTTCTCGGGGTCCCTGGAGATTGTGGAGAAGGTGCTGGAGCTGGACCCGCAGAACGCGGAAGCGCGCGATTACATGGAGCGCAACGAGGAGACCCTGCTGCAGATGTACCTCTCCAAGCTGGGACCCCTGGAGCGCACCCCGCGCATGCGCATGACCGCGGACCAGGTGATCTGGTTGAACCTGCACCACAAGGCCGGTTTCCTGCTCTCGCGGGTGGACGGAATGTCGTCCTTTGATGACATTCTTTCCCTCAGCGCCATGCCCCGCCTGGAAACCGTGCGCATCCTGGCCCAGCTGCTGTCCGCCGGCGTGATTGCCGCGTGACGGCGGACATCAACTCGCTCTATCGCGCGCCGGAATTGTACGACGCCGAGTTTGGCGCGTACCGAGCGGACGTCGCCTTCTATGAGAACGTGCTTCGCCGGCACCCCGGGCGCGTGGTGGAACTGGGCTGCGGCACGGGACGCCTGCACCTGCTGCTGTCACCGCCGGACTACGTGGGCGTGGACCGCGAGCGCGCCATGCTGGCCCGGTTCCAGCGCCGCTGGCTGCGTCCGCCGCCGCCGCTGGTTAACGCCGAGCTGGCCGCGCTCCCGCTGGCGGGCGGGTCCGCGCGCGTGGTGATCCTTGCCTACAACCTGCTGCAGCACCTCATGGATCCCCCGGCCCTGACCCGCGCCCTGCGCGAGGCGGGCCGCGTGGCCGGTCCGGACGGCGTGGTGGCGCTGGACACCTTCATGCCCCCGTGGCCGGGGAGCGAGCGCCACGACGACGACTTCTGTTTCTCCGAGCAGCGGCGGCACCCGGACGGGAGCATCATGGAGGTGGCCGAGCAGACGTCCATGGACGCCGGCGGCGTGCAGGTGACCCGGCTGCGGTTTGCCCCGCGCGGGGGCGGGGAGGCCGTGGTCCACGACGTGGTGCGCCGCCTGTGGGGCGCGGACGAGCTGCTCGGTGCGCTGACCGCGGCGGGGCTGGCGCGGCTGTGGCTGTGGGGGGATGTGGACGGGAGCGCGTTTGATGCGCGTTCGCCGCGGTTCATGGCGTGCTGTGCGCCGGTTGCCTGAGCGGCGCGGGCGGATGCCGGTGCCCGTTGAGCCACTGGCCCACCCAGGTGCTGCGCACCCAGCGGTGGTAGCTGGCCAGGGAGACGGCCGTGGTCAGCGTCACGGTGGCCACGCACTTGAGCAGCGCCCACGCGTTCCACGCGCCCAGCGCCCCCGCCCACGCAATGCTGACCGGGTGATGGGACAGGTACACCCAGTAGGAGGCGTCCGAGAGGTAGCGCCACGCCGGGCGGGGTGACGCGAACCGCCGGTGGAAGAACCCCACCAGCCCCAGCACCACCTGCCACATGGCCAACGCGCCCACCGCGGCGGCCAGCACCTGCGGCGCGTCCAGGCGCGTGGCGCCCGTCATGCTCACTGACGACGCGCCGTCCACCTGCCACAGCAGGAGCAGCAGGTTGCACGCCAGCAGCGCCGCACCCGTGGCCAGCAGCCGGCCGGCGCGCGCCGCCAGGACCTCCAACAGGTCCCGGTGGCTCTCCACGCACGCCCCAACGAGAAAGAAGCCCCCGTTGGCCAGCTGGGACAGGCCGTCCGGCAGCCACGTGCCGGGATCCACAATGACCGCAAACGGCTCAAAGACCAGCACCGCCGCCGTGGGAACCGCCAGCAGCAGCACCCCGCGCCGGGCGCGCACCGTCTCGGCAACCACCCAGGTCACCACGCGCAGCGCGCGCGACCCACCAGCAAGACGGTGCACCCCCGCGGCCACCGCGCACATGAGGAACAGGTCCACCAGGAACCACAGGTGTCCCAGGGCGCCTGGGACGCGCAGGCCGGCCCAGGGCGCGTAGCCCGCCAGCGTGGACCAGCCCTGTTCCAGGGCGCCGGTGCGCGCCCAGGACGTGGCCAGCGTGTTGCCGAGTTGGCAGGGAAACCAGAAGACCAGCAGCGGGAACAGCACGCGCTGCACGCGGTGGCGCAGCATCCCCGCGGCGCCGCGCTGGCGGATCAACAGGGCCGCAAAGAACCCGGCCACCAGGAAGAACGCCGGCATGCGGAACATGTGGATGAGGTAGTTGGTGACGTCCAGCACCACGCTCCGCTGCGCATCCAGGTAGCGCCACTCCGCCGGGGCATGGGCCAGGTACGGCAGGCTGGAGTGCAACACCACACCCAGCAGCATCATGGACGCGCGCAATGCGTCCAGCCCGTGGAGGCGGGGCGCTCGTTCCGGCGTAGCACCGTCATGCGGCATGCGTGCGCGCGAATGCCGTCCGCTCACCCGGCGTGTCAATGCGACGAAAGTCGCATCCGCTGGGGGACGCGCCGCCATTTGCCGGCCCCGTGCCGCGTGCCGTAACGGGCGCGCCCGATGCCACCACCGGACCGAAACCCCGCCATTGATCAGTTCCGTGGGATGGCCATCCTGCTGATGCTCCCGGCCAACTACATGGAGCACATCCGCGTGGTGCCCGCGTGGCTCAAGCACGCGCCGGACGTGGGGCTCACCATTGTGGACCTGGTGGCACCGTTCTTCATCTTTGCCATTGCGCTGACGGGCGGAGACGCGCTGCGCCGGCGCATCCAACGCGAAGGCGCGCAGAAAGCCGTGGAGCACCTGGTCAAGCGCTCCATGGCGCTGGTTGGGATTGGGGCGCTGTTCACCGTGGGTGAGACCTCCTACGGCTTCAACCCCAACGGCATCCCGTGGGGCACGCTGCAGGCCATTGGCGTGGCGGTGCTGCTCTCCGCGCCCTTCCTGCTGCTGCCCACCTGGCCGCGCCTGCTGGCAGCGCTGGTGCTGTTGGGCGGCTACCAGTTCATGCTGGACCGTGCGTGGCTGGAGACCGTGCTCGCATCGTCGCACGCGGGCATCCAGGGATCGCTGTCCTGGACGGCGCTGCTGGTGCTGGGCACCGTCCACGCAGACCTGTTCCGCAGCGAGGGCCGGCGCGCCTACTGGCTGCTGCTGGGCGTCATGCTGGCCGCCGGGCTGGCGCTCTCCGGGGTGTTTCCGCTGAGCAAGCACCGCATGTCGGTGAGTTTTGACCTGCTGGCGTCGTCGCTGTCGGCGCTGGCGTTCACCCTCACGGACGCGTGGGTGCGCGCGCGCGGGGCACCGTTGGGATTCCTGGTGACGTGGGGACGCAATCCGCTGGTGATGTACGTCTCGCACCTGTTCCTCCTGTCCGTCTTCCTGGTGCCCGCGGCTCCGTGGTGGCACGTGGAAGCGGGTGGCCTGCAGGCGCTGGTGCAGGGCGTGGCGTTTGTGCTGGTGCTGGACCAGTGGGCGCGCTTTCTGGAGCGGCGGCGTTGGTTCATCTCCCTGTGAACCGCACGGCGGCGCTCCTGCTGTCCGTGGCGGGGGCGCTGGCGCGGGCCGATGACGACGACGCCGCGTCGCTGCCGCCGCGGGAGTGGGCACCTGAGCCGTACCGGACGCCGCGCGCGGGGGAGGGCTTCCGCCTCCGCGTGATGGGCTTTGACGTGCCGGTGGACCCCATGGACCGCCGGCACGTGTCTGCGTGGGAGGCGGGCGCTTCCATCACGTGGCGCCCGGTGCAGGACACGCCAGTGCTCCCCTTTGGGAGCCTCTACTACTGGCGCCACGAATCCGACCGTGACCTGCTGCGCGCCGAAGTGGCGGGCCTGTTCAACGACGTCACCTGGATGCGGCGGCTGGGGCGCGGTCCGCTGGAACTGGTCACCGCTTTCACCAGCTTCACGGTGCCGTTCCCGCAGGCGGAGTGGGTGGACGGACGCACCCAGCTCAACCAGGAGCTGACCTGGGGTTATGTGCGCCCGGCATTTGGGCTGGGGGCCCGGACCGTCATGGGTCCCCAAGACGACAACATGGTGTCGCTGGATGTGCTGGTGGAGCCGGGCGTGCAGTTCTTTGTGCGTTCACCGCATGCGGCCGCGGAGTTCCGTCCACCAGTGACGGGCCTGGAGGTGCGTGCGCACGTCATGGCGCGGTGGGACAGCGTGGAGCGCAACCTGCTTGGGCTGCCGCACCGCGGCCTGGCGGCGGGGCTGGACGTGGTGGCCGGGTTCCGGCCGGGCTGGCGCAATTGGGGCGTGCGGTCAAAACACCCTGCCGCCGACGGGCGGGACCCGGCCTACGCCGCCGCGTACGCCATCACCGCGTCCGGCCTGCCCGGCGTGGACAGTGAGCGGCACCGGCTGGTCCTGTCTGCCCATGGCGCGGTGGGCCGGCACCTGGACCGGTTCAGCGCGCCCCGCGTGGGCGGTGGGGTGCGCCCGGGCGGGCAGGAGTTCGGGTCATCCTGGCGGCCCATCCTGCCAGGCGCCGCGGTGCAGGAGTTCTACCCGTCACGCTACCTGGTGCTGGTGGGCGAATACCGCTTTGAGCCCGTGTTCTTTGCCTTCCTGCACGCGGTGGCTTCCGTCTCCGTCCTGGAGCGGGACCGGCTCGCGGGTGACGCGGTGACGTCATCCGACGACCTGTTTGCGTCCGTGGGCGCCATGGTGACGTCCGGGTTTCTGTTCAACACGCGCATCCAGCTGGCCGTGCACCGCAACACGTCCGTGGTGCGCAGCGGCCGCGCGGGCGGCAACGAGCTGGTGCTGGACGTCAACGGGAAGTTCTGACCGCGCCTCAAGGCGTGCCGCGCCCCAGCTCCCGCAGCGCCACATCCGGCACGTCCGTGATGATGGCGTCCACGTCCAGCGCGCGCAGGCGGCGCACCTCCGCGGGTTCGTTGACGGTCCACACGTGCACCGCCGTCCGCAGCGCGCGCGCGTGCGCCAGGTACGCGTCATCCACCATGGAGAAGTGCGGGTGCAGCGCGTGTGGCGCCACGGCGGGCAGCAGGTGCAGGTGGCGCAGCGCCGCGGACTGTCCGGGCTCATGCAGCATGCCCACCCACGCGTCCGGCGCCAGGGACCGCAACCGCAGGCACCGCGCCGGGCTGAATGAGCTGTACACCACCCGGTCCTCCGCATGGCAGCGCGCCACCACGCGCAGCGCCTCCACCTCCAACCCGTCGGGCGCCAGGGACGCACCGCCCTTGAGCTCCACGTTGACCCGCGCCGTGGGCGGCAGCGCTTCAAACACCTCCTCCAGCAGCGGCATGTGCACCGCGGCCTCTTCCGCGGGACCGTCCTTGACCAGGTGGCGGAGGTCCAGTTCCCGCAGTTCGTCCCAGGTCAGGGACGCCAGGGCCACCCCGGCCCGGCCGGCGCGGTCCAGGTGCGTGTCATGGAACACCACCACGCGGCGGTCTTTGGACAGGTGCACGTCCAGCTCCACGCCGTCCGCGCCCAGCTCCATTCCCAGGACAAACGCGCCCACCGTGTTCTCCGCGTGGCGCGTGCGCGCGCCCCGGTGCGCCAGCACCAGCGGCCGCTGCGCGCCGTAGAAGGACGCGGGCGGCGGGCCGGGCATGCGCGCCACGGAGCGTTGCGCGGCGCGCGCCAGGTCCAGCATTCGCGGTGAGGAATCCGTCATCAGTCCACCCATTCCGCGGCAAACACCTGGTTGCTGCCGCCCTGCCTGCCGCTGGTCCAGTACAGCGTGCGGCCGTCTGCCGTGAAGGCCGGCAGCGTGTCCGGCCCTTCTGTGAAGGTGACGCGTTCCAGCGCGCCGGTCTCCAGGTCCAGTTGGTACAGGTCAAAGTTCTGCCCCGGTGCGCGCGCGTGCGGCCGAAGGTCCGCGCTGAACACCACGCGCCGCCCGGACGGGTGCATGGCCGGTGACCACGCCGTCACGCCCAGCGCCGTCAGCTGCCGCGGCGTGCCGCCCTCCGCGGACACAATGAACAGCTCCGCGTGGGCCCCCCCGTCCTGGAAGGTCCGGTACACCACAAACCGTCCGTCCGGCGTGGCCGCCGCGGACCCGGACGGGCCGCCGCCCCGGGTCAGCCGCAGCGGCGCGCCACCGTCGGGGGGAACCCGGTAGACGTCACCCTCACCGTCCACCGTGGCGGTGAACAGCAGGCCCGCGGCGGGGTTCCAGCTGAGCTCCGCTTCATCACCCGGGAGCGCCAGCCGCCGCGCGGGAGGCTCACCGCCGGGCGCGCGCTCCCACACGTCCAGCGTGGGCCCACCGTCCGCACCATCCCGCGAAGAAAACAGCACGCGCCCGCCGTCACCCGGGAGCCACACGGGTGACACGGAGGCCCAGCCCGGCGGGGACAGCGCGCGGCGGTTGCGCCCCTGCGCGTCCAGGATGACCACGGAGGGTCCCGCATCGCGCTCCGGCACGTGCACCACCGCCAGCCAGCGCCCGTCGGGTGAGGGCGCGGGCTCAGAGTTCTGCACCCCGTCCAGCGTGACCTGGCGCAGCGCGCGCAGATGACGCGCTTCGCCCTCCGGGGGTTCCGTGATGGCCTCCCGCCCCACCGGAAAGGGCGAGGGCCGGGTGGCGGCCGGCGGCGGCGGCGCGGGCACCGGCTGCCTCCGCGCACACGCGCCCCACGCCAACGCGGCGGCGGCACACGGGACGACGAGGCGGCTCAGGGGGGCCATGGGGGCGCGCATCCTCGGGCGGGTGGACGCCCGGGCGCAACCCGAAATCTCACCGCGCCGGCGTACCCGTCAGGGCCTGGAACATCCCTTCCGCCAGGGTCTCCCGTTGCCACGGCAGCAGCTCGGCGGCGTCCGCCAGGGCGGCGGCGGAGGCGGGAGGGGAGAGGGCCAGCGTGCGCAGGCTGGTGTTGGACGCCAGCACGGAGATGTCCACGCCCATCTCCTTGGCCACGCGCGTCCGCCATGCGCGCAGCGCATCAAAACGCGCCTCCACCTGCGGGTCCGGGCGCGGTGCCCGCGGCGGCAGCGCCGTGTCCGGCACCGGGAGCGCGCCGCGGAGGGCCGCCAGCAGCGTGTCCTCCTCAGGCGTGCCGCGCAGCCAGGCCGGCATGCCGCGCACGCGGTGCAGCGCCGCCGCATCCGCGGGTTGCGCCCGGGCAATCTCCACCAGCGTGTCCGGGCCCACCACGCGGAAGGGCGCGCATTCACGGCGGCGGGCCAACTCCTCGCGCCACAGGTACGCGGCACGCAACAGTCCGCGCCCCGCCGGACCCAGCTTGCGCGCATCACGCAGCTCCAACCATCCCTCCGGGTCAAACACCGGCTCCTGCGGGTTGCGCGTGCGGATGCGCTCAAACCCCTGCAGCGCCATCTCCAGCCGCCCCTTGGCCACCAGGTCCGCGTGCAGCCGCTCCCGGGCCAGCAACAGGTGCTCCACGTCGCCGGCCGCGTACACCAACTGTGACGCCGACAGCGGCCGCCGTCCCCAGTCGCTGCGCTGCTCGCCCTTGTCCAGGCGCACGCCCAGCATGGACTCCAGCAGCGCCGCCAGACCCACCTGCGCGGAACCCAGCATCTTCACCGCGTGCTGCGTGTCAAACAGCCGCCCCAGCACCACGCCCAACCGCCGCTGCAGCAGCAGGACGTCACCCTCCGCGTCGTGGAGCACGCACTCGCGCGCGGGGTCACCCAGGAAGCGCCACAGCGGGCCCAGGTCCATGGCCGCCAGCGTGTCCACCACCGCCAGCGTCCCGGGCACCGCCAGCTGCAGCACGCACAGCCGCGCGCGGTAGCGGAAGAACCCGTCGCTCTCGGTGTCCACGGCGATGGATGGAGCAGAGCCCAGGCGCGTCAGCAGCTCGGCCAGCTGCGTGTCGGTGCTCACCAGCCAGGGGGCGGACCTGCTCATCGTCCCGACGGCATAGCACCCTGCTCGGGTGTGCGTCCCCCAGCGCGCAGCGCGCCGGTTTGACGCCCGTCACGCCGCATCCGTAGTGTGCGCGCTCCTCGAGGTTGCGACGCATGAACCTGGTGCTGGCCTCCAAGTCACCCCGCAGGGCCTGGCTGCTGCAAAGCGCCGGGCTGAGCTTCCGCGTCGTGGTGGCGGGGGTGGAGGAGACCCGGCGCACCGGCGAATCCCCACCCGAGTACGCGCTCCGGCTGGCCCGTGAAAAGCGCGACGCGGTGGTGCCCATGGTGCCCGGCGCGGTGGTGCTGGCGGCGGACACAGTGGTGGCCCTGGGCGAAGACGTGCTGGAAAAGCCGCGCGACGCCGCGGATGCAGCCGTGATGCTGCGGCGCCTGTCCGCCGTGGAGCACGCCGTGCACACCGCCGTGGCGGCGGCGGGACCCGCGGGGGCCGCCCACCGCGTGGTGACGGCGCGCGTGCGCTTCCGGCCGCTCAGTGATGAAGACATCTCCCGCTACGTGGCCACCGGCGAGCCGCTGGACAAGGCGGGCGCCTACGGCATCCAGGGCGACGGCGGCGCCCTGGTGGACGAGGTGCACGGTTCCTACACCACGGTGGTGGGCCTCCCGCTGCGCGAAGCGCTGGAACTCATTGCCGGGGCGCGCGGGCCATGAGCGTTGCCGGGCGCCTTGGGGACATCCGCGCACGCGTGGAGGGCGCGTGCCGCCGGGCCGGGCGGCCGGCGTCAGACGTGACGCTGGTGGCGGTGAGCAAGGGCCAGCCGGCCAGCGCGGTGCGGGAGGCGTATGCCGCCGCACAGCGGGATTTTGGGGAGAGCTACGCCCAGGAGCTGCGTGACAAGGCGCGCGACCTGGCGGACCTGCCGGGAATCCGGTGGCACTTCATTGGCCCGCTGCAGGCCAACAAGGCCAAGTACGTGGTGGGGACGGCGGTGATGTTCCACGCGCTGGACCGCGTGGAGCTGGCGCAAGCACTGGACCAACGCCTGGCGCGGGATGGCGGCACGCTGGAGGTGCTGCTGGAAGTGAACGTGGGTGGTGAAGCTTCCAAGCACGGCGTCCGCCCAGAGGACACGGTGGCGCTGGCCGCGGCGCTGGCCCCGCTGGCGCGCCTCAAGCTGCGCGGCCTGATGTGCATCCCGCCGCCGCGTGAGGACCCGCAGCAGGTGCGGCCGGACTTCCGCACGCTGCGCGCGCTGGCGGGCTCGCTGGGGCTGCCGGTGCTGTCCATGGGAATGAGTGATGACTTTGAGGTGGCGATAGAAGAGGGCGCCACGCACGTGCGGGTGGGCACCGCGATCTTTGGTGCCCGGCCGGCAAAGGAGTGACGGACATGAACCTGGCGTTGATTCTCGCAGGGACCAGGCACCCACCGAGCCCGGGCTCGGCAGGAGCCTCGCCCTCCCAGCGCTGTCTTCATCCATGGAACCCCACGGGAGGGCGAGCCTCCTGGCGAGCCTGCGGCAGCACGTGGGCCGTGCGGGGAGCGAGCCCATGAACCTGTCCAGTGCGACGGTGGCGGTGGTGGGCGTGGGCGGACTGGGTGGCGCGCTGGTGCGCGGGCTGCAGGCGGGCGGGCTGCCGCCGCAGCGGCTGGTCCTGTGTGACGCGGTGGCCCAGAAGGCGCTGAATGCCGGCGGCGAAGCGGTGAGCGTGGCAGCGGACCCGGCGGAGGCCGCCGCGGTGGGAGACGTGCTGGTGCTGTGCGTGAAACCGCCGGACGTGGCGGGCGCGCTGGACCGCGTGGCAACCGCCATCCGGCCGCACGCCGTGGTGATCTCCGCCGCCGCGGGCGTGACGCTGGAGAAGCTGCGGCAGTCACTGGGGGCCACCGGCGCACTGGTGCGCGCCATGCCCAACGTCAACGTGGCCGTGCGCGCGTCCATGACCGCGCTGGTGGCGGACCCCTCAGAGCCCACGGAGGCGCTGCGCGCCGCTGAGTGGGTGTTTGGCCACGTTGGCCGGACGGTGCGGCTCCCGCAGGAGAAGCTCATGGACGCCGCCACATCGCTGGCCGCCTCCGGGCCCGCGTGGGTGGCGGCCATGCTGGAGGCGCTCATGGACGGGGGCGTGCTGGCCGGGCTGCCGCGCACCGTGGCCGTGGACATGGCGCTGTCCATGATGGAGGGGACCGCCAAGCACCTTCGGGATGCGGCCATCACGCCGGGCGCGCTGAAGGACATGGTGATGAGCCCGGGCGGCACCACGGCGGCCGGCATGCTGGTGCTGGAACAGGCGGGCGTGCGCGGCGCGCTCATGGCCACCGTCCAGGCCGCCGCCGAACGCGCACGGCTGCTCGGCAAGGGGTGATGACCGTGGGGGCCGGTTCGCTGGCGGTGGCCACGGGTAGCCCGGAGGCAACACTGCGGGCGGCCCGGGACCTGGTGCGCATGCAGGACCCGGCGGCGGACGTGGGAGGACTGCGCTGGGCGGGCGGCACGGCGAGCGCCGGACTGCGGACGGCGCTGAGCCCGCCGCGTGTCCAGCAGGCGCTGGGGTTGCTGCCCATGGTGACTGTGGGCGCGGCGCGGCTGGATGCGGCGCCGCCCCTGGGGGACCGCTTTGAGACGGTGACGCTGGACCACACGGCGGACGAGGGATTTGTGGTGCGCGCGCGCCACCCGCTGGACCTGCTGTGTGCCGCGGCGGAGGCGTTGGGCGCGTTGATGGTGGACCCGGTGGGGGTTCGGCCGGCGGCCGTGCTGCCGGTGGAACCGGACCTGGCGGCGGACGCGCCGGATGACGAACGCCTCAGCGCCTGGCTGGGCGACGTGTTGTTCCTGCTGGACAGCCACCGCTGGGCGCTGGCGCGCGCGGTGGTCCTGGAGGACCGGCCGCACCTCTGCGGTCTGCTGCTGGGCGAACCGTGGGACGAGGGCCGCCACCACATCCACGGCGCGGTGAAGGCGGTCACCTGGCACGCGCTGGAGGTGGCGCAGGAGCCGGACGGCGGCTGGCGTGCGCAGATGATCGTGGACGTGTGAGGTGAGCCATGGGGCTGGGGCTGGAACGGATTGACGGGACGCGGTGGCGGGTCCCCCGCGTGGGGAAGATGCGCGTGGACGGGCTCATCTTTGCGGATGACCGGCTCATGGAGAACATCCGCGGGGATGCGTGCGTGCAGCAGGTGGCCAACGTGGCGTGCCTTCCGGGCATCGTCGGGCACGCGGTGGCCATGCCGGACATCCATTGGGGTTACGGGTTTCCCATTGGGGGCGTGGCGGCGTTTGACCCGGCGGCGGGCGGCGTCGTGTCGCCGGGTGGCGTGGGGTACGACATCAACTGTGGCGTGCGGCTGCACACGCTGGATGCGGACCAGGCGGACCTGCTGGGCGTGCAGGACGCGGTGGCGGACGCGCTGGCGGAAGCGGTGCCGGCGGGCGTGGGCGTGGGACGCGCGGATGAGCGCGTCCCGGACCTGGACGTGGTGATGCGCGAGGGTGTGCGCGCGCTGGTGGACGCGGGGCTGGTGCCGGCGGCGGACACGGAGCACGTGGAGGACGGCGGCCGGCTGCACGGTGCGGACCCCGCGGCGGTGGGCAAACGCGCGCGCGAGCGCGGCGCCGGCCAGTTGGGCTCGCTGGGGAGCGGGAACCACTTTGTGGAGGTGGGCACCGTGGAGGAAATCCTGGACCCCGCAGCCGCGGCCGCGCTGGGCCTGCGGGTGGGCGGTGTGACGCTGCTGGTGCATTCGGGTTCCCGCGGGCTGGGCCACCAGGTCTGCGAAGAAACCGTGCGCAACATGGTCCGCGTGGCCGGACGCGCCAGGATTGACCTCCCGGACAAGCAGCTGGCGTGCGCCCCGCTGGGTTCTGACGAGGCCGAGCACTACCTGGCCGCCATGGCGGCAGCGGCCAACTTTGCGTTTGCCAACCGCGCGCTGATTGCCCGCCGCGCGCTGCGGGCGGTGGCGCACGGGCTGGGGCGCAAGCCGCGCAACCTGGATGCGCCGCTGGTGTACGACGTGTGCCACAACATTGCGAAGTGGGAGGAGCACATGGTGGGCGGCGTGTCCCGGCGGCTGTGCGTGCACCGCAAGGGCGCCACGCGCGCGTTCCCGCCGGGCCACCCGGCGCTGCCCGCCGCCTACCGCAACCTGGGCCAGCCGGTGATCATCCCGGGGGACATGGGGCGGTGTTCGTACGTGCTGGTGGGGCAGGCGGGGTCCATGGTGGAGGCGTTTGGGAGCGCGTGCCACGGCGCGGGGCGGCTGTTGTCCCGCAGCAAGGCGCGCCAGGTGGCCACCCCGCACGGCGTGGAGCAGGCGCTGGCGGACCACGGAATCACGCTGCGCGCGGCCAGCCGAGGCGGCGTGGTGGAGGAGATGCCGGAGGCCTACAAGAACGTCACGGACGTGGTGGCGGTGGTGGAAAAGGCCGGGTTGGCGCGGCGCGTGGCGCGGCTGGTTCCGCGCGTGGTGGTGAAGGGGTGAGGGGCGGGGGAGTCGGTTGACGCATGGCCGCACGTGTTTACGGGATCGGCCGGGAGTGGGGACGTGCGTGCGAGGGAGGTTCCCAATGGCGTGTCGTCTGCTCTTGCCGGTGTTGGTCATCTACCCGTTGCCCGTTCGCCTCCACGCTGCGCAAACCCCGGGAGCACGTTGCGCTTTGAGGTGGTCAGCGGCGGCCGGCCGCATGTTGCGGCGTCCATGGTTTTTCCAAAGGGATGATGCGCCATGAACGCGGCCATGAGGAGGCATTTGGCAGCGCGTCTGGCCGGTTACGCGTGCGCGGCCGCCGCCTTCTTGGGATGCGGTGACGGCGTTGAAACCTGGGACGTGTCCTGCAAACGGGACTGCACGACTTTCAATATTGCATGGCCGGTGCGCACGGAGTGGCGCTTGACCTCCCGCATTTTGGTGCTGGAGCCCTCTGGCAATCCGGGATTGATGAGGTGTTGTGGGACCGAGTACCGGCACGCCATTTGTGAGCGCGGAAACACGAGGAGTTTGACCGGCATTGTCTATGACAACACCTTCGATTGGACCGACCACGAATCGGTTTGCTCCGGACCCACCCACACGGTCCATATTGACACGCATGGCGTTTCCATGCCTGTCCTGGTCGTCGTCCAACAGCCCCTTGGCGGTGTCATCACCAATTGTACGTTCGCCACATTGCCCGGCGTGGTTGATGTCCCCGCACGCGTCTACGGAGACGACCCTCATCTCTACTTCCCTGATGGCGGGTCACGCCTCTGCGACGCCGGGCCGGAATCACCACCGCTGTGGGAGAACTGGGACACCTGGGACGGAGGAAACCCATGAGAACCGCCGTTGGCTCAGCCGCGTTGATGCTCTTGTTGGCCGGAACCACCTCCTGCGCCGTGGCGCCGCGGGATGACGGTGACCCACCACGCCGGCGTGAGTGGTTCCCGGCCGAGAGGCATCCTGGCGCTGAGGAGGCCGGACCGGTTCGCGTCACCGGGATGTCCGTTCCGCGTCCAATCCCAGGGAAGCCGCTTGTCATTGCCGGGGCTGGATTCGGGACGGATCGCGAAGACCTCCTCGTGCGCATCGTCGGCGGCACGGTGGGCCAGACGCGCGCCCGCTGGGTCCGGCCCGCGCAGGTATCGGACACGGAACTGACGGTCCTGGTCCCCACGGAGATGACCGGCGCCGGCCTGCTGGAGGTGGAGACGTCCGCAGGCCGCTCAGGGGTGGTCATCGTGCAGTACCTGGATGCCCGGCCGCGCATCACACTCCTCAAACGGCTTCCGTTCGAAACGGTGGTGGCGCTCACCTCAGCCACACCGCTGCCGGAAAGCGGCGAGTTGCTCGTGGACGGCCAGACTGCGGGCGCAGTCACCCGCACGGGCGAAAGCACGTATTCGGCGCCGTCAATGTTCCACCGCACGGGTCCGCACGATGTCACGGTGCGATTCGCTGACGGGCTTGAGACGCCCCCGTATTCCGTGCCCTGAGGCTCCGTGAGATCTTTGTTGCGGCACCACCCTGCCTCTGGCAGCCTGCGCCGCCTTGCCGGCACTCCCGCCGGCAACCCAGAGGGGAAGAGACCATGAGCAGGATTTATGACGCGGAACTCGTTGTGCTGCCGCGCCTGGACGTGCCCGGCGCCATTGCACTGGCCACGCAGGTGAAGACCACGGCGGACGCGGAGGCCCAGCGCGCACCGCTTGAAGGAGCCCTGTCCCGGGCGCTGGGCCGCGTGGTTGCGGCGCTGCAAGTGGTGCAGCGCGCCGCCAAGGCGCAGGCACCCGCCAACAATGGTGACCCCACCGCGGCCCGCGAGGCGGATTTGACCGAAGACGCGTGCTGGAGTGGCCTGAAGTGCATTGTGGAAGGATACGTGCGCTTTCCCCTCCTTCCCGAAAAGCGCGCTGCGGCCACCACCATCCAAGAGGCTGTCTTCCCCGATGGGATGGCCTTCACGCAGATTCCGTTCCTGAAGCAATGGGCGGAATCCGACACACGCCTCAGCCGTTTGGAAGATGCGGAGATCGCGGCGGCCGTGAACGCGCTTGGCCTGGGGGACCTGGTCAACCAAACGCGCGCGGCCCATACCGAATACGGCCGCGTGCTCGGCATCACCGAGGTCAACGCGGTGCCAACCGCGGTGCCGGGCCTGTTGGAGCCGCTGCAGGCCCTCAACAACTCCCTGCGGGATTGGGTCATCAAGGTGGCCGCCAGCGTGGAGCCGGACCAACCGGCCACCGAAGAGCGCGCCCGCCGGCTGCTGGCCCCCGTGGAAGCGTGGAAGAGCGCCCCTGCCGCGCCCAAAGCGGCCTCGGACCAGCCTATTCCTGTCTGAGGCACAAAGTCCTACCTGGTCGCAGGGCTCCGTTCAGGCCTCCAACCAGGTTCGGACCTGCCTCAACCACTCCGATCAGTACCCCCCCCCAGGTCCGGACCTGCCCCCCCCACTCCGGACAGTGGTCTGGGCAGGTCTGGACCTGCCCCAACCGCTTCGATCAGTAGCCCCCCCCCAGGTCTGGACCTGGCCCCCCCCACTCCGGGCAGTGCCTTGGGGAGGTCTGGACCTGCCTCTACCTGCTCAGGATTTCAGTATCACCCGGGTCTGGACCTGCCTCGCCCAGACGGAATTGCGTGATAGGGAGCACAACAGCGCGGTGTGGCACAGCCGCCCCGGCTGTGCCGTGCAGGAGGAGCGGTGCCGCGGGTGGGATGCGAACAATGCCGTTTCGGCCAGGTGCACGCCAGCGCGGTGTGGCCCGGCCGCCCCCGGCCGGGACGCCAACGGGACACCCGTGGCGTCGCCATGCATCGGCACAGCCGGGGCCGGCTGCGCCACTACTACAACGGCTCTTTGGGATCCTGTGGGCTGTCCACCGGCAGGGACCACAATCCTGCGCGATCACACCCGGAGGAACATTGAGGTTCTACCGCCGCAACCTCCCGCATTACGACGACGGCGTATCACCGGTGTTTGTGACCTTCAGGACGCACGGACGCTGGGTGCTGCCACCGGAAGCCCGCGATGTCGTGCTGGCGCACTGCGTCCGGGAGCACGGCGTCCGGGTTGAACTCTACTGCGCCGTCGTGATGCCGGACCACGTCCACCTTCTCTTCCAGCAACGGGAAGGCCACGCCGTCCAGGCCATCATGAGCTCCATCAAGGGCGCGTCTGCGCATTCGGTGAACCGGGCATTGGGCCGCCGCGGCCGGCTATGGCAGGACGAATCCTACGATCGGCTGTTGCGGAACGATGAGGGACTGCTCAAGACGGCGCAGTACATCTGCAACAACCCTCTGCGGGCCGGGTTGCCTGCGGACTACCGGTGGATATGGCGCGCCTGGATGGACACTCGGGGCTCTACACCATGACGCTGCCAGGGGCGGCTGGGCCACACCCGTCGGGCGTTGCGCGCGGCAGCTATCTGGTCAAGCTCGCCAAGCACCTCCCCGCGCAGTTCACCGTCGATCTTCGCATCCGCCAGCACGGCCGCCCGCAACTCGGCCGCCTGCTTGGAAATCTCCGCAAATGACGGCCCTTCCTCCGCGGCGTGGCCCGTGTGCGATGCCCGCTGCTCTTCGGCGCGCCGCATACGCCGCTGTTCCAACTGCTGCTGCCGAGCAAGGGTCGCCTCATTCTCCTGCGCCACCCGCGCACGGTGCAGGTGCACCTCGCCCAGGGCGCTCAAACGAGCCGTTTGAGCTTCCGTCCGCAGCGCCGCGAGAACGATGACTTCCATGGGACGTGCGGACTCGCCGAGGCGCGCCCGGAGGGCGGACTGAATCGCGCGGAGGTATTGGAGCCACGCCAGCAACGCGGCGGCCGTCAACATACTGGCCATGACCAGCCACAGCGTGACCCACGCGCGCACCTGCTCCGCCGGGGAATCCAGCACGGCAGCCAGCTTCTGTTCTGTATCAGCCAGCGTTGGGCTGGGCCGGAACAGCATGTGGATGCCCTTGAGCAACGTAAGCGCGACGTCACGATCCGTGCGCGTCTCCAACGGAAAGAGCACGCCTCCCTCGATGGAGAACCTGCGGTTGCTGGTCATGGACGGCTGTGCCCAGGGCGCCTCCTCCAGCAGCACGGCAAAGAGCCGGCGCTCTGCATCCAGGTGCACGTGGACGCGCACGGCGAGGTCACGTGCAAACCTGTCTTCCGCTCCACGCTGGAGCCACGCCAGCGGGTGCTCCAGCATCTCGGTGATGCGGTTGTTGGGATGGATGAAGTGCAGGTGGCGGCGCAGCTCTACGGTCATCTCCGGGGACATGCTCACAGCAAATCGGCTCCAATCCAGCGGATCCATTCTGCTGATTTGGAAGTCGAACCGCTCCCGGGCGTCGCTCCAGATGAGCAGGTCGTGGTGACGTTCCGGAGGCCCGAGCGCCAGTTGCCGCCACAGGTCAGTGCCATCATCAGTGAGCGCGGCGTAGTGGTGCCCCATGCGCCCGAGCCGATCCGATTCAACAGCCGCGCCCCAGCCCGGGACGGCCAGCGCGCTCATGAACGCGGCCCAACGCAGCCCGCGCGGGCCCACCAGCGGGCTCCGCCGTGACCGGACGAGCCGGACCATGATCCACATCCACGCGATCAACGTCAGCAGGAGGGAGGCGGCGTCTACCCCCAGGTGCGCTGCGGCCAGTGCCAGGCGCCTGGGTCGCAAGGCTTCACGGCGCAGCCGGTCCTGGTCGAGCGCCAGGACCAGGCTGTCATCCCACCGGATCTCCCGGCCGGCGATGCCGACCTGGAGCCTGAGGCGCATCACGACGGACAAAGCCTGCAGATACTGATCACCCCCCTCCAGTCCCATGACAAAGGACCGCTCCACGCGCAGCGCCTGGGCGATACTTTCCCGCGTCCACCGGCGGCCCGGCTCCGCCAGGTCAGCGTGCAACTCCGTGATGACAAAGCGGCTCGGGAACACGCCGAACTGGAACTCGCGGGCCTGCCGTCGCAGCCGTGCCTCGCGCGCCTGCTCGGCGACTGCGTTGAGGACCGCGGCGGGAGAGGAGGCGTAGGCCTCCACGGGGCCTGGTTGGTCCGGTGGTGGGCGTGTGGTGACGGGCGTGACCAAAAAGGTGGCGGCTGGATCGGCTGAACCCACGGGTCCTTGGAGGAGGTGGGTGGTGTGAGCGCGATTCACCTCGTCATACTCGGTGACGGCGAACTGGAAACTGGGGCCCTCCTCCGTCCAGCCCTTGTGAAAGAACGCCACCCGCGACTCCAACTCCGCGTGGAGGAAGGGTTGGGGCGGGGCAGCCCAGCGGTTGGACAGGGTCTCCAGCCAGGACGCAGGCAGCCACTGGACCGCGGGAAAGGCCAGCAGCGCTGCCAGCATGACGGCCCGTCTCAGCCAGCGCCCCATCATGACGGTCCTCACATCTTCAGTTCCGCGTTCCGGGTCAATCCCAATAGCAGCGTTGCCCCACCCGCAGAAAACGGCACGTGCCCACAGCCACCCAGCCGCAGGAGGCCGCGGTAGTTTCTGGCAGTGCCCGCGGGCCAGGGACCTCCGCCGAATCCAGGGCGAGATGCAGGGCGATTGCATTCTGGGACGGAATATCGCGGTGGCACAGCCAAGCGCGGTGTGGCACAGCCGCCCCGGCTGTGCCGCGCAGGAGGGCCGTTGAGGGTTCCATCGCATTGACGCGGCCCAGCCGGGGGCGGCTGGGCCACACCTCTCTGGCCCCTTTCAGGCACCTGCCAGGCTGTGATGCGTCCGCCGCGGGTGCAGTTGGGGAAAGCCGGGGTGACGGAGTAGCTTGCGCGCCGCCTGGAGGGGCCGTTGGCGGAGCTGACCACATCCCCCATTCACGACGGAGCGCGCGCGCTGGGTTTTGCCCTGCGTTTTGCGGACGGCCGCGCGTTGCTGCAGGCGCGTGGGCTGGCGCTGGACGTCCTGCTGGGGCTGCCGCGCGGCGTGGTGGTGGAGGAACTGGCGCTGCAGGTGCCCAACGTGACCTTCCCCGTGGACATGGCGGGCGGGTCCGAACGCTTCCAGCACCGCCGCCTGGTGACCCGGCACGTGGAACTGCGCATCTCGCTGGGGGCGCTGCGCGCGTTCCTCCCCGCCACGCTGGGCGGTGCGGAGGTGGAGCAGGCCACGCTGAGCGCGTCGCACGGGGAGCTGCGCCTGGAGGCCGAGGTGCGCGCCGGCGGTGCGCAGGACGTGCTGCTGCTGCACGTGGCCCCGCTGGCGGCGCCGCCCACGGACCTGGAGCTGGTGGTCACGCGCGCCCGGCGCGTGGGGGATGCGCCGGGCAGCGCGCTGGCGGCGGTGGGGGACCTGCTGGCGCGCGCCGGGACGGATGACAGCCCGCTGGTGCGGCGGGTGGACGTGGTGCGCCGGGCGGTGAACCTGCTGCTGGTCAGTCACGGGTGGAAGGTGCCGGACCATTCGGCGCTGCGGGAGATTGCCGTGCGCGTGGAGGAGGACGGGCTGCGCATCACCTGCAGCGCGGACCCGCTGCCGCAGTCCGCCGCACCGCCGGAGGCGGCGGAGGGACTGGCGCGCGCGGCCGCCGCCAACCCGCTGCTGTGGGACGGCATCCGCCACGGCCTGCCGGCGCGCGCGCGGCTGGACCGCGCGGTGGGGCACCCGCTGGCGCTCAGCCTGCTGGCGGAGGCGCTGCGTGAGGACCCCAGCGCGCGCGAAGAAGCCGCCGCCGCCATGGATGAGGCGCTGGCGCGCAACCCGCAGGACCCGGACGTCACGCTGGCCTGGGCGCGCCTGCGGGGCGGTTCCGCGGAGGACTGGCAGCGCGTGGTGGCGGCGGCGCGCGTGGCCAGTGACCCCGCGCTGGTGCACGCCGCCGCGCTGTCCTGGGCGCGCGCGCTGCGCGGGGCGGACGCGGGCGCCGCGCTGTCCGCGCTGGAGGTGGCTGGCGAAGCTCGCCCCACCTCCGCGCGCGTGGCCATGGAGATGGCGCAGGTGGCGCTGGCCGCGGGGCGGTTTGCGGACGCGGTGGCGGCGGCGCGGCGCGCGCTGGACCTCCCGCTGCCGGCCGCGGATGAAGCGGCCGCTTCGCTGGTGCTGGGCCGTGCGCGCATGGAACTGGGGGACCTGCCCGGGGCGCGGCGCGCGCTGCTGCGCGCCGTCCGCCACGGGGAGACCTCCACGGCCCTGGAAGCCCTGGCCCGGCTGCACGGCGCGGAAGGGCGCCACGCGGAGGCGGTGCGCCACGCGCTGCGCGCGGCGGAGCTGGCGCCGCCGGGGGTGGAGCGTGCGCGCGCGCTGGCGCTGGCGGCGGAGTCCACCGGTGGCCCGCTGGGTGATGTGGCGGGCGCGTCACCGCTGTGGCAGCGGGCGCTGTCTGAGCATGATGACCCGGCGTGGCGCGCCGCGGCGGCGGAAGCCGCGTGGGCCCTGCGTGACGTGGAGCTGGTGGCCCGCTGGACGCTGGGGCCGGGCGCGCCGCAGGGCGCCCGCGTGTCGCTGCTGGGCGGGCTGGCGCTGTGGCGGCTCAAGGGCCGTGACGCGGACGCGCTGGCCCTGCTGGAGCGTGCCGGGACGGATGCGGGCTGCCGCACGCCGGACTGGGAGCAGGCCATGGCGGAGCTGCGCGGACGCGCGCCGGAGGCGGTCACCGTCCTGCCGGCTGCGCCCCTGCCTCTGCCGCCGCGGGACGCCACCGTCACCACGCGTGAGGAGCCCACGGGCGTCACGCGCGCGCTGGTGTCCCACGGCCCCGCTGACGAGGACGCGCCCGGCCCGGGCGAGAACATCCATGACGCGCTGCCGTTTGAAGCGGACCAGGAGGAGCCCACGCAGACGCGGCAGTTGTTGGCGCCGGGGGTGCGTTCGCCGGTGACGGTGGAGGGGCTGGCCGCGCTGTCCCCGGCGGAAGCGGTGGGTGCGTTTGTGGCCATGTGGGCGGCGCCGGCCGCGCCGCGGGACGCGCTGGTGCACGTGCTGCGCCGCCTGGCGGGGGAGGCCCCGGACCGCGCGCTGGCCATTGTGCGTGAGATGCGCGAGCGCGCCTCCGACACCGCGGCCGACTGGCGCGCCCTTGTCACCGGCGCGCGCGTGCGCGGTCTGCCGGACATTGAGCGGGCGGGGCTGGAGGGCCTGCGGGCGGCGTCACCGGAGGACGCGGACGGCGTGGAGCTGCGGCTGGTGGAATTGCTGTGTGAGCACGGCAGCGCCGAGGAAGCGCTGGAGCGGCTGGTCCCGCAGGCGCTGCAGGGCGCGTCGGCGGCCATCTGTTCGCGCGCGGCGGACCTGGCGGAAGAGCTGGGCCAGGTGGACACGGCGCTGCGCGTGATGGAGGCGGCGGAGGGACGCGCGCAGGGCCTGGAGGCGCTGCAGTGGGCGCGCCGGGCGCGCCAGGCGGCCAGCCTGGCGGGGCGCCACACGGAGGCGGTGGCCGCCGCCCGCCGTGCCGCGCGCAAGGGCAGCGCGGACGACGTGGACCAGCTGGAGGACGCACTGGAGGCCGCCGGCGAGTACGGCGCGCTGTGTGACGCGCTGTGGCAGCGCGCGCGCAATGAGCTGGACGCCGACCGCGCGGTGCGCGCGGCGCGGCTGGAGCTGACGGCCAGCGGTCGCGGGGCGCTGGTGGCCGTGCGCGGCATCCTGGGCGTGCTGGAGACGGGTGTGCGCCTGACGGAGCCGTTGCGCGGGGCCATCCGGGACTGCGTGCGCGGCGCTGCGGACGGGGAGGAGCGGGCGCAGGCGCTCATGCGTGTGCTGGCCGCGGCGGTCCTCCCGGAGGGCGACCGCATGGAGGCCGCCGCGGAGCTGGAGGGCCTCACGCTCCCGGAGCCGCTGGCCAGCGAGGCCGAGGCCGCGGTGCTGTCCGTGTGGCCCAACCACGCGCCCGCGCTGGCGCGCACGGCCCGGCGCTGCGTGGAGTCCGACCCGGCCCGCGCGGTGCGCGCGGCCATGGAGCTGGCCAAGGTGCTGGCGGAGCGCGGGGGCTCCGCCATGGAGCGGCTGACCTGGCTGCGCTTTGCCGCCACGCACGCGCAGCGGGCCAACCCGGAGGCGGAGGAACAGGCGGCGCACCAGCTGCTGGAGCTGGCCCGGCGTGAGCCGGAGGCGGCCCGCGCCGCCGGCGTGGAGCGCCGCGCGCTGCTGTGGCGCCTGGCGGACATCTATGAGCAGCGCAATGAGCCGGAGGAGGCCCTGCGCACGCTGAGCCAGGCGGAGGCGCTGGAGGGCGCCGGCGAGGACCGCGCCCAGGTGTTCCGGCGGCTGGCGCTGCTGGAGGAGAAGCTGGGGCACGGGGACCGCGCGGCGGAAGCGCTGGAGCGCAGCTTCCGCGCGCACCCGGAGGATGAAGAGGTGGCGCGCGCGCTCCAGCGCGTGCTGGAGGGTCGCGGCCGGCACCTGGACCTGGCCGCGCTGCATGAGTACCGCGCCCGTTCCACGGAGGGACCGCGCCGCACCGCGCACCTCATCTCCGCGGCGGACCTGTACGCCGGGCCGCTGGGCCAGCCGGCCCGCGCCGTCCAGCTGTGCCGCGAAGCGCTGCGCGCGGCCCCGCTGTCCGACGCGCCGCTCAAGCGCCTGATGGACCTGCACCGCACGCTGCCGCCCGCCAGCCTGGTGCGCACCTGCCTGATGGTGGCCCGGCTGCGGCAGACCCCGGAGGTGGCGTCGTACCTGGAGGAGGCCGGTGCGGTGCTGGCGGGGATCATGCAGCGGCCCCGGCTGGCGGTGGCGGTGCTGCAGGGCGCGCTGCGCCTGGACCCGCGCGCGCCCGCCGCCCTGCGCGCCCTGGCTGAGTTGTTCCGCGCCATGGACCGCCCCGAGGACGCGGCGGCGGTGCAGCTGCGCCTGCTGGACGCCACGCCGGAAGGCCCCGCGCGGCAGGAGCTGCACATTGCGCGGGCGGAGATCCTCTCCAAGGAGCTGGGGCGGGACCAGGAGGCCTGGGCGGAGCTGCAAGCCGCCGGGATGGACGAGGGAGAGATGGCGTGGGCGTTGCCGCTGCGCCAGCAGGTGGCGGAGCGCGCGGGGCGCGCCGTGGACGTGGAAGCGGTGGTTGCCCTGCGCGTGAAGCGCGAGGCCGACCCGGAGGAGGCAGCGCGGCTGGCGCTGGAGGGCGCGCGCGCGCTGGTGCGCCTGGGCGCGGCGGACGCCGCCGTGCGCGTGGCCCGCTGGGCCACGGACCGGCATCCCGGCTACCCCACCGCGTGGAGCGCGCTGCGGGACGTGGCCGTGCTGGCCAACGACATCCCGACCCAGCTGGACGCCACGCAACACCTGGTGGACATGCTGCGCGAGCGGCAGCCGCAGCTGGCGGCGGTGGAGGCCGCGCGCCTGGGGGACCTGGCGCGCGCGCAGGGGCGCGCGCTGGATGCGGTGCGCGCGTACGGGATGGCGCTGCAGCTGGGGCGGGATGATGGCATTTCGTGGAAGCTGGGTGAGGCGTTGTTGGCCGCCGGGGACGCGCCGGAGGCGTGGGCGGTGCTGGGGCGCCTGGAGCCCAGTCACGCCGCCGGGGTCACTGAGGAGGCGTTTGCACGGACGCTGGCGCGCGCCGCCACTGAGGCGGGCGTGTTTGAATCCGCCGCGCTGTGGGGGCGGGTGACGGAGCTGTCCCCGGGTGATGCGGATGCGTGGCGCCGCCTGGGGGCGGCCGCGGAGGCCGCCGGGGCGTGGAGCCAGGCGGCGGATGCGTGGGGCCGCGCCGCCACGCTCGTGGAGGGACCGCTGGAGCGCGCGCGGTTCCTGCGCCGGCAGGCGCGCGCGCTGGCGGATGCGTCACGGCACGCGGAGGCGGCGGATGTCCTGCAGACCGCGCGCGCGCTGGGCGTGGGGCCACCGGCAGAATACGTGCTGCTGGCCCGCTGGCGGCTCAGCGCGGCGGACGCGGCCGCCGCCGCCCGCGCACTCCTGCAGGGCCGGGACGAGGGCGCCGAGATTCCCGAGGAGATCCTGGCGGAGACGGCGCTGCGGCTGGCGCAGACCGGCGCCCGCGCGCTGGCGCGCGAGCTGCTCCTCCCCGTCACCCAGGCCGCCACACCCGCCCTGGCCGGCGCCCTGCTGGAGCTGCGCGGCGCGGACCTGCCGCCGCGGGAACAGGCGCGCCTGCTGCTGGCGGTGGCGTCGGCCGCGGTGGAGGCGTCCCAGCGCGCGGAGCTGTTGGAGCGCGCGGCCCACCAGGCGTGGACCGCGGGGGACGCGGAGGAGGCCGTGCGCGCGGCGGCGGCCGCCGTGGCGGCGGAGACCACCCCGGCACGCCAGCGGCTGGCGCTGGGCTGGGCCCTGGAATCCGGCCGGCTGGCGGACGTGGGTGCGCTGCTGGAGGCGGTGCCCCCGGACGTTGCCGCGCAGCTGGGCGAGCGCGCGGAAGCGCTGGGCCGCCTGGCGGACCTCCCGGACGCGCTCATCCAGAAGTGGGCGTCCCTGCCGAGGGCGTCCCCCGCCGCGCTCAGTGAACTGGCCCGCCGCGCGCTGGACCGCCCGGCGGGCGAGAAGGAAGCGCTGCTGACGGAGCTGGCCCAGGCGGCGGACCGCGCCGCCGGGGAGGGCGGCGCGCCCCAGGGCGAGGCCGCGGTCCGGCAGCTGGCGGAGATGTTCGCGCAGCGCGGGGACTTTGAGGCGGCCCGCGCGTGGTCCCTGAAGCTGCGCGCGCCGGCGGTGGAGGACCTGCGGCGGCGCCTGGCGTGGTTCCAGGAGTTGGAGCGCTGGCGTGACGTCCTGGACACGCTGGGCCGCCTGTGCCCCCTGCTGCCCGCCTCTGAGGAGCCGGCCGCCCGGGAGCAGGCGGTGGAGGTTGCGCGCGACCGGTTGGAAGACCCCGCGGCTGCGCTGCCGCACTGCCGCCGCTGGGCGGACCTGGTGCCGGACCACCGGCCCGCACGGGCGGCGCTGGTGGAACTGCTGGAGGAGACCGGCGCGCTGCGGGAGGCGGCCGCCGAAGTGTCGTCCTGGGCGGAACGCCAGCAGGGCGTGGAGGCGCAGGCGCTGTGGAGCAAGGCGCTGCAGCTGGCCGTGGACGTAGCGGACCCGGCGCTGACCCTGGAGACCGCCCGGCGGGCGCACGCGGCCCTGCCCAGTCGGGAGCACGCGCGTGCCCACGCGGAAGCGCTCCGGGCGGCGGGACAGCTGGCGGAGGCGGCGGAGGTGCGCGCGCACGCCGCCGAGGAGGCGGGTGAGGAGGACGAAGTGCTGGCCGCCGCCGACGAGCTGGACGAGGCGGGGCAGGGCACCCGCGCCGGCGAGCTGCTGCTGCGCGCGTTTCCCTCGCCGCGGGGGGGGCTGTTGGAGGAGCGGGTGCTGGATGTGTTGTCCCGGGCGCGCCTGCACCGCGCCCTGGCAGACCGGCTGCGCGCCGGCCTGACCGCCCACGGTGATGAAGGGGCGCGTCTGCGCTTCCTGCAGTGGATGCCGCGCGTGTCCACCACGCCCATGGAGGTGGCGCGGGTCACCCGCGAGGCGGCCGAAAACGCCGACCGCGCCGACCTGTGGATGGACGCGGCGCGGGCGTCCGTGGCGGTGGGCCTGCTGGAGGACGCGCGCGCGCAGGTGGACCGCGCGTACGCCCGCGGTGGCCGCGGTGAGGACGTCACCGCCGTCCGCACGGCGCTGGCACCGGAAGCCGGCGCCCCCCGGCGCGTGCTGGAGGGGGCGCCCGGCTGGGAGGAGCACGGCTGGCTGGCGGGGGACCTGCCGGACGCGCTGCCCGCACTGGAGGCCCGCGCCTCATGGACGCTGCGGCGCGTGGAGGCGCGCGCCGCGCAGGACGCGCGGGTGGACGTGGCCGTGGCGGCGCTGCGGGAACTGCTGCGGCGCGGCATGGCCGTGGACGGGGATTTCATCCGCCGGCGCCCGTACCTGGCCGGAGACGCGGGCCGCGCGCTGCTGCGCGAACTGGTCTCCCTGCGGCCGCACCTGGGCCCCGCGGCGTGTGACGTGGCCGTGGTGGCGGGGCCGGCGGCCGTTCGGGACCTGGCGTGGACCTGGGCGCAGCTGGCCAACACGGACGCGGAGGCGGCGGACGCGCTGGACCGGCTGGCCGGCGCTGCGGCCAATGAGCTGGATGCGGACGCGGAATACCGCGCGCTGTGGGGCGCGCAGGCCCGCGTGGCCACACCGCGGCGCGCGCGCCGCCTGCTGGAACTGGCCCGGGCGCGCGGGGACCGCGAACACCAGCTGGAGGCGCTGGAACAGCTGGCGCGCCTGGGGCCGGCGGAGCAGGCGGCCGCCTGGCAGGCGGAGCGCGGACAACTGCTGCTGGAGGAAGGGCGCCTGGTTGACGCCATGGACGCGCTGCAGGCCGGGCAGGCCCCGGCGCCGCTGTGGGAGGCCGCGTGGCGGCGCGCGGCCGCCGCCGGCGCGGAGGCGTTGCAGGCGCGCGCGCTGGAGCACGTGGCGGACTCCGGCGCGGACATGCTGGCGCTGGCGGCGCTGTGGTTGCGCCTGGAGCGGTTTGATGACGCCGCGGCCTGGATAGGCCACGCGCGCCAGGCCGGCGTGCCGCCCGCCGCGGCGGACTGGGCGGAGGCGGACCTGCACGCGCTGCGGCGCGACGCGGACGAGGAACGCCGCGTCCTGACCTCGCTGGCCGCGCAGGGCAGCGTGGCGGCGGTGGACGCGCTGTCCCGCCTGGCGGGCGCGGATGAGAACGCCGAGCTGTCCGTCCTGCGGGACCTGGTGGCCACCGCCGAGCCCGCCGTGGTGCTGGACGCCCTGCGCCGCGTGGCGGCCCGGGGCCCGGCCACCTGCGCGCGTGTCACGGACGCCCTGGCGGGCTGGTGTGACCCGGACGGTGGCTTCCCCCCGGCGCTGCAGCGCGCGGCGGAGCTGCTGGGATCCGAAGAGCCCGACGTGGCCGCCGCGCAGATCCTGGGCGGCGTGGCGGAGCGGTTGGGCTTCCCGGAGGTGGCGCGCCGGGCGTTTGAGGTGTTGTCCCAGCAGCCCGGCGCCAAGGGCCGGGACGCGCTGCGCGTGCTGGCCACCGTGGCGCGGCGCCAGGGCCGCCCGGATGAGGAGCGGTCCCTGCTGGCCATGCTGTTGGTGCAGGACCCCGCCCAGCCGGCGGTGCACGAACGCGTGGCCGCGCTGGCGGACGGGCACGACGCGTGGCTGCACGTGCTGGCCGCCGGGGCGCTGGCCGGCACCACCGGGGAGGCGCTGGCGCGCGTGCGGGCCGCCGCCCGTGACGGCCGGGATGAGCTGTGGGCGGACCAATGCGGCGCCGCGCTGCTGGGGGCGCAGGGGACCCTGGGCGAGCCGGTGGGGCGCCGCCTGGGCCTGGCGGAACGTGAGGCGCTGGCGGCCCAGCGCGGCTTCCCACCCGCCGCGCTGGTCCTGCTGGTGGAGGAGGCGCGGCGCGAGGGTGCGCGCGACCGCCTGCGCGACGCGCTGGAGGCCGCGCTGGCCCACGGGCGGGTGCCCCCGGAACAGGCGCACCTGGAACTGGCGGGGCTGTGGGAGGAGAGCGGCGTACCCCGTCGCGCCCTGCACCACGTGGCGCGGGCCCTGGATCTGCTGCCCGGTGACGGATCGTTGCTCAAGCGGCGCGTGGACCTGGCCCGCGCGGCGGGGGACACGCGGGCGCTCGCGGAGGCGCTGGTGGAAGCGGCGCGCAAGCTGCCGGAGGAGCGGGCCGCGGATCCGCTGCTGGAGGCCGCCCACCTGTGGACCGACCGGCTGGCGGATCCGGTGCGCGCGCTGGAGATCCTGGAGGCCTACCCGGGTGCGGATGCGCGGATCCGGACGCTGCGCGTGGAGCTGGCGCGCCTGCAGGGGGATCCCGCCCGGCTGGCCACCGCGCTGGAGGCGGCGCTGGATGCTGACACCGGCACCGACCCGCGCGCGCTGGCGGCGCTGGACGCGGCCGACGCATTTGAGGTGGCCGGTGAGCCGTCCCGGGCCATGGCGGTCCTCAACCGGGTGGCCGCGCAGTCCGCCGCGGCGTGCGCCGCCGTGCGGGATGCCGCGCTGGCGCGGGGTGCGCCGCTGCGCGCGCTGGCGGCCGTGCGCGCGCGCTGGTCCGCCGCGGACCGGGACGAGCGCCGCGAACTGGTGGGGGCGTGGCTGGCGCGCCGCACCGCCGGGGGGGAAGCGGTGGTGCTGGAGGGCAGCCGGGACCTGGCGCTGATGCAGTCCAACTCTGACGCCGAGGACGCCGCCACGCTGCTGTGGCTGTGCCGGGACGCCGAGCACGCGCGGCGGTGGGAGGCGGCCGTGCAGCGCTGGCAGCAGCTGGCCGCGCTGTCGGTGGCCCACGCGCTCCCGGAAGAGGTGACCGCCGCGCTGCTGACGGAGGGCGTCGCGGTGCTGGCGCGCACCGGCTCGCTGGACGAAGCCGAACGGCTGGCGGTGCGGCGGATAGAGAAGGACCCCTCCGACCGCAGCGCCGTGGAGGTGCTGCTGGCCGCCGCGCGTGGCCGGGGAGATGCCGCGGACGTGGTCCGGCTGCTGTCCACCATTGCGCGGCATACCGGGGTCCCCGCGGAGAAGGCGTTCATCTGGCGCGAGGCCGCCGAATGGCTGGGCGGCCCGCTGATGGACCCGCAGGGCGCCGTGAACGCGCTGCGTGCCGCCGGCTCCGCCCGCCCCCTCACGCCGGCGGAGGCCGAATGGATGGCCCGGCTGGCCGCGCAGGCCCAGGACAGCGCCTCCGAGCTGGATGCCCTGGACGCCGCCGCCGCGGACGGGGCCGCGCGCGTGCGGGGCGCGCTGCGCCGCGCGGAGCTCATGGAACTGCGGGACCGCCCGGCGGAGGACACGCTGGCCGCGCTGCGGGATGCGCTGGGTGACCCGGGCAGCGTGGTGGCGGCGGCGCAGAAGCTGGCGGACATGGCGTTGCGCACGGCGCGGGCCGCGGACGCGCTGGGCTGGTTGGGCGCCGTGGCGCCACCCACCGGCCGCCGTGAGGCCACGCGCTACTGGCAATCCCGCGCGCTGCTGGCCGAGGCCGCGGGCGTGGCGCCGGAGGCCATCAAGGCGCACGCGGAGCTGGCGTCCCTGGGCGAGAACCGCTCCGCGGCGCGGGTGGCCCACTGGATGATGAAGTCCGGCCGCCCCGCCCAGGCGGCCCGCGCCTACCTGGACGCCGCGTCCCGGGAATCCGCCGCCAGCGTGAAGGCGGAGCTGCTGCGCGAAGCGGTCACCGCCTGGGAAGCCGTGCCGGATGCGGCCGCCGCGGATGACGCGCGGCTGCAGTTGCTGGAGGTGGACCCGCGGGACATCACCACGTTTGACGCCGTGGAGGTGCGCCTGCGGCGGCAGGGCAAGACGGCGCGCCTGGCACCGCTGGCGCAGCGCGTGGCCGCCGCCCAGGAGGAGCCCACCGCGCGCGCGGCCATGTTTGAACGCGCCGGGACCCTGTGGCGTGACGTCGGCGGGGACGAAGCCCAGGCCGCCGCGGCGTTTGGTTCCGCACTGGAGGCGGACCCGCTGCGGTCCCGGGTGGCCCTGGCGTTGGCGGACCTGGCGTTCCGCCGCAACAACCTGGAGGCGGCGGCGCGCTGGTTCGCGCGGGTGCCGGACAGCGCGGATGGGGACCTGCCCGGCGTCCCCGCCGCGGAAGTGGCCTACCGCCGCGGTGCGTGCCTGGAGTCCACCGGTGGTGATGGGCGGGCCGCGCTCCGCCGCGCGCTGGAGGTGGACCCGGAGCACGCCGCCGCCCGGCAGGCGCTGGCCCGCGCCGCTGAACGCCACGGCGACCCCATGGAGGCCGTGCGCACCCTGATGGAGGCGCGTGATGTGCCCAGCGCGTCGGATGAGCCGCGCGCGTTCGCCGCGTGGATGCTCCGGCAGGCCGCCACGTTGCAGAACGCGGGGCAGGGCACCGCCGCCCGGGCGCTGCTGGAGCGGGCACACACCGCGCTGCCCGGAAACCCTTCACTGCTGCGCGCGCTGGCGCTCTCCCGCCTGGAGGATGACGCCGCCGCGGCCGCCGTCCTGTTCCGCCGCGTGGCGCAGCTGGCGGGCGCGCCGGATGAGCGCCAGCTGGCGTTCCGTGACGAGGCCGCCGCCTGGGAGAAGGCCGGAAACGCGCGCGCGCGCGCCGAGGCGCTGCTGCAGGCGGTGCTGGCAGGCGGGGCGGACGCGGCGGTGCTGGTCAGCGCCGTGGACGCCGCCGCCGCCGCGGAGGCGGAAGACCTGCTGGCCACCCTGGCCGGCCCGCTCCACGCCGCCCAGCCCCCGGTGGACCTGCCGCCCGCGCTGCACCGGGCACTGGCCCAGGCGCTGCGGCAGGAGCGCAACGTCCCGCCGGAACAGCTGCTGCGCCACGCGGAGGCGGCGCTGGCGGCGGATGACGGCTGGCGGGGGCGCCTGCTGGCGGTGGACGCCGCCCGGCGCGCCGGCGCGCACGCGGCGTGGGTGGGGCACGTGGAGGCAGCGCTGCGCAACGTGGCGGACCCCAAGATGGGCGCCACCCTGGCGGCTGATGCCGCGCGCGTGGCGTTTGTGGAACTGCGGGACGCGGCGCGCGGCGCGGCACTGGTGCGCACCGCGGTGGGCCTGGCCGGGACCGACGCCAAGCTGCGCGCGCGCCTGACCGACCTGTTCCCAGCGCCGCCGCCGGACCCCGCGCTGGCGGAGGCCGCGGCGCGCGCCCTGCTGGATGACAACGCGGACCTCCCGGAGGCGTACACGTGGCTGGAGCGCGCGTTTGTCTCCCGCAGCCAGCCGCGGCGTGCCCAGTTGGCGCGGGAAGCCGCGGCGCTGCTCGCCGGCAAGCCGCCGCCCCCGCCGCCGGAGACGCCGCTGCCCTCAGAATCCGGGCGCGCGCTGGCACTGTCCAAGGACGCAAGCTGGCTCGCCCCCGGCGAATTCCCCGTCCACATGGCGCGCCTGGCGTCCAGCTGGAACCGTGAACTGCACGCGCTGCTGGAACGGCCGGAGATTCCCTCGCGCTCCCTCAGCGGTGACGAGGCACGCCGCCTGGCCGCGGACATCCGGTTTGCCCGCAGCCTGGCGGACGGCACGCTGCCCGTGGTCATCACGGAGCAGCCGGGCGCGTTCATTGGCGGACTCACCGGCCCGCACCTGGTGCTGGGCCCGGATGTGGTGCGCGCGCCGGACGCGGTGCGGCGCGCGGTCATGGCGGTGGGGTTTGCCACCGTGCGGTGGGGCCTGGAGCCGTCCGTGTGCAGCAGCACGCTGGAGCTGACGGAACTGATGCGGGCCATGGCGGCGTTCCTGGGCCGGCCGCCGGAGCAGCAGACACCGCGCAGCCGTGAACTGGCCCAGGTGCTGGAGAAGGCCCTGCGCAGCCGCGTGGCCAACCAGCCGGATGACGAGCGCGCGGCCGCGGTGGAAGCGCTCAACGACGGACGCCTGCCCGGCGTGGATGAGGGCCGCGCGCTGCTGGGGCGCGTGGCGTTTTTGGCCGCCGGGTCGCTGGCGGTGGCGCTGGATGCGCTGGACCGCATGGCGTGGATGGAGAAGCCCGGCGCGTTCAAGACCATGTGGAGCCGCGGGCTGCTGCGGTGGGCGTGCCTGGAGGAAGGGCTGGAGGCGCGCCAGCGGCTGGGCCTGGAAGAGGCGGCCGGCGCGTGAGCGGCGTGGCGGTCAGGCCGCCCCACAGCACTTCTTGTGCTTCTTACCGCTGCCGCACGGGCAGGGGCCGTTGCGGCCGATGCGCGGCGCCTCCCGGGTGACCGTCTGCACCCGGAATGCACCCATCACGCGCGGGAGGTGCTCGCGCAGAAGCCGCACGCCGTAGGACAGCGCCATCCAGTCCGCGGGCGCGGGAGGCGGTACCAGGGCCGCCAGGGGCGCGGCGGTCACCAGGGCCTGGTCCACCGCCGTGGCGGACAACATGGATTCGGGCTGGGAGGCCAGCACGCGCTGCCACGCCCACGCGCGCAGCGCTGCGCGCGCATCCGGGTCCCCGGGCGGGAGCACCATGGATGCTGGGACGTCCCATTCCCGCGCCAGGTCCAGGGCGTGGAACAACTCCCGCGCTGGCCCCGGGGTCCGCTCCCACATCCCCGCAAAGTCCGCCCCCTCCAGGTACGCCGTCCGCGGCGCCGCCGCCGCGTGGCGCAGCGCCTCAACGTCCGCCTTGGGTGCCCCGTCAAACCGCGCCCGCAGCGGCACCAGATGGCAGGCGCGCGCCAGCAACAGCCTGCGGACATGCTCCAGCATCCGCCCCTGCGGGATCATCCGCCTCTCCTCGCCCATTGCTTTGGCCAGGGCCTCGCACGCCGCGCGCCACCGCCCGAACCGGCACCCCATTGCCACCAGCAACGGCCACGAGAACTCCTTCACACCCGGCACGTGCGCCTTCCAACAGTCTTCCACGAACGCCAGTGTCCGCTCCGGCTGGTTCACCTGCAGCCAGCTCCCGCGCGCAGCCAGCATGACGTCCGGCGCCAGTGCCGCGGCCCACGCCCGCTGCGCGTCCGCATGGACCGTCCCCACGGCCACCAGGCAGAACGCCACCCCCAGGTAGAGACGCCAGACGTCGGCGGCCTCCTTGTCCGTCAGGTACCGCAGCACCGCCGGGTCGTACGCGCCCCGGTCCAACAGCCTCGTCACCTCCTCCAACCAGTCATCCAGACGGTCAGTCAGGAGCGGGGCGAGCGTCTGCATGTGCCGGAACGCGGCCAGCGTCAGCTTGTCCGGGCAGCTCAGCGCGCGCGCCAGGGTGCCGTCCAGTTCCGGATCCGCCATCAAACGCTGCTGCAGTACGCGCTTGCGGAACCGCCGCTCCAGCAGCTCGCACAGGCCCGCCACCTCATGGGCCGGCACGCGCGGTGCGTCACACGCCATGCCCGCCGCCAGGCACGTCACGCCCACGCCCGTCCGCTCCACCAGCAGCAGCGGCGGCCTGTCCCCGGGCGCCAACGGCAGCGCCACACGCGGCGCCCCCGCCAACTCCGGGAGGCGCCTGGCCAGCAAGTGGAACCAGTGCGCCAGCACGCGCGGCTCGCGCAGCAGCGTGTGCGCCATCTCCGCCACGCGCGGCGGCACGCGCGTGGCCAGGCGCTGGTGCAGGTGTCCCATGGTCCTCCCCGGCTGGACGGGTGCGTAGCGCCGCCGTGGACCGGCAGACAAGGGGAGCCGTGATGCGGGGGAGCCATGCACGCGCTATTGAGAAGCCATGCCGATGGACCTGCACAGCGGCGGACCCAGCACGGCGGAGTTGGCGCGCTTCGCGGCTGCCGCCGCGGCCACCCAGCACCTCGCCGTGAACCCGTGGGTGCTGGAGCAGGTGGGTGGACAACCGGAACTCCTTGTCGGGTTCACGTCGCTGATGAATCTGTGGGCCCCCATCTACCGCCAGGACCCGGCAGCGGACCTTGCGGCCGTTCTGGTCTCCCAACTGCGGGAGCAATGGCACCCGCTCTCCATGGAGCGGCGCATCGTCGACGACGAACTGGCCCGCGCTGCTCGGTTCGACCAGGCGACCCTGCTGCGGCGCGTCCAGCAGAACCTCAAGCGCGATGCCCAGTCGTCTCCGCCGCAAGAGCAGCCCATGACGCAACTGCTCCTGGTGGTTGCGGGCGAACTGCGTCGCGCAGTGCGCGAGGTGGCAAAGGGCGGCCTTGTGGTCGTGGGCCGCGACAATGTCGGCCTTGCCAAATGGACGGCCGAGAACCTGGAACGCTTCTTCCGCGTGCGGTGCGCCCTGGCCAACGCGTCTCAGCGCGCCCGCGAGCAGGGCGGAACTCGCGGCACGCCGCCGGACCTGTCGCAACTCCAAGGACTCCCGCTGTCCCAAGCCCTCGAAGCGCTCGGCCGCGAAACCAGCCCCATTGGGCTCCTTGCCCTCGTCCCCTTCTGTGACCACGCCGCGGCGCCAATTCGCGAGAGCGTCCTGCTCGGCTTGTTCGGCCGGCGCGACATCCCGAGCAAACTGGTGGTCCGCATCGATCCGCTCGCGCGCGAGGACCCGAGTGCGGGCGTGCGCGCAACGGCGCTCGAACTGCTGGAAGACCTCAGCAACGCTGCTCCGGGTGCGGCCGCCTGATGCGCCCCGGCGGGAGCGCAGCAGAGTCGCCTGCGGACCTGCTCATCTACGAGTTCGGGGGCGGCCTGGAAGTCAGCGCGTGGTTCTACGCCACCACCGGGACCTCGCCCGGGGAACCGGACCTGGCGGAGGCGAGTCGTCTCTACCTGGAACACGTGAGGACTTTCCTGGCGCCGAAACCCAGACGGCGCGTGCTGCTCACCCGCCTGACTTCCCTTCAGGCGGAATCGAATCTCAACCGGGGAAGACCAGTTTCCGCTTGGCCAATGAGCGGCACGTCGTCGCCGGGTTCTCAGATTCGGCGGCGCTGCGGCGGTGGGCGGACGCGGACGCCTGGCGCCAAACCGCGTTCTCCGAGCCAGACCTGCGGTCCACGGCCGCCCGGTGCCGTCCCGAGCCGGACTGGGACGCGTTTCTGTCCAGCGACCGGAAGGGCTGGGCGAAATACCTGGGCCTGCAAAGCGGGTGAGTGCGGGCTTCCCGGTGGAAGTCAGCGTTCACGCCGGCTCGGCCGAAACTCCCGCCCCATCCAGCTCCACGTCCACCACCGCAATCCCCGCCGCCGCCAACGCAGTCCGCACGCGCGCCGCGTGTTCCTCTGACGGACACAGGCACACCGCCACGTCCCCACCGCCCGCGCCGGACGGTTTCCCCGCGCAGCCGCACGCCCGCGCAATCTCGCGCACCCGCCGGTGCGGCGCGCTGACGATGTCCCGCCCGGCGCGCTCCCCGAGCGACTCCATCAACGCGCCGTAAGCCTCCACGGCCGCCAGCAGCGCGGCGGGATGGCCGGAGTTGGCCGCGGCCGCGGCCTGCCGCGCCACGCGGTCCATCTCAGCGAACAGCGCCCGCGCTGCGTCCGGCTGCGCGCGGCGCCACGCCTCCACCGCACCCAACAGCTCCGGTGTGGACGCGGAGCTGCCCGTCCACGCGGTGACCACCCGCACGCCCAGCCGCCCCGCGTCCACGGGGAGGATGCGCGCGTCGGCGGGGTCGGCCGTTGCGCGTTCGTACACAAACATCCCGCCCACCGCGCTGGCGGCCACGTCAATGCCGCTGCCCAGCCCGCCCTGCGCGCCGGCGTGCGCGCGCTGTGCGAGTTCAAACCACGCGCGCCGCGCCGCCGCTGCCGGCACCGTCCCGTTCACGGCGATGTCAACGGCGGCGGCCAGCGCCACGGCGGCGGCCGCGGAGGAGCCCAGCCCCAGCTTGACGGGCGCACCGCCGTGCAACGGGGCCTCATGCAGCGCGGCGGAGTCCAGCGAAAACGCCCATCCCGTGACCACCCTGCTGCGCGCCAGCACGTCTCGCACCAGGCCAAACCGCGCTGCGTCCGCGGGAACCGGTTCCAGCACAACGCCGCCCGCATCGCGCCGGATGAACAGCGGCCCCTGGCCCAGCGCGGTGAGGCGCGCTTGTCCGTCAACGGGTTGGGCGCGGCAGCGGGCGTACCGCGCCACGGCGGTGCACAGCGCGGGGGTGCCGTGGACCACGGCGTACTCGCCGCACAGGATGAGCTTGCCGGGGGCGCGGACGGTGAAGGCCTGCGCCGTCACGCCAGCACCCGCGCCGCGGGACCCGGCGCGGCCACCTGCACGCGCAGCACGCCGGGGACTTCGCGCAGCGCGGCGGCCACGGCGGGTGCGTCCTGCTCCGTGGTCAGCACCTTCACGTGCGGCCCGGCGTCCATGGTGAACCACGCGGGCGTTCCCGCCGCGCGCAACTGCCGCACGCGCAGCGCGGCCTCCAGGGACACGCCACGCCAGTAGATGACCCCCGGGCGCGACGCCATGGCGGACGCGTGCATCTTCAGCGTCGAGAACTCCATCACCTCGCCCAGGCGCTCCAGGTCCCGCGTGCGCACGTGGTCCGCCGCGGCGCGCAGGTCCGCGTCATGCGTGTCCACCCACGCGGGAAAGTACGGGCTGGTGTGTTGCGTGTGCGTCATCCCGTCCGTGCTGGAGACCTCCTTGGGGCCCTCCGCGCACGCCGCCACCACCAAGCGCACCGGCCACCCGTCGCCCGCGGGCAGCGGCTGGGCGCATGCGTCGGTGCCGTCTTCGCGCACGCCTTTCTCCATCAGCACAAACCCGCCAAACAGGCTGCGCGCCGCGCTCCCAGACCCACGCCGCGCCAGTGCGGACAGCGCGCGCGCATCCAGGTTCACCCCGTAGGCCCGGCAGCCCGCCACCGCCAGCGCGGCAAACGCACTGGCGGAGGATGCCAGTCCCGCTGCCGTGGGGACGTCGTTGCGGCTGTGCACGGCAGCGGGCTCGGTGCGTCCGGCCAGGGCGCGCACCATGTCCAGGAACGCGCTGACCTTGCGGACCGCCTCACCCGCCTGGGGCGCGCCGTTGAGTTCCAGCGTGTCGGTGGCCGCGCCAGGTGTCACCCGCGTCCACGTGCCAAACGCGTCCAGCGTCAGACTCAGGCTCCCCACGGCGGGGAGGTTCAACGGGCCGGGGCGTTTTCCCCAGTACTTCACCAGCGCGATGTTGGTGTGTGCGTACGCTTCCGCCACGGGTCCTCCGGCGCGTGCACCCTGCCATGGACCTCCCGCGGCGGGGAAGCCCTTGGCCGCGCGTGATGCACGGACCTCCTCGGCAGGTTCACGGCCGTCGTCGGCACGAATCGTGGTCAGCCCGAAGCGCGGTCATCCTTCAACGCGACGCCAATGTCGTACAGAAAATCCGGGGACATATCCGCGCCGTTGTCCCAGGCAACGGTGTCGATGTCTTCGTTGAGGTGCGCGGTCCGGAAGAACGGGATGTCGCGGAGCGGCTCGAAAACATCACCGTCCAAGTATGCCTCCAGGTCAACAACGCGCACGCTGCCGTCCTCAAACCCCAAGCGGAGCTTGTAACCTTCCAGATAGGCGACCGAACGGACCCAGTGCATGGCTCCTCCCTGCTATTCAAGTGGCGGGATGGACTTGAGGGGTTTCCTGGCGACCGCGAGGTTCCAGTCTTCCTGAAGCTCGTCGCGGTAGCGGAACGCCCACTCCACCACCAGCGCAGTCACCCGCGGCGGGAGGCTCCCCTCAAGCAGCCTCAGCTCCCCGATCGAGAACGAAGCGCGGCTTTCGCCGTACTTGGCGTGGAAATGAGGTACGCCGTGGTCCTGCCAGTAGATGGCTATGACAACGCCAAAGAAGCGGCTCACTTCGGGCACGGGTTTACCGCTAGCGTTTCCCCCACCGCGGTTCAACGCGCACCGGGCCGGACCAACCGCCCCATGTGCGGCCCCCGTCCACCGCCTCCCTCGCCTCCCGCGGCGGGGAAGCCCTTGGCCGCGCGTGAAAGCGGGTGCATGGTCCGGGGCATGGCGGAGCGGAAGGAACTTCCTGACGTCGAGGACGTGGTGGGCGCGGGCGTGGGTCTGCTCGCGCGCGGGGCGCTGGCGCTGGTGCGGTTGCTGCCGCCGCCGGCCATTGCGGGGGGCGCGCGGCTGCTGTTCAGCAAGAGCTGGCGCCAGTTTGAAGCGGCGTGCGCGGACCCGCGCGCCGCACAGGAGGCGCGGCTGGCGGCCATTCTCGCGCGCAATGCGGGGACGGCGTTTGGGAAGGAGCACGGGTTTGACGGCATCCGCGGGTACGACGGGTACCGCAAGGTGCCCGTGCGCGGGTGGACGGAGTTCGCGCCGTGGGTGCGGCGGATGCTCGGCGGCGAGCGCGACGTGCTGTGCGCGGAGGACGTGTTCTTCTACGCGCGCTCGTCGGGGACCACCGGGGAGCCCAAGAGCATCCCCGTGACGGCGGGTTACCTGGAGGAGTTCCGCCACCCGCGCCGCGTGTGGATGCGCCAGGTGGCGCAGGCCATGCCGGGGCTCATGCGCGGGCACGTGCTGACGGTGCACTCGCCGTCCATTGAAGGCCGCAGCCAAGGCGGCGTGCCCTACGGCTCCATCACGGTGGCCATGGGCGGCGCGCGCGAGGACCCCACCGGGTTCGATCCCGTCCCGCGCCGCGTGTTCAAGCTGCCGGACTTCCAGGCGCGCTACTACACGGCGCTGCGGTTTGCCCTGCAGGTGCCCGTCAGCATCATGGCGGCCATCAACCCCTCCACGCTGGTGCTGCTGTGCCAGGTCCTGCGTGACCGCGCTGAAGAGCTGGCGCGTGACCTGGAGGCGGGCACGCTGTGGGACGGCGCCCGCGTCAGCGACGAAGAGCGCGCGTTGCTGCGCCCGCGCCTGCGCCGCTCACCGCGGACGGCGCGCGCCCTGCGCGAAGCCATGCAACAGCGCGGCCTGGTTCGCCCGGTGGACGTGTGGCCCATGCTGGCCGGCGCGCTGTGCTGGAAAGGCGGCAGCGCGCCGTTCTACCTGGAGCAGCTGGCGCCGTTGCTGCCGGGCCTCCCCGTCATGGACTACGGCTACGCCGCGTCCGAAGGCTGCTTCACCGTGCCCATGGACGCCGGCGCCGGGCAGGGCGTGGCGGCGGCGGCGGGGCACGTCATGGAGCTCATCCCGTGGCAGCCCTATGAGGCCGGCAGCCGGGAAGCGGTGCCGTTGTGGGAGGCCCGGCAGGGCGAGAGGTACGTGGTGGTCATCACCGGGAGCCACGGCCTGTACCGCTATGACATGCAGGATGTGGTGGAGGTGACAGGGTTCCGCGGCAAGGCACCCGTGCTGGCGTTCCACCACAAGACCGGGAACATGGTGTCCGTCACCGGGGAGAAGGTGGCGGAGAGCCACGTGGTGGAGGCGGTGACGCGGGCGTGCGGGCAGGTGGGGGTGCGCACGCGCGGTTTTGCGGTGGCCCCGGAGCTGGTGAACCCGCCGCGGTTTGTGCTGGCGGTGGAACCGGAGGCGGCACTGGACCCCGCGGCCGCGGAGCGGCTGGTGACGGCGGCGGACGGCGCGCTGCAGGACGCCAACCTGGAATACCGCGCCAAGCGCGAAAGCCTGCGCCTGGGCCCCATGGTGCTGCGGCAGCTGCCGGCGGGCGCGTTTGAACGGCACCGCGCGCGCCGGGTGGCCGCCGGGGCGCCGGATGCGCACGTCAAGCCGCCGCACCTGTCGCGCCAGCTGTCCGTCCTGGATGAGCTGGGGCGCGAAACGTGACCCGCCCGGCGGCGGTGTCCTTTGACGTGGACGGCACGCTGTACCCCGTGGGCTGGCGCCTGCTGCTGCGCGCAGCCGTGCGGCCGGGCGCGCTGCGGACGCTGCGCCTGGTGAAGCGCGCGCGGGAACGGCTGCGCGGACGTGACTTTCCCGACGGGACCGCCCTGGCCGGCGCGCTTGCCACGGAGCTGGGCGCGCTGGCCGGGATGGACGCGGCCGCGGCGCGGACGCTCGTCGCCACGCTGCGGACCCGCCATTGGCCCGCGCTGCTGCACGGACTGGTTCCCGCCGCCACGCGGCGTGCGCTGGAGGAGCTGGCGGCGGCTGGGACGCCGCTGGCCGCGTTCAGTGACCATGACGTCGAAGTGAAGCTGCAGGCGCTGGGCGTGCGGCCGCTGTTTGCCGTGGTGGTCAACGCAGAGGACGAAGGCGCGTACAAGCCGCACCCGCGCGGCTTCCTGGCGGTGGCCGCGCGGCTGGGGGTGCCCGCAGCGGCCGTGCTGCACGTGGGCGACCGGGCGGATACCGACGTGGCTGGGGCGCTGGCAGCGGGCATGCGCGCCGCGCTGGTGGGCCCCGGCGCCCCGGGGGACGCGCAGATTGTGGCGCCCACCGTGTCGGTGCTGGTGCGACGCCTGCTGGCGCCCCCGGATTGACCCCGGGGAGGGGGCCGGAACACAGTGTGACATTTGGACGGCCCGCGGGGAGCGGGCCCGGGAGCACGTGCTGGGCATGGCCCGCCTGACGATATTCCGCGAAGGCCAGGCAGTGATGGAGCACACGCTGCCCAAGCCGATCATCGCGCTGGGACGGCACACGGATAACGACATCGTGCTGGATGACCTGGCGCTCAGCCGGTTCCACGCGCGCCTGGAACAGCGCAATGACCGCTACATCGTCGTGGACCTGGGGAGCCAGAACGGCGTGTACGTCAATGGCGTGCGCATTGAGAAGGAGCAGCCGCTCAAGCCGGGGGACCGCATTGGCATTGGCCGCTACGTGGCCGTGTATGAGCCGGAGAACGGCAAGGGCCGCGGCATGCTGGAGCCCGGCTCCACCGAGCCATCCATGGACCCCGCCGCGGACGACGACGTGGCCGGCGTGCCCTACCTGGTGCTGTCCTGCAACGGCGCCGAGATGGAGCGCTTCCCGCTGGTGCAGCCGGAGTACGCGGTGGGCCGCAGTCACAAGTGTGACATTGTCATTGGCCTGCTGGGGCTGTCCCGCCGGCACGCGCGCGTGTTCCGCACGGATGACGGGGACTGGGCGGTGGAGGACCTGGGCAGCCAGAACGGCACGTTTGTCAATGACGTGCGCATTGAGGGTACGCACCTGCTGGCGGACGGGGACGTGCTGAACTTCTTTGAGTACGCGCTGACCTTTGAGGACCAGGAGAACCTGCGAACCGGCCCGGAGGTGACGGCGCCACAACTGGGCGGCCCGGGGGATGCGCCGTCCTCCACCATGGTGGAGGACCAGCCGGAGGGCCTGTCTGACGCCATTGGCGGGCCTACGGACTCCGGCCCCAGTGATGACCAGGACGCGGAGTCGCTGGCGGCGGGGTTTGAGAGCGGTGAGACGGAGATGGAGCGGGGCCTGCCGCCGGAGCAGCGCCAGAAGACCCGCAGCACCACCGACGGGATCCCCCTCATGGACGAGCCGCCGCCCGCCGGCGCGGGCCCCGCGGCGCTGTGGCCGTCTGACCGCGAGGTGGAGGACGCGCTGACCCTGTCCAGCCAGCTGTCCCCGGCGGGGCTGCTGGAGGTGCGCGTGGACAACCGCCTGCTCACGGAGGTGCCGCTGGACAAGGCTGCGCTGCGCATCGGTTCGGATGCCCGGTGCGACGTGGCGCTGCCGCCGCTGACCGCCATCAGCGGCTGGCACCTGGTGGTGGTGCGCATGGGCGCCACGGTGCTGCTGTCCCGCGTGGGGGACGCCCCCATTGCGCGCGTGGGCGGGCGGCCCATGGCGCAGGCGTTCCTGCGCGAAGGTGACCGTGTGGAGCTGGGCCGGGTGAGCCTGGTGTACCGGCGGCGGTGAGGTTCAGGAGCGCTTGAGGCGCTCCATGTATTCCTGCTGGGTGAACACGCCGCGCGTGATGCACATTTCAATGATGGACTTGAGGAAGCGGTTGCCCTTTTCCAGCTCCGCCTTCACCGCCGCCAGTTCCGGGGTGAGCTGCGCGCCGGGAGCCAGGGCCACCACGCTGACGGGGGCGCCAAACCCCTGCTGCGGCACAAACGCGCCCGGAGGGGGGCGCGCATAGGCCGGCGCCGGAGGAGGTGGGGGCGGCGGCGGCGGAGGTGGCGCCTCCGGCGGGCGGATGTCTGACAGCTTCTTCATGAGGGTCTTGCCGGACATGTCCGTGACCTTCATGTCTTCGTTGTCCGTGTCCGCGTCCACGTCCATCACCGTGGCCTTCTTGTGGCGCAGCGGCGGGCAGGGCGAGCCGTCCCCGCGGTAGTGGCGCCGGATGGCCCACTTGATCTCCGTCTCCGGCGCCAGCGCCACCGCGGTGCGCAGCCGCGTCATGAACGTGATCTCATCCAGCGCGGCGGTGTTGTTGGGCTCCGCGGTGGCCACGGTGATGGTCTTGCTTTCCTCGCGGTAGCCCAGCGGGATGAGCGTGTGTTTCTCGCACAGCTCCACGGGGATGCGCTGGATGATGGCGGGGTGGATGGCCAGGGTGGCCAGCTCCGCCCGCGGCAGGCCCAGTTGGCGGGCCAGCCCCTTCCACAGCAGGTCCTCGTCCACAAAACCCAGTTCCACCAGCACGCTGCCCAGCTTGCCGCCCCACTGGCGCTGGTGTGCCAGCCCGGCATTCAGCTGCAGTTGGTCAATGAGGCCCGCCTTCAGCATCATTTCGCCGATTTTCATCCGGCCGCTCATGCACGCACTCCCGGGCAGTCCGGCGTGACGGGACGCGCGGACCGGTTTGAGCGTAGCATGCCGCCCCCGACCGCTCCCGTTTTCATCCGGCCATGGAGCCCACGCTCAACGACACCGCGCTGTCCACGCTGCTCTCGCTGCATGATGCCGGCGAGCTCAAGCGTGCCGACCGGCTCACCGAGCCGGGCGCCCGGGCGCGCTGGCGGCTGACCACCACCTCCGGCGCCTACCTGCTGACCCTGGTGGAGGACCGCCCGTTCTGGGACCTGGTCCACGAAAAAGACCTGGTGCTGTTCCTGGCCGCGCAGCGGGACGCCCTGGGCGGGCTGGAGGTGCCGGACCCGCTGCCCAACGTGGCGCGGGGCTACTTCTTCCCCATTGAGACCCGCTACGCGTGGCTCATGCGCTTCCCGCGGGGGCGCCAGTTGGGGGTGTTTGAGCTGGACGCGGAGGCCTGCCGGCAGGTGGGCGCCGCGCTGGGGCGCCTGCACCGGGTGGCGCGGCGCTTCCGTGGTCACCGGCGCCACTCGGCGCGGCCGGCGGTGCTGCGCGAGTGGCTGCGCGCGGCGCGCGGCGCCCCCGGGGAGGACGTGCAGCAGGCCGTGGCGGAGGCGCACGCGGAACTGGCCTGGCTGCGCCGTCCGCTGGGCCGGCTGCTCCCGCGCGGGACGCTGCACGGGGCCCCCGGGCTGCCCGCGTTCCGCTTCCACCACGGCGTGCTGTGCCACGTGGGTGAACTGGGCGAATCCTCATCCGGGCCCCTGGTGGCGGACGTGGGCGCCGCGCTGTGCCACTGGGGTTTCACCGCGGACGGCGCGGACGCGCACCGCTGTGGCGCGCTGCTGGCGGCGTATGACGCCCAGCGGGCGCTGTCACCGGCGGAGCGCGGCGCGCTGTACGCGTACGCGCGGCTGGGTGCGCTGCGGCTGCTGGTGGGCCACCTGCGCGACTACGAGCTGCGCCAGCGCGCTGACGAGCCACAGGGCTACCGCGCGTTCACACCGTTCCTGGCGCTGCTGCGGGTGCTGCGGGGCATGGGCCGGGCGGGCTTCCGCGCCCTGTGGCCTGACGGGTGGCGGCGATGACGCCGGCGCTGTGGGTGCTGCCGTGCGTGCTGGGCTTCTCCGCGCCCGGCTTCTCCCTGTCCGTGGAACCGGCCTCCGCGGCGCAGGGGTCGCTGGTGCTGGTGCGGGTGCGCACCATGACGGAGGCCACGCCGCGCCGCATGGTGGCAAAGCTGGGGGGCGCGCGGTCCCACGGCTTCCCGTGGACGGGCGGGGATCTGGTGGCGCTGCTGCCCGTGGGGCACCAGGAGCGCCTGGGAACGCGCCCGGTGATGGTGGAGGTGTTGGACGCGCGGGGGACGCTGCACCGTGCGGAGCTGCACCTGGGCGTGACGGCGGGGGACTTCGACACGGACGAGCTGGGCGTGTCCAAGCGGTTCCTGGACCCCAGCCCGCGGCAGCGCGCGCAGGCCCGGGCGGACGCCCGCGCGTTTGAGGAGGCGTGGCGGCGCGCGGACCCCGTGCGCCGCTGGCGCGGGTCGTTTGTCGCCCCGGTGGAGAAGGCGGTGACCGCGCCCTACGGCACCTTCCGCACCATCAACGGGCGCACCCAGAGCCGCCACCTGGGCGTGGACTACCGCGGCAAGCGCGGTGACCCGGTGCGCGCCAGCAATGACGGCCGGGTGCTGCTGGCGCGGGCGTGCTTCTTCTCCGGCAACACCGTGGTGCTGGACCACGGTGGCGGCGTGCACACGCTGTACTTCCACCTGGCGCGCTTCATGGTGAAGGCGGGCCAGGTGGTGAAGAAGGGGCAGGTCCTGGGCGCGGTGGGTGACACCGGCCGCGTGACCGGGCCGCACCTGCACTGGGGCGTGAAGGTGGCCAACACCAACGTGGACCCGCTGCGGTTGCTCGCACTGGACCTCTCCGCGGACCCGCTGGCCAGCCCGTCCGGCCGCCTGCACCGCGCCGTCATCGCGCGGCCCGTCCCCCGCGCGGACGTTGGTGCGCGGCCCACCGCGGCGGCGCCCGTCGTGGAGGACCGCCCGCCCGCCGGGGCGGATGCGGTGGCCGGCGAGCCCTGAGCGTCAACCCGTCAGCGTGGGCAGCTGCTCAAACAGGTCCCGCGAGCTGATGAACAGGCAGCTCACATCGCCAAAATTGACCACGTCACCGGAACGCAGCGCCCGCGCCGTGTCCAGGGCCACCCGCGTCCCGTTGACGCGCGTCCCGTTGCGGCTGCCCGCGTCCTCCACCTCCCACTCGCCGGCGGCCGTGCGCTTGAGGCGCGCGTGCGCCTTGGAGATGGACCGTTCCTCAATGACAATGTCGTTGTCAGCGGCGCGCCCCAAGGCAACCACGTGGCGTGCGCCGCTGCCGGAGGTCTTCACCACCTCAAACACGCGCGCCATGAACCCGGCTACCGGCTGCAACAGCCTGCCCGGCGGCGCTTTGGCCGCTCCCGGCTTGGCAAACACCCACGGGGTGGCGTCGTCCCGGCCTCCGCGCTCGTCCAGGCGCACCAGGAACGGGTCCGGGTGCCGGGCACAAAAAGCCTCCAGCCCAAGACGCTCCGCCCTGCGTTGGACGTCCTCCAGGAACTCCGCCACGGACCTCCCCGAAGCCCACGGTTCACAGGCCGGAGACGATCATCCACCGGCCGCTTTCGCGGCGGAAGGACAGCCGGTTGTCATCCGTGCGGGTGATCCACTGGTCCCCGGCGGGAAACCCGGCCAGCGACCGCGTCTGGAACCGGTAGTCACAGTACGCCCGGTCCCCGTCAATCTCCACGCGGATGAGCCGCACGCTGACCCGCAGCGCCTGCACGCGCGCCATGTCCTCCGCCATGTGCTGGCGCAGGCCGTCAAAGTTGTAGTCGTCAGATGGGTCCGCGGTGCCCATGTCCTCAAAGTACTCGGCGCTGACCAACCTGAGCACCTGTGCGGGGTCCCGCGTCTCCAGCGCCTTGCGGTACAGCTCCACCACCGCCGCAATCTCCTTGTTTTCCGACGTGGCCTCCACCGTGCTGTCCGGCAGCATCCCCGGCTTGCAGCCCATGGAGACCACCCAAAGAAACCCCAGCCATCCCGCGCGTGTCCTAGCCATGACGCCGTTCAACCTCACCGCCCGCTCGCGTGCAACCGGGCCTGGCCCGCCCCTCAAGCAAGCCCCGCGCCGCCACGCCGGCCGGGTCAGGCGCCACGCCCCGGCACACCGTGGACTCGAACTTGCACCGGAACGACGCGGATGTTGCAATGCTTCGTCGCGGGCCGCGCGTTTGGCGCAGGCTCATGGGTGCACGGATGGATTGCCAAAACGGCAGGGCGAGGTGGGTGATGCTGACGGGATGGCGGGTCTGGGTGGTTACGGGTCTGCTGGCGCCCGGCGCGGTGCTGGCGGGAGGCGCGCTCCCGTCGTCGACGCGGCCGTCAAAGCCCGCGGCCCAGTCCGCGGCGCGTCCGGGGGTGGCCGCGCCGGAACCGGCCAGGCCGGTGCATCCTTCTCCCGCCGTGGACCCGGTGGAGGAGGTGGTGGAGGTGACGGACGCGCGCACGGCGGGGCAGGTGTGCGCGGACGTGCGGATGCCGGCAATGCCGCTGGAGGGTGCGCCGGACATTGTGGAGCAGCGGCTGGCGGCGGCGTCCCAGGCCACCGCGCGCAGGGCGGCGCTGGAGCGCATCTACGCGGTGACCATCCCGTCAGACCGGTTCACCTTTGGTGACTACGACACGGACGCGGGGGTGATGAGCATCTCCACCACGGGCGGGTTCCACGTGATGCAGGGCGCGCTGCACGTGTGGACCTCCGAGACGGAACCGCTGGAACTGCACATGGCCGTTCCCGCCGTGCAGGACGCGCTGGCGGCCCGCAAGACGGGCGCGCTGTCCCTCAAGGCGTACTTCCACCTGGATGCGGACCCGGATGATGACGGGCCGGATTCGCTGCGCGGGGAGCCGTGCGCGTCCCGGGCGGGGGTGCAGGCGTACGTGATGGCGGTGACGTGGCTGGGCGGCGAGCTCTGGGACACGCGCGGGCGGCGCCAATTGGCCAGCTTCACCACGGAGAAGGGCCGCCAGACGGCGCACCTGGCGCACATGCTGCTGGGGCAGGCGCAGCTGCGCATTGGCGCGCCCGAGGGCGCCGGAGACGGCACGGGGGCCGTGGCGGCGGCCATGGAAGCGCGGCGCGCGGCGTTCCAGGAGTGCTACGCGCACCACGGGCGCCAGGCGGAAGGCGGCATGGTGCTGGGCCTGGACCTCAAGGCCGGCGCGCTGGAGCGCGTGGGCGTGGACATTGCCAGCCTGGACAGCGATGAACTGGGCGCATGCCTGTCCGCTGCGGTGAAGACCTCACAGCTGGCCGCCAAGGGTGCGGCCGGGCACGTCACCGTTCCGCTGGTGTGGTCCCGCGACTGATGCCGCCACGGCGCGGCCACATCCGCCTGCTTGCCGTGGCCGCGCTGCTGTTGGTTGCGGGAGCACCGGCGCGCGCCCAGGGCGATGACGACGTGGTGGATCCCGGCGGTCCACCCGCCGCCACGGCGCCCGCGCCTGAGGAGCCGGACGTCAGCCACGTGGACCTGGGCGATCCGGAGCTGGGCGAGCCCGACGAGGAGGAGCCGGGGGAGGACGAGGCCGAAGAGGCCGAGCGGCCCCGCCGGCGCGCGCGCGACGACGACCGGGAGGACGGTGGCCGGGACGGTGCTCTGACGCGGGACCCCAAGGTGCTGGCCCTGTTGGCGGGGCTGGGGTCAGGCGCCACCGCCCTGGCCGTGCACCTGCTGACGTCCGTGGGAATCGGCTACCTGGCGTGGTTGGCCCCCTGGCTGGGCGCGTGTGCGGGGGGTGGTCTGGGCGGCGTGGTGGCCTGGCTGCTGGCGGCCCTGTTGGCGCACCGCCGCGTCCCGCTGGGGCGGCTGGCGCTCACCACGGCGTTGACCGGCTGGGGTGTGGCCATCACGGCCTGGGGACTGTCCCTGATCGTGGCGGGTGCCGCCGTGGCCATCCCGCTTGTGGGAGCGGTGGTCCTCGTCACGGCCGCGCCGGAGACCGGGTGGATGGCGTTCGGCGTCGCCTACCTGGCCATCTACGCTGTACCGGGAATCTACGTGCTGGGCTCCACGCTGGGCGCCGTCAGCGCCGCGGTGGCCGCGGGCGTGGCCGGCGGGTTGACCGCCATGCTGACCGGGCGGCGCCTTGAGGAGGGCGAGGACCTGCTCAACTTTGACCTGTTTGAGGTGCCGGAGCCGGACGGGGTGGAGGAGGACGGGTAGGCGCTCACTTCGCCGCCGGGTCGCTGTCCGCCACCGTGACCCGCAGCCCGCGGAACGCCTGGGCCGCGGACAGCCCCATGATCATCAGGTCGGACGGGTCGCTGCTGCCGTTGGCAAACTTCACGCGGTTGGGCCCGGCCTCCGGCTCGCCAAAGGTCGGGTCCGCCGGCACCCAGCCTTCGCCGTCGAGAAACACCTCCACCCATTCGTGGTAGCCCAGGTTGTCCTGGAACCAGATCACGCCGTCCGCCAGGCGCGTGGGGATGCCGTTGGCCTTCAGCAGCGCGCTGGCCAGCACGCTGTGCTCCGTGCAGTCGCCCTGGCGCGTCTGCAGCGTCGCCGTGGCGGGCGCGTACGCGCGGCTGAGGTCCTTGTCGTCCACGTAGTCGTTCACCCACAGGATCACGTTGCGCACAATGTCCCGCGGCCGCGTGGCGTTGCCGCGCGCCTTGGCCGCCGCCTCGCGCACGCGCGGGTCGGACAGGGGCTCATACGGCGTGGCTGCCAGCGCCCGCTGCTTCTCGTCCGCGGAGAGCTTCTCCGCGGGCCCCTTGGGCAGGCGCACCACCTCCACCACCACGCGCCCCAGTTCCCGCTTCACCACGCGCTGGTGACGCCCTTCCGGGACCGCCGCCACGTCGCCTTCGCGCGTGGTGAGCTCAAACCGGACCCGCTTGACGCCCTCCGGCACCACGGGCCCCTTCCACGTGGACTGGGCCAGGACGTCCAACAGCCCCTTCCCGCCCGCGCCCGGTATCTCCTTGCTGCCCTCCGGCAGCGCCACCGCGGACATCACGGGCGTCTCAGACTTGAGGGTGCGGCCCGCCGCGTCCACGTGGTCCACCGTGTCCACACCGGCCACGCGCGTGCGGATGACAAAACCGCCCGCCTCCTTCTCCACGCTCCAGGATGCATCCTGCATGTCCGCAAGCTCCTCCAGGAACATCTTGCCCTCCCAGCGCGTCCCCGCCCGCAGCGTCCGGCGCAACTGCGCCTCCACGGCGGAGGCAAACGTGGCGCCGCGCGGCAACCGCACCACCTTGGTCTGCGGCGTGGCACCCAGCGCCGTGGTGACGGTGATGGCACACCCTGCGGGGTCACACGCCGCTTTCCCGTCACACACCAGCCGGCCGCCTGCTTCCAGGGACTGGCCGCGCCCGTCCAGCTGTTCGCGCATGTAGTGGAAGGACCGCGGGGCGTAGTCCGGGCCCACCTCCGTCACGCTGCGGCTGACCAGGCGCACGCGCAGGGCGCCGCGCTGCACCTCCATGTCGGCGTGGCGCGTGAGCCGCCAGCCTCCGTCGGGGAGGGGCTCGTCCACGGATGCAATGGTGCCGGCGCGGGAGCCCGCAACAAAGAGCTGGAGGCGTTCAGAGCGGGTCCCGGGGGCGGGGCCGTCAGCGGCCGGAACCAGGGCCAGGGCAAGCAGGAGCAGCGTGGCGTTCATGGGCGGCGTGTAGACTCGCGGATGACACGGGCACAAGGCGCGCCTTGGACGACGGGCCGCCGGCGCCTGTTCACGCCACCGCCGCCCTTTGGCCTGCGACGCCGAACCCCTAAGATGCCCGCTCCCGGACGGAGGGACGCATGGCGCAGGCGACGCGGGTCATGATCCTGGGATGCTCGGCGGCAACCACCGGCGAGCTCACCATGGCGCTGGACTGGGCGTCCCGTTGCCAGCGGCGCGTGGAGCTCCACGCGTGCGTGCCCGTGCCGTTGACGTCGCTGGCGCGGTGGTACGGCGCCACGGTCCGCAACTATCCCACGCTGGGAATCGCCCGCGCGGCGGAGCGCATCCAGGAGGGCGTGCGGCAGGTGAAGCCGGACATCATTGTGCTGGCGGACATCCTGTTGGCGTACGGGCTTTCCCCAGAATTTGCGGATGGGTTGGCGTACCTGGTGCCGGAGGCGCTGCGCCTGGCGCGCGTGCTGGCCATGGACCTGTATGACTTTGACCAGACGGCCATGGACGTGGACGTGTTTGGACGGCCGTTGTTCCAGCGCGCACCGTGGGTGCCGCCGCGCGTGGGCCGCCTGCTGCCGTGTCCCGCCAACCGCCCGGAGAAGAGCTCCCCGGGGCGCGGGCGGTACGCCATGATGGCGGACCGCGGCCCGCTCCCGGATGCGCAGCGCCGGGCCGTCCGCGAGAAACACGGTGTTTCCGGTCCCCTGGTGGTGATGGCCACGTCTCACTGGCAGCACGCGCTGCAGAAACGCCGTGAAACGGAACACGTGGCGCGCGCATTTCCCGCATTGGCGTTCCGCTACCTGGACGAAGCGGCGGCGGTTCCCGTGGACGTCATCCACGTGGGACCGGAACCGCTGCCGGTGCCCGCGGATTGCGCGCGCCTGCGCTACCGCCACGTGGATGCCATGCCCCCGGCGGAGTTGCTGGACCTGCTGGGGGCGGCGGACCTGTTCCTCACGGCCAACAGCCCCGCGTCCTCCGCGGTGCGTGCGGCCAGCGTGCGCACGCCGGTGGCCGCGCTCCACCTGGGACCGGAACTGACGCCCACGTCCTCACGCGCCGGCCGCGCGCTGGCGGAGTACGCGTCTGGTGGCGCCCATCACCCGTTTTCCCTGTGGCCGGTGGGGATGTTCACGCTGGTGCAAGAAGTCCTGCGCGACAACCCGTTCCGCAACACGCAGCTGCACCTGGACGGGGGACGGCCCGACGAGGCGGTGGCCGGCATCCGCGCGCTGCTGGCTGAGCCTGCCGTGGCGGATGCCCAACGCGCGGCGCAGGAGGCGTACTTCCGGCAGCTGGCGCAGACCGTGGACACGCCGGACCGCGCGCTGGATGCGGCGCTGGAGGCCTGAGCGTGGCGCGGACCGTCATTGCGGGTGGCACGGTGGTGGACGGCACGGGCGCTGCGCCTGTCCGCGCGGACGTTGCCGTGGAGGGTGACCGCATTGTGGAAGTGGGGCCGGAGCTGCGCGGTGCGGACACCGTGGATGCCAGCGGCCGCGTTGTGGCGCCGGGGTTCCTGGACGTGCACACGCATTACGACGCGCAGCTGTGCTGGGACCGGCTGGCCACCCCATCCATGGAGCACGGCGTCACCACGGTGGTCATCGGGAATTGCTCGCTATCGTTGGCGCCCGTGAGCCGCGCAGGCCGCGGCAAGCTCGTCGCCATGTTTGAGCAGATTGAGGACATTCGCGCGTCTGACTTTGAGGCGGGCGTGCCGTGGGGCTGGGAGGAAACGCCGGAATACCTGCGTTTCCTTGCGGATGGCCTGGGGCCCAACGTGGCGGCGCTGGTGGGGCACTCCACACTGCGGCACCACGTGATGGGCGCGGCGTCACAGGAGCGCGCCGCCACGCCGGCGGAGGTGGACACCCTGTGCGCGCTGCTGGCGCGCGCGGTGCGGGGCGGCGCCTGCGGCATCTCATTCTCCTGGCTGGACGTGGATGAGCACCTGCGTCCCGCACCGTCCCGCCTGGCAGCGCCGCCGGAGCGGTTGGCACTGGCGCGGGCGCTGCGCGCGGCAGGCGGCCGCATCATCCAGGGCGTGCCCAACTTCATGGACCTCTCGCAACAGGTCCACGCCCTGGCCGAACTGGCCGCCATCTCCCGGGACGCGGACATCACCGTGACGTTTGGGCCGGTGATTGACGTCCCGCAGGTGCCGGCGCTGCTGCGGGACACCCTGGCGACGATGGACGCGGAGAACGCCCTGGGCGCGCGCCTGCGCGGACAGACCTGCCCCCGCCCGTTTGACCTGAACCTGCGGCTGGATGCCGCGTCGTTTGTGCTGTTTGTGCTGCCGGGTTGGATGGAGGTCATGCGCCTGCCGCTCCCCAACCGCATGGCCGCCATGAATGACCCGGCGGTCCGGACCCGCCTCATCTTTGAAGGCATGCTCATCGCACCGCTGCTGGAATACGCCGTCATGGGCGAGGTCCATTCCGAGGTGAACGCGCCGCTGGCCGGCCGCCGGCTGGCGGACGTGGCGCGCGAGCGCAACCAGATGATCTCCCAGACGCTGCTGGAGATTGCCCTGGCGGATGGCCTCCGTACGGAGTTCCGGATTGTGGGCGCCTGGCACGCGGATGAGGCCGTGGTGGCGCGCCTCATGGAACGCCCGGGAATGCTGGTGGGCGTGTCTGATGCCGGCGCGCACTACGCGCAATTCTGCGGCGCGGGTGACACCACGCTGCTGCTGGAACGGTTCGTGCGCCAACGCGGTGATTTCACGCTGGAGCGCGCGGTGGAGCTGGTGACGTCGCGGCCCGCGGATGCGTTTGGAATTGCCGGGCGCGGCCGCGTGCGGGCCGGGAACTTTGCGGACCTGGTGTTGCTGGACCCGGCCACCGTGGCGCGCGGGCCGGAGGAGCAGGCGCATGACCTGCCCGGCGGGCGCGCCCGCTACGTGCACCACGCGCGCGGGCTGGATGATGTGATGGTGAACGGACGCTGGGTGATCCGCCAGGGAACGTACACGCAGGAGCGGCCGGGCAGGGTGGTCTGACAAGGGAACGGAGGCGGCGTGCGCTACAAGCTGCTGGGACGGAGTGGCCTGCGGGTCAGCGAACTCGCGCTGGGAACCATGACGTTTGGCGAGGCATGGGGATTTGGCGAGAACAAGGATGTGTGCCGGAAGGTGTGGGACCTGTACGTGTCAAAAGGCGGCAATTTCATTGACACGGCAAACAAGTACACGGAAGGCCAGAGCGAGCAGATGGTGGGCGAGTTCATGGAGGGCGACCGGGAGCGTTTTGTCGTCGCCACCAAGTACACGCTGTCCACGCGGACCGATGATCCCAATGCGCACGGCAACCACCGCAAGAACATGGTGCAGGCGCTGGAGGCCAGCCTGCGGCGGTTGCGGACGGAGTACGTGGACCTGTTCTGGATGCACGCGTGGGACGGGACCACCCCCGTGGACGAAGTCATGCGCGGCCTGGATGACCTGGTGCGGGCCGGCAAGGTGCTTTACGTGGGCGTCTCGGACACGCCGGCCTGGGTGGTGGCGCAGGCCAACACCATTGCGGACCTGCGCGGGTGGAGCCGCTTCATTGGCCTGCAGGTGGAATACAGCCTTATTGAGCGCACCGTGGAGCGCGAACTCATTCCCATGGCGCTGGCGCTGGGACTGGGCGTGCTGGCGTGGGCGCCCCTGGGGGCCGGCGTGCTGACCGGCAAGTACAACGCTCCCGCCAGCAAGCTGCACCGGCTGGATTCCAAGCGCGCCGCCGTGGGCGGGGCGCGGGTGAATGCGGAGACCATCGCTGTGGCGGTGGAGGTGAAGAAGATTGCGGACGAGTTGGGGAAGACGCCGGCGCAGGTGGCGCTCAATTGGCTGCGGCAGCGCCACGCGCTGGTGATTCCCATCGTCGGCGCACGAAAAGCGCCACAATTGGCGGATTCGCTGGGGGCGCTGGATTTCACCATCCCGGACGAGCAACGGGCCCGGCTGGACCGGGTGAGCCAGGTTTCCATGGGATTCCCGCATGACTTCCTGGGACAGGATTTCATCCGCGCGGCCATCCACGGCGACACCTACGGCCTGCTGGACTTCCGCAAGCACTGAGTTGTGTTTCCAAGGAGACCCATCATGAGCAACGCCCCCCTTGATCCCCGCCTGGTTGCCACGCTGGACAAGGCGCCGGCACCGGCCGCGGCCAACGCCGTGACGCTGGACGCGCCCGCCGCGCGCCAGGTGACCACCCTGTCCTATGCGGACACGCTGGCGGACGGCCGGCCGCTCCCTCCGGCGCCACCGCCGGTGTTGTCCGGCGGCACCACCACCACGCGGATGCGCGTGCTGCCCCAGTTGGAGGTGCGCGGCGCACAACCCCGCTGGCACCCGCCTGCCGGGGAACGCTTTGAGGAGAAGAGCCTGCTGGGTGCGGGTGGCATGGGTGAGGTGCTGTTGGTCCATGACCGCGACATTGACCGCAACATCGCCGTCAAGCGCATCCGCGCGGACCAGCTGCACCCGGGCTCCGTGGCGCGTTTTGTTGAGGAGGTGCGCACCGTGGGAAGGCTGGAGCACCCCAACATTGTGCCCATTCACGACGTGGGAGTGGATGACCGCGGCCAGTATTTCTTTGCCATGAAACACGTGGAGGGTGAGACGCTGGAGCAGGTGATTGGGAAGCTGGCGGCCGGGGATGCCGCGTACCTGGCCCGGTTCCCCGTCACGGTGCGCGTGCAGGTGTTCATGGGCGTGCTGCGCGCCATCCAGTACGCGCATGCGCAGGGCATCATCCACCGGGACATCAAGCCGGCCAACATCATGGTGGGTCCGTTCGGCGAGGTTGTGGTCATGGATTGGGGGCTGGCCAAGCGCGTGCGCGGCAACGCGGACGACCCCCGTGACCGGCTGCAACTGGCGGAGACGGTCACGCGGGACGCGTGGCAGACGGTGGCGGGGACGCTGGTGGGGACGCCAGCGTACATGTCACCCGAACAGGCACGCGGGGACAACGCCGCCGTTGACGAGCGCTCAGACATCTACGCGCTGGGCGTGCTGTTCCACGAGTTGCTCACGGCGCGGCACTACCTGGACGGCCGCAGCACGCTGGAGGAGGTGCTGGACGGAGCCAAGAACGTCTCCCTGCCGCCGCAGCACGTTTCCCCGTGGGGCCGTGCACACGCCCCGGCGGAATTGCTGTATTTCGCGGACCGGGCCACGGTGAAGGACCCCGCGCGGCGTTTCCAGAGCGTGGACCAGATGATTGATGCGCTGCAGGTGGCGTTGCGGGGGGAGATCCACGTGCAATGCCAGATCACCGCCACCAAGCGCGTCCTCAATGAGGCCCTGCACTTTGTGGACCGGCACCCCAGTCTCACCAGCGGGATTCTCACGCTGATCGGGGGGCTTATCGTCGGGTCCATCGGGTGGGCAGCGGCGGCGGCGCTGGGGCTGGTGTGACGCGCTGTTACTGCCCCACGCACAGCAGGCGCAGCGTGCTGGCATTGCACGGGATGTTGGTCCCGCCCAGCTGGCCCACGGTGGAACTGTTGCCGTTGCCGGCCTTGCCGTTCCGGCCGCTGCTGCTGCTGGCCCAGTCCAGGCAATTGTCACTGCCTTCCAGGCCGCGGAGGATCACCGTGGTGAGGCCGGTCCAGTACGGCGTGGAGACGGACGTCAGGGCGTCCAGCACCGTGATGCCGCCGGTTCCGTTCACTTGCCAGATGGCGCGGTAGGTGTCCCGCGAATCCATGTACCGGTAGGTGGCCCAGTCCTGGACGATCCACGAGCGGTCCAGCGCGCGCGTGGCGGAGTGGTAGACAAAGGCGCGGCTGCTCGCGAACTCGGCCCGGCACGCGTTGTCCGCGGCGGTCAGCGTGAACGCCCCGCTGGCGAGCGGGTTGGTGGTCAGCACCAGCCGGAAATCGCCGACCACCGTCGCCGTGACGGCGGCGGAGACCGAATAGCCGCCGTTGGCGTCCTCGCAATCCACCGCAATGGTGGCGGTGCGGTTGCCGCCAACCGGGTTGGCGTCCGCAATGCCCTGTACGCTGACCGTGCGCGCGCTGGACCAGTTGGCGGGCGTGAAATCAACGGAAACCGTTTGGAGGCTCACGGCGCCCTGGATGCTTGGGGCAAGCGTGCAGTGCACGGCTTGCAACGGCTGGCTCGTGAGCCGCACCGTGAATGAGTCCGCCTTGGTGTGCGCCTCATTCACCAGGACGGTGGCCTGGCTCGCCGTCACGCCGGCGGTGTCGTCGTTCGCGGAGGAGGTCAGGTTCACCGCCACCTCCGCCAGCGTCGCGTAGACGGGATCAACGGTCGTGGGATCGGGACGGATCTGCAGTTGGAACGCGGCGCCATCATCGTCAATGGCGTCGTCCAGGCCGGTCAGCGTCACCGTGCGCGGCACGTTCCAATCAGCGGTGGTGAACGTGAGCGGGAAGCTGGTGGTGCTGGCCTGGGGCACGGCGCCCGCGGTGAAACTGCCGATGAGCACCACCTCGTCCGTGGGCTGCCGCGCCAGCGCCACGGTGAACGTGGCAATTCCCCCGGTTTCCGGGACGGGCAGCGGGTTGGACGCCACGTTGATCACCAGCTCGGGCTGGTCGCGGTCAGACACGCGGATCACTGGGACGGCCGGCGCCAGCCCCTGGTATTCCGGGTCCGCGCTGGTGACGACGACCTGGAGGACCACGTCTTCGGCGGGCCGGACCACCGCGTCATCCGGGGCGGAGAGAGTGAGCGTGGCGGGGGACGTGGAGCCGGAGGCAATGCTGGCTGACGCGGAGGCGCCGCCGTTGACCGTCAGCACCGGGGAGGCCGAGCTCACCTGCACCGTGACCCCGGCGGACGGGGCAAGCGTTGGGGTGATGGTGAGCGTACGGGTCTCGCCCTCCAGCAGGGCCGCGCCGCCCGTGATGGTGAGCTGCAGGTCTTTCACGTCATCCTCTACGCTGGAAACGGCGACCGTGAACGTGGCGCCGCTGAACTGCACATCACCGCTGGCCGTACCAACGACGTCAAACGGGAGGTTGGGCGAGTTGTTCCCGTCCTCCGCCACGCCGTGGATGGTGACCGGCTGGTCCTGGTCCCAATCCGCCGGGGTGAACACCAGGGTGGTGCCAGCCAGCGTGCCCAGGGCACCCGCCGTGGGAATGGACAGCGCCACATTGACGGTCCCACCCGGGCGGCTGCGCAGGTGCACACCAAACGAAACCGATTGGGCGGGATTCTCCACCAGGCTGAGCGCGTCGGCGCCAACCGTCACGAATTCCGCGGGATCATCGTCCGACACCGCCAGCGGCTGGAACGCGTCCGCCACCTCGTCCCACAACGGATCGTCCGTGTTGGCGTCCCCCACCCGCGCGCGTACCTGGAGGGACTGCGCCGCCTCCGCCAGGTCATCCTGCGCAGCGGACACGGTGATCCGGCGCAGCTCGTTGTAGTCCCCCGGCGTGAACACCAGCGTTGCCGGCGCCACGCTCAGGTCCGGCACCGCAATGCCGCCGCTGTCCACGCCCGCCAGCTGAATCTCCACGCTGGTGCCGCTGGCCGGCGCCGCACCCAGGCGCACGTCCAACTCCACGGACGCGCCCTCCACCACGGACGGGGTACCCACCACCTGGAAGCGCACTTCGCGGTGCTCGTCGTCCACCATCTCAACCGCCAGCGTCCGCGCCGGTGCGCCGGCAAAGGCCGCGTCGTCGGAAATGATCGTGGCGGTCAAGGTGGCCGTTGCTTCCGTGGACTCATTCACGCGGCTGTCATCCACGCCCACCACGTCCGCGTTCTGCGGCGTGTTCCAGTCTTCCGGTGTGAACACCAGCAACGCGGGCTCCGCCACCAGCCGCGGGCTCTGGGACTGCAACAGCACGGCCACGTCGGCCACGGGCGCCTGCCCCACGCACACGCTGAAGGTGGCCCGCCCGCCGTTCTCCGCCACCGCATTGCCGCCAATGAACGCCGCGGGAGACAGGCGGATGGAGGCGCCCGGTGTGCACGCGATGGCGCCCCCGGAAGAAGACGGCGCCGGCCCGCTGCTGCTGGCTCCGCCGGAGGAGCCGGACAAAGACGACGACGCCCCGCCGGAGCCGCCGCTGCTGGATGAACTGGAGCTGCTGCCGGACGCGTCCGGAGCGGTGCAGCGACCATCCACGCAGCTGTATGAATCCGGGCAATCACCGGGATTCCCCGCGCAACGCGGGCCCGAGCATGCCAGGTTGGACCCGGCCAGGACCGCCGTGCCAAGCACCACCCAGGACGTGAAGGTGCGGAGGTTTCTCATCCCATGAATCCTTTCGCCAGCAGCGCAACTCCGGCCGCGCCCAGCCCCAGGCCGGCAAGAAATACGACGCCAGCCACCACTCCCAGCGCGCCCGCCCCGACGGGAAACGCCGCCGCGCGCGCGGCGTACGGCAGGCCGGGCGTGGGCACGTAAAGAACGAAATACGGCAACACCACCGTCAACACGGCGGCCACCACCATGAGCACGGTAAGCGGCAGCCCCGCCAACCCCACGCCGAGCGCAGCCGCTCCCGCGCCAATCAACGCAAAGCTGGGACCGCCGGAGTCGCTGCCGCCTGACGCACCCTCCCGCGCGCCGTCCTTCGCCCCGGTGCCGGCCGGCGGCGGCGCGGCTGCAGCGACGGGAGTGGCGGGCTGTGGCGCGGGTGGTTCCACCGCCTCGCGCAGCAACTTGGCCTCGGCAAGCAGGTCGTAGCCTGCGCGGATCGCCGTGTCGGGAAGGGTGCCCTGGGACGGCGACCGGCGGTTGACCACCGCCACCGCCATGGCCCTCCGCACGTCGAGCAACTTGAGGTTCACCAGGTAGGTCCCGCCCAGTTCACCAATGCTCCCCGCCAGCAGGTAGTCCGTGCCCAGCGCGCCGGCGAGCTCGGCCATGCAGTTGTCGAGCGAGCAGGACATCATCTGCTTCTGGCGCTCGAGTCCCAGCAGCGCATCCATGTCGCTGCTGGCCAGCACCCGGCTGAAGTTGCCGGCGCGCCGCACCTCGCCCACCAGCGTGTCTGTGACCAGCTTGGCCACGCTGGTCTCCACGCGCTCCGCGTTGAGCTGGAACACCGCCACGGTGGGTGCCAGTGCCGCAGGCTTGGCGGCGGCCTCCGGGGCGCTCTGCGCCGCCGCGCCACCCGCCAGCAATACGCCCGCGCAGGTCGCGAGCACCATTCGGCTCAATTGAGTTGTCACGTGATTGCTCCCCGGTGCATCCCCGCCACCGGTTGCCCTTCTGCCACACTCCCGCGCGCGGCGCAGCCTTGCCGTTGACCCGTTGGCGACGGAACAGCGACGGAGCGCGGGCCGTCACGCGCGGGTGACAGGTGTCACCAGAGAGGAGCGAGGCGGCGCCGCTGGCGTGGGCGCAGCCAATCCCTTCAGCTCATCCGTGCAGCAGCGAGCGCCTGGTCCGGATCACCCGCGCTCTCCGTGATGCGGCGCCAGGCCACGTGCTGCGCGTGGCGCAGCGAGTCCGCGGCATCTGGACGGAGCAGCGTCACCACGCTGTCAACCAGCGCTTCCGGATCCAGGATATCGGTGAATTGCTGCATGTCGCGGAACGGGTTGTCCCGCAGCAGGGCGTGGACGGTGTGGTGCAGGCCAACGGGCCAGACCGCAAACGGGAAGCCGCCCAAAGTGTCGTCGGAGTAGCGCGCCAGGTCGGGGTCGCTGGGGGGGGCGGTCACGGTGCGGGATTGCATGGCGGTGAGCACGGGCAGCCGGAAGGTGGTGGCGCGGATGGCGGAGGAGGCCGGGCAATTCACGCTGAAAAAGACGTCCGCGGCGGAAAGCGCGGCTTCAAAGTCCGGCGGCGGAAGACTGGCAAGGTGCCGGTAGACCAGGGTGGTCACGTCCGCCGGGACCGGGAACCGCTGCGGTCCCACGTGCAGCAGCGTGAGTCCGGGAACGCGGCGGGCAGCCCGGTCCAGCAGCCGCAGCAGGTAGGCGGGTAGATGCGTCAAAACGCGCGCACCGGTGGCGGACTGCGGGACCACGTGCTGGTGCGGCGCCATCCGCATGGCGCTGTCCACGGGGTGCTGCCACGGGGACGTGGTCCACAGCAGTACCGGCGCGTCACCCAGCGCCAGGCGGTCACGGGCGTCCTGGCGGGCGGCGGCCGACACCGGCCCGCGGTCCGCCATCACGGCGTAACGGCCGCGCCCGGGCGTGGACGGGCCGGGGGCGTGCACGGGGCAGGGAAGCAGCCGGCCCACGGCGGAAGGAACCGGTGGAAATGCCGCGTGCAACCGCGTACCCCACGTGTCCATTTCCGGGTAATTCCGGTCCCAGTCATACAGGTCCAGCGCCACGGTGGGCACGGATGCGGCCAGCGCGGGCAGCAACGGCAGCAGCCCGGGCCCCAACTCCGTGGACAGGTGCACCAGCGCCAGGTCCGCAATGATGACGACGTCCGGACGGACCCGCGCAACCGTCTCCAGGATCCGCCGGCGCGCCAGGCCGGCGCCCACCTGCGGATAGGTGTGCACGCGCGCGCCGGAGCGCGCGGCCAGCGCCACGCTGCCCGGGCCACAGGCCACGTGCAGCCCCACGGGGAGACGGAGGCGCGCCGCCCAGTCCAGCACCATGGTCAGCTCGCCGTTGGTGCGTGACGAGCACGACAGGACCAGCACGCGCAGCGCTTCAGCCATTGACCAGCTTGTGCAACCGCGCCACCGCGCGGGCGTCCTCCGTCACGCGGCGCTGCACCTCAGCCACCATCCGGCCGTACGGGCGGTTTCCGCGGATTTCCTTCTGCGAGGAACGGAAACCGCGTTCGCGGTGTTTCTCGCCGACGCGGAAGTAGGCCTGCGGCAGCGGACCGGTGTGGAGGAGCTCGTGGGTATGGGTCAGGTGCTCCTGGACCGCCCGCTTCACGCCGCCGCCGCCGTCGTCATAGTCGTCCATCACCATGACACCGCCCTCCACCATGCGCGGGACCAGGTGCCGCAGGCACGTCGTGGTGGACTCGTACAGGTCACCGTCCACGTGGGCCAGGCAGAAGCGCTCCTGCGTGAGCCGCGGCAGCGTGTCCTTGAACCAGCCCTCCATGATGACCACCGACCCGCGCACGCCGCAGCGGATGGCCAGCTGTTCAGCGGTGTTGCGCCCCACGGCAAACCAGCCGGCGCGGTAGAACGCGTCATGCGTGGCGTTGGGCACCGGCAGGCCGCGGAAGCTGTCCAGCATGTATACCTTCTTGGTCACGCCCCACCGGCGGAGCAGCAACGCCAGCATGATGCTGGTGCCGCCCGTGAACACGCCGCATTCAATGACGTCACCCGGCAGGTGCCGGACCTCCCACAGCCGCGAAGCGATGCTGGCCACGCGCCAGGGATCCATCATGGTGTAGCCGCGCAGGTATTCCCACAGCCCCGCGAATCCGTCCGGGCCGTCCGGGAACGTCGCCGGGTCTGAGCGCAACAGCTCGTCGTGGAAAGCCTTGTCCATGAAGTAGCGCGCGCCACCCAGGTAGGTGCCGGCAAGGGGATCGCGTAGGGCCCGGGCCATGGACTCCGCCATAGCATGATGACCGCGCGCGTTGACCGCGATGCCCGCGGCCTGCTCAATGGCGTCATGGCGGACCGCGACCGGGATGTGCAGGCGTTCTTCCAGGCGTGGAGCGGAACGTACGATATGCCGTTCTACCAGGACGGCCTGTACGGACCGTTGCACCGCGTGCTCCATGACCGCGCGTCCGTCCTGGCCCGCCGTGGCCGCATGAAGGTCGCGGTGGACGTGGGGATTGGCACCGGGCAGAGCCTGGGTTGGCTTCCCGCCGTGGCCGACTGCGTGGTGGGCGTGGACCTCTCCGTGCAGATGCTGGCGCTGGCGCAGACCCGCCGTCCCCCCACGGCCGTGCTGGTCCGGGCCTCCGCGGCGGCGCTCCCGCTGCCGGATGCGGCGGTGGACCTCGTCGTGTCGTGCTTCTCCATGCACTGGTGGCCGGACATCGCGCGGGGGTGGCGTGAGTTGTTCCGCATCCTGCGGCCCGGCGCCACCGCGCTGGTGCTGGTGCCGTCGTCGTCGTTGCTGGCGCTGCCGGCGTTCCGTGCCGCGCTGGGGCGCGCCCAACTGGTGCGCTGGTTGCCGCCGGGCGAGTACGCGGCCATGGCCCGCGCGGCCGGTCTGGCCACGCGCCTGCCACGCAACGTCTACGCCGGGTCCTGGCTGTTGGAAGGCCGGAGGCCCGTGTGACGACGGAAAACGCCGCCCCGGGCGCCGCCGAACTGGCGCGCCGCATCCGCACCGGCAGGATCACTGCCGTGGAAGCGGTGGAGGACTGCCTCACGCGGATCCACCGCGACAACGCGCGCCTCAACGCGCTGGTCACCGTGGACGCGGACGGCGCGCGGGCCGCCGCCCGCGCCGCGGATGAGGCGAGCCGCGCCGGCGCACCCTGCGGCGTGCTGCACGGCGTCCCCTACACGGCCAAGGACACGTTGGAGACGCGCGGCCTGCGCACCACGGCCGGCGCGGAGATGTACCGGGACCACGTGCCGGACCGGGACGCGTGGGTGGTGCAGCGGATTCGCGCCGCTGGCGGGATCCTGCTGGGGAAGACCAACACGCCCCCGCTGGCCGCGGACATCCAGACGCGTGGCCCGCTGCTGGGTACCGCCAACAATCCGTGGGATCCCATGCGTACCCCTGGTGGTTCCACGGGCGGCGGTGCCGCGGCGGTGGCGGCCGGGCTGTCGCCCCTGGAAGTGGGGAGCGATCACGGCGGTTCACTGCGCATCCCCGCGTCGTTCTGCGGTACCTGCGCGCTCAAACCCACCGACGGGGCGCTCCCGCTGGACGGACATCTGCACGGCTGGCCGGGATCGCCGGATCGCGCCCGCCACCTGGTCTGCGTCGGGTTCGTGGCGCGGTACGTGGAGGATCTTGCGCTGGCGGCCGTGGCGGTGGGGCTGGGCGGCACGCAGCGCGTCCCGGAACCGCGCGTGGCGTGGTGGCGCGGTGGCGGCCTGCCGTGGGTGGACGCGTCCGTGGCGGCGGTGTTTGACGCCGCGGTGCGCCGGCTTCGCCGCACGCTGGACGTGGAGGAGGGCGCGCCGGAGGGGTTTGCGTTTGAGGATGCCTGGGGCGCGTGGACCAACATCATGAACGCCGAGCAATGGCACCCATGGGTGGAATTGGCGCGGGCCTGGGCGGCGGGCGCGGGACGCTGGACGCCGCGCCAGGCGGTGAATGACCTGCGCCTGCGCGAAGCGTGGCGCACCCGGCATCACCTGGTGGAGACGGTGGACGCGTTCATGGCGCAGCGTGACGCCTGGCTGCTTCCGGTGGTGTCCGTGCCCGCCTTCACGCACCGCCCGGCGGGCATGCCGGTGGACGTGGACGGCGTGCCGCAGAACTACTGGCTGGTGGCGGGCGGCTGGACGTCGCCGTTCAGCCTCACCGGCCACCCTGTCGTGGTGATCCCGGCGGGCCGCGCCGCGGAGGGCCTGCCGGTCGGGCTGCAACTCGTCGGCCGCCGCGGCGAAGAAGGCGTGCTGTTGGGGATTGCCGAGGTGCTGGAGGGCGCGTTGGGCGGGTTTCAGCCGCCGCCTAACCCCGCATGAACCCCTGCAGCGTGTACAACTTGCGCCGCGCATCCTGGGCCGCGCGCGCGTGCACGTAACGCGTGTTGTCCACCACGGCAAAATCCCCCGCGGCCCAGCGGATGACGGTGGACAGCGCACGGGCCCGCGTCTCCAGGTGTTGCACCAGCGCCGCGTCCAGCGGCGTGCCGTCTTCCCACGTCGTGGTGAGCCCGTTGTAGACGCCGGGGAACACGTTGCTGGCCAGCGCGGTCCGGTCAGAGAACTTGGGCCGGGCGGCCGCCCACGTCGTCCAGCGGACCTGCAGCGCGCCCAACGGACCGGGAGATACCTGCACGCCCTCGCGCTCCTCCATGAATGCACGCACCACGTCAAAGTCGGTGGTCCCGGCGCTGGAAGTCCACAGGCGCCAGTCCACGCTGCTGCATTGCGTGATGCGGCGCTGCTCGAACAACCGGCGCGTCGCCTCATCCAGCGACTCCCACAGCTGGATGCCGTCACACACGAACGTCTCGCCTTCACTTTCCGGCGCCACCTGGCAATAGAACGCTATCGCCTCCGGCCGGTCCGGCAATTGGCCAAAATCCGCGTGGAAGTTCATGGCGTGATCGCCCTGGGAGACGGTCTGCATGCCACGGTGGATGGGGTGCTGGGGGCGCTCGGCTTCGGGCGTGGTCCGCAGGCGGTCCATGAAACGCTTCCCGAATTGATAGAAATCTGAAATGGACGCATTCCAGCCGCGAAATGCGAGGAAACCGTGTTCACGGAACAGCGCGCGCAACTCCTTCACCGGCAGCCCCACCAGCGCCCGGCCATCCGCCTGGAACAGCCGGCCGGGTCCCCGGTCCAGTGTGACGTCACCCAGCGACATTCCGGGCCTCCTTCACGGCGGCGCCACCGCGCCAATGAACGCCACCGCCTCCGCGCCGTTGCCGGTGTTGCCCCAGGTGGACCGGCCGCGCAGGCCCAACCGCCACGGCCCCATGCCCGTGGACGCATCCACCGTGGCCACCTGGAACGGCTCCACGCGCTGCACGTCCTGGAGAATCCACAACCCCGTCTGCAGCCGCGCGCCCACGCGCAGGGACTTCACGGGCTCCGCCGCCAGCGCCAACTCAACCGCCTGCAGGCCGGTGCGCCCCAGCTCACAGCGCCAGGCCGCGCGCGCGCTCAGCCCCCACAACGCGGAAAGGCGGCCGCGCAGTTCCGGGACCAGTTGGTAACGGTCCCACGCGTGCGAGGTGTCCCACGTGGCGCCCAGCAACAACGCCGCCCCCGCGGACCAGGACGCGGCCGGCACCACGGACGCATCCAGCACGCCCGCGGCGTCATACAGCGGCGTCCCGGCGGCGTAGCCCGGCGGTAGCAGACGTGCGTCGGATGGGAACAGGTCCCCGCCAAGCCGGCGCGCCTGGAAACGCGTGGAAATGGTGTCCGTGACCCGGACACCGCCGGACACTCCCAGCCGATCCAGCGACGCGCGAGGGCCGCTCACGTTCTGCTGCAGCCAGGCCACCGCCGCGCCATCCGCTTCCACCCACAGCCGGCGCGCCACGTTCACGGATGCCCGCGCGGACAGTTCGGTCGCCTCCGTCGCCACCACGTCCCGCCCCAGCCAGGATGCCCCCGTCTCCCACGCGGCCCAGCCCCAGTCGCCGCGGTAGGTGTCGGACGCTTCGGCGGTGGCCGCCGGCCGCAGCAGGGAAGGGAACATGGACACCGTGTCCGCCCGGTGCCCCAGGGCCAACCGCAGCGTTGGGCCGGAACCCCGCTGCCAGGTGGCGAACACCCCGTCCAGCAGGCCCCACCGCAATGCGGAGCTGCCGCGCCGTCCCACGGAAAGCTCCAATTCACGCAGGCCGCGCCAGGCCAGCGTTGCCTGGCGCACGTCCGCCCGTGCCACCGCGCGGCTGGCGGTGCGCTGCACGGTGGAAACGGGTTGCTGGCCCTGCAGGGTGAACGCCGCGTCCACCGTCGCGTGGAACGTGTCCGCTGCATCCAGCGGCGTGTCCAGCCCCACCACGACGCGGGAGCGCGCCGCGCCGGACACAGCGCCCACCCCGCCGGCAAACGCCCAGGCCTCACCAACCAGGAACGCTTCCGCGCGGGTGCGGCGCGCCGTGACCCGCGGCCGCTGCGCGCGGAACGCAATGGCCTGGAAACCCTGGGCGGTGGCGCGGACGAATTCGCCCCGTTTCACCGGCCGCGGCGTGGCGCGCGGCCGTGTTGTGCGCGCGGGGGGCCGCGGTGCGGGGTCCAGGATGCGCGCCACGTCACCGGTGCGGGGTGCGCGCAGGTGGCCCTGCAGGATGGCCACGCTGCGGTGCTCCGAGGCGGACTCCACCTCCAAACGCGCCACGGTGGCCCCGTCACCCAGCACGTAGACCGTTGCCCCCTTCACCACACCGTCCGCCCGGCCGGAGGCCAGGTAGACGCGGTCCCCGTTGACAAAGCGCACGCGCGTGTCCGCCTGGGCCCGCGCTGGCACCGCCGCAAGCGCGCCCCACAGCGCCAGTCCCCCGGCCAGCAAGAGGTGGTGCACCGTCGTCAGTCCTCGGTGCCGCGCGGATGGCAGGCGTAGCAGCGCGGGGTTGCGCAGGTGTAGTTGCCGGTTTCCCCGTAATGAAAACTCATGCGTGCGCACGTGTGCTCACCCGTGTGGCACTCCACGCAGTAATAGGTGGAATACGCGGAATCATGGCATTCCATGCAGGCCAGCGCGTGGCGGCCCCGGGAAACCGGGAAATACGGTGAATGTTCGGACCGGGACATGCGCGTGGTCCCGGCTGGGTGGCACCGCAGGCAGTCCGGGCTGGCGCACTGGTAGCTGTCCACCATGACGTGACGGCGGTCCACCGTGGCGCACGTGTGCGAGTGGCAATCAATACAGTTGAATTCCGTCCGGGCGGAGCCGGTGTGGCAGTCGCCGCACGCCACGGCCGCGTGGTTGCCCGTGAAGATCGGGAAATAGCGTTCGTGGCCTTCGCGGCTGATGCTCGCCTTGCCGTCAGGATGGCACGCGTAACAGGTTGTGGGCCCCCACGAATACCCGGAAACGCCCACGTGCGCCGGGTCGGCCCGGTCCTGGCCGTGCTCGTGACAGCCCACGCAGGAAAAGTCCGTGAAGGTCTCCGGGTTGACGTGACAGCTGTTGCAGTCAACGGCGTGCGGGGCGTCCCGGACGGGGAAGGCCGCGTGGTTGTCACGGGTGATGCGGTGGCGCTCCACGTCGTACGGTGAGCCCGCAAAGCAGCCCTGGCACAGGGCGGCAACCCCAAGCAGAGCCGCAAAAGTGCGCGCAGTCATCAATCATTCCTCCTCGCCGCTGGGGTGGCACTCGTAGCAGCGGCGGTTGCCGCAGGTGTAGCCGGGGATACCGCGGTGTTTCCGGTCCTCGCAGCCATGGCAACGGATGCAATCCGCGGTGAATGACGCGCATTGGTCCACGGCCAGCCCGCGCAACGCGGAATGGCACTGTTCACACGTGTACCGCGCGTGCTCGCCGCTGGAGAGCGGGAAGCAGCGGTCATGCACAAAGAACCGCGCCCGCCGCCAGGTGGACGGTGTGTGGCACCCGCGGCAGTCCAGCGGGTTGAGGCCGGCATGGTCACGGGGTCCGCCCGCCGTGCGCTGCACGTCCGCGTCGTGGCAATCCTCACACCGCACGGAGAGCCCGCCCAGGGTGCGGTCCGCACGGGCCTGGTGGCAGGACTCGCACGGCGCCATGCCGTGGCGTCCCAGCAGGGGGAACCGCGTCTGTGCGTGCGCGGCCACGGCGTCACCGGAGCGGAAGGACGCCTGGTCATGGCACCGCTCACACGCGTTTCCCAGGCGTCCGCCATGCACGTCAGCATGGCATGCGCCACATGACGGTTCCAGCGCCAGCGGGGCCAACTGGGCGTGACACGCGCGGCAGTCCACGTCGGCATGGCGTTGGCGCAGCGGCAGGTGCGTGGCCTCATGGTTGAAGCTCACCCGCTCCCAGCCCGCGTCGTTGTGGCAGCGCGTGCACGTCGCCGTCGTCGGGGACAGGGCGCCCGGCGCGGCGTGCGGATCCTGGTGGCATCCCACGCAATCACGCGGCACGCCGCGGTACCACGCGGAGCGGAAGCCCTCCGGCGTGCGCCGGACCGGGTGACAGGACGCGCACGCCACGCGGGCGTGGGCCCCCTGCGGAACGAACGACGTGAACGCCGGATCGTCGTGGCGGAACAACGTGCGCTGGAACCGCTCCGTGGTGTGGCAGCGCGCGCAGTCGGTGCCGGTGAATTGGCCGCGGTGCGGGTCCTCGTGACAGGCCGCGCAGACCGTGGGGACGCCGCGCCAGACCTGCGTGCCCCCGTCACCGGTGCGCGGGTGGCAAGCGCCGCACTGCGCCTGGGCGTGGCGCCCCTGGAGCGGGTAGCGCGTGTCCACGTCATGGTTGAAATGGAGGTCCTGGAAGGACGTCACCGCGTGGCAGGACGCGCAGGCGCGCGCCGGGTCCTGCGCGAATTGCCCGCGATGCACATCCGCGTGACAGGAATCGCAGCGTTTTGTGTCGCGCCCGGGGAACACCAGCCGGGTGAAATCAATGGTTTCCGTTCCCCGTGGCCGCCCCGGGCGCGCGCGCACGCGGTCCTCCAGCCCCGCGCGGTCCTGCACGTGGCAGTCATTGCACGCGGTTGCCACGTGCGCGCCCTGCAGCGGATAGGTGCGGTGTTCCTCCACCGGGTAGCGCGGCGGGAGGAACCCCTGCTCGTCGTGGCAGCGCTCGCAGCGCACCAGGCCGTCCGCCGCCGGCGTCAACTGGCCCAGGTGCGCGTCCACGTGGCAGTCACCGCAGCGCTCAAACGGGAAACCCTTGAGTTGCAGCCCGCTCTTGGGCGCCGGCGGATGACACGCGGCGCAGTCCGCGTGGCGGTGCGCGCCCTTCAGCGGGAACCGGGAGCGGTCGTGGAATGCGCGCGTGGAATCACCCGAACGGATGACCAGCCAGCTCTCCTGATTGTGGCATTTGAGGCATTCCGCTCCAAACCGGTTCTCGTGCGGATCCTTGTGGCAGTCCACGCAGCCCTTGGGGGTCGGGCGGTACCGGGCGAAATTGGCTGCGTCCACGGGCTTGGGCCCCGCGGGCGCCCTGGGCGCGGGGACGCGCGCGTGGCAGCCGGTGCACGCCGCCCGCGCATGCGCGCCAACCAGCACAAACCTCTCATCGTGCCGGAACCCCGGCACCGGCTTGAAGGCTTTCTGGTCATGGCAACGCGCGCAGTCGCCCTTGAACTGGCCGCGGTGCTCATCAAAGTGGCACGCGCGGCAACCGCGCTCCTGCAGCAACGGAACCGCGTAGCGGACGTACGCGCGCGGGTCTACGGGCGGAGGGAAGGGCGGCCGCTGCACTGGGTCCGCGGCCCGCGCGTGGCACGCCGTGCATTCCGCATTGGCGTGCGCGTCAACCAGCTTGTACACGTCGTTATGCTTGAATCCGGCAGCGGGTTTGAAACCGCGCGTATCATGGCACTTGCTGCACTCGCCCTTGAGCTGGCCGCGGTGCTCGTCAAAGTGGCACGCGCCGCAGCGCTGTTCCAGGCCCAGGTACGTTCCATCCTTGTCCTTGCCAAACAGGTCGCGCAATTCACGGTCTTTGACCAGCCGCGAATCGTGGCATTTCTCGCAGCTCGCCTCCTGGTGCTTGCCGTCAAGCACGTACCCCGTGCGGCGGTGATCAAACGCGTTCTCCCGCCCGCCCCAGTCGGTCAGTGACGTCCCAACGCCGCGGTGGTCCTTGTGACAGCTGAAGCAGTCCGCCTTCTCCTTGGCCTGCTTGCCGTGGAACCCCTTGCCGGTCTCCACCAGCCGCTTGAGCGGCGCATGGCACTGCAGGCACAGGCCACCATCCACCCGCTTGCCGAATTCATGGCAATCCGTGCAGTGGCTGAGGCCCTCAAGGTCTTCGTGGCCTCGGCCAAGCTTGCCGGGGGACAGCGTCTGCGCAGCGGCACTGCTGGCAACGACAACCAGGATGGGAACGAGCGCCCTGCGGCAGTTCACGGCTCACCCGATAGCGCGAGCCGGCCGGTTGGTCATGCGCCGGCGCGGCCGAGGGCAAGCCGCAGGCAGAGGTGACGTTGCCGGCGGCCGCCGGGGTATGGCGCACGGCGCCGTGGCCCTCAATGAGCCGGCATCCACAACACTGACGAAGATGCGTAGGCGCTGCACGTCCATGAGCGCGGTCTTGGCACGGCCCGGGTTCACCCATCAATGCGCGTGACGCCCACTGGCTATTCCCGGGATGCCTGAACCGCGACGGAACCAGCGTCGTCACGCAGGGCAGGGTGCCGTGGAGCACCGCTGACCGGCCACGACGGAAATTGCGCAACAAGGCTGCCTTTTGACGACGCGCGCAGGAGCGGGTAGTCATTGGCATGCATTGGGGGCGCAGCCGCGCCGGAGGAGAGCCGCATGTCCATCACCATGAGCCCAGTTCGCGCGCAATTTGCTCAGAACGTCGCGAGCGCGACCAACAACAGTTTCATCACGCTGGACACCGTCGCGTCGCTCCGCAAGGAGTTGGCTTCGCTGACCCGGCCGGACCGGGAAGTGATGGCCAACTGGGTGCAGAACACCCGGCCGTTCCTCGCGGACGTCATGAAGCAGGGCTGGGCATCCCGGTTCTTCACGTGTGACCCGGAGATCAGCACGGTGCTTGGGAACGGGAGGGTGGTGCAGGACGCCCTGCCGTTGCGCGCGGGTGACATCTCCGAGGAGGGGTGGCGCGCCTACCGGAAGGTTGACTTCGAGATGCCCAACAAGGGCAACCAGTAGGTCCCCGCGATTTCATTTCTTTGGTTTCTCCAGCGTGCTGCCCGCGGAAAACCTGGCAAACGGCCCGCCCTTCACGCTTCCCTGCGGCGCCGGTCCGCTGGCCACCGGCAGCGAACTCACCGTGCTTCCCACGACGCTGGCGAGCTGCGCGCGACGCGACTTGCTTTCCAGGGCACTGACCAGGTCACCGCCGCCCTCCGTCAGCGCCGCCAGCCGCGGCTTCTGTTCAACCAGCAGCCCCAGGACCACGTCCGCCGCGGTTGGGCACTTGAAGTGCGTGTCAAGCTGGTAGGCGAGCACGAGCAACTCCCGGGCCGCGATCCCCAGGTCACGTCCCGCAATGACCTTCAGCGTGTCCGACACCCAGCTCAACGACGCAGGGGCGAGCTGGTAGGGCTCACCCGATGGGGTTCCCGGCTGCAGCCGGCGCAGGCAGTAGTCCACCAGCGGGTGGGTGATGACCTCAGCGGACGACGACGACGGAGGATGTGCCATGGTTCCCGTTTAGCGCGTTGCTCCCCGCCGGCAAAGCGTCTCCACCCGCTTCATGCCAGCCCTGCACCAAGTACAAGCGCCGGTGCGCGGGTTGCGCGTCGCGCGCGTGCATGACGCGCGTATTGTCCAGCACCAGGATATCCCCGGCCTGCCACCGGATGGGTGCGGCCAGCGCGTGCGCGGTGTCGCGGACGGCACGGATGACGTCGTCAGCAAGCGGGCGGCCATCAGCATGCGTCACCCACAGGCCGGAGTACGCGCCGGGAATCATGTTGTTGCACAGGACCGGCCCGGCCACCGGGTGCGGGTGGATGGCCGGCACCAGGTAGTGCGTGAGCAGGCCGCCCTCCGGCAGGAACGTGAAGGAATAACCGGGAATGTCCCGGGCCAACGTTTCCAGTGATTCGCGATCTGACACGCCGGTGAAGGCGTGCCACATGGCCGCGGTGTGCAGCGCGGTGAAGCGCAGGAGCGTGCCGGACAGGGTGCGGCGCACGTCCGCGGACAGCGCCTCCACCAGGCGGGCCCCGTCGACGATATGGTTCGGGTTGCCGGGCACGTCACACCAGAAGACCATGCGGGTGACGCAGTGGGGCAGGTGCGAGAACTCCGCGTGGAAATCCTGCGCTATTGTTCCCTTGGTGGCGGTCTGGAGGTCCCGGTGGATAGCGTGGGAAACGCGTTCAAAGGGCGTCCGCAGCGCCCTGCGCACAAACCGCCGCGCCCAGGCTGCCGCCGCGTCCGCCCCGGCACCGTATCCCTGCAGGAACAGCGCGCCGTGCCGGTCCAGCAGTTCTTCCACGCCGTCCACGGGGAGCGCCGCGCCGGGATGCGCCGGCGTCAGGCGAAGGGCGGGCCCGTTGCCCAGGGGTTTCACCACGTGGGCCTCAGTCATCCTTTTCTGACGCCGCCAGGGCCCCGCGCACCAGCGGGTGCGCCTGCAGGCGCAGCGCCTCCAGCAGGTCCGGCCGCAGCAGGCCCGCGCGCCGCGCGCTCTTCAGTTCCTGCGGCACGCGCGTTCCCGCCGCCGCGTCCTCAAAGTCCCGCTGCAGCACCACCTGCTGCTCGCGCAACATGGCAGTGGCCAGTTCCAGGCTGTTGGCCACGTCCGCTTCATACAGCCAGCGCGTGGTGCGGTTGAGTGAGGTGGGATCCTGTTGCCCAAAGCTCAGCGTGAGAATCTGGTTCAGCCACGTCCCGGCGAATTCCACCTGCTCGTCAAAGTTGCAGCGCCCCAGCCAGTCCTGCACGTACAGGATGCCGAACCCCATGTGCCGGCTCTCATCCCGCGTGCTCAGGCGAAACACGCGCTTTACCACCGGGTGCCGCGCGTGCTGGCCAATAAGCCGCAACACGTTGGTGGCCAGGCTCTCCAGGTAGAACATTTCCCACGCAATGAGGTCATGCACGCTGTCCAGCGCCAACACGGTGTCAAACGTGGTGCGCGTGTGCTTTTCTATTTCCTCGGGTTGTTCATTGAGCATCTCCAGGATGCGCGAATAGGCGGTGTAATGGCGCGCCTCATCCATGGCCTGTGCCGCAGCGTGGCTCTTCTGGTCCGGGTGGCGGGACTTCAAGCCCACGCGGAAACACACCTCTTCCGCCACCGCCTCACCCAGGCGCAGGCTGTTGAGCGTGAACGAGAACGACCGGCGGGTGAAGTGGTTGCGCGCGCGCAGCGGCAGCTTCCGGAACGTGGGCGTGAGGGAGTACGGCGCCCACCGCGGGCCCATCACCGGGTCGTCCGGCTGGATGCCGCGGCTCCAGTCCACGTCGCGGTCAATGTCCCAGTTGTGGCTGTGCGCCTTGCCAAACAGGCCTTCCATGTTGGGAATGCCGCTGGGGCGCATGTTGAGCAGGTCAAACGTCTTGCTCATGGACTCTCCGCTCCGCCCGCGGGCGGCGGTTGCAGCACGGGGTGGAACGGCGGAGCGGGGAGGACCACCAGCGCGGCCCCGCCCGCTGAAGGGCGCATCAATTCCCCGGATTCCAGGCGCGCCTTGCGCCGCGCCCAGCCGGCCGGGTCCAGCGTGTAGATGCGATAGGTGTGCCCGCCGTGTTCAGCGGTACGGATCTGCCGGTATCCCAGCCGCCGCGGAATGGCTTCGGCGGCTGCGTTGTCGTCACGCGTGCGGCCGCCGCACAGCGGCACCTTGACGTGGTCAAACATGTAATGCGCCATGGCATCCATGGCGTTGATGGCGGCGTAGGCGTCCCGGTACTTGGGAGACGTGATGGCGTAGCCGAATTCCCAGAATTCCACGTCTCCCCCCGGCGGAAACATCAGCACAAAACCGATCCGCGCGCGGTTGGCCACCAGCCGGATCATTCCGACGACCAGTTCGCCGTCCGCGAGGCGCGCGGCCATCTGCATGCCCGCGGGTTCCGGAAACCCGAACATGGGGTAGATGTCATTACGGTTGAATTGCTGGACAAACCAGTAACGGTCCAGCCCTTCCGGCGGGGCCAGGTAGATGTGACGGCGTTGGACACCCAAACGCATGCCGGTCCGCTCCTACGCCGCCAGGCCCGCGTGGCGCAGCAGCGCGGTGGGCTCCGGGTCCCGGCCGCGGAAACGGCGGAACACGTCGCTGGGATGCACGCTGCCGCCCAGGGCCAGCACGGTGTCGCGGAAGCGCGCGCCCACCGCGGTGACCGCCGCGGCGTCACCCAGCCCCGCTTCTTCAAACGCGCCAAACGCATCTGCGCTCAACACTTCAGCCCACTTGTAGCCGTAGTAACCCGCCGCGTACCCGCCCGCGAAGATGTGCGTGAACCCGTTGAGGAACCGGTCCTCCGGCAACGGCGGAATCACGGTGGTGCGCGCCGCCACGCGCCGCTGCACGTCCAGCACCGGGGCAGAACCCGGCACGTGGCGGTGGTGCAGCTCAAAGTCCACCATTCCAAAGTACAGCTGCCGCAGCATCATGCTGCCGGACCGGAAGGTGCGCGCCGCCTTGATCTTCTCAAACAGCGCATCCGGCAGCGGCGCGCCGGTGTCCACGTGGCGGCTCAGCCCCAACAGCGTTTCGCGGTGATAGCACCAGTTTTCCATGAACTGGCTGGGCAGTTCCACCGCGTCCCACTCGATGCCGCGGATGCCGGACACATCAGAAACGTCCACGCGCGTCAGCATATGCTGCAGGCCGTGGCCAAACTCGTGGAACAACGTCTCCACTTCGCGGAAGGTCATCAGCGACGGCTTCCCGTCCACGGGGGGCGTCTGGTTGCAGCACAGGTAGGAGACCGGCATCCGCGCGCCGGCTCCGCCACGGCGCCGGCGGCGGGCCACACATTCATCCGCCCAAGCGCCGCCGCGCTTGTCCGCGGGGCGGGAGTACGGGTCCAGGTAGAACGCCGCCACCGGTGCGCCGTCCCGCGCCGTCACGCGGAAGAACATGACGTCAGGGTGCCACGTGGGGGCTTCACCGTCCGCGCGGGATACCGTCACGCCGAACAACCGCCCGGCCAATGCAAACAATCCCTCCAGCGCGCGCGGCAGCGGGAAATAGGGCCGCAGTTCCTCCTCGGTGTAGTTGAAGCGGGACTCGCGCAGCCGTTCGGAGAGGAAGTCCACGTCCCACAGGGCCAGCGCCTGGCCACCGTTGAGGGCCACCAGTTCATCCAGGTCCTTGCGCGCCGCGTCCATGCTCTTTTCGCGTAGGTCCTCCAGCAGTTTCCACACCGCATCCACGCCGGGCGCCATCTTGGTGGCCAGGGACAGCTCCGCGTAAGTATTGAAATCAAGCAGTTTCGCCTTCTCCAGCCGCAGCGCCAACAAGCGGTCAATGAGCGGCCCGTTGTCCAGCGGCCCGTCGGACGCGCGGGTGACGTACGCGCGGTACACCCGCTCGCGCAGGTCCCGGCGGCGCGCGTGGCGCAGGAACGGACTCACCGACGGTGCGTCCAGCGTGATGCGCCACGGTCCGCGCTCCGGCGTGGCCGCCGGGTCACCCGCGGAGCGCGCCGCACCGGCGGCCAGTGCCAGGAGGCTCTGCGGCAGGCCGTCAATCTCGTCGGGGCGGGTGAGGGTGAGCGCCCACGCCTTGGTGGCGTCCAACACGTGGTTGGCAAACTGCGTCTCCAGGTCACTGAGTTCCTGCTCAATGGCGTTGAACCGGTCCCGCTGCGCCGCGGGCAGCGCCATGCCGCTCAATCTTGCGTCCAGGATCCGCTTGTCCACCGCGCGTTGCTGCGCTCCGTCCAGCGTGGCCCACTCCGGGGATCCGCGCAGGCCCTGCAGCGCCTTGAACAGCGGCTCGCTCTGGGACGCGCGCATGAAACACATCACCACGTCCGGCTGCACGGCCTGGTGCGCCGTGCGCAACTCCGGGCTGTTGCGCACGCCCATCAGGTGGTTCACCAGGCCCCACGCGTTTCCCAACGGTTCGTGCAGGTCCATGAGCCGCTCCACGGTGTCCCACGTTGGCGGCGCGTGCTTCTCCAGCGCGGTCAGGCCGTCATCCGCGCGGCGCACCAGTTCCCGGATGGCGGGCTCCACGTGCGCCGGCGTGACAAGGTGAAACGGCGGCAGGCCGGACAGGTCCAGGAGCGGGTTGTCGTTCATGCGGGGGTCCTCGCGCAGGGATGTAGGGGAGCGGGGGGGCGGTGACAATCACGGGGTCGCCGCGGGCGTGTGGCCGGGCGCCGACGTCACTTGTGGCAGGCGGGACCCGGTGATTCCTGACGGGGGTTGCGTGTGGTTCCGTGAGCCGGGCGCCGCACGTACGCAACACGCGGCACGCGGGGCCGGGTTCGGCGCAACCAACTCTCGCCGACGGCGGTGCGGAGCCCTGTGCCCGGTCCATCACATGGCCTCAATCACTGCAGCCTCATTGCGAAGGGGGATCGGTGCGCTCAAGACGCCTGAGCCGGAGGGCCGCGGCCGCTACCACCGCGCCCAGCAGCAGCAGCGCGACCATCGATGGCGCGGAGGCTGCTGGCCAGACATCTGGCAGGAAGAACGCGATGTCGTCAGGCACGCGGATGTGGCACATGCCAAGCCGGCATGCCGGGAACTCCGGCGAGAAGATCGGGCCCGCCAGCATCAGCACCGCAAGCCACCAGTGGCCAATGATCGGACTGAGCGCGGGAAAGAAGTTCGCGGGCGCCTCAGCGTTGAGCATGTGTTCGCCGTGTTTTCCCATCATGGGGACGTGCCGGTACAGCAGTTCCAGGTAGTCCGTGGCATTCACCAGCACGCCGCCCAGTTGGACGAGGTAGCCGGCCGCGACCAGTGCCCAGCAGGCGCGTGGCGAGGACGCAACCCGAGGAGACAGACCCGAGACGGCGCAGAGAACCGGCAGCAATGGAACCAGGAAGCGGGGCCCCCATGCCCAGCCGCCGCTCCATCCCCACCACATGGCACTGGAAATGAACACCCACCCGACAACCGCACCGAGCAGCACCGCGAGCGCACGGTCGCGCGCGGCCAGCACACGCAGACCGGACGCGGCAAGCAACACAAAGGGCGCGTAGAAAAAGACCCCTTTTCCCGAGCTGAGCAGCAGCCCGTATGCGCCCAGCCACGGCGGCGTGTCGAACCACAACTGCGCTTCCGGTCCCGCGGAGTATCCGGTCGCCGATAGGTTCCCCGTCCTGATGGCGTGGTACCAGGCCATCACGGCGACGAATGGCAGCAGCGCCAGGCCGGCCCGCCACAGGTCTGGCCAGGTCTGCCGAAACCGTCCCCAGCCGTAGTACAGCAGGCACAGCGGCATGAGCGCAGCGAGCACCAGCTTGGCGTGGGGCAACAGTCCCGTGCACACGACCGCCAGCCAGAACCAGCGCCTGCTCCCGGTGCGGCGCGCCAGGGTCCAAGCCAGCACGAGCCACGTCATCAGGCACATCAACACGTTCTCGGCGTTGTAGGTGCGCGCGTAGACCCACGCAGGCGTTCCCATCAGCGCCACGGCTGTGATGAGCGCGCCGCTCGTCGTGGCACCCATGACCAGCGCGAGGCGAAGCGCGCCGACGATGGAGGTCGCCCCAAGGGCCGCCGGCGCAAAACCGCGGACGAGCGCCTGCAACCCGACGTCCACCCCTTCGCCACCGAGTGCGCCGTTGACGGCTACCCACGGCGTACAACCCAAGACAATGACCAGCGGGAAACGCGTGTAGTAACGACCGTCGGGACCGACGAGGACGTCGCCTCGTTCGAGCGACGGCAGGTCGGGTCGCCCGTGGTCCAGCAGACTCTCCGCGGCGTGGCAGACCTGTCTGGCGTCGGCCCAGACATGCGTGCGCGCCGTGGTCACCCACAGAAACGCCAAGCACAGCAGCCCGGTTGCCCGCACCAGGCGTGCCCGTTGCGGGTCGTCCGCCAGCATCCCAGTTTGGTCCGTCGTCATCGACACGCGTCCACCTTTCCGGAAGGAAGGTGTGGGAACGGCGGACGGCTCGTCAACCGAGCCGGCGCCCGGCGACGCGCCGCCCACAGAGCGCGCAGTGGAGCGCGTGTGGTTCAGTGAGCCGAGCGCCGCGCGCGCAACGGCGAAGCGCGTCGGCGCCGGCGGTCAACGGTGCCTCCGCTCACCTGGCCGCCACCTTGGTCAAGGTATCCCACGTTCGTGTGGTCACATCCTTCCCAAAGCTCCTCTCAATGAGCGTCATGAACACGGGACCCTTGGGGCTTGGGACGTACGCACTGAAGAGCTCCGCGCCCATGACCGTGAGCAGGCTTGGCCCGTCCAGTTCCACCGGCAGGCGCACTGCCGGCGCGCCGCGCTGGCGCAGGAAGGTCACCACGCGCCTTGCGCCCCGCGGCAGCTTGAAGCCTTGGTACGGGTCCCCCGCCAGGATCTCATGCAATCTGTCCATTGACCGCACCATGGTGCCAAAGGTCCGCCCCAGGTGCTTGTCCATGGCGCCCTCCAGCGCGCGCTCCAGGGTGGCCGGCGGTGTGCCCGCAGCGTCAAACACCACATTCCCGCTGGCGAGCACGGTGACGACGTTGGAGAAACCCGCCTTTTCCACGCAGCGTTTCAGGTCCGCCATGCTGCAATTGACGGGGGACACCCCCCGCAAGAACGCGGCGTATCTTGGCATGAACAAAGCGTGTTCCACACCCGGCGCAAGCGTCAACCAGGAGCAGCCCGGCCGCCGCATTTCATGCACTTTGCCAGGGGGCGCCCGGAGTGAAGCGCCAAGGCCGTTGCCCAGCCCGGCGCCTCACTCCGGCGTGGACCTCAGTACCCCAGGTAGGCCCAGGCACCCATGGGCGTGCCGATCCACTTGGTGTGCGCCGCGTCCACAGCGATGGAGTTCACGGTGTTGGAGGGGAGCCCCAGGCCGTCTGTGGTGGTCACCTGGATTCCCAACGGCGTTCCCGCCACCGTCCCGTCAATACGCCAGAACCCGGCGCCACCTGTGCCCGCCCACAGGATGGGAACCGTGGCGGAGGGGAAGCGGTCCACCGCCAGGCTGGTGATGTCCGTCGGCGCGCCGCCGGATGTCGTCGTGATCGCGTCAAATCCCGCCGGAAAGCCGCTGCCGTCATACCGGCCTATGCCGCTGGCCAGCCCAAACCAGGCGGCGCCATTACCCGCGGGATCCAGTGCAATGGCGCGCACGTTGAAGCTGGGCCACGCGTTGTTGTTCTGCGGGTGGCTCGCATCAAAGTGCTGGATGGAGCGGGTGGTGCCCCCCGCGGTGATGGTGAAGGTGACGCGGTGTGCGCCATTGCTGGTGCCCACCCAGGCCACCAGCGTCGAGGAAGTCGCGCCCACGGTGAGGGAGACCACGGCCAGCGCCTGGAAGTTGCCCGGAAGCTGGTCTGCTGCGCTGCCCTGCTGGACGGAGGCCCCGGCCTGCTGCAGCGTCACCTGCGTTCCGCCACCGCCGTTGAAGGCCATCGGCGCATAGAGCTGGAGCCGGTCCCCAGACAGCACCAGCACGTAGCTCTCTCCCTGGCCCAGGCCACTGCCCGCCACCGCCGCCGCCACCACGTTGTCCGAGCGGAGGTTGGCGTCCCCCTGGCGGAACTGGCGGCACACCGCCTGATTGGACGCCATGTCCCGTGCACACAGGAACAGCCCGTCGCCGTCAAACGAATACGTTTCAAAACGCGCGCCGCCGTTGGCTCCGCCCATGGAGATGGAGGTGACCGGCGTCTGCGTGCCGTTGAGGATGGTGTCCCCCGCCACGGCAGGCTCCAACGGCGCCGCCACAGCCGTGGCCGGATCCACCGAGTACAGCGCCCACGCGGTGGGCGAGTTGTCCGTTCCAAGCACCGGGGTGGTGCCGTCCATGGCCACGTGCGTCACGACGATGGCGCCGCCGGTATCCACCGGGGTTCCCAGCGTGGTCAGTGCTCCCCCCGCCGTCGTCACGCCGTACCGCGCGCGGGCGGTGGCCGTCGCGCCGCAGGTGTCCACCACGGATGACACCAGTTCGTGGAGGCCCAGGATGGGCGCCGCCACCGATCCCGCGCCACCGGCGTCCAACGCCAGCACGCCTTCCTCGGAGTCCGTCAGCGTCACCGTGCCGGGGCTGGCCAGCGGGCTGGTGGTGGCACTGACCTGGTAGTCCAGCGGCTGGCCCAATGTGATCCGCGCGCCGTCCACCGGTTGGTTGATGGAAAGCGTGGGCGCCGCGCTGGTGGTGATGGCCAGCAGGCCGGCGCTCCCCGCCAGCCCGGTGCTGTCCGTGGGCGTGCAGGAAAGCGTCCGCGTGCCCGCCGCCAGGTTGATGTTGACGGTCCGTGTCCCGCTGCCGCTGACGTTGAGCGTGGTCACCACGTCGCCCGCGTTGTCACTGTGGATGGCCGCCACCACCGGCGTGTCACCGTCCGGGTCCGCCAGCGTCACGCTGAACGCGTGGTTGCCGCTGCCCAGGCACGCCGCCGGGGCCGTCCAGGTGCACGTTGGCGGGTTGTTGGCCACCGCCGTCACCAGGATCTGCACGGAAGCGGACAGCCCGGTGGCATCCGTGTACCCAACCTGCACCGTCCAATCCCCCGGAGCCACCAATGACGCGACAAACGTGGCCGTGCCCGTGGTGGCCGGGTTTCCCGGGTTGAAACCGCCTGGGCTGGGCGTGGCGGACCCGCCGGGGCTGGTCAGCAACCACGCAATCCCGGACGAAACAATGGCCTGGTCATCCGTGATGGTGGCCGCGAAGTTCACCGGCGTCCCCACGCGCACCGTGGCGTTGGCCCGCGCGCCGTTGTTGGCCGGCGCCGTGAGCGCCAGCGCGGGAGCAAGGTTGGAGATCACCGGGACAATGAGCGTGCGGGTGACGGTGTTGCCGCCGCTGTCCGTGTACCGCAGTGACACCGAAGCGCTGCCTGCCGCGCCCGCATTGGCAACGTTGAACGCCACCGCCACCAGGTTTCCGTTGCCCGTCACCGTGCCCTGGCTGGTGATGGGCTGGCCGCCCACCGGCGCGTAGGTCCACAGAATGCCCTGCGGGACAATGGCCGCGTTGTCCTGGATGGAACCGGTGAACGAAATGGCGGTGCTCTCGCGCACCTGCGCCGTCACCTGCGCGCCGTCGTTGGTGGGCGCGGTGATGGCCACCGCCGGTGCCGGATCCTGGGCCACCGTGATGGTCAGCGTCACCGTCGTCGTGTTTCCACCCGCATCCGTATACGTGAAGCTCACCCGCCAGCTGCCGGCGCTGGCAAATGCCACGGCCAGCGTGGCGGTGGCGCTGTTCCCGTTGACGTTCACCGTTCCCTGGTTGCTCTGCGTGCCGGATGGGGAGGTCACGTTGAACTGGCCGTTCTGCGGGATGATCCCCGTGTCGTCGGAAAGGGAAACGGAGAAGGTGAGGTTGTCACCCACCGCCACGGGCACGGTCACGCTGGTTCCGTCATGGGCGGGCGCGGTGAACGCCGCCGTGGCCGGCAGATCCGCAAGCACCACCGCTTCCAGCGAGATGGCCCGCGTGGTGGTCCCGTCTGAATACGTGGCCGTGATGGTGTGCGTGCCCGGCGTGGCCAGGTCCGCGGTGTATTCCATGCGCGCGGCGTTGGCCCCTGTCCCCACAAACACGCCCTGGGACGTGGCGGTGGTGCCGCCGGGGTCGCGGTGGCTCCAGGTTGCGTTTTGCGGCAACAGCGCCGCGTCATCGGAGAGGCTGGCCTGGAAGAGCAACTGGCTGCCCACGCGCCGTGCGCCGGTGACGCGCGCACCGTCGTTGGCGGGGGAGATCCAGGCAAGCTGCGGCGGGAGGTCCGCGTGGACCTGCGCCACCGCCTGCGCGGAAACCGGCGCGTTGAAACCATCCGAGTAGCTGACGCGGATGGTCCAGGCCCCCGCCACGTTGAGGAGTGCCTGGTAGGACGCCTGGTTGCCCGCGAGCGCACCGCCGGACGGCGTGCTGGGGCTGCCGCCGGGCGGCGTCACCGTCCAGGACACGCCCGCGGAATTGATGGCGGCGTTGTCCGTGATGGTGGCAACGAAGGTGACCGTGCTGTTGAGCGCAATGGGCGCCGTGAAGGTGGTGCCGTCATGGGCAGGAGAGGTGAGCGCCACCACGGGAACCGGATCCGCCGGGGCGCTGCTGGAAGGTGCCGCGGAGCTGGCCGGTGGGGCCGCCGAGGATGACCCGGCCACCAGGGACGAGGCCCCACCCACGGAGGATGACGCTGGCAGCGACGAGGATGGCCCCGCTGCGCTGGAGCCTGACTGGGCCGCGCCCGACGAGCCACCGGTACCGCTGCCAGACAGCGCCCCTCCGGAGGACGCGGTGGCACCCGAGCCTCCGCTGCTGCTGACCGCGACGCCGCCACTGCTGGAACTGGATGCCTGGCCGGCATCACCGCTGCTTCCGCCCTCTTCCCCCGCTCCAGGGCCGCCGCCACAGCCGCCACAGCCTGCCGAACAGACGGCCAAGGACGCGGACACCAACAACCATGAAACACGCCGACTCATGCCTGCCATGAGGAACTCCTCCGCTGAACGCCCGTGAAAGGAACGGCGCACAATGGGCCGTTGCGGCGAATTACGCGGGGGGCTGCTTCCATTGGCTCATGATTCGCCTGCACTGCCGGCAACATGGCACAGCGGGCAACCCTCCACGGCGGACCCCGCTTGCATGTCTCATTTCTGAGACCATCCATGGTCTATTTCATTGCGTTTCGTCTGCGCCCGGGCAATCCGTGGCTTTGTGCCACAGGTGGCGGCAGCAAAAGCGCATGATTGCCGCACGTCGTGTCGTCATCACGCAATCACCCGGACGTCACGGTTGATCAAGGTGAAACCGCGACAATGACATGATACGGTTTGACGCGCTTTGCTTCCGGAGACGCACATGGCGCTGCAATGGAATGATAGCTTGGAAACCGGCGTGGCGGAGATTGACCACCAACACATGGAGTTCATTGCCCGCATCAACCGCATCTTTGACGCGTGCCGCACGGGCAAGAGCGCCCAGGAACTGCGGGCGCTCCTGGTGTTCCTGGAAGAATACGTGGTGGTGCACTTTGGGGCGGAAGAGCGGCACATGAAGGCCACGGCGTATCCGCACTATCAGGAGCACAAGGCACAACATGACGGGTTTGTTCACGCCCTGGCGGAGCTCAAACACCAGGCGGCCACGGCCGGCCCCGGCCTGAGCACCCAGCTCAGCGCCAACCGCCTCCTGTCGGAATGGCTCATCAACCATACTGGCAAGTTTGACCGCGCATTGGGCCGGCATTTGTGCGCGCGTGCCGCGCCGCCCAGCGCCCCCACCGCCGGGTGAACGCCGGGAAACGTCGCCGCGGGTTGAACCCTCACGCGTGATTCGGTGTGACCGGCCTGTGTGGCCCAAGCGCTACCAGGGTTCCCCCACGGCGGTCAGCGGTTCCACGCCCGTTTGGCCCAGCGCGCGCGCCAGCGGTGCCACCGCGCCGTGACCGGGCAGCACCGCACCCGGGTCCGCGTCCAGCAGCGGCCACAACACAAACGCGCGTTCGTGGGCGCGGGGGTGGGGCAGGGTGAGGTCCAGCGTCTGCAGGCGCGTCTCCCCCAGGTACAGCAGGTCCAGGTCCAGCGTGCGCGGTCCCCAGCGCTCCAACCGCACGCGCCCGTACGCGCGTTCCTCGTCCAGCAGAAACGCCAGCAGCAGGGCGGCGTCCAGAGAGGCCGGCGCGGCAAACGTCACCGCGGCGTTGAGGTAGGCCGGCTGGGGCGGCCCCACCGGTTGGGTCCGCCACAGGCGGCTCCATGACAGGTCCTGGCAGCCCCAGCGCTGCAGCCGCGCACCGACGGAGCGGCGCGTTCCGGCCAGTGTCCGGCGTGGTTCCCCAAGGTTGGCGCCGAGGGCAATGGCCCCGGCCAGAAGCGCAGTCATGCGCTCCGTCGCATGGCAGATGCACCGGCCTCCCGGCAAAGCGTGCGGCAACGGCCGCCGGCCCGGCGAGATGTTTGACCCCGCCCGCATGTCCCACCTACGGTCCGACGACGCCGATGGAGACCCTTGGTGCCTTCCTGCTGCGCGGCGGGATGCTGTCGCGCGACACGCTGGCCACCGCGCTGGACCGGCAGGTCGTGTATGGCGGTTGGCTTGACACCGCGCTGCTGGAACTGAGCGTTGCCGACGAAGCCAGCATGGCCGAGGTCCTGGCGCGGTGGGCAGGCTACCCGGTGTGTGGTGCCGGGTGGCTGGAACAGGCTGACCCCAACGCCGTGGCGGCCATCCCGGGCACGCTGGCGGCCTCCTACCTGGTGGCGCCCTTTGGCGTGTCCGCGGAGGGCGTGTGGATTGCCACCACCGCGCCGGTGGACGTTGACGGCCTGGCGCAGCTTGCCGCCTCCATCGGCCGCCCGGTGCTGCCGCACGTCACCACGGAACACCGCCTGCGGCTGGTGCTGCGCTCGCAATACGGCGTGGAACCGGACCCGCGCTTTGACGAGTTGCAGCAGGCGCTGATCTCCCGGGCGCAGTCCCGCCCGCCGGAGCCGGAGCCGCCGCCCGTCCCAGAAGCGGCCCCCGACGCCGGCGGTACCGTCGTGGTGGAGCCCACCGCACCCTTCTCCGGCGACGTGATCATGCCCTCCGCGGCCCCCGCGCCGGCGGCCCCGGTCCCCGCGCCGGAGCCGGAGAAGCCCGCGCCGCCCATGGACCTCGTGGAGGCGCTGGCCCACTTGACCAGCGCGCAGGACCGGGACGGGATCGTGGACATCACGCTGCGCTTCGCGGCCCAGACGTTTGCGTGCGCGGCGTTCCTGGGCGTGTTGCGCGGGCAGGCGGTGGTGTGGGCGGCGCGCCTGCGGTCCGCGGCGGCAGGCGAGGCGCCGCCGGGCAAGGGCGTCCGCTTCCCGCTGGACGAGCGCTCCCCGCTGCGCACGGTGGTTGAGACGCGCGCCCCGTCGCTGGGCAAGGCCGAGGCCTCGTCCCGCCCGGGAGCGTCACTGCCGGACCGGCTGGGGCGCGGGCAGCCGCGCTCCATGCTGCTGCAGCCCATCCTGGTCAGCGGCCGCGTGGTGGCTGTCCTGTACGGTGACAACGGCCCGCAGCCCATCCGCACCAAGCAGGCGTCGGACGTGCTGGCGTTCGCCTCACGCGTGGGGCTGGCGTTTGAGAACCTGATCCGGGAACGCCGCGCGCGCACGCTGGCGGCGCCCGTGGCGGAAGCGCCCGCGGCTCCGGAACCGGCCGTGGAGACACCGGCCCAGCAGCTGGCCGTGACGGCGGCGGCCCTGCATGACGCCCTGGCCCGCACCACGGACGCGGGTGCCGTCCCGGCGCCGGAGCCGCCCGCCGTGGAGGCGTGGGTGGCCACCGGACCCGGCGTGGCGCCGGCGGCCGAGCCGCCCGCCGTCGCGCGCGAACCGACCGCCGAGGCCTGGGTCGTGGATCGGCCCGGTGCGGTGCACGAGCCCCCGCCGCCGCCGGCCCCGCCGGAGCCCGTTGCGCCGCCCGCTCCCGCCCCGCCCACGCCGTTTGACGACGAGCCGGCCACCGCCAACACGCAGATCCTGTTCCAGCCGCCGGCGCCTGCACTCGCGGCCAACCCGTTTGCCGACGAGCCGCTCACCGCCAACACGCAGATCCTGTTCCGTGAGCCCGCGGCGCCCCATGTGCCGCCCGGCGACACGGTGGCCATTCCCGTGACTCCGGTGACGCCTCCCGACGAGGGTGTGGCCGAGGCGCCCGTCCCGGCGGACGTCTCCCCCGCGGTGGTCCCCGCCGCCACCCCGGCCCCGGAAGCGCCGCCGCCCCCGTCGGAGGAGCCGGCGGTTGCCAACTCGGACATGATGTTTGGCCCGGGTGCCGCGGCGCCCCCTGACGAAGTCCCGCTGGAGGTGGGTGAGGTCCCCCCCGTGGAGCGCGTGGAGGCGGTGGTGGTGCCGCCCAGTTCCACCATGTCCCCGGAAGCGGCTGCCCTGGCCGCGCGCGCGCTGGCGCGCATCCGCGCCGGTGAGGATGACGACGACGAGGAGGAGGACGGAGCGGAAGATGCCGCCAAGGCCGCGGAGACCCGCCTGGGCGAGGACACCACGTGGAACGACGCGATGTCCGCCGCGCTGCTGGCGCATTCAGACGCCGCGCCGCCGGCGGAGGCCGCGGCGCCCGCTGCGCCGGCGGGGCCCGCGTTCAAGACGGCGGAGGGAGCCGGGGACTGGCATGCCGGCATCACCCAGGCGGCGGAGCAGGCCGGCACGCTCCAGGGGCCCCCCGTGGCCTACCAGCCGCTGCCGGAAGATGACGAGGAGGAGGAGCCGCGCCGCCCGGGCGAGGAGGTGGTTGTCTTTGGTGAGATTGGCGAGCCGGCCAATGCCAGCGCGTTTGCCGCGGCGCTCAAGGACACCATTGAGAGCGGCAAGCAGGGCGGCGAGTCCCTGGAGGCCGGGTACAAGGCGTTTGCGGACCAGGAGCAGGACGACGAGGACGCGGAGGAGAAGAAGCCCGGTTGGGAAGCGGTGGTGCTTGAAGCCGCCCAACAGGCGGAGGCGCAACAGCTCCGTGACCGCTCCACGCCGCCGCCGCTGCCCCGCCGCGCACCCGTGCACGACGAGGTTCCCGCGGTTTCACCGCCCGCCAACGAGTGGTCTGAGGAAGCCCCCGTGCTGGAGGCACCACCGGTGGCGCCCCCGGAGCCGCTGGTGGATCCGCCCAAGGCGTGGACCGAGGCACTGCTCTCCGGCGAGCCGGAACGCGTCAGCGTGGCGCAGCAGAAACTCATGGAACTGGGCGAGGCCGCGCTGCCGGCGCTCACCGGCGCGTTCCCCGGCAAGGTCAGTTGGGATCCGTTTGGCGGTGAGCCCAACCCGCCGGATCCGTCCACGCTCAGCCCGCTGCTGGACCTGCTGGGCCGCATGGGCGGGTTGGGGTTGCAGGTGGCGGTGCCGCACCTGGACAGCCGCTTCCCGGCCCACCGGTATTTCGCCACGTTGCTGCTGGCGCGCACCTACCACCCCGGCAGCATCCCGTTCCTGCAGCGCCGCCTGCACGACGATGAACCGCGGATCCGCAAGCTGGCCGGGGACGCTCTGAGCGCGTACGTGGCCGAGCCGGCCTTTGACCAGGTGCTGCGGCACCTGCGCACGCGCGTGAACTCCGTGGTCCCCGAGGGCCGCCGCCGGGCCATCCACTTCCTGGGCCGCTTCCGTGACGTCGGCAGCATCCCCGCCATCATCGGGTCACTGCGCGCCAAGGAGCCGGAGATAGCCGGTGAGGCCGCCCAGGCACTCCACGCCATCACCCTGCAGAGCTACGGCACCAACGAGAAGAAATGGATTGCCTGGTGGGAAAAAAACAAGATGCGCTCCCGCATTGAGTGGCTCATTGACGCGCTCAAGGACGGGGACGTTGAGGTGCGCGCCCGCGCCGGCGCGGAGCTGGCGTCCCTGACGCAGGACACGTTTGGGTTTGACGCGGACTCCCCCAGGCGTGACCGCGAGACCGCCGTGAAGAAGTGGGAGAAGTGGTGGGCGGATGAGCGCCGCAAACTGGCCGGTGGCTGAAAAACGCGAAAGACCTGCGCGATCCCTCCGCCCGTTGCCGTACTTCGCGGCTCCGGGCTGCACTGCTAGGGAGCGCGCCCATGAACTTCCACACCATCATTGAGCCGTTCCGCATCAAGAGCGTTGAAGCCATCCGCACCACGACGGAGGAGCAGCGCCGCAAGGCCATCCAGGAAGCGGGGCACAACGTGTTCCTGCTGCACGCGGAGGATGTGCTGATTGACCTGCTGACGGACTCCGGCACGGGCGCCATGTCCGCGGCGCAGTGGGGTGCGCTCATGCAGGGGGATGAAAGCTACGCGGGCAGCCGGAGCTTCTACCGCTTCCGCGACGTGGTGCAGAAGCTCACGCACCTCAAGCACGTCATCCCCACGCACCAGGGGCGCGCGGCGGAGCGCATCCTGTTTCACACCATCCTCAAGCCTGGGGACGTGGTGCCCAACAACACGCACTTTGACACCACGCGCGCCAACATTGAGGTGGAGGGCGCCGAAGCGCTGGACCTGGTCATCCCGGAGGGCAAGGTCCCGTCGCTGGTGCACCCGTTCAAGGGGAACATGGACCTGGGGCGCCTGGAGAACGTGCTCAAGGAGCGCGGGGACAAGGTGCCGCTGGTGATGGTGACGGTGACCAACAATTCCGGCGGCGGGCAGCCGGTGAGCCTGGAGAACGTCCGCGGTATTCGCGCGCTTTGTAGCAAGTACCACAAGCCGTTGTTCATTGATGCGTGCCGGTTTGCTGAGAACGCGTGGTTCATCAAGCAGCGGGAGCCGGGGCAGGCAGACCGGTCTCCGCGGGCCATTGCGGAGCAGATGTTCTCCATGGCGGACGGTTGCACCATGAGCGCCAAGAAGGACGGGCTGGCGAACATTGGCGGCTTTCTGGCGATGAACGACGACGATCTGGCGGAACGGTGCCGCAACCTGCTGATCCTGACCGAGGGTTTCCCCACGTACGGCGGCCTGGCCGGTTACGATCTGGAGGCGATTGCGCAGGGGTTGGAGGAGGTCACGGACGAGGCGTACCTGCGCTACCGGATCCGGTCCACGGAGTACCTGGGCGAGCGGCTGGATGCGGCGGGGGTGCCGTTCATCAAGCCGACGGGCGGGCACGCGGTGTATATCGACGCGCGGGCGTTCCTGCCGCATGTACCGCCGGCGCAGTATCCGGGCATTTCGGTGTGCAACGAGTTGTACACGCTGGGTGGGGTGCGGGCGGTGGAGATTGGGACGGTGATGTTTGGGTTGAAGCCGGACGGGACGGAGGTACCGCCGCCCATGGATCTGGTGCGGCTGGCCATTCCGCGGCGGGTGTACACGCAGTCGCACATCGACTTTGTGGCGGAGGTGGTGTTGGAGGCGTTCCGCCGACGGGAGAAGCTGCGCGGCTGGAAGTTCACGTATTCCCCCAAAGTGCTGCGTCACTTCACCGCGCGCTTTGAACCGGTGTAGCACTGTCTCGCGCGGCACCAATTGGGTCACCAGGGCGCCCGCCGCGTTGGCCCGCGCCAACCCGCGTCGCCACGCGCCGAGCTGCGTCGCCACGCGCCAACCCGCGTCGCCACGCGCCGAGCTGCGTCGCCACGCGCCAACCCGCGTCGCCACGCGCCGAGCTGCGTCGCCACGCGCCGAGCTGCGTCGCCTCCCCCCTTGTGGGGGAGGTCGCCGAGGCGCCGCAGGCGCCGAGGCGGGTGGGGGGTGGGATGAAGCGGGCCGCAACAACCATGCGTGACCGCGCCCGCGCGCTGCGGCGCAACCTCACGCCCGAAGAGCGGCTGTTGTGGCGTGCGTTGCGGGGTGGTCGGCGCGTGGGCGGGGCGGTGTTCCGCCGCCAGGCGGTGATCGGGCCTTTCATCGCGGATTTCGCGTGCCTTGAGCGGCGGTTGATTGTTGAGCTGGACGGGAGCCAGCACGTGGCGCGCCACCCGTACGACTCCGAGCGCACCGCCTGGCTGCAATCCCAGGGATTCCGGGTGCTGCGCTTCTGGAACCACCAGGTGAACACGGAGCTGGACGCGGTGGTCGCTCTCATCCTTGAAGCACTGGGCGCGCCCCCTGGTCTCGGCAACCTCCCCCACGCGGCGGGAGGTGGCGGGTGAGCCTGCGGGTCTACGCGCTCGGGTTCCTCGTCGTCACCATGGGGCTCGGGGTCATCATGCGCTGGGAGTTTGTCACGGGGTGGCTCACCGGACAGGGCGCGGACTTCCAGAATCTGCGCCATGCGCACAGCCACGCGGGCTACTACGGTGCGCTCACCATGGCGTGGTGGACGGTTGTCCGCGTGGACGGCCTCGCCCCCTCATCCCGCGCGGTGCACCTCTACGCCGCATGCGCTGCCGCGGCCACCGCGCTGTTCGCGGTGATCGGCTATCGCGTGCCCACCATCGCGCTGTCCACGCTCATTGCGCTGTTCTGGTTGCACGGCGGGTGGCGCCACCTGCGCGCACACCTGCCGCCGCGCTGGACGGACACGGCCCCGTGGGGGCTTGCACTGGGCGCGGTGCTGGTGCCGTTCATCGGCGTCACCGCGCCGCGTGACTTCGCGCTGGCGCGGGACCTGGCGCACCTGTTCATTGCCATCCTGCTGTTCACCGTCTTCATCCCCGCGGCGTGGCAGGGGCTGGGCCTCCCGCGGCGGGATCCCACCTGGCTGCACGTGGTCCTCGCCGTCGGCGCGTCCGCCTTTCTGGTGTTCCCACACGTCGTGGGGCCGCTGGGCGTGATGTTCCCGCTTGCCTTCGCGTCCTGGTGCGTGCTCGCGCTGGGGCGCGGGCGGCTCAGCCCCGTGATGCGCCTCATCTGGCTGAGCCTGCCCATCTCCGTGGCCGTGTCTGCACCCATTCCCGCGTTGCACGCGTACCCGTGGCGCATTGCGGGCATCCACCTGATGGTGCTGGGCCCCGTGTTGTGTTCGCTGGCGCAGCGGGTGTTGCCGCGCCCGCCGCACCCGGTGCTGGCAGCGGCCTACCTGCTGCTCGTCGTGCTGATGAACGCGTCACTGGTGTTCCCCGCGGTCCTTCCCGGCGTGGCGGACACGTGGGTCACCGCGGTGCTGTCCACCCTGCTGCTGGGCACCGCCGTGCTTGCGGTGGCCTCGGTCACGCTCAGATTTCCGTGGTCACCTCCGCCCACCTGACGGGAATCTCCCGGTGGGCCACGGGCGCGGTCATTTGCAACACGCTGTAATCACACAGTTTCACCGCCCGGCGCCTCCCCGGCACGCCCCTTGATGAGTGGCTGCCCGTTCCGCCGTGCATGGCGCACCGGCGGGTTCGGCGAGGGATGACAATGAAGAAGGCTCTGTGGGGCGTGATGGCGTTGGGGATGGTCCTGGGCTGCGGCCCCGGCGAGGACGAGCACCAGGGCAGCACGTCATCGGGCGGCAGCTCGGGGCAGGCCAGCTCATCAGGGGGCTCGTCATCGGGCGGGCAAGCGTGTCCTGAGGTCCTGTGCGACCTGTACTGCGAGCGCGGCTTTGCCACGGGCGCCGACGGCTGCCCCAGCTGTGCGTGCCAGGGCGGCGGCGGCTCCACCTCCTCGTCGGGCGGCAACGTGTGCCCGGCCATTGCGTGTGACGCGCGCTGCGCCGCGGGCTTCCGCGCGGACCCCACCGGCTGCCCCACCTGCGAATGCCTGCCCGGCTCCTGCGACGCCATCTTTGACATCAGCCAGTGCCAGGACACCGCGGGCTGCGTGCCCGTGTACTTTGAGGGCGGCGAGCCGGTCCCCGCCACGGGTGAGCGCTCCCCGTCTCCCGACGCGGCCTTCCAGTGCTGCACCCAGGCGGATGACGGCGTGTACTGCGGCTCACAGCCTCCGCCGGTGGAGTCCTGCTGGTCTGACGCGGACTGCCGCGCCGGCCAGGTGTGTGACATGGTGAACTACTGCGAGAGCGCCTGCCCGGTGGATTCCAACGGCGGTGACACGGCGTGCCCCGCGGTGTGCCTGGGCCGGTGCGTGGTGCAGGACGAATGCTGGGGCGCCTGGAACGACCAGTGGGGCAACTGCCGCGGCCCGGCGGACGGCACGCTGCCTTCCTACTGCTGCGGCTGGACCGAGTGCCGTGTCGACGTGGACTGCGGCGCCGGCCAGGTGTGCCTCGGCGGGACCTGCACCACCAATGAGGCCTGCTTCGCGGCGGACTGCGGCCCGGGTTACACCTGCCGCGCCTGCGAGCCCAACATGGACTGCGTGTTCCAGTGCGTGCCTCAAGACTGCCGCGTGTCCGGTTGCGGCTGGGGCGAGGAGTGCCAGGTCCAGAGCGAGTGCATCCCGCTGCCGTGCGACTGCCCGGTTGACCCCGATGCCGGCGCGTGCGCCTGCGCCGCGCAGTGCAGCGAGACCGCGGTCTGCGTCCCGTCGACCAACGACTGCCGCACCACCGGCTGCGGGTACGGCGAGTCCTGCCAGGTGTTCGAGGCCTGCCCCGAGATCGGCTGCGACTGCGTGGACGGCTCCACCGACTGCACCTGCCCCATGCCCACCTGCGAGGTGTACGCGCAGTGCGTGCCCGACGTGCAGGACTGCCGCACCACCGGTTGCGGGTTTGGCGAGACCTGCCAGGTGTTTGAGGCCTGCCCCGCCATTGCGTGTGATTGCCCGGCGGATTCCCCGGATTGCCGCTGCGCCATGCCCCCCTGCGAGGTGACAGCGCAGTGCGTGCCTGACGCGCAGGACTGCCGCACCGCCGGTTGCGCCGCGGGCGAGACCTGCCAGGAGCAGACGTTCTGCATGGGCGGTGGCTGCGCGTGCCCCGCCGGCGACCCCAACTGCCAGCCGCCGGCGCCGGAGTGCACCACCGCGTTTGTGTGCGTGGCCGAAGATCCCTGCAGCCGCCTGACCGAGACCGAGTGCGCGCTGGACCACGACCTGTGCTCCCCGGTGTACGCCACCGAGTGCCCGCCCTGCTACGACCAGGGCTGCATGGCGCCCTGCACGTCCACCTACGCGGGCTGCGCCACCATTGGCGGCCAGGACGCGGGTCCGGCGCCCGGCACCGGCCCGTGAGCCGCTGACCGCAACAACCTCCCACGCCCGGCCGCGGCCGCGGGTGCCTTCACGGGCCCGCGGCCGCGGTCGTTTGTGCCTGCTTGACGTGACCGCGGCGGTGACGGCTGTGTCGTTCGACGCCCATTCTCATGGAACCGCGCCCGGCAGCGCCACGACCTCTCTCCTGGGGTCCGGCTGCCCGCGGCCACCACGCGCTGGCGGCTGGTTCCCGGGGTCTGGTGAACAGGCGCGGTCAGGCCCACACGCGCTGCAGGACGTCCGCCTTGATGGCGCCTTCGCGCACAATGACGGGGGTCCCCAGGCGCGCATCCACAATGCTGCACGCCACGCCGGAGGGGGCCGGCTCACCTTCCAGCACGGCGCCCAGCTGTTCCCGCAGCATGGGGTCCACGTCACCGCTGGTGCGCGCCGCGCGGCCGCCCAGGCGGTTGCAGCCCGTGGCCGTGATGGCGCCGCCCAGGCCCTGCGCCAGCGCGCGGGCCACAGGGTGCGAACTGCAGCGCACGGCCACCGTGCCCGTCTCCGCCGTGATGCCGGGCGGCAGGCCGGGTGCCGCGTTGAACACCAGCGTCAGTGGACCGGGCCAGAAGGTGCGCATCAGCAGGTCCGCCAGCGGCGAGACCTCGCCCACCAGCGCCAGGATTTGCGCGGGGTCCGCCACCAGCAGCGCCAGGGGCTTGTGCGCTTCGCGTGACTTCACGTTCCGGAGGCGTTCCACGGCGTCCGCGCGGCGGATGTCCACCGCCAGCGCGTACAGCGTCTCCGTCGGATAGGCGACCACGCCTCCCTGGCGGAGTGATTCCACGGCGTCGTGGAGGCCCCCGGCCGGCATCATTTGCCTTCCTTCACCCGCTTTTCGGCCGCACGCTTCACGCGCTTGTTGGGGTCCGCCAGCAGCGTCTGCACCAGCGCCAGTGGTGCCTCAGCGGCCACGCGCAGCCGCACGTTGGCCTTCTTGTTGTGGGCCATGGTCTCGTAGTTCGGGGTCGTCACGGATGGGCTCCCGCCGGTCCTGCCCGGCGTTACGGGGGACCGCCCAATCTAGTACAGCCGCCCCGGCCCGCGCAGCATGTTTTTCAGGTGCTCTTGGGGGCCGGGCCCGACGGAGCGGCGGGCGCCAGCGCGGTGGCCTCCGCGGCCGGCTTGTCCCGCTTCCCGACGAGCTTGGACACCTGCACGCCCACCTCGTAAAGGAGGATGAGCGGCAGGGCCATCAGGGACTGCGTGTAGGGGTCCGTGGTGGGCGTGAGCACCGCGGCCGCCACAAAGGCCAGCACCACCGCGTACTTCCGCCCCCGCGCCAGCGCTGCCGGGTCCAGCACGCCCAGCCAGCACAGCAGCACAATGGCCACGGGCAGCTCAAAGGCCAGCCCAAAGCCCAGCATGAACTTGAGAAAGAACCCGAAGTAGATGTTGACGCTGTACATCCCGGAGATTTCCGGCGGCGTCATGTCCACAAGGAACTTCACCATGAACGGGAAGACCACGACGTAACAGAACGCCGCGCCCAGCAGGAAGCAGCTGCACGCGCTGAGCACCAGCACGCGCACCAGGCGCTGCTCCGTCGCGTACAGGCCGGGCGCAATGAACGCCCACAGCTGGTACAGCACGTACGGCGATGCGATGACCAGCCCAAAGGTCAACGCAATCTCCAGCGTGGTCATCACGTATTCAAGCGGGCTCACCACCACGAACTTGCTGCCCGGCGGCAGCGCGTCCTGCAGCGGCCGGCTCATCAGGGCAAAGATGTCGTCGGACAGCGCCAGCGAGGCCACGCCGCACACCACCGCGGCCAGCAGGCCCTTGCCCAGGCGGGTCCGCAACTCGGAGAGGTGCTCGGTGAGCGTGTAGCGGTTCTCGTCCACGGGCTCTTTCATGGGTCCCGCCGGGACCCTCGTCAAGCGCGGCGCTGATCGCTAGAAGGCCTCCCCCCATGCCTACGCCGCTGGCCCCTGACCACCCGCTCTGGCCCGTCCTTGAGGAGGAACGGCGGCTGCTTGCCCGCGTGCAGGTTCAGCTGGCCACGCTGGACCTGGGGCCCACCACCCGCGGCGACTACGACCGTGAGCTGCTGGACCTGCGTGACCAGGCCTCCGAGGCGCGCCTGGAGGACCTGCCCGCGCTCATTGACCAGATGCTGCAGGCCCAGGCCATCCGCAGCCAGCGCGGCATGGGCGCGGCGCTGCCGGCCAACCCGCGCTCGCCGTACTTTGCGCACCTCAAGCTGTCTGAACGCGGCCGCGTGCGTGACGTGCTCGTTGGGAAACGCTCCTTCATTGACGCGGCGGCGGGCATCACCGTGGTGGACTGGCGCAACGCACCGGTGAGCCGCATCTACTACCGCTACGACGAGGGCGACGCGTACGAGGAGGAATTCGGCGACCGCACCACCGAGGGGACCGTGCTGGCGCGCCGCACGGTGTCCATCCAGGACGGGCGGCTCACGCGCGTGCGCACGCCGTCAGGCACGTTGATATGTGACGCCAAGGACACCTGGTTTGTGCTGGACCCGCTGGAGGGACCGGAACTCCACGGGGGCGCGGGCGCGGCCGTGCGCCCGCCGCGCGAACAGGCCGCGCACCAGGGCGGCAGCTTCCAGAAGCGGCAGAAGGCCAGGCTGGGCCTGGGCGGCGAGGAGACCCTGCGCGAGGACAAGCGCCTGCCGGAGATTGCCGCGCTCATTGACAAGCCCCAGTTTGATCTCATTACGCGGCCGGAGACCGGCGTCGTGGTCCTGCAGGGCGGGGCGGGCAGCGGCAAGACCACCGTCATGTTGCACCGCGTGGCGTTCCTGCACTTTGCGCGGCCTGAGCGGTTCCGCCAGAAGCACATGCGCGTGCTGGTGAGCCAGAAGCAGCTGGTGGCGTACATTGGCCGCGTGCTGCCGTCCCTGGACGTGGCGCAGGTGCCGGTGATGACGGTGGAGGAGTTCCTGCACCGCGCGCGCACGGCGCTGTTCCCCGGCCTGCGGCGCCCGCGCATGGAGTACTGCCCGGACGCCGTGGCGCGCCTCAAGAAGCACCCCGCCATGCTGAAGATCCTGGAAGCCGCGGTGGAGCAGCGCACCGCCGCCCTGCGCGAAGAACTGGTGGACCTGTGTGCCGGCCTGCGCGGCGGCGAGGCGGCGGTGACGCGCTGGGACGGCGGCGGCCGCACGCTGCACGCGCGGCACGTGGCGCTGTCCCGGTTCCTCCACGGCGGCGGCGCCACCCAGCCCGTGCAGGACCGGCTGCACGGGTGGATGCGGGAGTTGGGGCGCGCGCTGGACCAGCCGCTGGATGACCTGCAGGAGGCCCTGTCCGACCGGGCGCTGCTCACGCGCGTGCTGGAGCGTGACGCCCCCGGCCAGTTCCGCGCCGAGCACATCACCGCCATGGTGGATTGGGTGGCGCGCCAGGCCACCGAGCGCGAGGACCTTTCAGACATTGACCCGGACGCGCGCACGCCGGTGGACGCCCGCGGTGACGACGAGATGGACCCGGCCGAGCGCCTGGACCCGCACGACGAGGCGATCCTGGTCCGCTACCACCAGCTGCTGCGCGGCGGGCTGCTGCCGCCCGGCGGGAACCTGGTGGAATACGATCACGTGGCGGTGGACGAGGCGCAGGACCTGTCCGCGTTGGACATCCAGGTGCTGGCGGATGCCACGCGCCACCAGAGCATCACGCTGGCGGGGGACACGGCGCAGCGGCTGGTGTTTGACAACGGCTTTGACACGTGGACCGGGCTGCTGGAAAAACTGCGCATTCCCACGGTGGATGTGAGCACGCTGAAAGTGGCCTATCGCTCCACGGCGGAGGTCACCCAGGTGGCCCGCGCCATCCTGGGTCCGCTGGCGGACCCGGACCCGCCGCGCGCGCCGCGGCACGGCGCTCCGGTGGAGGGTTTTCGGTTTGCGGAGATGGGGGAGGAAGTGGCGTTCCTGGCCGAGGCGCTGCGGGGCGTGATGGGCCGTGAGCGGTCCGCCAACGTGGCGTTGATTACGCGCTATGCCGCGCAGGCGGACGCCTATTACGAAGCGCTGGCGCGCGCGGAGGTCCCGCACCTGCGCCGCGTGAGCCGGCAGGACTTCACCTTCACGCCTGGTATTGACGTCACGGATGTCACCCAGATCAAAGGCCTGGAATACGACTACGTGGTGTTGGCGGGGACGGACGCGGCCAGCTACGCGGATTCCGTGGAATCACGGCATGCACTGCATATTGGCGCCACGCGGGCGGCGCACCAGTTGTGGTTCACGGTGCACCGGCCGCCCAGCCCGCTCATCCCCGCCGCGCTGTTCACCACGGTGTAACGCGTTGCCTCCCCCCTTGCGGGGGGAGGCGGGGCGGCCCCCGGGGGGGGGGGGCGGGGGGGGG
>JACRCW010000014.1 GCA_016218805.1 Deltaproteobacteria bacterium | reverse complement strand
GCGGCGGGTGTGGCGGGCGCTGCGGCCGGCGCGGGGGTGGCCGGGGCGGGAGCGGGGGGTGGGGGGGCTTCGGGTGCTGCCGGGGCGGGAGCCGGCGCGGGCGGGGGCGCGTTCTTGGGAGGCCTCTTGGCCGCGGCGTCCTGGGACAGGCCCACCATGACCAACGCGAACACAACCCCGGCGGCAGTACGACGCATGCGCCTCTCCTCCCATGGCTGAGACGGACCCCGATACCACAAGGCGCCTGAGCACAGCACGGGCGCGTGGAGCGCGGGTGGCGGCGCGCTCCGAGTGGAGGCTAGGCTGCCGTGCGCATGGCCCGCGCCCTCCCGCCGCTGCTGCTGCTGCTGGCCGCCACCGGTTGCCCGGAGCTGGCCACCCATCCCGCCCCCTGCAACGCGGATCCCACGGAGCAGGGCCGGCAGACGCTGCGGCAGGCCTGGGGTGAGCGCCTGGCGGACGACGACGCCCGCGTGCACCTGGTGCTCCTGGCGGATCACGGCGAGCGGCTCACCGCGTCCCCGGCCATTGAGACCAACGTGGGCATGGTGGCGGACGTGGTGGTGGAGGACCAGCGCGCACATATCCTCCTGGTCCCCGGTACCGCCGGCCGGCTGGGGGGGACGCTGTTTGCCCGCGGGCTGCAGACCGGGGACTTCCAGGGCGGCGCGGAGCACTGCCCGTACACGCTGGAACTGGCCATCACCCAGGTTGACAATACCAACCTCCGCGTCCAGCTGCGCTGAATGCCCGTGCTGGGGTGGGGCAGCGGCAGCGGCTGTGCTAGGGCAAGCGCCCCCGCGCGGGCATGGGGCCCGCGGTCCGGTGGTTTGTGTCCCGTTTTCCCGCGCGCGCCCACGGGCGCGCGCCGCAGCGATGGTGGCTCTTATGACGTCATTCCTGGGTTTGATGCTGGTGCTGTCCGTGCTGGTGACGGTGGTGATGTTCCTGCGTGCGTCCAATGCGGACCGCGCGCGCGGACAGGCCACCGGGAGGCTGGAGGACCTGGAGAAGCGCCTGACCGCCGCGCAGGAGGAACTCAACCACGCGCGTGACGAGGTGAAGCGCAAGGCGGCCCAGGTGGAGGAGGCGCGTGACCGCGCCGCCAAGGCGCGCAAGAAGGACGGCAAGGGCGAGCCGGCCGGCGCGGCCAAGGCCCCCAGCACACCGGACCCCGTGGTGATGGCGCGGTTTTCGTCCGCGGTGGAGGCGGCGGAGCGGCGCGCGGCGGCGGCGGAAAAGGAGCTGGAAGCCAAGCTGGCGGACGCCCGCCAGGCGGTGCGCCACGAGATGCAGAAGGAGATGGATGAACTGCGCCGCCGGGTGCAGCGCGCCGAGCAGAAGGAGGCGGCGCCCGCCGCCGCGCCGGCCCCCGCGCCGGAGGAGAAGCCGGAGCCGCGCACCGTTCCCGGCGCCAGGGTGGACGTGGCCAAGCTGGAGGCCCCCGTCGTCGACGAGCTGCGCCGGTTCTACAAGCGCGCGGTGAACGCGGAGAAGGTGCTGGCGCTGACGGATGGGAAGCTGGAGCTGGCACAGGACAAGCTGGAGGAGACGCAGCGCCGGTACTTTGCCGTGTGCCGCGAGCTGGCGCTGGCCGCGCTCAACTCCCAGAAGCCGGCCGACATCTCCGACCAGGAAGCGGCCCGGCTGGCCATGGACATGGTGGCCGCCAGCGAGGAGGCGTCCCGCCGCCGCCAGGCCGCGCCGCGGCCGTCCGACCGCCGCGCCCCGCGCCAGGTGCGCGAGGGCGAGAAGGACGCCGCGCCCAAGAACGGTGACGCCGCGCCCCGCGAAGGCCGTGAACGCCGCCACCGCCCGCACCGCCACGAGCGCCGCGAGGGCGAAGGCGCGGCCGCCGCACCGGCCGTGAAAGCCGGGGAGACCGCCGAGGCCAAGCCGGCGGAAGCCCAGCCGGCGGCGGAAATCAAGCCGGCGGAAGCCAAGCCGGCGGAGCCCACGTCCGCCGACGCCCCGGCCCCGACAACCTCCCCGGCAGCCACTCCCCAGGCCTGACCGCCCGCATGACGCTGGAGCAGGGCGTTCTCGTCGGGCTTGTGCTCGGCTGGTTTGGCGTGAGCCTGTACAGCCGCTACGCCGGCGCGCTGTTGGGCATTGCGTTGGCCGCGGCGGTGGGCGCGTGGGGGTTCTTTGTCATGGTCACGGGCCGCCAGATCCACCTGGTGATGCTGCCGCACGCGTTCCAACCCGTGCGCCCGGCCGCGTTCTTCACGTTCATCAGCCTGCTGGTGCTGGGCAACCTGGTGAGCCTGCTGCGGGCCTGGCGTGACCGGCGCCTGCTGATCCCGCCGCCCTCACACTGATCAGGCGGCGCGCGGCCGCGTGCCGGCGTGTGCGTCCCGCAGGCGGAACAGCAGCTCCACCAGCACCGCTTCGTCGTCAGCGCCGCCGCTGGATTTCAGCGCGCGTTCCGCGTCAGCCAGCGCCAGCAGTCCCGCCACCAGCCCGTCCCGCCCCGCGCGCCGGACGCGCTTCTCCGCGGCGCCGGCGTTGAACATGCGGCATTCGCGCGCGGCGTCCGCCAGCGGCACGCCGTCCAGCAGCCGGTCCAGAAACCGGATGGAGTTGCGCTGCGCCCACGCCAGCGCGCCCAACAGGCGGATGGGCGGCTCACCCGCGTCCACCACGGCCAAAGTGATCTGCAGGGCCTCCCCCATCTTGCCCGCGGACATGGCGTCCACAATCCGGAAGCTGGTCTCCACGCGCGTCTGCGCCACGTGCGTGGCAACGTGGTCCTCGCTGACCACCCCGCCCTCCCCCACCACCAGCCGCAGCTTCTCCAGCGCGCGCTCCAGCAGCATCAGGTCCGCGCCAATGGCCGCCGCCAGGCTGTCCGCCGCACCCCCGTCCACCATGATCCCGTGCTTGCGCGCGCGCTGCGTGATCCAGGCGGGGACTTCGCGCTCACTGGGACGGGCAAACAGCTTGAGCACGCCCAGCGTGTTGAGCTCCTTGAACAGCTTCATCCGCATGTCCGGCTTGCCGTCCGCCACCAGGATCAGCGTGCAGGAGGGGTCCGGTTCCTTCACGTACGCCACCAGCTTGTCGTGCTCCGCGGTGGGGAACAGCTCCGCGTCACGCACCTCCACCAGGCGGCGCGGGCTCATCACCGGCAGCGTGCGGCACATGCCCACCAGCTGGTCCACCGGCAGCCCGCGCGCGCTCACCCGGTCATGGTTGAAGTCGGGCGCCTGCAACACCGCCAGCACGCGGGCCCGCAGGCGCTCGTGCGCGTCGTCCACCAGCAGGCGTTCTTCGCCGCACAGCCAGGCCACGGCGGGAAGCGCGTCCTTGTCAGCGGATTTCTGGGCGGCCATGGCGGCACGCGTAGCGGGGGGCGCGGCGTGGCGGCAAGCGCCGTCAGGACCGCGCGGTCCGCGCCCGCGCGGGGACCGGGCCGCCGTCAAAGGAGCGGGCGGCCAGCGCGTGGTGCACGGCGCGCAGCGCGGCCACCGCGTGGCGGCCCCAGTGGGACAGGAAGTGCGCGCGCCAGTCCCACGCGGCGTCCTGCAGCGCGCCCGCGGTGCGGTCCGCCGCGCGCGCCAGGCCACGCTTCAAGTCGCGGTAGACGTCCAGCACGTCCTGCTCCAGCGAACTCATCACCGCGCGGTCGTCCTCGTACGCGTCAAAGATGTCCTGGTAGCGGTCCCAGGAGCCGGCGGGGCGCCAAGCCGCCAGCGCCGCCGCGGCGGGCTCCGGAGCGGCCGCCACCCCGGCGGGCACGTCCGGCAACCGCAGGCCGCGCTGGTAGACGTCCGCCAGCAGCGCGGCGGTTTCCGTCAGCGCCTCCCGCGTGCACGGCCCGCCCGCGCTCTTCTCCACGTGACGACACCAGCGGCGGGCCGCTGAGGCAAAACTCTCAATGCGCATGCGATCCTGCTTGTTCATGGCGCTGACCTAGCACGACCGGGCGGGCGGCGTGACGGCGAGGGCCGCACCCGCGCGTTCCCCCGTGTCAGTCGTTCTTGCGGCCGGGCAGCATCAGCTTCCAGGGGTTGGCGCGCAGGTCGGACAGCAGCGCCTTGAGGTCCTCGTAGACCTTGTCGTCCTTCATGAGCTTGCCCACGGTGCCTTCGCCCTTTTCCAGCCGCTGCAGCAGCGCGTCCGCGCGCGTGGACAGCTTGTCCGCCCGCTCCATCACCGTCTCCCCGCGCGCCAGCAGCGACGCGAGCTTCCCTTCATCCGCCAAGCCGGACTTCTCCAGCGCGCGCAGCAGCACGTCCACGCGCACGGTGAGTTGCTCCGCCTGGCCCAGCACCAGGTTGGCGCGGGTCATCACCTCAGGGACCTGGCCTTTCACGCCGGTCAGCACCTGCTTGAGGTCACCCATCACCACACGCCCCTCCTGCGCCATGGCCCGCCCGTCCGCCACCATGGACGAGATGGCCTCAGGGTCCCGCAGCGCCTTGCGCGTGGCGCCCAGCAGCGCGCGGATGTCCGTGAGGGTGCCCTGCGCGTCGTTGAGCAGGCCCGCCACGTCCCGGTCCTTGAGAATCACGTCCACCTGCAGCAGCAGGCGGGTGGCAGCGCCCAACAGGTCTTTGAGCTGCGTGTCGTTGTCGTCCAGCACGCGCCCCACCTGGTCCATCAACTGCGCCATGCGGGCCATCAGCAGGTCCGTGCGCGGCGAATCCACCCCGCGCGCCACCGCCCCCTCAGCCAGCTGGGCCGCGCCCGCCGGGCCGGGGAGGATGTCTATGTAGTGCTCGCCCAGCACGCCCAGCGTGGTGACGTGGAAGCGGCTGCCCTCCGTCAGCAGCGGCCGCGCCCGCGCCTGGACAAACAGGTGCAGCCGCACCAGCGGATGGTCCGGCGGCGCATCCGTGGGGCGGTTGCCCAGGAACTCCACCTCCTGAACGCGGCCCACGGTGACCCCGCTGATGCGCACGGACGCGCCCGGCTTGATGGGCCCGCTGAACGCGTAGTCCACCGCCACGTTCACCCCGGGCCCCAGCACCGGGTTGCCCACCACGAAGTACAGCGCGCCCAGCAGCGCCAGCGCCCCGAGCGTGAATGCGCCGACGCGCACCTCGAGCGCGCGGTCACTCACGCCGCCACCCCCTGGGACAACGGGCCGTGCACGGCCCCGGCCAGGAACTGCGCCAGCGCTTCATCCGGCCGCGCCCACGCATCCGCCGCCCTGCGGTCAGACAACACGCGGCCGCCGTGGAGCAGGCACACGCGCGTGGCGACGTCATGGAACGGCTGCACGTCATGGGTGACCACCAGCACGGCGGTGCCGGCGCGCTGCACGGTGGCGCACGCCAGCGCAACGCGGCGGGCGGAGGCGGCGTCCAGCCCGGTGGTGGGCTCGTCCAACAGGACCGCACGCGGCTCCACCGCAAGGGCGCGGGCCAGCGAGACCAGCTTGCGTTCCCCCGCCGACAGCGACGCGGCCTCGCGCGGGGCCAACGCGGCGGCGCCGAGTTGCTCCAGCGCACGTGCCGCCCGCTGCCGCCCCGCGCGCGCGGATCCGCCGGTCCGCCAGCACCACGGCAGGGCGACATTGTGGAGCGCGGTCTCGTCGTCCAGCAGCGCGGGCGCCTGGTGCACCAGCACCACGCGGTCCCGCAACGCTGCGCCCTGCCGCGCGGGGTCACGCGGCTGCCCGTCCAGGCGCACGGTGCCACCGGCCACCGGGAGGAAGCCCAGCGCCGCCTTGATGAGCACGCTCTTGCCGGTGCCGCTGCGCCCCAGCAGCAGGACAAACTCGCCGGCGGACAGGGACAGCGAGGCGCCGGCAATGACCGTGCGCCCGCCCAGCACGACCCGCAGATCCTCCGCGGCAAGAACGGGTGTCACGCGTCCACCCTAGCGGCCCCGCGGTGCCGGCGCATGTTTTCTGCCGACGTCAACGCGCCACCCAGGCCCCTCCCCGGAGCTCAAACTTCTGCGCGTACTTCTCGTCGTCCGCCGGGGCGACCTCACGGGTGATGGTGCCGGCGGCGTCCACCTCCCACTTCTCATCCCACTTGTCGTTGCGGTTGAGGTCCACCTTGGCGCGGTTGAAGCGCTTCCCGTCGTCGGAATACAGGTTGATCTTGTACGGCCGGCCCGGCAGCGCGTCCTTCACCTTCTCGCGCACGGCGCCCTGCAGGGCGGTGAGCACCGCGGAATCCACCTCACGCGGGCCCCCCGCCGGCGCGGCCACCGCGGCCGGCGCAGCGGCGGCGGGGGCAGCGCCCGCGCCAGACCACGCCGTCCCATTCCAGGTGGATGACACCGAGTACGCCTCGTCATCCGCCGGGGCCACCTCGCGCTTCACCGCGGTGCCGTCCAGTTCCCATTTCTCGTCCCACTTTTCGTTGCGGTTGAGGTCCACCTTGGCGCGCGCCCACCGGCCGTTCTCCGCGTACAGGTTGACCTTGGCCCCCGCGCCTCCCAGCGCGTCCTTTTGCTTGTCCGAACCGGCCGCCTGCCCCAGCGTCCGCACCAGGTACGCCACGTGCGCGGCCTCTCCCGGCGCCGCCGCCGGTGCTGCGGGCGCCACCGCCAGCGGCCGGGGCGCGGGCGCCAGGACCTGCGGCGCCGGCTTGATCTGCTTGGGCGGTTGCGACGACGCCGGCCGCGTTGCGCAGAACCCGACGAGCCCCGCCGCCGCGAGCAGACCGCCCCCCACCACCGCCAACCTGAACGTCCGGAACTTCATGTGCGCTCCCATCCCGCATCACGCGCGGGCGCGGAACATACGCCCGTTCCCAGCGCCCGAGGAACCGCCTGGGTGGAAGCAGACCACCATGAGTGCTGGGCGTCGTCAGCGAACCGGGGGCCAACGCCGGCCCCCACTCCCAGCCAACCCGACCCGGGGGCGGTAGGCCCATTCCACCACCACCCCCACTGCGGCCGGCCCGCTGACGGTGCCCGCGCCGGCGCGGCTCCCGCTGCCGCTTGCGCGCCCGGGTCCTCTGCGTATTGATGACCCGCCGGTCATTCTGAGGAGCCCATGGGTCGTCCAAGAGATCCGCTTGCGCGCGAGGAGCTGTTGGCGGCGGCGGTCACTGAGTTTGTGGCGCACGGGCTGGAGGGGGCGCGGGTGGAGGACATCACCGCGCGTGCGGGCCGCTCCAAGGGGAGCTTCTACCTGCACTTCAAGAGCAAGGAGGAGGCGTTCCAGCAGATTGTGGAGGCGCTCACGCGGGACCTGGACGCGGCCATCATGCCGCCGCCCCAGGGAAGCGACCTGGCGGATGCGGCGGAGCTGCTGCTGCGCGCGGCGGCGGCGGACCAGCGGGTGTTTGAGTTCCTGTGGGAGCGCCGCGCGGTGTGCCGCATGGTGCTCACGGGCGCGGGGTCCATGGACTACCGCCACCTGGTGGACGGTTTTGCTGAAAAGGCGCGCGCCAGCACGCTGCAATGGCTGCGCTGGGGGCAGGCGCAGGGACTGTACCGTGACGACGTGGACCTGGAAGTGGCGTCCATGGCAGTGGCCGGCGCGTACGACCGGGTGGCGCGGGCGGTGATCACCGCGGAGCACAAGCCGGACATTGCCGGTTGGGTGTCAGAGGTGAGCAGGTTGGTGACGCGGGGGCTGGGAACGCCCCGCCTCCTGGCGCTGTTGGACGGGCTGACGCCCGCCGCGGCGCCGGATCGGAAGGCCGGGTGAACCATGCAGGTTGAGCAGGTGACGGGCGCGCGGGAACGCGCGCCGGACAGGCCCCAGGACAACGGGGGCGCAGAAACGCAGGCGCGGGAGCCGGCGGTGGCGCCCCCAGCGCGCGCCAACCCCATCATTGCGGCGGCGTCACTGCTGGCCGTGCTGGGCGTGGGAGGCTGGCTGTGGGTGCGGCTGGCGGACACCACCGCCATGCGCCAGGCGCTGGAGCAGGAGCGCGCGCAGCAGGCGGCAGCGGCGCGTGCGGCCATGACGGCAGCGGCCACGGCAGCGCGCGTGGAAGGCCAGGTGATCCAACCTACCGCCGCCACGTGGACGCCCACCGTGCGCGTGGAAGGCACGCTGGGGCTGCTCAAGGAGGCGGACGTGGGGTTTATGGCCAGCGGGCGGTTGCAGGAGATCCGCGCCAAGCTGGGAGACGTGGTCCGCAAGGGCCAGGTGCTGGCCGCGCTGGACACGGAACAGGCGCAGGCGCAGGTGCGCGCCGCGGCGGCGCAGGTCAAGGCGGTGGAAGCCCAGCTGGCGCTGGCGCAGGACGGGCTGACGCGCACGCTGCCGCTGGTGGAGAAGGGCGCGGCCCCGCAGAGCGCGGGGGTGCAGGCGCAGGGACAGGTGATGCTGGCGGAGGCGCAACTGGAGGCCGCCCGCAGCCAGGTGGCGCTGGGCAACGTGTTCCTGGGCAACCACGTCATGGAAAGCCCCATCAACGGCGTGGTGGTGCGCGCGCCCACCACGGCGGGCACGGTGGTGGGGCCGGGCATCCCGCTGTTCCGCGTGGTGGACCATTCGCAGATGCGCTTCCAGGGGACCGTGACCCCTGAAGACGCGCTTCTGCTGCGCGTGGGGAGCCCGGTGGAGATCTTTGTCCAGAACCGCATCCTGTCCGGCAAGGTCACCGCGGTGCTGCCGACGACCGACCCCATGACCCGGCGCGTGCCCCTTGAGGCGGTGGCGCAGAATGACGTGAACAACCCCGTGTACGCGGGCACGCTGGTCAAGGCGGTGGTCCACAGCACGGCCGGCCTGCCCGTGCTGCGGCTGCCGGCGGACGCCCTGCGGCTGGGCGCACAGGATGAAGTCATGGTGGTGGAGGACGGCCGGCTGCAGCCGCGGCGCATTGTGTTTTCGCGCGATGCTGACGGGACGCTGCTGGTCCGCACCGGCCTCAACGCCACCGACCACGTGCTGCTCAAGCCGCCCGCGGAGGCGCGCGCCGGTGACACGGTGCGCGTGCCCGAGGTTGCCAGATGAACATGTCCGCGGTGGCCATCCGGCGCCCGGTGTTCACCACCATGTGCGCCGCGGGCCTGCTGGTGCTGGGCGTGGTGGGCCTCACCCGCCTGGGCACGGACCTGTTTCCTGACGTCAGCTTCCCCATGGTGGCCGTGGCCATCCCCTACCCGGGCGCGTCCCCCGCCGAGGTGGAGACCCTGGTGACCCGGCCGGTGGAAGACGCCGTCATCAGCCTCAACGGGATTGACCGGGTCCGCTCCTTCAGCCGCGAGGGCCTCTCCACCACGCTGGTCATCTTCAAGCTGCACGTGAACGCCGCGGACGCCGCCACCCAGGTGCGCGAACGCGTGTCCCAGGCCCGCTACAAGCTCCCGCGCGACGTGCTGGAACCCACGGTGAACCGCTTTGACATCTCCGCCGCCGCCATCCTGACCTACACGCTGCGCGGTCAGCGGCCGCTGTCAGAAATCCGCAAGTTTGCCGAGGACGTGGTCAAGCCGGCCCTGGAGCAGGTGGACGGCGTGGCCAGCGTGGAGGTGAAGGGCGGCGCGGCGCGCGAGATCACCGTCAAGCTGGACCGCGCGCGCGCGGACGCGCTGGGCCTGGCGCCGGCCCTGCTGGTGCAGCGGCTGCAACTGGCCAACCTCACGGTGCCGGGCGGGCGCCTTGAAGAGGGCACGCGTGAGGTCAGCGTGCGCACCCTGGGAGAGCTGGGCACCGCGGAGGCCGTACGGCAGGTCATTGTCGCCAGCGGGCCGGACGGCAGCGCCGTGCGCCTGAGCGACGTGGCCGAGGTGGAGGACGGCTTTGAGGAGATGCGCACGCTGGTGCGCGTCAACGGCCAGGACGCCGTCACCTTTGACGTGTTCAAACAGTCCGGGTCCAACACGGTGGCCGTCAGCGACGGTGTGGCGGCGCGGCTGGCGCAACTGCAGCTGACGTTCCCCGCGGACATCAAGCCCGCCGTGATTGTTGAGCAGGCGCGCTTTGTGAAGGAGAACGCGCACGAGGTGGAAGTGGCCATCCTGTTTGGCGGTGCCATGGCCATCCTCATCATCCTCATCTTCATGCTGGACCTGCGCAGCACGCTCATCTCCGCCGTGGCGCTGCCCACCAGCGTCATCGGGACGTTCTTTGCCATGTACGCGCTGGGCTACACGCTCAACATGATGACGCTGCTGGGCCTGAGCCTGGCCATCGGGCTGCTCATCGACGACGCGGTGGTGGTACGCGAGAACATCTTCAAGCACCTGGAGCGCGGCAAGGACCCGTTCCGCGCGGCGCAGGATGGCACCCAGGAGATTTCGCTGTCCGTGCTGGCCACCACACTCACCATTGTGGCGGTGTTCCTCCCCGTGGCGTTTGTGGAGGGGATTGTTGGGCAGTTCTTCCGCCAGTTTGGCATCACGGTCAGCGTGAGCGTGCTGCTGTCCCTGGTGGTGGCCTTCACGCTGGACCCCATGCTGTCCGCACGGTTCAGCCGCAACATCCACGACAAGTCCGACCGGTTCCACGCCCTCAAGCGCCCGTTTGAGGCCTTCTTCCGCGCCCTGGATGAGACCTACCGCGCGCTGCTGACGTGGTGCGTGCACCACAAGCTTGCCGTGGGCGGCGCCTCCCTGGGCAGCCTGGCACTGATGGGCTGGGTGGGCCTGCTGATGGGCACGGAGTTCATGGCGTCCGAGGACCGGGGGCAGTTCCTGGTGCAACTGGAATTCCCCGGCGGCACATCCCTGGTGGAGTCCAGCCGGCTGTCCGCCCTGGGCGAGGCGGAGGTCATGCGCAACCCGCACTTCCGCACGCTGTTTGTCACCGTGGGACCCGACGGCGAGGCCAACAAGGTGGCCTGGCGCGTGGTCACCACCAACAAGGAAGAGCGCACGGTCCCCATCACCGCGCTCAAGGACCTGGCGCGGCGTGCGGCCGCGGCGCTGCCGCAGGCCAGCGTGAATGTGAGTGACCCCGCCATTGTGGAGGGCGCGCAGGCGGAAGCGCCCATCATGGTCAACGTGCGCGGCCCCACCTATGAAGACGTGGCGCCACTGGCTGAGCGCGTGGCGGACATCCTCAAGACCACCCCCGGCGTGCAGGACGTGGAACTCAAGTACAGCCCCGGCAAACCGGAGCTGCAATTGTCGGTGGACCGGCAGCGCGCGGCGGACATGGGCCTGAGCGTGGCGCAGGTGGCCATGGGGGTGCGCAGCGCCATGGAGGGCCAGGAAGCCGGCAAGATGCGCCAGGGCAAGGATGAGATTCCCATCAAGGTCCGCTACCGCCCGGATGACCGCGCCACCGAGGAGGCGCTGGCGCAGCTGACCCTCCCCACCCAGCGCGGCCTGGTGCGCCTGGGCGACGTGGCCACCTTTGTGCGCGGCGCCTCCCCGCAGGTGATTGAACGCGAAGACCGCGCGCGCCAGATCCAGGTGTGGGCCGCCCCCCGCGGCCGCCCGTTGGGGGACATTGTGGACGACATGGAGCCGCGGCTGCGGGAGCTCGCGCTGCCCGTGGGCGGGTCCATCACGTACGACGGACAAATCCGGCTGATGAACGAAACCAACACGAACATGGGCCTGGCGCTGCTGCTGGGGGTGCTGTTCATCTACCTGGTGCTGGCAAGCCAGTTTGAGAGTTTCATCCACCCCATCACCATCATGCTCACCCTGCCGCTGGCCCTGGTGGGCGCCGTGCTGAGCCTGTTCCTCACCAACAACACGCTGGCCATGGGCGCCATCATTGGCATCATCCTGTTGATGGGGCTGGTCACCAAGAACGCCATCCTGCTGATTGACCGGGCCATTGTGCACGTCCGCGAGCACGGCGACACACCGCTGCAGGCGGTGCTCAAGGCGGGTCCGGAACGCCTGCGGCCCATCCTGATGACGTCAGCCGCCATGGTGCTGGGCATGGCGCCCACCGCATTCAACACGGGTGAAGGCAGCGAGTTCCGCGCACCCATGGCCATTGCGATCATCGGCGGGGTGGTCTCTTCCACCATGCTTTCGCTGGTGGTGGTGCCGGTGTTCTACCTGGTGATTGAGGGCGCCAAGGCGCGGCTGGCCCGGTGGCTTGGGCTCCCCCAACGGCGCCCGGGCCCCGTCGTGGACACGGTGACGTCTTGAACCCGGAGCGGGTTCTGGCTGCGGCGGCGCTGCTGCTGGCCGGAGTGGCACTGCTGATGGCCGGTGTCCGGGATGCGCCCGCCCCCGCCCCGCCGGGCAACACCGCCGCGCTGGAAGGCCGCATGCGCGAGCTGGAAGCGGACCGTGAGAAGGACCGGCGCCGGCTGGAGCGCCTGGAAGCGGAGATCGTTGACGCGCATGAACGCCTGGGGGACGTGCGCGCCGCCTTGGTGGGCCGGGATGCCGGTGCAGCGGTGCGCCCCGCGCCGCCCGCGGAGGCGCACCCCGCCGCCGAGTTGGCCGCAACCCCCGCGCTGGATGACGCGGTGGAGCGCGTGCTGGAGAACCGGGACCGGGTCCGGCGCGAGGAGCGCGCGGCCCGCCGCGAGGAGCGCCGTGAACGCTGGCTGGGCGACCTCAAGGAACGCCTGGGGCTGGATGACGCGCAGCTGGCGCGGGTCCGTGAGGCATTGGCGGAAGAGGAACGCCGCCGCGCCGAGCTGTTCCAACACTGGGAACCGGGGGACCCGCCGCCTGACGGTGGGTTTGGACGGCGCCGCTCTGACGAGGCCGTGCGCGCGGTGCTCACGCCGGAACAACAGACCGCGTTTGACGCGCTGCCCCTGCGCGACCGGCGCCCGCCGCGCATGGCGGGACCACCGGGTCCCTGACGCGAAGCTACTTCTTCCCCTTCCGGCCCTTCTTCTTTTCCGGCGGAGCCTTCTTCTCGGGGGGCGCGTTCTTCTCATCGCCCTCCCATGCGTTCTTGTCCCAGTCATCCACCGGGGCCGCGCCTGACGACGCTGCCGGTGGTGCGGCCGCGCTGGACGGACCGGCTCCCGCCGCTGGCGCCGTCGCAGAAGACGAGCCGGCGCGTGCCGCGCTGGACGACGTCACTCTGGCCGCAGCGGAGGAAGACGGCGGCGCCTTGGCAGCGGAAGACGGCGGCGGCGCAGCGGACGACGACGGCGCGGCGGCCTTGGGCGCGACGGACGACGACGGCGGCGCCCCGGACGACGAGGTCCCCGCCGCCTTCCCGGACGATGACGCGGGCGCCGGTCCCGACGACGACACCGGTGCAGCCACTGCGCCGGACGACGACGCGACCGCAGCCGCCTTCCCCGACGACGAAGCGACCGCAGCCGCCTTCCCCGAGGACGAAGCGACCGCAGCCGCCTTCCCCGAGGACGAAGCGACCGCAGCCGCCTTCCCTGACGAGGAACCGCCGGCCGGCGCCGCCTCGCCTGCCGCGGAGCTGGCGCCCTCACCCTCCGCCTTGGGCCGCTCACCGGTGCCCAGCAGGATGCGCAGCATGCACTGCCGCACCGGGTCCTTCTTCCCGCCCCGCTCCACGCGGCCCACCACCTGCTCCGGCCGCAAACCGGCCGCCTGCAGCACCACGGCCAGCGCGTCCGCGCGGTCCTGCGCCACGGCTTCCGCGCGGCCCTTCCTGCCCTCAGCGGGGTCCACCAACACCACAATCTCCGCGCGCTGTGACCGCGGGTCCCGCTTGAACCAACGCGCCAGCGCCTTCACCGCTTCCTGCGCGTCCGGCGGCGGCGCGGAGCGGTCCTTGGCGTAGGTGAACGGCTTGAGCAGCTGGACCACGCCGGCCTTCTCCACCAGGAACGGGTCGTCGGGGCAACCGTCGCCGTCGCGCACGCCGTTGGGGTCCTCCGCTTCGTTGGGGCAGCTGTCCACGCCGTCCCACAGGCCGTCCCCGTCTGAGTCCTTGCGCGGGCAGCCGGTGGGCCCGGGACCTTTCACCTTGGGGCAGTCGTCGTCCGCGTCACTGATGCCGTCCCCGTCGGTATCACCACCGGCGGCGGCGGCCAGCAGGCTGGCCAGCAGTCCCACGGCGCCCGCCGCGCGCCAGGAGCGGAGGCCCGCGCGCACGGTCATTTCGGGAACGCGGCGGACGGGATCTGGGTGAACACGGCGCGCAGATCGTCATCGGTGAACGTGATGCCGCCGCCCACAAACACGTCCGTGGCGCCAAAGCTGTTGGGGTTGCGCCAGTCAAACGCGGTCCAGTCACGCCGGAAGTACGTGGGCAGGCGGTCCCGCGGCACCATGCCGGTGAAGTTGAAGTTGAGCGGGTCATCCAGGCCGGCCAGCACGTACAGGTGCGGCACCGGCTGGATCTGCCCGTAGCCGCGCCAGCGCGGGAAGCGCAGCAGGCTGAACTGGAACAGGTCCCAGCGGAACTGGACGCGGTCATCCCAGAAGTTGAAATTGCCGCCCACCCCGCCGGAGCCTTCCACCAGGCCCACGCGCAACGTCATCGGACCCCACATCTTGGCCCACATCAGGCTGATCTTGAATGAATCGGTCACCTCGGTGATTGATTCCATCTTGCTGGTACCGTCGGTCAGGTTGCGCGTGGTCACCATCTTCTGCAGGCCGGCGCGCTTGGGGTCATTGATGAACTCCAGCAGGTAATACTTGTCCGGCTTGGGCTGGAACCTCACGGAGATGCCGTTGTGGGCCGAGAAGGTGCGCGCGTTGTACCAGGCCAGAATGTCCACGTGCGTGTCGGTGCGGCTGAGGCCGTTGATGAAATCCGTGGCCCCGTCCACCGCGTCCTCCACGTCGTTGATGAGCTTGTCGTCCTTGAGGAAGCGGCCCACGTTGCCTTCGCCCTTCTGCACGCGGTCCGTGATCTGCTCCAGGTTGGCCAGGTTCTTGTTGAGGCGGTCCACCGTGTCCTTCACGCCCGCCGTGGGCCGGCCGCTCGGGCCGCCGTCCGCGCCGTTGAGCCCGCCGGTCAACTCGCGGATGTCCGCCACCACGTGGCGCAGGTCCTCCGTCACCTGCGTCACGTTGCGCACCATGGTGTCCAGCGCCACGCCGCGGTCGCCCTGCCCTTCGCTGATGTTCTTGAGCTCCGTGGTGATGCGGTTGATGTTCTCCAGCAGTTCCTTGACCACTTCGCGGTTGTCCTTGACCACGCCATCCGCGCTGGACAGCAGCTTGGTGAGGCTGCGGTCCACGTCCTCCATGGTGTCCTGCAGCTGCTTGACCACCGCGGGAAAGGACGGCGGCGGGGAACCCCCGGGGTCCGGCCCCATGAAGTTGCGCACCGAGTGCACAATGTCCCGCAGGTCATCCTTGTTGAGGTCAATGACCTGCTGGATCTGCCCGCCAATGCCCTTGGCCATGGTGCTCAGCTTGTCCAGGTCCCCTTCCCATTCCACGTGGCGCAACTGTTCCCCGTCCTTGACGAACGGCGCCATGCCCTCCGGCCGGTCATAGTCCGTCTCCGGGTACAACCGCAGGATGCGGGACCCGATGAGCCCCTCCGTCTCTTTCTGCAGGCGCGTGTCAGTCCGGATGGGGAATTTCTTCTTGATCCAGATGGTCACCTTGCTCATGTATCCGTGGCGCTGCTTGCCGCGGTAGTCCGGGCGGTCTTCAGGCGGGACCTGCGTGGCGTCATCCATGTCCACCAGGTGGATGTCCTCAATGGTCCCCACCGTGAGGCCTCCCAGGCTCACCTTGCTCTTGAGGGACAGGCCCGCCGCGTCCGGCATGTACGCGTAGACCTGGTAGGCGTCTCCGGCGCTCAGGCCGCCCTTGGTGGTGGAGAAGAACCAGTACGCCCCCGCCGCAATGGCCAGGGCCATCACAAGTCCAACCTTGACGGCGTTACTGAAGGTACCCATGGCGGCGCGGACGACGAGGCAGTCAACCGTGCCGGGGCACCCGACGTCAACGTCTCCTGCCCGGCGTCAGGGACCCGGGGGCGGGCCGGCCACCAGCTCACCGCGTGAGACCACCTGGCCCAGGAAGCCGTCAAAGATGATCACGTACCGCATCCCCGGCAGGTACGACGGCAGCGGCGGATACACGTGGTACTGCCGCACCGGGTCACCCCGCTCCCCAAAGCTGTAGGCGCTGAACAACTCCCGCAGCGCAAACGCGTTGCTGTCGTCGTGCTGGCTGGTGGGACTCAGGTAGACAATGGCCGCCTCCATCACCAGGCCGCCCGGACCGGTGAGCAGCGGTTCAAACGTCAGCAGCAGCGTGTCCCCGGGCGTGGTGCCCATGGCCTGGTCCACACCCACGTCCTCAATGACGGCGCGCGTCCCGGCCAGCACAAACGCGCCCTGGCTGAGGTCACTCATGTCAGCGCGGTACTTGATGCACGGCCCACACGTGCCGCAGGACGAACTCTCCGCGCGGCCACCCCAGCACGACAGGTCATTCAGCGACGCCCGGCACGACCAGCGGCCGGTGCCGCAGCTGCTGCAACCCGCGTCCGGTGGACCGCGCGGGTCGCCGTCCGCCAGCAGCGGGAAATCCTCGCAACCGCCACACGCGTTGGGCGGGTGCTCGCCCTGGCACTCGGTGACCAGGCCGCCATCCGCGCACCCCACCATGCCGCAGGATCCGCAGGTCCGCCCGACGATGCCGCCCGCGGTGTCCAACTGGCCGCACACGTCACACGCGTTCTTGCCGGGGTCCTGGCACGTCAGTTCGCCACCGCGCCCGCACACCATGTAGCCGCAGTCGCCGCACGCTTCGCCAAAGCCCGGCGTATCCGGCCCGCAGCCGGGCCCGCCGTCCCCGCCGTCACGGCTGCCGCCGTCACGCCGGCCCGCATCCCCGCTGCTGCTGCCGGATGAAGAACTGTTCCCCCCGCCATCTCCGCCGCCCCCCGCGTCCGGACCCGCGTCCCCGCCGCCAACCGGACAGCCGTCACAGGCGATCACCACGGCAAGCGCAGCCAGCAGGCATTTCAGGCGGTTCATCAGGGAATCCTCACGGGAGGCGGGAAAGCTACGGGCAGCCCGCGGGGCGCGCAACGGGTGCCGCACGGCGGTCTCACGCCTTGGGGGGCTCCGGTTCCGGCGGGCGCACCACCGTGACCTTGCTGGCCTTGTTGTCAGACAGCTTGGTGCCGCGCGCCGTGAGGCCGCACGGCTCCAGCGCCTCCAGTTCAAAGCGGGACTCGGTGGTCCGCCCGCGGGTCATGAAGGACATCACCACTTCGCCCAGCAGGTCCGTGGCCAGGTAGTCCACCTTGCCCTGGCGGTCCTTGATGAGCTCGTACTCCTTGTCCTTGATGAAGGACGTGATGGTGCTGCGCTTGGCCCAGGGCACGCCGTCCTTGTCGCGGTACACCACGGTGAGCGTGAAGCCCTTCTCCTCGTCAAAGACGTCCATGTGGACGACCTTGCCCTCCACCAGCATCTTCTCCACGGGGCCCACCACCTTGTACATTCCGTCCTGGGTGATGATGAGGATCTTGTCGTACTCGGTGATCTTGAATTCCTTCTCGCCGCCGCGGACGGACGTGCCAAAGAACCCGGTGGATGAGTCATACCCCACCTTCACGTTGGCCAGCGCCACGGCCTTCTTGTCCACCGCCGTGAACGTGGTGACCTTGGTGCGGCGCGGGTAGGACGGGCCGTACTTCTTGATCAACCCCTCCAACCAGCCAATGGTGGTGGGGACCAGGTTCTTCAGTTTGTTCCTGGCCTTCTTGATGGAGGCAATGACCTCCTCAATGTCCTTGCGGTTCTTGTTGATGTCGAATTGCGAAATGCGCTTGATGCGGATCTCCAGCAGGCGCGCCACGTCCGCGTCGTTCATGGGCCGCACAAACGCCTCGGCAAACGGCTTCATGCCGCCGTACACCTTGCTGACCACCTCCTCTTCCGTGGTGGCGGTCTCAATCTTCTTGTAGACGCGGTTCTCAATGAACACCTGCTCCAGCGTGAGGGCGTGCTGTTTCTCCTCCAGTTGCCCCAGCTCGTATTCCAGTTCCCGCTTGATGGTGTCCTTCAGCTGCTCGGTGAGATAGCGGAGGATCTCAGAGACCGACATTTCAGCCGGCTTGCGGTCCCGGATGAGCACAATGTTGCTGTTCACGCTGACTTCGCAGTCCGTGTACGCGTACAGCTGCGGGATGACCTCGTCCGCGTAGCTGCCACGCGCCAGGCTGAGCTCAATCTCCACCTCGCTGCCGGTGCGGTCGCTGATTTCGCTGATCTTCACCTTGCCCTTGGCCACCGCCGCCTCAATGGACGCCATGATGCTGTCCACCGTGGTGCCAAAGGGAATCTCGCGGATGATCACCTTCTTGTCGCCGGCGCGCTCAATGCGGGCGCGCAGCTTCACCTTGCCCTTGCCGTCCGCGTACTCGCTGGCGTCCATGAGGCCGCCCTGCACAAAGTCCGGCAGGCACTTGAAGCGTTCCTCCTTGAGGATGTGCACCTGGGCCTGCAGCAATTCAATGAAATTGTGTGGGAGGATCGTCGTGGCCATGCCCACAGCAATGCCTTCCGTGCCCATCATCAGGATGACGGGGACCTTGACGGGGAGCGCCTCAGGTTCCTTGTTGCGGCCGTCATAGGACGGCAGGAACCGGGTCAGCGGCTCATTGAACAGCGTCTCCTTGGCCAGCGGGGTGAGCCGGCACTCAATGTACCGGGCGGCGGCGGCGTTATCCCCGGTGAGCACGTTGCCAAAGTTCCCCTGCCGGTCAAGAAAGAACTCCTTGTTGGCCAGCACCACCAGCGCGTCCCCAATGGAGGCGTCACCGTGCGGGTGCAGCTTCATGGCCTCGCCAATGACGTTGGCCACCTTCATGAATTTGCCGTCATCCATGTTGAACAGCGTGTGCAGGATGCGGCGTTGCACCGGCTTGCACCCGTCACGGATGTCCGGGATGGCGCGGTCAACGACGACGTAGGAGGCGTATTCGAGGAAGTTCTGCCGCATCAGCGGCTCGAGGAACGTCATGGCTCAGGTCCTGTTGGATACAAATCGGGCCACATGGGAGGGCAAGGCTCCTGCCGAGCCCTTCACAGCGCCTCCAGCTCATAGATGAGGTTGTTGACGATGAAGTCCTTCCGCTCCGGCGTGTTCTTCCCCATGTAGAACTGGAGCGCCTTGGTGACTTCCGCCATGTTCTCAATGTTCACCTGCACCAGCCGCATGTCCCCGCCAATGAACTGGCCAAACTCCTTGGGCGAAATCTCACCCAGGCCCTTGAAGCGGGTGACCTCGTTGTTCTTGATCATGGCCATGGCGGCGTCGCGTTCGGACTCGCTGTAGCAGTAGCGGGTCTCCTGCTTGTTGCGGACGCGGAACAGCGGGGTCTCCAGGATGTACACGTGCCCGCGCGTCACCAGGTCCTCAAAGAACCGCAGGAAATAGGTCAGCAGCAGGTTGCGGATGTGCATGCCATCCACGTCCGCGTCCGTGGCAATGATGACGCGGTTATAGCGCAGCGTGTCCAGGCCGTTCTCCACGCCCAGCGCGCACATGATGTTGTAGAGTTCCTCATTCTTGTAGATGGCGTCCCGCGCCAGGCCAAAGCAATTCAGCGGCTTTCCTTTGATGGTAAAGATGGCCTGCGTCTCCACGTCACGGCACTGCACCAACGACCCGCCGGCCGAATCACCCTCCGTGATGAACAGGCTGGTCTCCTCGCGGCGCAGGTCATCCTCACCGAAGTGGATCTTGCAGTCCCGCAGCTTGGGGATGCGCAGCGCCACGGAGCGCGCGCGCTCGCGGGCCTCCTTCTTGATCTTGGCCAGCTCCGTGCGGATTTTCTCGTTGGTGCGGATCTTCTCCAGCAGCTTGTTGGCGGACTCCGGGTTGCTGTGCAGCCAGCGCTCCGTGGCCTCCTTGACGGCGGGGACCATCCATGAGCGCACGTCCGCGCTCCCCAACTTGTGCTTGGTCTGGCTCTCAAAAACCGGGTCTTTCAGCTTGATGGCCACCGCGCCAACAATGCCCTCGCGCACGTCCTCACCGGAGAAGCTCTTGCCGGCAAATTCATTGACCGCCTTGAGCAGGCCTTCCCGGAATGCGGACTGGTGCGTGCCGCCGTCATTGGTGAACTGGCCGTTGACAAAGCTGTAGTACGTCTCGCCGTAGTTGTTGGTGTGCGTGAAGGCGAACTCCAGCTGCGCTTCCTTGTGGTGGCACACCTCATACACCACCGGTTCCTGGCCAATCTCAAACTCCAGCAGATCACGCAGGCCGTTCTTGGACGAGAACGACTGCCCGTTGTAGTTGATGGTCAGCCCGGCGTTGAGGAACACGTAGTAGTGCAGCCGGCGGGCGATGAACTCGTCATGCCAGGTGTACTTCTTGAAGATCTCCGGGTCCGGCGTGAAGCGCACAAACGTGCCGTTGGGCTCCTCCTTGTTGCGCCCCTTGTCCTCCTTCTTCAGCTTGCCGCGCTCAAAGGTGCCGCGCACAAACTGGTTGTCGCGGTAGCTGATGACCTCAAACTGCTCGCTGAGCGCGTTGACGGCCTTGGTGCCCACGCCGTTGAGGCCCACTGAGAACTGGAAGACGTCGTCGTTGTACTTGCCGCCGGTGTTGATCTGGCTGACGCACTCAATGACCTTGCCCAGCGGGATGCCGCGCCCGTAGTCGCGCACGGCAACGGTGGCGTCGGTGCGGGTGATGTCAATCTTGCGGCCCTCGCCCATGATGAACTCGTCCACGGAGTTGTCCACCACCTCCTTCATCAGGACGTAGATGCCGTCCGCGGGGTGCGTCCCGTCGCCGAGACGACCGATGTACATGCCGGTCCGCAGCCGGATGTGGCTGAGCGGGTCCAGCGTCTTGAT
>JACRCW010000091.1 GCA_016218805.1 Deltaproteobacteria bacterium | reverse complement strand
GTCGTCGAGGGCCGCCCCCCAAGGGGGGCGGGTAGATGGGCTTGCCTGCGGCAAGCCCGCCACGCGTCGTGGAACGGGCCTGCGTTGCTCCGCGCCACAACTTCTCGCTCACCCGGTTGCTCAGGATCGAATCCGCCTCGGTCCAGGCTCTCCGGGGCTCGCGGGCGTTCGATTCCCTGCTGCATCCTCCAGCCCGACACTGTGCGCGAAGCGCGCTGCGCTGCTGCCGTGGCTGTGCATCAGCGCTAGTGCGGATTCCCGTTCCTTCCGGGCGAGTGAGGCCAGCGCAACAACGCCGTACATGTGGATGAGCTGAATGGCGTCCAAGTTCACTTCATGCAAGTCCGGATTCGCCAGCCAGCCAATCACCTCCATCGTGTTGTCCAGCGTGACACGGCCGGGTTCGCGAAGAACTCGAACGGGCTCGTGGCCCCCCGTCGTAGACCGGGAGTCCGAGGACGGCCGGGGCGTTGGAAAGTGTTCCGGTTGCGGAACCGGTGCCGGTTGGTTGAGGGCCTCCAGCAGGAGGTTGGCCGCCTGCTGCATGTCTGACCCTGGGGCTGCGCTCCGCGCGAAGTGCTTCAGCCGCTTCAATGCAAACCCGCGGTCAGCCTGACGGAGCGTCGCCACGGCGCGGGCCAGGTCTCCCTGAAGTGCGCATTCCAGCGCCGCCCTCACGATCGCCTTCGTCATAGGCGCGCCCCGCCCAGTCCGTGGCTCCATGGTGAGCGGGGGTCCTCGCGCCCGGTCGCTCTCGGATCGCGCGGGATGCGCGTGGGCCGCGTATCGTCGTCGGAAGGGCCCAATCTGGACTCCGCGGGTTCCGCTGGGCTGATGTTGGCCCGCTGCACCCGTGCTCGGCAAGGGGGCCTGCCGTGCAGGAGGTCCGCGGCGGTTCAGGATGCGGCGCGGGCCCTGGCCAACAGCAGCGCGCGCTCGCGCGAGTTCTTCACCAGGAATGCCGCTTGTTCAAACAGCGTCCGCGCCTCGTCCGTCCGCCCCAACTTCATCAGCAAATCCCCGTGAACGGCAGGCAGCAGGTGATAGCCGCGCAGGGCAGGGTCCCGGGTAAGTTCTTCAACAAGCACCAACCCAGCCTCCGGGCCAAACGCCATGGACACCGCCACCGCGCGGTTCAGCTCCACCACGGATGAGCCGGTGAGCTCAACCAGCGCGTCATACAGTGCGACAATGCGGTTCCAATCCGTCTCCGCGGCGGTGCGCGCGCGGGCATGGCACCCGGCAATCGCCGCCTGCAGCGCATAGGGGCCCAGGGGACTGGCCAGCGCTTCGGCGCGCGCCAGCGCGGCCAAGCCGCGGCCCAGCAGCAACCGGTCCCAGCGTGAACGGTCCTGTTCCAGGAGGAGGACCGGCTCCCCGGCGGGCCCCACGCGGGCCCGTGACCGGGACGCGTGCAACTCCATCAACGCCACCAGCCCGTGCACCTCCGCCTCCCGCGGGACCAGGCCCGCAAGGATCCGCCCCAGGCGCATGGCGTCTTCGCACAACTCCGGGCGAATCCAGTCATTTCCCTCGGTGGCCGCATAGCCCTCATTGAATATCAGGTAGATGACCTCAAGGACTGACGGCAGCCGCGCGGACAGTTCAGCACCCTGCGGCACTTCGAACGGGACGCGGGCCTCAGATAGGGTGCGTTTTGCCCGGACAATCCGCTGCGCCAGGGTTGGCGCCGGCGTCAGGAACGCGCGCGAGATTTCCTCCGTGGTCAGCCCGCCGATCAACCGCAGGGTGAGCGCCACGCGGGCGTCCGGCGAGAGGACGGGGTGGCAGGCGATGAATACGAGGCGCAGCAGGTCGTCACGGACCGGGATGTCCGCCGCGGTCTCAAAATCCGGCGCCACCGAGAGCCTGGCAAGGGGGCCGGTCTCGGGCGATTCCATCACGCGCTCAACGCGCTGCTCCCGCCGCAGCAGGTCAATTGCCCGGTGCTTTGCGGTTGTCATCAGCCACGCGCCAGGATTGTCTGGAATTCCAGTTGCCGGCCAGCGCTCCATGGCGGTCACCAACGCGTCATGTGCAAGGTCCTCCGCCAGCCCCACGTCCCTGACCAGGCGCACCAGGCCGCCGATGAGCCGGGCAGATTCGATGCGCCAGACAGCATCGATGGCCCGGTGCGCTGCGTCTGAGAACACGGGCATTGTCGTCGGAACCCTAGCTCCGCGCCTGCCGTGCAACTTCCGCCCGCAGGCGCTCCTCCTGCGCGCGCAGCTCCGGCGTGAACTCGGCCCCGAATTCCTCCGATTCAAACACTGGCCGAATCTCAATCTCCGATTCCTCGCCGGGCATGGGATCCGGGCAGCGCCGCACCCACTCCACAGCCTCCTCCAGTGACTTCACCTGCCAGATCCAGAAGCCGGCGACCAGTTCCTTGGTCTCGGCGAACGGACCGTCAATCACCGTCCGCCGCCCGCCGGCGAAACGCACCCGCTTGCCCTTGCGGCTGGGATGCAATCCATCGCCCGCGAGCATGATCCCCGCCTGCACCAGTTCCTCGTTGTACTTGCCCATGGCGGCCAGCAGTTTCTCGTCGGGCAGGACGCCGTTCTCGGAGTTCTTCGTCGCCTTGATCATCACCATGACTCGCATCGCTTTGCTCCTTGAAGTGGGGGCTTGAGTGCCTTCCCATTGATCTGGCGACGAATGGGAACCGGCAGGATCGACATCGCGCCAGGGCTCTCCACGGCCGCGGCTCCAGGCTTGTGTGACGAACCTGCGAAGCGGCCTCCGGGATGTACTGAGCGGCGGGCAGCGCGCTGGTAGGACGGGTCACGCGCGGAATTCCACCATGGGCACGCCGGCACAATTGCGGCACTCCGCCGTCACCAGGGTGAGTTGCTCATGGCACCGCGGGCAGTAGACGCGGGAACCGGCCTCCTGAGTGGGAGCGGCAACCAACTCCGCCGCTGCGAGGCCGTGCCGCCGCACGATTCCCTCAAGCCGTTCACGGTCCGCGACCGGCAGCCTGGTCCCGAAATGCGCACCGCGCAGCGCGCGGGCTGCCGCGTCCGCAAAGCGCGGCCCATCCAGCAGCACGCCGGCAACGGCCAGCGGATCATGGCCGGCGAGGAGGTCGCGGCTGAGTGCGTGGGGGACGCACATGAGTTCCGCCGGGCTCACCAGCATGGTGAACACGCGGGTCCAGCGCTTGGCACGGTCCGCCGGGTAGAAGCGCGAGCCCACCCGCCAGGCAAAGACCTGAATGCCGCCGAGCAGCGCGACGTACGCGACGAGGTGCCAGGCGCTCCACGGGAGGTGCAGCAGCGCAGTCACGGGAATCACACCAAATAGGAACGCGAACAACAGCGTGCACAACACGCGCAATGGAAGGGTTGCCCGCCTGAAGTCCCCCACGCGGGTACGGATCGCGCCTTCGTCGGAGCGCGCCACGTTCTCCTGCAGCCAACGCTGCCACGCGCGCTCGGTCCCACCGGCAACCGCGTTGGGCGCGTCGGCGGCAAGGGTCGCCGCGGGTTCGCTTGCCCAGCGGGTGCGCGTCCCGCCGGCCAGCAGCAGGGTGGTGCCGACACGCCGCAGTGACACCTGCGAATAGGGCACGGCGGCCGCGGTGGCCGGCGGCGGCAACGGCAGCCAGGCGAACGCCGCGCTGGGCACAAGCCCGTCAGGCGCAGCATGCAGCGGCGGCACTTCCGTGACGAGGATGCAGCCCAGCGGCAGGGGTGGAGCCAGGACCAACCGCGTGCGCCCGCGGATCTCCAGCCCGCGCTCGGCGGCAGTGGCGACGGAGAACCGGCCCCAGCCCGGGCGGCTGAACACAATGGCGTGGGGAGGCAGCGCGAAGCACAGCTCCACCAGGTAGAGGATGACAAGCACCGCGACGAGCGATTCGATCATGGGACGCGCGCCGCGCTGCGCTCAGGTCTTGGGCTCATCCTTCTTGCCGGAGAACATCTTGACAATGCCTCCCACCAGGGCCGCCACACCGAGCACGATGACTTTGATGAACTTACCCAGCTTCGCCAACAGCCCGCTCTTGGCGGCCAGCACCGCGCCGCCGCCCAGGACCAGCCCGGCCAGTCCGTACGTCGCCAGCTTGTCACCCTGGCGGTACTCCCCGTACGTGCTGCCGCTGTTGAACGTGAAACCTGCCAGCAGCCCGTCCAATTCCTTGATGGCGGAATCCAGCCGTTCCGGGCCGGCGGCCAGCGTGGCGGATACCACGCCGCGGCGCCCCAGCAGGCGGACCTCATGGTTGAGGTTCTTGTCCTCGCGTTTCTCGCCGATTTCCTGCGCAATGGCCCAGGTGAGGTTGTTGGTGCGGGTGTCGTAGTGCGGCCGGGTGTGCCAGCCGACGATGAACATGGGCTCCAGCCCCTGTTCCCGCCGCGCGTCGTTGGCGGGTTCCTCCCGGTCCTTGAACGACTCCATCAGCTTGTCTGCATCCAGCGCGCCCTTGTCGTCGTCCTTCACGTAGCCAATGTCCTGCCAATTGAAGAACACCACCCATCCCTCGCCAAAGATCGCCCCGATATCATCCGGGTTGTCCAGGTTGCCGGTGAGCTTGTTGACCATCGCCATCTGCGACTTGCCGGCGAAGCGGTAGCCTTCGGGGACCTTGATGGTGGCGATGTCACCCAGCGCCCCGGAGAGCGGCCCCTTGGCAAGTTTGACGGCGGGTTCCTGGGCCTCCTCCGCCCGCACCGAATGGGACGACAGCGCCAGCGCGATGACGACGACCACAACACGTTGCATGGGTTCCTCCCTGGTGGACCGGTGTCCGGGTGCTGCAAGACAAGCGCGTAGCACGGGCAAAGGGGCCGTTGCATCCGGTCGCGTCAATGACGAATCGCGTCATTTCGCCCAGCGGGAATGTGGGTCATTTCCCGGTGTTGTCCACGGCCGGGCGGTCAGAAGCGCAGCTGGTAGCGCCGGGCCTTGCGGTAGAACGTGGCGCGGCCAATTCCCAGCATGGCGGCAGCCTGGGTGACGTTGCCATGCGCGTCCGCCAGGGCCTGCAGCATGACCTCCGCTTCGCGCTCCTCCACGGCGGAGGAAAGCGACGCTTCACGCGGCGGGGTGGACGCCGCCGCGGGCGCCGTCTCAGCGGCGGGCGCGGAGGGCGGGGCGGCGTCAACCGCGCGGGCGCCGGGCGCGCCCGGAGCGGGCCACGCCAGGTCCGCCGCGGAGATGCTGGCGCCGGGACGCAACAGCGTGGTGCGCCGCAGCAGGTTCTCCAGTTCGCGTACGTTGCCCGGCCAGGGTTGCGCCTGCAGGGCCGCCACCGCGTCCGGCAACAAGTGCCGCGCGGCCTGGTGCTCCTGCACCGCCATGCGCTCCAGCAGCTTGGTGGCCAGCAGCGGAATCTCCTCCACGCGCTCGCGCAGCGGCGGCATGCGGAGGCTGATGACCTCAAGGCGGTAGTAGAGGTCCTCGCGGAACCGGTTGGCCCGCACCTCCGCCATGAGGTCACGGTTGGTGGCGGCGACCACGCGGACGTCCACCCGCACCGTGGGACCGCCGACGCGCGTCACCTCGCGCTCCTGGAGGACGCGCAGCAGCTTGGCCTGGATCAGCGGGTCCAGCTCGGCCACCTCGTCAAGAAACAGCGTGCCACCGTCTGCCTCCTCAAACCGGCCGGCGCGTTGCGCGGTGGCGCCCGTGAACGCGCCGCGCTGGTGGCCGAACAATTCACTCTCCGCCAGCTCACGCGGCAGGGCAGCGCAGTTGACGGCGACAAACGGCTTGTTCCGGCGGGGACTCCGCCGGTGCAGCACGCGTGCCGCCACGTCCTTGCCAGTGCCGCTCTCCCCGAGCAGCAGGACCGGCGCGCTGGACGCGGCCACCAGGTCCAGCGTGGCCAGCACGCCGCGCATGGCGGGGCCGGCAAAGACAAACTCGCCTTCTTCCACCACGGGACCGGTCAGCGCGCGGCGCGCCTCCAGTTCCCGCGCCATCCGGGCTTTCTCCACGGCGTTGCGGAGCACCAACAGCAGCTCCTCCTGGCGCGCCGGTTTCACCAGGAAATCAAACGCTCCATGGCGGAGTGCAAACACCGCGTCAGCGGCGGTGTCCCGCGCCGTCAGCATGACCACGGGCAACGCGGGCAATGCAGCATGCAGGCGGACCAGCAGGTCCAGTCCGCTCTCACGCGGCAACATGATGTCCAGCAGCACCGCGTCAAACGGGCCGGCAGCCTCGTCCCCCAGCAGCTGCGCCTCCGCCTGGGCGGTGTCGGCGGCGGTTGCCACCTCGCACCCGGCGGCGCGCAAGGTGTCTGACAGCAGGTCCCGCTGGACCGGGTCATCCTCCACAACCAGGATGCACGCCGCGTTCAGCGCGGCGGCGCTTTCGCTGGTGACCCACGCGGGGCCTGGCCGGGTTTCAATCACAAGTACCCTCGAAGAGCCGGGCGCGACCGGCACGGGAACGGACGTGTGGACCGTGACTTCTCGCTCAATGCCGCGTTTGCCGCAAGCCCGGTTGCGGTGGCGGCCGCGCTTGGGCCTCAGGCGGCGGGCGCTTCTTGCCGGACGGGAGCGCCACCGGTGCGCGGCCGTGGGGCACAACGTCGTCGTGGTGCGCCCCGTGCGCCGCTGGCGCGCGCAGCGGTGGCGTGGTGCGTGTCAGTCACGGGACGGGATTGTCTCGCCCGCGAGACGCAGACGGCCACGCGGGGCCGGCACGGCAGTCCTGGGGCGGGCACAGCAGGTGCAGGCATGCGCAGCATGGCCAAGCCGAGCTTTTATGGGGTGACACACGTGGATGTGCCCACGCGTGACCTGGGCCGCGCGCGCGCGTTCTACTCAGATGCACTGGGCTTCCCGGTCACGCGTCACGGGGACGGTTTTGTCGACGTGGACACGGGCAGCGTGGTGCTGCGACTGGTGGAGGTGACGCAGCCGGACCGGCGGGCGGCTGTGCGTGTTGGCGTGCGCGAGGTGGAGGCGGCCTACCGCTTCCTGTTGGAGCATGGAGCGCGCTCACTGGCGGAACCCATGCGGACCCCGGCGCTGGAACTGCTGGCGTCTGTGGCGGACCCGGACGGGAACACGGTGACGCTCCAGCGGGATCTCTCCGAGGACGAGTACGGGTTTGTGCCGGAGCTGCCGGTGGAGATGGGATGGCAGCCGGACGCGGAGGCGCTGCTCAAGAGCATGTTGCAGAGCGTGCCGGCGCTGTTCCGCGCGCTGGCCCGCCGCAAGGTGGTCCGCAATGCGGAGCACGTCTCCCGCAGCCGCGGTGGGCACCGCGTGGAGCGTGACCACGTCGTGCGGGCGTTCATCCTGTCCAACGCGCGCATCACGCGGCACCGCGTGGTTGAGCCGCTGCGAAAGCACGGGTTTGATCCCGCCGCATACCCCGAGGAGTTTGACGCATGAGCGGCGAACACCGGCGGCGGCGCGGAGACCTGGCGCCCGACCCCGAGCTGTGGGCTGCGCTCGCCGAGAACGACCTGCTGGGCCGTATCCTGCGGGATTTCTATGAGCGCGTGTACGCGGACCCGCGCCTGGCGCACTTTTTTGAGGGCGTGACCCGGCAACGCGCCGTGGAGAAGCAGTACTCGTTTCTCAAGCAGATCTTCTCCGGGGAGAAGTGTTACTTCGGTGACCGCCCGCGCAACGCGCATCACTGGATGGTGATCTCTGACGAGTTGTTTGACCACCGCGAGGCGCTCATGGAGCAGTGCCTGCGGCGGCACGGCCTGGCGGACCACCTGGTGCGGCGCTGGCGCGCCACCGAGGAAGTGTTCCGCAAACAGATCGTGAAGGCGGCGCCGCGGCCGCGCAAGCTGGGTGGCGTGGAACTTCCGCTGGAGGGCTACGACGACGTGGACGTGACGGTGGGAATGCTCTGTGATGCGTGTGGCAGCGAGGTCCCGCCCGGCGCGCGCGTCCGCTACCACGTGCGGACCGGCCGGTCCGTTTGCGCCGGTTGTGTGGCGCAGGGCGCGTCCGCCCCGCCGGGTGTGGAGGTGCCGCGGTGAAAGTCCGCATTTCGCCCCGGGCACGGGGCCCCCTGGTGGTTGAGGGCGACATTGACCTGGTTGATCTGGATGGGCGGCCGGTGGAGACAGCGGGCCGCCAGCGCGTGCTGCTGTGCCGGTGCGGCGCAACGCGCGTGCGCCCGCTGTGCGACGGATCGCACAACCGTACCGGTTTTGAGGCGCCTCCGCCGGCGGAGCCGGAGGTGGAGTGAAGAGGTGGCATGGACCGCCAAGGGCCCCACACCGTCTCTTCAGGACGGCGGCGGCCGGCGCGGAATGGTGCGCCAGTCCGCCAGCGGGACGCGCAGCCTGGAGGTGACCAGTGCGCGCAATCCGCTGAATCCCTCGCGAAGCACCACCTGCAGGAGCGGATCGGTGTTGCACTCGTAAGTGCGACAAACGGCGGGGCGCTGTTCCCAGATGAGACAGCGGTGGGTGGTGCGGTCCAGGTGGATGCACAGGCCATCCACCGGGTCCTTGTCCACACAGCTCTTGCGTGGCTGTCCCGGCGCGGCGAGCGGCCGCTCGTGTTCTTCCAGGCGGACAATGAGCCGGCAGCAGAAGGTGGCACAGCCCAACCGCCGGCCCTCCTCGCAGTCCAGGTAGGTGTCCGCCATCCGGCCTCCCCGCTCCGAGCGCTGCACCCGGCATGCCTTCACCGCAGGGCCGGCACGCGACTTGGAAGGGGTACCGCCGGCGGGGAGGACGCGGGGCGTAGCGATGGAGCCAGACCACATGGTTGACAAGCAGGATGCATCCCACCGCCAGACCTTGGCAGGCCGGCAGTTCGCTGCGCTGCCGGGCCTCACGGAGTTCTGGCAGGTGTTTGAACACGTGGACGCCGCCGTGGCGGTCACGGATTGCGACAGCACATTCCAGTGGGCCAACCGGGCGTACTGTGACCTCACCGGCTATGCGCTCCAAGACCTCGTCGGGCGCAAGCCCTCACTGCTGCGGTCCAACCAGACGAGCGCGGAGGCCATCCGTGCACTGTGGGACGCGCTGGGGTCATGCGGGAGGTACCGCGGACGGCTGGTGAACCGGCGCGCGGATGGCTCACTGTTTCACGCGGACCTGTCGCTGGTGAAGGTCAACGCCACGTCAACAAACCCCGGCTACATCCTGGCAACGATGCGGGATGTCACGCTGGACCACCAGATGGAAGAGCGGCTTTCGCAGCTGGCGCGCCAGGCCACCGAGGCGCGGGACAGCACCATCCTGGCGCTGGCCAGCCTGGCTGAGCAGCGCGACCGGACCACGGGGCGTCACCTGCAGCGCATTGAGGCGTACACGGCGCACCTGGCGCGGTGGACGAAGGAGCAGCGCGCGGGAGCGCTGCCGGAGTGGCTGCCGCCTCCCGACGTCATTGGCCGGTGCGCCATGCTGCATGACATTGGCAAGGTGGGCATCCCCGACGCCATCCTCCTCAAGCCCGGGCGCCTGGATGAAGCTGAACAGGCGGTCATGCGGCAGCACCCCCGCCTGGGCGCGGACATCATTGACCGTGTGCTGGCTGTGCAACCGGAGTCCGTGTTCCTCCGCGTGGCGCGCGACATTGTGCTCCACCACCATGAAGCGTGGGACGGAACGGGCTATCCCCATGGCGCCGTGCGTGACGCCATCCCCGTCCACGCGCAGTTGGCCATTGTGGCGGACGTCTTTGACGCGCTGACGAGCGAGCGGCCGTACAAGAAGGCGGCCAGCGTGGACGAGGCGTTTGCGTGGATCACGGCACGCGCCGGGGCCCAGTTCAGTCCGCTTGCGGTGGAGGCGCTGGGCTCCATGCGGGGGGCGTTTGTTGAGTTGCACCGCCAGCTGGGTGATCCGCCGGGCACCGCCGCCATTGAGGCCAGCGGCGTCCAGCGCCCGGCGGCGCCTGCGCCGGCCCCGGACCGCGCGCCGCTCCCTCCGCCGGCCCAGCCGGGCGGCGCGGTGGTGCGGCGCGTGTTGGCGGAGGCCATGGAGAACGCGCACGGTGGCGAAGTGGTGGTGCGCAGCGCCAAGGATGTGGGGCGCATCTACGTGTTCCAGGGCCGGGTGGCGTGGGCGCACGCAACGTGTGTGCGGGGCGTCCTGACGGACCGGCTGCTGGAAGAGGGGCTTCCGCCGGCGGAGGTTGGGCACGTGGTGCAGGAATGCCGCCGGGAGGGCCGCAACCTGGGCGAGGTGCTGGTGAGTTGGGGCCTGCTCAGCGAACAGCGGTTCCGGGAGATCCTGCGCATCCACGTGCGGGAGCGCGTTCACGCAATTGAGGCGTATCCCGATCCCATTGCGATGTTTGTTCCGCAGCGGCGGAAGTACGCGGGCCGGTTCACCTTCACGCTGGACGAACTGCGCTGACTGGGAGGCGCGATTTGGCAGGGTGTGCCAGTACGCAGCACCGCCCCAGGCGCGGGGCGGTACTGCGCAGTGCGCGTTGTCAGGGAATCAGAGTGCCGCTTCGATGGTGGGAAGCGCCAGCCGGGACTTGCTGATGATCATGCCGATGTTGGCGGTGTTGCGGCACACGAAGATCAGCGCGTGGTTGTCGTGTTTCTTCCCGCGCAGGAACATGTGGACCAGATTGTCGCTGTTGACAATCATTTCCTGGAAATAGTGGTGCCCGTCGTCCGGGAGGCCGCGCGAACGCTTGAACATCCGCTCAATGGCGCTGACGTTGGTGCCCTGGAACATGTCCGCGGTGGCTGCGGCCACCAGGTCCAGCACTTCAGCAGGGTGTGAATCCACCGTTTTCACGGCCAGCAGCATTCCGGTGCTCATGTCGACGTAGCCCGCGGCGAGGCATTCAGGAATACCGGGCATGGATGCATTGAGAGCCTTCTCGAGAGACATGATGGTGTCCTTGTGTGTGGGGGTGTTGTCCCAGTGCGTATCAACTGTTGCGGGTGTCCCCGGCGCTCTTGTGCCTGGCATGGCGTTCAAACGCCGAGAGGAAATCCACCTGCTCGGGTGACTGCACGAACCGCGCCTGCACGTGGCGGACGGCCTCCAGCGCCTCCAGCGCGGTCTGTCCGCTGAAGATCAGTTGCGCCGCGAGCAGGGTTCCCGTGCGGCCCAGCCCGGCGCGGCAGTGGTAGGCGACGGCGTGGCCGCGGGCCATCTCATGGTGGACGAGCGAACACATGCCCCACGCATCCGCGACGTCCGGGGCGCGCATGTCCGTGATGGGGAGGAACAACCCGACGATTCCGACGCGCGACAGCAGCGGTTCGGGGACCGTGCGCTGTTCCTCCAGGCACACGAGGACCCGGATGCCCAACGCGCCCAGCGCGGCCAGGTCCTCCTCCGTGTCCGACAGGAGGCCGGGCCGCGGCAGCCCGGCGAGCAGGCCGCGCCGAATCCAGTGGAATCCGCGTGGCGCAGCGGAACCGGCCGAGGCCCCCGGCGGCGGGACGCGCGCGTCCTCCGGCGCCGGGACCGCGCAACTGCCCCACGCCACGAATTTCCGGCCGGCTTCCGATTGCGGGGATTCAAAGAACGCCTGCGTGGAGGCACATTCCTGCAGCACTCCGCCGGCGAGCAGCGCGGTCTGGCCGCCCATGGCGCGGGCCTCGCGCTGGTGGTGGGTGACCAGGAGCACGGCGCGCTGTTCGGCTTCGCGGAGAATCATCGCAATGATGCGTTGCCGGGCGTCGTCATCCAGGCCCGCGGTGGGCTCGTCCACGCACAGGAGCGCCGGGTCACCCAGCGCGGTTCGGGCCAGCGCAACCTGGCGCTGCACCGCCAGCGGCAGGGTCAGGACGCTGTCATCCAGGCGTGACGCCAACTCACCCATCTGGAACCGCTCCAACGCTGCCACCACGGCGTCACGCTGCTGCGGGCGGGTGAGGCGCGGCCGGCCCCGCAGGGATAGCGCCAGGTTGTCAAACACGGACGCCGTCATGAGCCGCGCGTTCTGGTGAACCAGGGCCGGAAGCTCACCAGCACGCCAGGGGGCGCCCCGGTATTGCACGCTTCCCCAGGTGCGCAGCGTGGGCTGGGAGTCATTGGCGCCGGCCAGCGTGCGGACCAGTGTGGATTTTCCGGCGCCACCGGGGCCCATGAGCACGGTGACACCCACGGGCGGCACGGCCAGCGTCACGCGGTGGAGCACCACGCTGTCGCCAAAGGCGACGCCAAAACCCATCAATTCCAGGGCGGGCGCCGGCGGCGGCGCGGCTTGCACCGGGAGCGTGATCGGCGGATCAACGCTGTTCCCGTCCACACTTGCTTCCAAGGGCATGCGTGGGCGCGGTGCAAGGTCCAATCCAACGCTTTCGCAACGCGCGTTGGGAACGGTGGCGCGGCGGAAGGAGTTCAATCCACCTTCCCGCACGCTTTGCGCGGGCGGTGTCTCGTCAGCGGCACACCGTCTCAAGGGCGGAGCGCTTGTGCGTGGTCATAAGCGCAGCGTGTCCAACATCCATGACGCGTGCATGCGAGAGCGGTGACGACGGTGTCGTGAAAGCGCGATGGCTTGGTCGGTGGCGTCGATCCCCAGCGAGATCTCCGTAGGGCGGGGGCTTGTCCCCCGCCGGATTGGGATGCAGAGGCGGAGGTGGGGCGGGTGTTTGAAGACCATTGCGGTCCGGAAGCTGGCGCGCTCGCGTTCGACCGAACCGGTCGGGGGACAAGCCCCCGCCCAACGCCGGTTTGCGCTGGATGCTGCGGGGCGTCCTGGCACGCGCATTGAAACTCGCCTGGCCATGAGCACCGTTGTCGTCGAGGAATCAACCGCCGCGGGCTCCGCGCCCCCCCGCGTGGTCCCTCCGCGCGATTTCCTGCGCTTTATTTGCGCCAGCCTCGCGCAGGTGGAGGCGATATCGATTGCCAACTACGAGGAGGCAGAGATTGACGCGTGCCGCGGGTTGGTGCCCCGCGTGGCCGCGGCGGTGGAAGTGGCCACGGAGATCATGGGGCTGGTGGTGAACTACTACGAAGCCCCCGGCACGCATCCCGCGCCGTGCGCGGAGGCCAAGGTCGGCCTGGAGATGGACCGTCGCGTGGCGTCCATCCGGTCGGCCCAGGACGTCGCGGACCTGGCCTTCATCGGGCGGCTCGCGCTGCGTGACCGCAGGGAGGCACTGGCCGCGTCCGTTGCCAGCGCGGACAAGTGGGAGATCATCTCCATCGCCGGGAGCGCGTGCCGGGAAGTCCGCAAATCGCTGGGGGCACTGGAACTGGCCGTGTGCGGGTTTGAAGGTCTTCCGTACACGGGGAGTGACTACCAGTCCGAGGTGGCCACGTCCCGCGAGGTCCGCCGTACGTATGTGACCTTTTGCGCGGACATCCTGGGAAGCGGTGAGCCGGGTCCCGACGACGTGGTGAAGCGTGTGCGTGTTGCGGCAACCAGCATTGTCAAGCTGACCGGCCGCGCCATCTATCCGGCCATGCGCGTGGACGACCGGATTCTGCTGCGGACGCTGCATGCGCGGCTCATGGAGTGGCTGCGCGCGGCCGCGCAGGGCGCGGCGGGGGGGGCGCAGGCGGGGCAGCGCCTCTGGCGCGACATTGCCAGTGCCGCGGAAATCCTGCTGGGGGTTAACAACCGCGCCGAGCTGCGCGAACACGATCTTGCCGTGGTCAGCGACGTCATCACGCGGTTGGAGGCCGTGGGGGATCCGGCGCAGCCGCTCCCGCCCGCGGAGTTGGAACGGCTGCTGCCGGTGAGCGGCCGGGACCGGGAGTTGGACGCACTGCGGCTTCGCACCGGGCCGGTGACTGTGGGGGAGCTTCTCGCCGTGCTCCGTGACGTGCGGCAGCGGTTGGCGCACGCGCCAACGGCCGCACCCGCCGCGGCGGGAAGCGGTCGTTCGCTGTCAGACGGGGACGTGCTCTGAGCGGACCGCGGTCACGCGGGCGAACCGGTGAGCGCCTGCACGGTTCCCAGCAATGCGGCCAGATTGACGGGTTTGCTCAGGTAGTCGGTCGCGCCCGCCGCCATGCAGCGCTCGCGGTCGCCGGGCATGGCAAGCGCCGTGACCGCCACAACTGGTAAAGCCCGCGTTTCCGGGTGACGGCGCAGTTCGCGGATGGCCTCCAGGCCGTCCATGTCCGGCATCTGGATGTCCATGAGGACCACGTCGGGGTGGAGCTCCTGGACCTGGGCCAGTGCCTCGCGGCCGCCACGCGCACCGGCCACGCGGAGCCCGCGTGATTGCAGGTAATCCCGCATCAGGTTGAGCGCCACCTCATTGTCCTCAACCAGCAGGACCAGGCGGGCGGCCGCGCTGGCAACGGGCAGCGGTTCTGGCAAGCCCTTGCCGGCCTGGGACGGGTCCGCCGGTTGTGGTTGCCAGGGCAGGGTGACCGTGAAGCGGCTGCCGCGGTCAGGCGTGGAGTCCACCGTCACGCTGCCCCCAAGCAGCCGCGTCATGCGCATCACCAGTGACAGTCCCAGCCCCGTGCCCTCGTAGCGACGGGCGAGCCCGGAATCCAACTGGGTGAAGGGTTGGAACAGGCGTGGCAGGTCCTCGGCCGCAATGCCAATCCCGCGGTCCCAGACTGCCAGCCGCAGCACGCCGGCGGTGGCGTCGGCGGTCACATCCAGGCCCAGCTCGCCTCCCGTTGGCGTGAATTTCACCGCGTTGCCCAACAGGTTGATGAGGACCTGCTTGAGGCGGCGCGGGTCGGTGCGCACCACCAGATCATTCGGCTCCACGGAAACCTGCACCGCCTGGTTCTTGGCTTCCACCATCCGCCGGATGACCGCCGTGGCGCCGTGCACCACCTCCATGATGGAACACCGGGTCAGCTCCAGTTCCACCTGCCCGGACTCCACCTTGGAAAGATCCAGAATGTCATTGATAAGCGACAGCAGGTGGGAGCCGCCCTCCTCAATGGTGCGCACGGCCCGGGCCTGTGCCGGAGCAAGGGCCCCGTAGACCTCGGATTGCAGCGCTTCGGCGAGGCCCAGGACGCCCGCAAGCGGCGTGCGCAGCTCGTGGCTCATGCTGGCCAGGAACTCGTCTTTCATACGCGACGCGCGTGCCAGGGCGGCGTTGGCGGCGCTGAGGTCATCCCGGCTTGCACGCAGCGCGGCCTCCGCCCGTTGCCGCTCCTCCACCAGGGCCTCCAACTCGCGGTTGGCCTCTTTGAGGGACGTGGTGCGCTCCGCCACGCGGCGCTCCAGCGTGGCATTGAGATCCCGCAGCGCATCCGCAGACCGTTGGGACTCCGTGATGTCCTGCACCGTGCCCAGCATCCGGACGGGACGCCCACCGGCGTCACGCGCGAGCGCACCGCGCTCACGCACCGTACGCTGCAGGCCGTTGGGCAGCACAATGCGGTGGACCATGTCATACGGCTCACCGCGCAGTGCGGCGTTCACCGCGGCCTCCACGGCCGGGCGCTCCTCCACGTGCACCCGCTGGAGGAACCCCGCGTATGTCGGCGTGTACGCCTGCGGCGCGTCGCCAAAGATGCGGAACACCTCGTCAGACCAGGTGATGCCCCCGCCGGGGATCTCCCAATCCCAGTTGCCCACGTGGGCCAGTTGCTGCGCCTCCTCCAGGGACAACCGCGTGGCCGTGGCCGCCGCTTCAGCCTCCACGCGGTCCATGAACAGGCTGAGCGTGTCCGCCAGGGAGTCCAGTGCCCGGTGCTCATCCGCGCCAAAGGGCTCCGCCGCATCCGCATCCGCGGGTTTCTCCCGGTAGCCCACCCGCACGGAGCCCCGCACGCCGTCAGCCAGCGGAAACGTCGCCCCCATGGTGTGCGGGCATTCGTGGAAGCGCGCGGTGCGCGCCCGGATGGTGCGCACGCAAACGCACGCTTCCGCGAGTTCAGGGTGGCGGACGGACGCGGCGAGCAGGCTGGCAACTTCGCGAAGCAGGTCACCGGCCGGCCGGGCGCGGTCCTGCAGCAGGCGGGCGGCGGCGTGGTTGACACTCAAGTTGCGCGAGCGGTTCTCGACGTCGCGCTCTGCGGCGCGCTGGGCCGTGATGTCCTCCGCCAGGGACACCACGCCGGTCACGTTGCCGTCCGCATCGCGCAGCACGGTGTTGGTCCAACGCAGCAGCAGCCGCTTGCCGGATTGCGTCAGGACTTCGTTCTCCAGGTGGACCGGCTCGCCCTCCCGCTTGATGCGCGCCCACGCCTGGCTGGCGGTCACCTCCACGTCGGGCGGATGGAACGCGCAAAACCAGTTCTTCCCGATGATTTGGTCACGCGGGTAGCCCAGCAGGCCGGCCAGGTAATCATTACAAAAGGACACCTGCCCGTCCGGGTCCAGCATGAGCGCGCCGGAGTTGATGCGCTCCAGCACCGTACGGAAGCGGCTGTCCGCTTCACGCAGCGCCGTTTCCGCTGCTTTGCGCGTGGTCACGTCAATGGCGGCAATGATGACGCCGGCCACGTCCGTGCCGGAATGATAGGGCGCCATGCGTGTGGCGTAAATGGCGCTGGATCCGGGAGCCAGGCCGGGCGCCTCAAACGAGAGCGTCTGCCCGGTGTCCAACACGCTGCGGAGCTTGGCGCGGAGGTCCGCCATCACCTCCGGCGGCGATCCGAGCGCATCCAGCGTCCGTCCCAGCAGCGGTCCCTGGGCGCGGCTGGAGCGGTTGGCAAACCGGATGACCAGGTCGCGATCCAGTTGGAGCAGATAGATGGGCGCCGCGTCGAGCAGCGTCGCCAGTGCCTGGTCGCGTCCGGTCAGGTCCCGCTCCAGTTCCGCGCGGCGGCTCTCGCACGCCTCGTGCAGCTGCGCCAGCCGCAGCAGGTTGCGGACCCGCGCCAGGAACTCGCCCAGCTCCGGCGGCTTGGCAATGAAATCATCGGCGCCCGCCGCCCACGCGCGCTCGCGGATGCTCCGGTCATCCACGCCCTTCATGAGCATCACGGGCAGGGATGCAGTCCGCGGATCCTCCCGCAGTGCACGCAGCACCTCAAAGCCGTCCATTCCGGGGAGCATGACGTCCAGGGCCACGGCCCCCAGCCGCTGGGAGCGCGCCAGCGCCAGGGCCTGTTCCCCGTGCTCCGCGGTCACGCAGCGGATGTCCGCACTGGAAAGGTGGCGCACCAGCGCGCTCCGCGTGCGGGCGTCATTGTCAACAATCAGCACGCAGCGTTCCTGTGCGGCCAGTTCCTGGGTGACACTCATGGTCCGTCCCTCAGCATGGTGCTGCACGCGGAAACACGCGCCATCCGCCACCGGATGCAGCCAGCGTACCGCGGCGTTTGCATGCCGTCCGCCCGCCGCAAGGTGGATGACGGCGTTTCATTCCCCGGGACAGGGCGCGTGCCGGGGCGGCGCGGCGCCGTCACAGGCGGAGCCCCAGCCGGCGGGCCTTCCGGTAGTAGGTGGCGCGCGAAATCCCGAGCGAGCGCGCGGCCTCCCGGACGTTGCCGCCGTACACCTCCAGCGCGCGGAGCATGGTGGTGGCCTCGCGCTCCATGGCGGCGGAACGCATGGTGGTGCCCCGCGCCGGTGCCGGGCCGGCAGGCGTGGCGAGGGGTGCGGCGGTGACCGCGGGCAGCGGTCCGGGCTCGGGCCACGCGAGGTGAGCCGCGGAGATCACGGAGCCCGGCCGCGTGAGGAGGGTGCGGCGCAGCAGGTTCTCCAACTCGCGCACGTTGCCGGGCCACGCATGTTCCTGCAGGGCGCGGATGGCATTTGGCAGCAGCGGCCGCGGCACGCACTGCTCTTGCACGGCCAGGCGGTGGAGCAGGTGGGTGGCCAGCGCCGGGATCTCATCCACGCGTTCACGCAGCGGCGGAAGGCGGATGGCCAGGACATTCAGGCGATGGAACAGGTCGGAGCGGAAGCGGCCATGGCGCATGTCGGCGCGGAGGTCGCGGTGGGTGGACGCCACCACCCGCACGTCCGCGCGATGCGTAGGACCGCCAACGCGTGGCAGCGTTCCGTCCTGCAGAACGCGCAACAGCTTGGCCTGCAGCCGCACGTGCAGCTCTCCCACCTCGTCCAACAGCAGCGTTCCGCCATCCGCCTCCGCAAAACGGCCCGGCCGGTCCGCGGTGGCGCCGGTGAACGCCCCGCGCTCGTGGCCAAACAACTCGGATTCGGCAAGCGCCACGGGGAGCGCAGCGCAGTTCACGGCGACAAACGGACCCGCCGCCCGTGCGCTGCGCGCGTGCAACAGGCGCGCCACAACGTCCTTGCCGACCCCGGTCTCACCGAGGAGGAGCACGGGCGCGGCGGAGTCCGCCACCCGGCGCAGTGTGTCCATCACCTCCCGCATGGCCGCGCCGGCCACCACACAGCCGCCCTCCACGGCGGCAGGAGCGGGAAGGGGGACGCGCGTGGCCAGCGCCACGTCCGCCACAATGCGCAGCAATTCCTCCAAGCGCGCGGGGCGCACCACCACATGGTGCGCGCCGCGGCGCAGCGCGGTCACAGCAAATGCCGCGGAATCCCGGGCCGTGGTGACAACCACGGCAATCTCCGGCTGGGCGGCGTGGAACCGCTGGAGGTCATCCAGGTTCCACCGGCCCGTGAGCGTGCCGTCCCAGAGCGCCACGTCAAACCCGCCGCGGACCCCGTGCCGCTCCGGCGCGGCGCAGCTGGCGGGAACGTCACCCACCACCGCACCGCAGGACTGCAGGGCGTCACGCACCGCAGCGCGGCGGGAGTCATCGCGCTCCAGCAGGAGCACGCGGACGCCGGCCAAACCGGCAACAGGGGTCGGGAGGTGGCGGTGCACGGCGGGCATTACCTGATCAAGCCCGCATCCGGCTCATGGCGCTGCGTCCGTGAGCTTCTTCCGGACAATGCGCAGATTCACCTCCAGGCCCTTGTTGCCCGGGTCCAGGCGCGCCGCCTCCTCCCACGCGGCCAGCGCTCCCACGTAGTCCAGCGCCAGGTAGCGCCCGAGTCCCTCCTCGATCCAGACGTGGGCATCCCGCACCGGCGTGGAGGCGGCGGTGCCCTTGTCCGCCGCTGCCTGCACGCGCTCACCCACCTCCGCTTCCACGCGGCGGTGCTGTTCCTGGACCGCGCGCTGCCACTCCTCGCGCGTGCGCCCGGGTAGCGGGTCGCTCACGCGCTTGAGCAGCGTGCGCCCATCAAGGATCACCACGGACACGGCCACCGGGTCGGGGTGGGCCAAGAACTCCGACTGCACCTGGAACAGGCGCTTGCCGACGCGAACCCCGGACAGGCAGCCCATCACGGAGCTGGAAGCGGCGGGTGACGGCGCGGCCGGTGCGCGTGCCGGGCTGGCCGCGGCAATCTCGGAGAAATCCACGGGCGCGGAACGGACGGTGAACCGGCCTTCGCGCAGGTCCAGCAGCTTTTCCAGGACCGTGTCACTGGAACCGCCGTCCTGCAGCACCTGGCCGGCCGCAAACCCCAGCCGCACGCTGAGTCCGGGGGCGTCCACCGTGACGTCGCCGTTGAGGAACTTGGTTTCGCAGAACTGCAGCACCTTGATGAAGGGAAAACTGGCCACGTCACCCTGGAACGTTGCCGCGGCATAGCGCGACTTCTGCCGCAGGTGGGCACGCACCTTGGCCCGCAGCAGTTGCGGGGCCACGGGCTTCACCAGGAAATCATCCGCGCCCAGTTCCAGGCCCTCCACAATCTTCTCCGTGTCCGACAGTGAGGAGAGGAACAGGAACGGCGTGAGCCGGGTGGGAAAGCGATCCTGGTGCAGCCGGCGGAACTCAAACCCGCCCAGCGTGCCCATCACCACGTCGGAAATGATGAGGTCCGGCTCGGCGCCTTCCAACCATTCCATCGCCTCGGGCACGGCATGGCAGGTCCGGACCGCACGGCCGTCGCTCTCCAGCGTGGTCCGCACAAACGCCGTCATCGCGGCGTCGTCATCAACAACGAGGATCATCCGGCCTCCAGTGCGGGCGCCAGCTCGCGGGCCAGGTGCTCCACCGTGGCCTCGGTCTCAGCGCGCACGTCAACGTCCTGGTCACACGTGACCATGAGGAGGAACTCCTCCCCGGCGGCAGGAAAGCGGTGAATGACAATCTTCTGTTGGAGGTTGATGTCCAGCGCCAGGTTGTTGGCCTGCGGGACGCTGAGCAATGTCTCGGCGCGCGTGATGGCCTCGCCGACGATGGAAGCAAACGCCGCGGCGCGGTCCGCGTTGGGGGCGCTGTTGTGACCCACCAGGGCAAGTCCGCCCCGGTCCGCCAGCAGCGCGGCGGCAAACCCTCCGCGGTGGCACATCCCCGCCAGCAGCGAGCCGAGCCGGTCCGACCGGTAGCTACCCGTGGCCGCGGGACGGGGCGGCAACGGCGGCAGCCGGTCCGGGGCGGGCGGCGGGACGGCGCGGGCACGCGCGGACGCCGGCGGGGGCCGGCTGGTCCTCCGCGTAGAAACGCCAAGCACCGCGATTTCCCGCGCCAGGCTCGCAGCCTCGTCAATCTCAGAAAAGGGAGGCAGACGCTGCGTCATCATCCACTCCACCGGCGGCCTGCCGGTTGCGCTGTTCCAGCTCAATCGCCAGTTCCAGGTAGTAGCGCGCCAGCGACGCCGCCTCGGCGGAGAGCGCCACGGGAATGGCCTGGGCACTGGCGGATTCAAAACGCGGGTCTTGCGGGACCACGGTGTGGAACAACGTGCCCGCCGGCAGGCGCGCGCGCAGCTCCTGCAGGAGGCCCACGTCCACGGCACTGGCGTGGTTCATCATGGTGACCAGCACACCCTCCAGGCGGGGCGCGTCCCCGGCCTGCGCCTGGTCCTTCAGCAGCCGCAGGAACGCAGGCAGCGTGCGGACGGCAATGGGCCGGCAATGCAGCACCAGCAGGACGCCGTCACTCCCGTCCAGCAAGGCGCGCACCAGGCCGCCCACGCCAGCGGGCGCGTCCACCAGCACGTGGTCCCAGGCCGGCGCCAGGGAGCGCAACAGGTCCGCCAACCGGCCATCCGCCGCGGCGTCCTCCACGCAGCGCACATCCTCCGCCGTGGCCGCACCCATTCCAATCACCGACAGGTTCCCGGAACGGCTGCGGGCAATGGCATCCTCAAGTGATGCGCGGCCCGCCAGCACGTCCGTCACCCCCAACGGCGTGCGCGACCGGACGTTGGACGCAGCGCCCAGCCCTCCCTGCGGGTCCGCGTCCACGACGAGCGTGCGGCCTCCGGCCCGCGCCAGGCTGAAGCCCAGGTTGAGCGTCGTGGTGGTCTTGCCCACGCCACCCTTGTGGCTCGCCACCGTGATGATCCTTCCCATGCTCACCTCCAATTGCCGCAATTCACGGGCCGGCGGTTCTGTCGTCGAGCGGCAGCAACTGCCCGCTTTCGAATTCCGCGTTGATTGAGCGGGCGCAATCCCGCAGGTCACCGTCCATCTCCGCCAGCAGCCGGAACACCCGCGCGGGTGCGCGGGTATCTGCCGCGCCCGCGTGGGGCCGCTGAACGCGCGGGTTGTCCCGCAGCGGCGCGGCAAGCAGGTCGCGGGCCTCGTCCACCACCGTGGCCGCCGCCAGCAGCGCCGGCATGAGGCGGGCGTCACCGGGGGCCGCCTGGTTGTCGGCGGGGGTAACGGAGAACGACCCCTGCTGGAGCAGCAGGAGGCGTTCCAGCGCGGCCTGTCCGGTCCAGCGTCCCAGGGTGACGCGCACCAGCGTGCCCTTCTGCAGCTCAATGACGGCTTCCAACGCGGGCACGGTCACCCGGGCTGCACGCCCGGTGCCATCCAGCGTCTGCAGCACTTCCAGGATGCCGATTTCCTCCAGCCGGCCGGCCATGAACGCGTCCGACGAGAACGACCGGCGCGCGCGGCGGAGCACGGCACGGATGCGGGCGAGCAATTCCGCGCGATCAAACGGTTTGAGCACGTAGTCTTCCGCGCCGAGTTCCAGCCCGCGCACCTTGAGGTGCTGGCGGTCCATGCTGGTCACCATCAACACCGGGATATCCCGGATGCCGGGCATCGCCTTGAAGCGGCGGAGCGTTTCAAATCCGTCCACGCCTGGCATCTGCACGTCCAGCAGCACCAGGTGCGGACGTTGGGCCACAATCACCTCCAGTGCCTCCTCGCCGGAGAACGCATCACAGACGTCCAGACCCGCATGCCGCAGGTAGGTGGCCAATGCAGCGTGCGTGGACGGGTCATCGTCCACGATCAGCACGCGTCCCCCGTCGGCGTTTGTCATCCGCGCTCCGCGGCGATGTGACAGTCGCGTAGAAGCTCCAGAATCTCTACGTCCAGCAGCGGGGGCTCCAGCACGCGATCCCACGGGACCGCGTCCACGGACGCAGATGCCGCGTGGCCCAGGGCCACCAGCAGCGGGCGCGTGGGCCCGCGCCGATCCACGGCACGCACGAGCTCATCCCACGCGGGCGGCGGGTTATCCGCCTGGCGGAGATCCACCACGCACAGCCGCGGCGAGCCGCCGTCCACGAGTGCCGGCAACTGGCCGGGATGGGAGGCCACCACTGCACTGATGTGCTGGCGTGCAAGAATCTCCGAGAATTGCGCCAGGGCACGGTCGTCCGACGTGGCCAGGACCGCGGTAGCCACGGCCGCGCCGGATAGGACGCGCTCCGGCGGCAGGGTCAGCGTGAAGCACGAGCCACCGCCCGGGCGGTTGTCCGCCAGCAGCGACCCGCCGTGCAGTTGAACGATGCTGCGGGCGATGTGGAGCCCCATTCCGACGCTGGCTCCGACAGCTCCGCGGTGCTCCAGCGGCGGCGCACCCTGCGCGTAGCGTTCAAAGATGCGTTCAAGCTCACCCTCCGGGATACCGGGCCCGCCGTCCAACACGGCCACGCTGACCGCGCCGCCCGCGGCGTGCGCCGCCATGATCTCCACACAACTCCCGCGCGGTGAGTACTTGACCGCGTTGGAAAGCAGGTTGTTGAGCACCTGCTCCAGCCGCGCATCATCCACGTTGACGCGGACCCGGGGTGCGTCATTGCGGAACTTCAGCTGGATGCCGCGTTCCACCGCGCCGGGCGCGTGGATGGAGATGCAGTCTTCAATGATGGTCTCCAGCAGCGCCGCGCGGCCGTGGATGGTCAACGTGCCTGATTCGATCCTGGCCAAATCCAGCAGATCACGGATGAGCATGCTCATCTTGTGACCCGCCTCCAGGATGTGGCCAATGTTCCGCGCCGCATCCGGGCGTCCCTGCGCGGCCAGGTCGTCAGCCAGCAGTTCCGTCCAGGCCAGGATGGCCGCCAGCGGCGTCTTGAGGTCATGTGACGCAATGGCGACGATGTCACTCTTGAAGCGGCTGAGCTCTTCAAGGCGCCGGTTCTTTTCCGCCAGTTCCAACTCCAGCCGCTTGCGCTCCGTGATGTCCGTGGCCCGCGCGATGAATCCCGCGGATTGCCCAAACGCGTCCCGTACGGTGGACAGGCTGAAATGCACCGGAATCTCCCGTCCATCCTTGCGCTCCAGCGCCAGATCACCTGACCACGCGCCCGGGACGGCCCGCCGGCGCGCGCCGGAGAACAGCGTGAGACCGGGAGGCTGGCGCAGCGGGGACAGCACGGCGGCAGGCTGGCCGCGCAGTTCCTCCAGCGTGTACCCCAGCATGTCCAGCAGGCACTGGTTGGCGTCCACGATGCACAACGCGTCATCAACGATGAACACGCCTTCCGCGCTGGTCAGGAAGCTGCGGTGGAACAATGAGAGGTGCTTGAGCGTCCGCAGGCGGTGAGAGGCGTTGCGAATGAGCACGCGCAGGGTGCCGGTGGCGGATTCACGCTCAAAGACGCACTCCGCTGTTCCACCGTCCGCCGTCATCAGCAGGCGCGTGGTCACCTGGCCGTGAGCCAGCCCCGCCGCATATCCGCGGATGGCGTTGTGTTCGTGCGCGTCGAAGTACTGGTGGAACAGCGCGGCGGATGATGCGCCGGCAACGGATGCGACGTGTTCGCGTCCGTCCAGGATCTCCAGTGCCGCGTTCACCGTCACGCGGTGGAACGGTTCCACGTCCGTGAGGATCATCCCGCGCGCGCGGGACTGGACGTAGCTGGTTCGCGCGCCGCTCACGCCCACCAGCCGGTCCAGGTCTGGCTGGTCAGACTCAAACACCGCGCGGAAGTCCGCCAGTTCGGTCGCCAACGCGCTCTCGTCGGCGCTGCACTGCTCCAGTTCCGCCATGGCCACCTCGGCCAGGTGCGGGTCCAACTGCCCGCCAATCAGACGGTGCATGTGCTGGATGGCCTCACGGGCCGGCATGCGGTCCCGGTGCACGTGCCGGCTCGTCATGGCGTCAAACGTGTCGGCGTACGCAAGTATCCGCCCGAGCAGCGGGATGGCGTCACCCTTGAGGCCCAGCGGGTAGCCGGTGCCGTCGTAGCGCTCGTGATGTGACGCGGCCGGGTAGGCCAGGTGCCCCAGCTCGCCAATGGTCCCGATGATTTCCATGGAATCTGCCGCGTGCTTCTTCACCGCGTTCCACTCGTCCGCGGACAGGGGGGCCTGCCGCTCCAGCAACTCCCGGCGCACACCCAGCTTTCCCACATCATGCAGCAGTGATGCCCACAACACGTCCCACAGTTGCGTTTCCGTGAGGGCGGCGGCCCGCGCAATGCGCTGCGCGTAGAACGCGGTGCGCACGGAGTGGCCCAGGGTGGCGGGGTGTTTTGCTTCCAACAGCCGCACGAACAGCCACAACAACTGGCACAACATCTCGTGCTCCGTGCACTCGGCCAGGCCGGCTGGCGCGCACCGCACCTCGTGCGCCCACCGCGTCAACGTCTCCTCTTCGTAGAGACCGGCCAACAGATCCGGCTCGCCGTGCAGGGCGCCGTACGCCGCGTCCACAACGTGAGCTGGCCAGCGGGTGCCCCGGCCGCCGCGGAGAATCCGCCACGCGGTGGTGGCCCGGCGCTCTCCGGTCTGTCCCCGCATCCCAATCTCCAGCGTGTCAGCGAGCGACACCACCGACGCGGCCGCGGCAATCTCCGGACCGCACTTGCCGTGCGGATAACCCGAGCCGTCGGTGTTCTCGTGGTGATCCGCCACGATGTCCGCCACCGGGCGGAGGAGCCGGAACGGTGCCAACACCGCCGCGCCCACCGCCGGGTGCTGGCGAACAGCGTCGGACGCGGGGCCGCGCGGCAGCACGTGGACCACGTGGTCCGCCATTCCCGCTGCGCCAATGTCGTGCAGGACGCCGGCCAAAAACGCCGTTTCCGGCTCCGCACCGTCGAGGTGCCGCGCCACCCGTTCGCTCAGCACGCCCACGCGCCAGGCGTGATACAGCTTGTGTCCACCGTCCAGGTCCATGGCCAGCGACAGCGCCCGGACCAGGTCCGAGAACAGCGTGGCCTTTCGTTCGGTGGGTTCCACGGCGGGCTCCGGCGCGTCAGCGGGGAAGCGCGACGTCGTCGGGCATGAGGTCCAGCCCGCAGGGCAGGTTGTCAGCCCACTCCAGGAAGCGGTTCACGCGCTCCTTGCCCTTGAACACCGCGCCGTGCTGCGGCGCCAGAATCTCAATGTCCAGCTTCCGGGCCATGGTCACCCACCGCTTCAGCGCCTTGGACGTGGGCATGTAGCGGCGGTGAAAGCCCTCCATGAAGCGCACGTGCTCATCAAAGTTGCCCACCTCCGTGTAATCCTGCCCAATGGACGTGCCCAAATCACCCGAATAGAGGGTCTTGGCGACGGGGTCATAGACGTGGAAGTTGCCGGAGGAATGCAGGAAATGGGCGGGTAGGATCAGCAACTCGCACTGGCCCACCTTGAGCGTCATGCCCGGGTCCGGGATGGCCTGCAGGCGCGCGGCCACCAGATCATCCAGGCCAAAGTGCGGCACGAAGCGCGTCCACAACTCAGAGATGTAGCCGCGGGCTTCCGTCACCATGAACCAGCCGTTGGCGGCCGCCACGATGTCCGGGTCCTGGTGGGAGAAGAACAGGTGTTTCAGGCCCGCCGGGGGGGCCGCCTTGGACATCTCGCCAAAGAGGCGCGAGTAGACCTTGTGACCGCCCGGGTCCAGCAGCATGGACTCACCGTGGTCAACAATGACGTGCTGGTTGGCCTGGACCATCTGGCCGCTGGACATGTCATGGAACATCACGTTGCGGTGATGGGGTGCCTCAAAGAGCGTGATCATCCTGGGGTCTCCTTTTGTGGGCCGGCATCACGCCAGTGTCTTCTTGATCTCTTCCGCCGCCCGCGACACGTCGAGGAAGATCAACCCGAGCTTGGCGTCCCGGCGTGCGAGCGTGAGGAGGACCGCGTGGGGCCCCGCCTGCATGATCACGATGAATCCCTCAGTTCCCTTGACGAACAACTGCTCCAGTTGACCGCGGCGCAGCTCACGGGCGGTCCGCACGCCCATGGACAACAGCGCTGCGCTCATGGCGGCAATCTGCGTCTCCTCCAGACCCTGCGGCAGGGAATGGGCGATAATCAGGCCGTCGGGTGAGACGACGGCGGCGGCCTCGATGTCCGCCGCGCTGGACTGGAGGTTCGCCAGCACCTTGTTGAGCGTTTCGGTCCTCGTCATTGGACAACTCCCCGTTGGTGATTGCCCGTCAGGCGTCCCCTGCGCCGCAACTCCGACGCCTCGCCGCGGTCCGGTGTGGTCAAAGCGCGGGCCTGTGCAGCTTGCGTGCCTCGTCCATGAGACCGTCCAGGCGCCCCCGCGGAACCCACTGTCGCGGCGGTGAGACACCTGTCCGGCCCGACGGTGCGACACCTCATGCCGCCACGGAATGTTTGCAGTGGAAAGCGTGCCGGGCTCGCGCCCCGGGGAGCGCAGCGTCATGAACAGGGGCGTGGACGTGGGGCGGGCACCGGCGCCGCGACCGGGGCGAAATGGCATGGCACGCGGAGTGCGATGCGCTCCCGGGCGCGTCCCGCTGGGAGTCTTGATGGCATTCACCAGCAATCTGCGAAGGCAGCATCGTCTCATCCTGGACAAGGCCAGCAAGCTTGATCGGCTGGCTGACTCCGACGTGGAGAAATCCGCCACGGACGTTCGCAACGTGGTGGCCGAGCTGGCGGGGGTCCTGCGCGTGCACCTGGCGATGGAGGACGGGGTGCTGTTTGCGGGTTTGCGGGAAAAGAGTGACCCGGACCTGCGGGCGGTTGCGGAACGGTTTGGCGACGAGCTGCAACTGCTGAGCGGCGAGCTGGACGCGTTCCTGGCGCGCTGGAAGTCCCCCTGCGAGATTGCCATGGCCGGGCCGCAGTTCCTGAGCGAGTGGCGTGCGGTGGCCGCTGCGCTGCGTCGACGCATCAACCGGGAGGAGGAGGAGTTCTTCCCGCTGGTTGACCGCTACTACGCGGCTGATCCGTCGGCGCGCGCGCGGTGAGCGAGCGCACCGTGGTGCCCGCACCCATGCAGGACGGCGCCGCCGGGCGCCACGTGCTGGTGGTGGAGGACGATCCGGGCCTGCGGACGGCAATTGCGCGCTTTCTGGAAAACGAGGGATTTCGTGTTTCCGCGGCTGCGGACGGCCGCGCTGGGCTTGCGCTGGCGGTGGCCAGCCTGCCGGACCTGGTGGTCTCAGACGTGGCCATGCCGCACGTGGACGGTCACCAGCTGCTTGCAGAGCTCCGCGGCAACCCGGCCACGGAGGCCATTCCCGTCATCTTCCTTTCCGCGCGCACCTCGGATGCGGACGTGCGTACCGGCATGGACCTGGGCGCGGACGACTACGTGCCCAAGCCATTCCGCAAGGCCGATCTGCTTCGCGCGGTGCGAGCGCGCCTGAAGCGGCGCGAGGCCACGGAGGCCGAGTTCCGGCGCCGCATGGAGCGGCAGCCCGGTGCCCGCCCGCCGGACGAAGGCCAGCAGCGCCTGGAGGCGGGAATCCGCGCGGCGCTGCGTGATGACGCGTTTGCACTGCATTACCAGCCCAAGGTTGCCATCCGCGGGCGCTTGCTGGTGGGTGCGGAGGCGCTGATCCGTTGGCCGCGGGCCGACGGCGGCTTTGTCCCGCCCGCGGAGTTCATTCCCGTTGCGGAGGCGACGGACCTCATCATTGACGTGGGAAACTGGGTGTTACGGTGCGCCATGTTGCAGGTTGCCGCCTGGGAAAAGGGCGGAATTGAACCACCGCATGTGGCGGTCAACGTATCCGCCCGCCAGCTTGAATCCGCGGATTTCATTCCGGGCCTGCAGCGCCTGGCCGCGGAGGCCGGTGTTGCCACCGGACGCGTGCAGTTGGAGGTGACGGAAACCTCCGTGGCGCGGGACATGGCGCGCGCCGCCGCGGTCCTGACCGCAGCGCGGGACCTGGGGTTCACCATCGCGCTGGATGACTTCGGGACGGGCTACTCGTCGCTCGGTCACCTCAACCGGCTGCCGTTGGATGAACTGAAGCTGGACCGGTCTTTTGTTGTGGACATGCCGGTCAGCGCGCGGGCACGCTCCATTGCGCGCGCCGTGGTGGAGATGGCGCACCGGATGGAGCTGGTGGTGGTGGCCGAAGGCGTGGAAACGCGCGAGCAGCTGGCCGTGCTGGAGGAACTGGGTTGTGACGTGGGGCAGGGCTACCTGTTCAGCAAGCCCATCACCGTGGACGAGATGGAGGCGCGGTGCCGCCTGGCGGACTGGGGCTGACGGGGCGGCCGGCCCAGGCCATGACGCGGGCCGCCAGCGCGTCCAGCGCTACCACCTCGTCCACAGCGCCGCGGCGGATGGCCTCCTTGGGCATGCCGAATACCACGCAGGACGCCTCGTCCTGGGCGAGGGACAGGGCGCCGGCGTGGTGCATCTCCAGCAGGCCCGCGGCGCCGTCGTCGCCCATTCCCGTCATGATGACGCCCGCCGCGTTGGCGCCGGCGGACTCGGCCACGGAGCGGAACAGCACGTCCACGCTGGGCCGGTGCCGTGACACCAGCGGACCCTCCACAACCTCCACGATGTAGTTGGCGCCGCTTCGGCGGACGCGGGTCTGGCGGTTTCCGGGCGCCACCAGGACGCGCCCGGGAATCACGCTGTCCAGGTGGGCGGCCTCGCGGACGGTCACGGCGCACTCCGCGTCCAGCCGCGCAGCGAACGCACGCGTGAACCGCTCCGGCATGTGCTGGACCACGACGATTCCCGGAGCGGAGGGCGGGAGCGCGGTGAGGAACCGCCGCAGCGCCTCGGTGCCCCCGGTGGAGGCTCCCACGGCAACCAGCTTGTCCGTGGTGACCGCCAGCAGCCGCGCGGCGGGGAGGACTGCACCCGCGGACAAACGCGCGGACGGCAGGATTGGTGTCCGGGCCCGCGGCGCGCGGACGCTTGCGGCCGCACGCAGCGCGTCCGAGATGAGGATCACGGAGTCCTCAAGAAAGCCTTTGACGTCCAGGCGCGGTTTGGTGATGACGTCCACAGCGCCCTCCTCCAGGGCCGTGAGGGCGGCGTCCGTGCCCGCCCCCGTCAGCGCCGAGAGCACAACCACGGGCAACGGATCACCAGAGGCCATCACCTGCCGGAGGAAGCTGAGGCCATCCTGCCGGGGCATCTCCAGGTCCAACAGAATCACATCCGGCCGCACCACGCGGAGTCGCTCCGCAGCAACAATCGGGTCACGCGCAGAAATGACCCGGAAATGTCCGCTGCGTGTCAGAAGGAGGGACATGGATTCCCGGACGACGGCGGAGTCATCCACGACCAGCACGGTGCACGGCGGGTGCGTGTTCATCATTGCGGGTCCGCTTCCCGCCCGGTAGCGGCGCGGGCCGCGTGGGAGGGTCGCTGGTACACGGTGGGAGCCACCGTGACGATGTCAAGATCGGTGGCTTGGAGACTCTCAGCGTGACCCAGGAGCAACAGCCCGGCGGGAGCCAGGTGCGGCAGCAGCCGGCGGATGACGGCGAGTTTGTCGTCGGGCCGGAAGTAGATGAGGACGTTGCGGCACAGCAGCAGGTCAAACGGGCCCTGCACCGGCAGCGGGGCGCGGCTCAGGTTGACCCGCTCAAACCGGACCAACGCGCGCAACTGGCGCGTTGCCCGCATCCGGCCTTCCTGGCTGCCGGTGCCGCGCAGCATGTAGCGGCGCAGCAGCGGAGGTGGAATCTCTGACGCACGTTGTACCGGCCAGGTTGCCTCCATGGCTGCGGCCAGCACGCGCGTGGACAGGTCACTGGCCAGGACGTCCACGGACCAACCCTGCGCAGCGAACCGCCGGTGCAAGACCATGGCGAGCGAGAACGGCTCCTCCCCCGTTGAGCAGGCCGCGCACCAGGCGCGGATGTGGTGCGGCCGGAGGCCGGCGGCTGCTTCGGCCTCCCAGCGGGGAAACACCGCTGATTCCAGCAGGTCCCAGTGCTGCGCCTCACGAAAGAAATGGGTTTCATTGGTGCAGACCAGGTCGAGCATCCGCGGCAACTCGGCGTCGCGGTGCGCTTCCACGAACTCGTGGTACGAGCGGAACGAGGGCAGGCCCAGCTCGCGGACGCGCCGGGTCAGCCGGGTTACCAGCAGCGCCTGCTTGGCGTCGGCCAGCCAGATGCCCGCCTCGGAGAGAACCAGTGCCTGAAACAGCGCGAATTCGCCGCGGGTCATTCTCGGGCGACCAGGAGCACCGGTCACAGGCGCGAAACGTCGGAGGGTGCCGCGTGGGCGGTGGCCGCTTCGGCCGCTGTCAGGGTGGCTGTGCCCAGCAGTTCCTCCGTGCCCAGCACGCGGTCAATGTCGAGCAGCAGTGCGAACTTGGCGTCCATCCGGACCATGCCCGTCAGGTATTCCAGCCGGATGCGGACGCCAAAGGGCGGCGGCGGCTCAATGTCCTCCGGGCGGAGGTCCACCACCTGGTGCACGGAGTCGGCAATGATTCCGAGCAGGAGCGGCCGGTCTTCCGCCCGCGCCTGCACCACCACGATGCACGTCCGCCGCGCCACCAGGCTGGGAGGCTGCCCGAGCTTCACCGCGAGGTCCACGACGGGAACCACGTGGCCGCGCAGGTTGATGACGCCGCTGATGCACGCTGGCGTGCCGGGAACCCGCGTGATGGGGCGGTATTGGATGATTTCCTCCACCCGCAGGATCGCAATGGCGTACTCCTCGCCTGCCACAAAGAACGTCAGGTACTGCGCCGCGCCGTCCGTCTGGTTCAGCATGACCACTCCCCCGCGGCTCAGAATGGCCTGAATTCCGGTTCGGGTTCGACGCCGTCGTGATGGGGGGCCGGTGCCGGTGGGCGCGAGGGAGAGGGCGCCAGCCGCGGGAGAACGGAACGCGCGCGGTCCTTCCGGGGCGGTGTGCGCAGCGCGTGGACCGTGTCCAGCGTGAAGAAGCCCATCAGCTGCTGCAGGGATTCCGCCTGCGCCGCCATCTCCTCAGCCGTGGACGCCAACTCCTCCGAAGCGGACGCGTTCCTCTGTGTCACCATGTCCACCTGGGACATCGCCTTGTTGATCTGCGCCACGCCGCTGGATTGCTCGCGGGACGCGGCGGCGACTTCCTGCACAAGGTCCGCGGTCTTCCGGATGGCGGGGACCAGGTCCTTGAGCAACTGGCCGGAACGCTCGGCCACCGCCATGCTGGACGTTGCCAGGGTGGCAATCTCCTTGGCGGCGGCCTGGCTGCGCTCTGCAAGCTTCCGCACCTCGGTTGCCACGACGGAGAACCCCTTGCCGTGCTCGCCGGCACGGGCCGCCTCAATGGCGGCGTTCAGCGCCAGGAGGTTGGTCTGGTAGGCGATGTCCTCAATGATGGAGACGCGCCCGGCAATGTCCTTCATGGCGTTGACCGTGGCGTCCACCGCCGCACCGCTTTCCGCAGCGTCGCTCGCGCCGCGCACTGCCATCTGCTCCGTCTGCCGGCTGTTGTCCGCGTTCTGGGAAATGGAAGCGCTGATCTCCTCAAGGCTGGAGGTGGTCTCTTCGACGGACGCGGCCTGTTCGCTGGTCCCCTGTGACAGCGTCTGTGACGTGGCAGACACCTGCGTGGATGCGGAACCCAGCGCGTCCGCGCCGGTCCGGACCTCGCCGATGATCTGCGACAGGCGCGTGGACATCTGCTGCATGGCCTGCAGCAGCCGTGCGGTCTCATCCGTCCCCGCCACCTGGAGTTGCTGGCTGAGGTCTCCCGCGGCAATGCGCTCCGCCGCGCCCACGGCGGTGGCAATGGGCCGGGTGATGCTGCGGGTGACCAGGAATGCGAGAAAGATGGCCGCCAGCAGGGCCAACAGCATGACGGTGGAAACAATGGCACGCGTGGCCACGTAGTTGGCTTCGCCCGCCTGGGCGGCTTCATCCACCAGGTTCTCCTGGTGCGCAATGAACCCGTCCCACGCGCGCCGCACGTCGTCCAGACGCGACGCAATCTCCGTGTTGGCCACCGCCAGGGCGTCGTCACGCTTGTCCTGCAACAGCAGCGTGCGTGCACGGACAAAGGTCGCGACGAAGCGCTCACGCGCGTCCTTGACCGCCAGCAGCAGGGAGCGGCCGCGCTCGTCGTCCAAGGACCGCTCCAGCTTCTGGAGGGTGTCCGTGATCTCGCGGCGGTTGTCTTCCTGCCGCGCCAGCAGGCGGTCCACGTCTGCGCGGTCCCGGGCAATGAACACCGCCAGCGAAATGCGGGCATTGTCCTCCATGAGCGACATGCCGTCTTCCGCGGCGCGCACCTTGGGCATCCGGTTGAACACCACCAGCCGCATGTCCGCTTGAAGCTGTGCCATGCGGTCCAGGGCCACGCCGCCCAGTGCCAGCAGCAGCGCGGACATGATCCCAAAGCCGACTGCGAGTCGTGTGCCGATGTTGACATTCATGCGGTCTCTCCTCCGGCCATATGTGGGGCAGCGTCGCCGCGCAGGGCATCGCGAACCAGTGCCGCGACGTCGACAATCAACGCGACCCGCCCATTCCCCAGGATGGCCGAGCCGGAAATGGACGGGAGATGCTGGAACAACGGACCCAGCGGCTTGATGACCGTCTGCGCCTGGCCCAGCAGCTCGTCGACAGCGATACCCGCGCGTCCGCCGTGGTAGCGCACCACCACCACGCTCTCGCGTGTGGGCGACGGACCTCCCAGATGGAACGCATTGCGCAGCTGCAGGTACGGGAGCGCTTCACCGCGGAGGTTCAGGACGCCGCCGCTACCGCCGTTTGCCTGCCGGGTGCCCGGCAGGGACAGGCACTCCACCACGGAGCCCATGGGGATCACAAACGTGTGCTCTCCGACGGCGACACGGAAGCCATCAATGATCGCCAGCGTCAGGGGCAACCGCAGCGTGACGCGGGTACCGCCTCCCGGGCGCAGGTCCAGCGTCACTGTTCCCCGGAGCGCCTCAATGTTCCGGCGCACCACGTCCAGCCCCACGCCGCGGCCGGACACGTCGGTGATGTTGGGCGCGGTGGAGAAGCCGGACTCCAGCACCAGTTGGTAGACGTCCGCGTCATGCGTGGCCGCTTCGGGGGGCAGGCCACGCTCGCGCGCGCGTTGCAGGATCGCCGCGCGGTCCAGGCCGCGGCCGTCGTCTTCCACCTGAATCACCAGGGAGCCTGCGTCGTGACGCGCGCGGAGCGTGACCGTCCCCACGGGGTCCTTGCCGGCTTGCACGCGCGCTTCCGGCGGTTCCAAGCCGTGGTCCACGGCGTTTCGCACCATGTGAACCAGGGGATCGCGCAGGTGGTCCAGTACCGCCGTGTCCAACTCCACGTCCTCGCCCTCAAGGACCAGGCGGGCGCGCTTGCCCAGCCGCAACGCCAGGTCACGCACGGTGCGGCGGTGTTGCCGGAACAGGGGCCCCACGGGAACCAGGCGCACCTGCATGACCAATTCCTGCAGGGATGACCACAGGCGCTCGGTGTCGCCGTACGCCTCCAGCAGTTCGTCACCGCCGTGCGCGGCGCCGGCGGAAAGCGCCTGCGTGAGCCGGCCCCGCGCCACGGCGATTTCCCCCACCACGTTGAGCATTTCGTCCAGCCGCGCCACGTCCACCCGCAAGGTCCGCGCGCGCTCGTCCGGCGGCGCGGCGTCAGCCGGGGCGCCCGTGGGTGCGCGGGTGGCGGCGCCGGGAGCGGCGCGGAGTTGTTGCAGCACCTGCGCGGTGGAAGGGGGCAGGGCGGCGGTGCGGTCCACCTGTGCGCAGCTGATGGCGTCACGCAGGGCGTCCACTCCGCGGAGCAACAGCGTGACCGTGCCGCTGTCCACCGGGTGCCGCCCGCGCAGTCCCTCCAGCCGGCCTTCAAACGCGTGCGCCAGTTCAACCACCGCGTCAAACGCGAGAATGCCGGCGTTTCCCTTGAGCGTGTGCGCTCCGCGGAACACCGCGTCCACGGCGGCGGTCTCCGGAAGCGCGCCTTCCATGGTCACCAACGCCTCCTCCATGTCGCGCAGGAGGTCCGTGCTTTCGGCCAGGAACTCGCGCGTGAGCGCTTCGCGGTCTGTCTCCACGCCGCCTCCGCCTCAGAGCAACTTGACCCAAGCGCGCCCATCATCCGTGCTGAACACCAACTTGCGGCCGCGGCGGCCGCCCACGTCGTGCGCCACGACGGGCACCTTGAGGCGGGCCAGCTCCGCGCGCGCCGCGTCCGTGTTCTGCGTGCCCAGGTCCTCGGCCTTGGCCGGCTCCGTGGACAGGACGTGTGCTCCGCCAAACAGCTTGGCCTGCAGCGCCCCCGCGTTGGCTCCCGCCGCAAGCACCTGCCGCAGCAACAACTCCACCGCGACGTCGCCGTACCGGGCCGGCTCAAACTGCCGCGCGCCGCCCCGCGGCAGGAGGAAGTGGTTCATTCCGCCGGTGCGCGTACGTGGATCAAACAGGCACACGGCAGCGCAGGAGCCCAGGATGGTGGTGATGGAGCACGGTTCCCGGGACACCATGAGTTGCCCGGCATGCAGGTAGCGGCGCGGGCCCGGCGCCGAGTCCACATCGTCAGGGGGCTTGGCAGAGGTCTCCGGATGCGGGGGGAAACTCACGTCAGCGCTCCGCCGGCGCAGTACCGCTCGTGCAGCCGCGCGCAGTGAAGCGCCGTGGCGGCGTGCGTAGCCAGCAGGTCCAGCAGCTCGTGGTCTTGCGTGCCCAGCGCGGGCCTGTGGGCCAGCAGGCTGAACACCACAATGGCCCCGGTGGTCTCGCCGTCAATCCGCAGGGGAACACACGCCACCGGTTCCGCACTGCCGCGCTCGCCGTCGGGACCGGCCACGTGCACCACGCCGCGCGCCACCAGGCCACCCACAACGCCATCACCCACGCGCACCGTGGGCCGCGCGTTGTCTGACGGCCCCATGCCGCACGCCCGCACCAGCAACTCCGGGTCCTCCGCGGACGCCTCGTAGATGGTGAAATCCTCGCTGCCGATGAGGTTGACGATGATCTCCGAGAGCGCGGCCAGCACGTCGTCATGGTGGAGCGCGGCGTGCATCTGGTAGCTGGCAACGTAGAGGTTGGCGAGATTCGCGTTCTGCTGCTCCACCTCGTGATACTGCTGGCGGAACCGCTGGCCGTCCGACTGGATGCGGGTCAGCTGGTGCTGGAGTTCTTCGCGCTCCTTCCGGTACCGGTCCAGTTCCACCTGCAGCGCGGTGGCCAGGGCCACCAGCTTCTCGTTCTCGGCGAGCAGCCCCTGCGCCAGCCGCTGCGTGTTCTCGCGGACGCTGCGCACGTATTCCGCCCGGCCGTCCGCGTCTGTGGTCGCCATGTCGTTCCTACTCCCCCAGGTGGTTGCGGACCTTCGCCAGCAGTTCAGCTCCGTTGACGGGTTTGGTGACGTAGTCGCTGCAACCGGTCTCATACCCGCGCTCAATGTGATCGGCCTCTGAGCGCGTGGTCACCATGATCACCGGCACGCCCCGCGTTTGTTCCGACCCGCGCAGAAGGCGCAGCGCGCCGAATCCGTCGAGATTGGGCATCATCACGTCCATCACGATGAGGTCCGGTTTCTCCTGGCTGGCCATGGCCACGGCCTGTTGCCCGTCCCGCGCGGTGATGATCTCCCACGCGCCCTTGGCGAGGATCATCCGGTTGTGCATCAGCGACGTCGACGAGTCGTCAACCAGGAGGATCTTCTTCATACGCACCGCTCTCCCCTCATGGCGCAGGCGGCCCTACGGCGCCGCTCGCGTCCGTGCGCCACCGTGCACTGATCATGCCTCGCCTGCGCTCGCGGTCTGGCGGCACGGGATGTCTCGAAAACGAGACAGGTGTCCCCGCGGCGGATCGTCGACGTGGGACGCTACTTTCCGTAGCGGAAGATTGCGGAGAGCGCGCCGGGCACCCATTGTCCGCCGCGGGTGGGAGTTGAGGCGCACGTGGCTGGGCCAGTTGGAACACGCGGAGCAGGCGCCGCGCACACCCATAAGGTGACTTTTTCTGCGGGGACGCTGGCCGGCCTGGTGGTGATTGCGGCGCTGCTGGCGGTTGTGCGCGCGCACAGCCCGGAGCAATTCGGGACATTGGCGGACGTGAGTTGCCTGCTGTTGGCGGGTGGCATGTGGGTGGTCACGGCCCATGCGCGCCGCCCCGGCGCCGAAGACCCGCTGTGGGCGCTGACGCTTGGGTTGCTGTTGGGGAGTGCGCTGGACGTCCTTGCCGATATTCACGCGGTGGGTGCGCCCGCCGGGTCAGACGCCGCCGGTGCCTTGCGACTCTGTGCGCGGGTGCTGCAGGCGGTGGCGTGGCTCACCGTGCCGGCGGTGTCTGCGCGCGTGTGTTCACGGAACGCGGCGCTGGCGGCGGTCCTGGGCGCGCTCGTCGTCGGGCTGAGCATGTTGTTGCTGATGTCCCTGTGGCGCGGGCTCCCTCCGGCCGGGTGGGCGCGCGCGGCCGTGCTGCCCGTGCTGTTGGCGGCCTTGTTGCTGCTCTGGCGGCAGCGGCGCGCGCTGGATGACCCGGAGACCCGCGGCCTGCTTGCGCCGCTGGCGCTGCTGGTGCTGGCGGATGTCACGGTTCTCAGTGACGGCGCGTGGTGGGCGGTGGTGGCGGACTTTGCACGCGTGGCGTCCGCGTACCTGCTTTATTGCCTAGTCCTTGGTATAGACTACACTCGGTGCCCCGAAGAAGCTGCGGACGAGTTCGGCATCTGCCTTGATTCGCTCCAAATCCTCGGCCACGCGCACGGGCAGGGACTCGCCATCCATGAGCGGCTTCTTTCGG
>JACRCW010000010.1 GCA_016218805.1 Deltaproteobacteria bacterium | reverse complement strand
TCCGCGCGAGCGTGGTGCGCGACCGGTTGGAGTCTGTTGAGACCGGTAGAAGTTGACGCAGAGGCCCACCACGTTGACCGGCGCATGACGCAGGCAAAGCCGGCCCCGGCGAGCGCAGCGGCAGTCCACGGTCAGAACACGCTGCGGACCAACTGGGTCCGTGGAGGGGAACCCCGTTCCCAAAAAGCAGAAAGGACGAGACGAAAGGACGGATGAAAGAAGGGGAGGCGGCGGGGGCCGCGATGAGCAAACGCGAATGGTGACCATGCCGGGGCGGCGCCAAAGCCCCCTGCACCCGTCCGCCCTCAGCGCCAGGCCCGAACCCACTCGCCTCCTTGGGCCCCCCGTGTGCACGTACCCAGCGCGTGCCTCACGCAATCGCTCGGTCGGTCAATCAGAGGATGAACGAGCGAAGCGGAAGATGAAGGCCGTTGAGGCAACGGAATCCGCCGCGAGGTCTGCCCCCGCAGGACCGGCCTTCACACTGCTTCACGCGGGCGCGGCTTGACGCTGCACCCTGGCGATCAGCACATTGCCCGACCATGTCCCTGTACCCGCCGTCCCCGCGCACCAGGTTTACTGCTGCATTCCTCTTCGCCGCCCACGCCGCGTCCGCGCAGAACCTCCCGGACCGGATGGGCAGCGTGACCCCGCCACCGTCCACCGTGGCCACGGCAGACGAAGCCCACGCGCTGGTGGTCAACCCGGGCGGTCTGGGCTTCATGGAGGGACCGCAGGCGGTGTTTGCGCATTCGGGGGCGGACCTGCTGGGGCCCATGGGTGCGGCGGACAGCGTGTACGGCGGGCTGCGGCTGGTGGGGCGCCTGACGCTGGCGGCGGGTGCGGACTGGATCCGGCCGCCCATGAAGCTGTGGGACATTCCCACGGTGGATGCGCGCGGCGCCGCGCCGTCCCCGCTGCTGGGTGCCAGCGCGCTGCGGTTGAACGTGGGGGCCGCGTTCCGCTTTGCGGATGAACTGAGCGTGGGTTTTGCCTACCGCCACACGCTGGGGACCTCGCGGGCCACCTACAACCTGGGCACGCTGGACGCCGGCGTGTCGGTGCGGCCGCTGCGGTACCTGATTTTCGGTGCCGCGCTGGAGCAGGGGTCCAGCCCGTTTGTGGGCAATGACCGCATCCTGCGCAGCGTCCGGTTTGGCGCGGCGGTGCGCCCGTATTTTGAGCGCGTCACGTTCTCCTGGGAGGCCCGCCTGGACGAAAAACTCCGCGTGGACACCCACGCGCTGGCCCGCGTGGAGGTGGTGCCGGGCGTGAGCCTGTTCCTGGATGCGTTCCACCTGGACCTGCTGCAGGGCGCCGGCCAGTCCGGGTGGAAGCTGTACAAGGATCAGCGGTTGTTCGCGGGGCGGGACGTGCTGGACCAGCTGCGGTTTGTGTCCGGGCGGTCCCTGGAGAGCGTAGGGGTGGGCGTGGGCTTCCAGGTGGACACCGAACACGTGGGCGCCGGCCTGCTGGGCGCGTGGATGCCGGGAGCGGGTTTCCTGCGGCCGTACGGCGGCGTGCCGGACCCGCGCACGGGGGGTTTTGGGACGCTGGGCGGGGGCAGCGCGTACGTGCGGCTGAGCGCTGAGCGCTACCCGTCGCTGCTGAAGCTGGGCAGCCGCGCCATCATGGTGGATGTGGAAGGGGACCTGGGGCCGCAGGAGCCGGACAACCCGCTGGAGGGGCTGGTGGACCAGCTGCTCAGCGCGGACGGACCGCCGGAGACGCTGGCGCTGCTGGACCAGGCCGCGCGGGACCGCCGCGTGCGCGTGGTGGCGCTGCGCATCCGCAACGTGAAGGCGGGGTGGGGCCGCATTGTGGAACTGCGTGAACGCGTGGAGGCGCTGCGCAAGGCCGGCAAGCGCGTGGTGGCGTACATGGAGGCCGGTGGCGACGAGGAATACCACATTGCCTCCGCGGCGGACCGCATCTACCTGTCCCCGGCGGGCCAGCTGTCCCTGGACGGGTTTGCGGTGGTGATGCAGTTTGTGGGCGCCACGCTGGACCGCGTGGGCGTGCACGTCCAGGCCATTGCGGCCGGCAAGTACAAGAGCGCGCCGGAGCAGCTCACGCGCACCGGTCCGTCACCGGAGAACCAGGAGGTCCAGCGAGCCATCCTGGATGGGCTGTATGACGTGCACACGCGCGTCATTGCGCGCAACCGCAGCCTCACGGTGGACAAGGTGAAGGAGATCCTGGACCGCGGGATCCTCAGCCCCGCTGAAGCGGCGGAAGAGCACCTGGTGGACGGCGTCATCTACGAAGACGAACTGGAGGACGTGGCCGGCAAGCAGCTTGGCATGGGGTCACTGGAGTTCCACAAGGGCTACGGCCGCGGCGAACTTCGCCAGTGGAAGTGGGCGGCGGCGCCGGCCATTGCGGTGGTGCCGCTCAAGGGGGACATCAAGCAGGGGCGCAGCGGCAACGGCCCGGGGATTCCCATCATTGGCGGCGGCGGCGCGGGGTCAGATGACCTGATGGAGGCGCTGGAGGCCGCGGGCGAAGACGACGACATCAAGGCGGTGGTGCTGCGGGTGGACAGCCCCGGCGGCGACAGCATGGCCTCCGACCTCATCTGGAACGCGGTGGCCAAGCTGCGCAAGAAGAAGCCGGTCATTGCGTCATTTGGAGACCTGGCGGCCAGCGGTGGCTACTACGCCGCCTGCGGCACGGACCTCATTGTGGCCGAGCCCACCACGCTGACGGGCTCCATTGGGGTGTTTGCGTTGTCCTTTGAGGCGCAGGACCTGTTGGACCGCGTGGGCGTGACCAGCTGGGAGGAGACGCGCGGCAAGCTGGCCGGCGGCGGGTTCCACCGCCCGCTCAGTGACGACGAGAAGGCGACCATAGAGCGCTACGTGGGGCTCACCTACAAGCAGTTCCTGGAGCGCGTGCACGCCGGGCGGCGGATGCCGGTGGAGCGGGTGCATGAGCTGGCGCAGGGCCGCGTGTGGACCGGTGCGCAGGCCAAGGAGGTGGGCCTGGTGGATGAACTGGGCGGGCTGGTGGACGCCATTGAGCTGGCCAAGTCCCGCGTGGGCCTGGGGGGTGATGACACCGTGGAGGTGCGCATTGTGACCGGCAAGGAGGACACGGTCAGCCGGTGGGGCAAGGCCATCAGCGTCTCCATGGACCTGTTCACCGGCGAACGCGCCCGCCGCGAGCAGATCCGCGAGGCGGTGGCGCTGCTGCTGCATGACCCCGACGCGGTGGACCGCCTGATGCTGGCGCGCAAGAGCCGGTCGCTCGCGTTGATGCCGTACACCGTGACGGTGCGCTGAGGGGGCCGCCCGATTTTCGGGCGCGCTACGGCACGGTGGCGTGGGTCAGCGGCAGCTGGCTTTGGGGGGTGAGGTTGGCCGCCGGAAACTCCACGTCCACGCGGGCCACCCAGCCGGCCCTCACCTCCACCGGCCGGGCAATGTCCCCAAAGCGCGGGTGCCACACGTGCACCACGTAGTTCCCGGGGGGGACCTCCTTGAGGTCAAACGTCCCGTCCGACCCCGTGACGCCGTGGTAGGGGTGTTCAAACACGCGGGTGGCGCCGCGCATCCACGGGTGCAGCCCGCCCCCCAACACGCCAATCCAGCCGGGCTGCGCGGCTTTCTGCTTGATGCGTCCGGCCCCCGCGGGGATGCCCAGGTTCTGCTGCGTGCGGGGCTTGCCGTCCACGCCCGCCACCACCAGGCGAACCTGGTGGAAACCCTGGTCGCTGTTGCCCACGGACCATTCGTCTCCCACGGTGGCGGATTGCAGCGGCGGCGCCGCGCGGCAGCCGCGCAGCTCCATGGCCACCTGGCGGCGCGGCAGTTCGCGGCCGGCCTGGATGTCCTCAATGAACACCAGCGCGCCGGACAGGGCGCCGCCCTGGCCCAGCACCACCTCGTCCGAGGGGACCTCCTTGCCGCACGTGGCGGCGTCCTTGTCCACCGCCAGCGGTGGCAGCGCGGCCACTTCGCCGGAGACCTTCACGGTGCCTTTGAGGAACCCGGGCCACTTGGGCGGTTGCACGGCGTAGTTCCCGGCAAGTGCCAGAGCGGCCAGCAGCACGGATGCACCCATCCCCACCTCCCTCCCGTTGTCGGTCTGCCGGTCACTTGGGACGCAGCTGGGGCTCGTCGTGACCGCGGTGGCAGACCCAGCAGTTGTATTTCATGCTGGGTGCGCCTTCGTAGGCAAAGTACGTTTTTTCCAGCTCCACCGTCATCTTCACAAACTCGCGCGCAACAAGCTTCTTCTTCTTCTCGTCCGACGCGAAGTCCCGGGGGTTGTGGCAGTACGCGCATTTGACGCCCAGCGCGTTGCTGAACCCCTGCATGATCTTCTTGAGTTCTACCCGGTCAATGTCCTGAGGAATGACCTTGAGTTTCTTGGGCGGGCCCTGTTCCTCCGGCCCGTCCTTGTCCGCCAGCGCCCCGGCGGAGGCGGCCACCAGCCACGCCGCCAGGACCGGGACCCGGGCGCCCATCCCGCGCATGCTCACCCCTTGCCGCCGGCCGGACCCGCCGCGTCCGCCGCCAGCCCGCCCGCGTCCTCCACGCCCACCGCGCCGTCCGCCGCGCCACCCCCGTCCAGCGTGCCGGGTCCCGCATCACGCGGAAAGGCCGCCAGCTTCTGCGCCACCAGCGCGGCCAGGCGGGCGCCCGGCTGCTGGGCCAGCAGGTCCTGGTACACCTGGGCCGCCTGCTCCGGTTTCTTGTCCTGCGCCAGCGCCTCGCCCCGGTACAGGGCCACGGCGGCGGCCACCTCGGCGGCGTCCGTCACCGCACGGTCACGCGGCACCCAGCCCACCGCGCGGTCCGGCAGCGTGACCTGGCGCCACCCGTCGCGGTCCGCCGTGACAAACATGAGCACGCCCGGCTTCTCACGCTTGCGCACCGGTCCCAGCGCATCCGGCCGCACGTAGATGTCCTGGTCCGCGGTCAGCGTCGCCTCCTGGGCCATGCCCACCACCATGGCCCGGGCCGGCAGGAAGCCCTGGGTGCCGTCTGACAGCTGCACGCGGTGGAACGCATCGCCCCGCTCCAGCACGCGCACGCGTTCACCAAAGTTGAGCAGCGTCACCGCGCGGGATTTCTCGTCCGCGTCCTTGCGGAGCGCCACGCGGGACTGCGCCACCAGCCCCGGCGCGAACGCGCCCGCGTCCGGCGTGACTGCCGCGCCGGCGGGCGGCGGTGGCGGGGCGGCGGACCCGTCAGGGGCGGTGGCGGGCTTCTTGGGACAACCGCCCAGGGCAGCGGTGCAGACGGCAACAAGGAAACACTGGCGGGGGGACATGGGTCAGGGGGCCTTGGCGCGGTCCGCGGCGGCCGTGTCCAGCACGCCGCAGAACGAGCGCAGCTTGGGTTCCAGGGCCGTCACCGCCGCGTCATAGCTCTTGCCGGCGCCTTCCGCGCGGTGGATGACCGCAGGCGAGTCCTTGTGGCGGCACTCCACGGCAGCGACGTACGCCTTCTGTTTCTTGTCAAACACAAAGGTTGCCTTCACGCGGTAGGGAGCCTCTTTCACCGCCCATTCCAGCAGGGCAATGCGGGCACGCTGCGCGTCGTCCGCGCCGGGATTCATCACCATGCCGCGGGACAGGCGGCGCAGTTCGCGCAGGCTGTTGAGCTCATCCTCCATGACCGCGGAGCCGTTCCCGTAGCGGCTGTTGAGCGCAATCACCGCCGCCTTGATGGTCTCCTGCACGCTGGGCAGCAGCAGACCCGCGTTCCGGATGCGGTCCACCACCACAATGGGGCGGTTGCGCAGCGGGGGCAGCGTGGGTGCCGCCGCGGGTTCCGCGCCGGCGCCGGCCAGCGTCACGGTGACCCACAGGAGCGCTGCGGTGCTCATTCGCGGACGGGGACGGCCTTGAGCGCGGCCTTACCGGCCTTGACGTACACCTGGAAGCGCACGGTGCGGCAGCCGTACTTCTCCACCAGCTGCTGCTTGTTCTTGTGCAACTTGGCCACAAACTTCTCGTAGGTCAGGTCGTCGGCCGGTTCGCCGCATTGCTCGCGCGTCTTCACAAACTGGTTGAAGACGTCACGGAAGTGCATCTCCTCCTCATCCATGCCGGAGCGGTCCAGCAGCTCCTTGGGGACCGCCACCATGACGGTGGCTTCAGAGGGGGGCGGTGGTGGCGCCGCAGGGCGGGCGACTGCCGGTGGCGGTGGCGGCGGCGGGGCGCGCGGCGGCGCGGCCTGGGGCGCGCGCGCGGCGGGGACCGGGGCGGACGGGCTGGCTGAGGCTTCCAGCAGCTCCGGCGGACTGGCCATCATCACCGTGGCCTCCTGCTTGGGTGCGCCGCCCGGTGCCGCAAAGGTCTGCACGGGCGGTGGCGGTGGCCGCGCAAAGGCGGGCGGCGGCGGCGGCGGCGGTGGTGGAGGAGGCGGGGGAGGTGGCGGCGGCGGAGGAGGAGGGGGCGGGGGTGGTGGCGGCCGCGCCACCGCCGGCGCGGGGGCCGCGGGCGCCGGCGCACGGTCAAACTGTGCAAACGGATCATCCGCCGCCGGGGCCACCGGGGCCAGGGCGGCGGGCTCGCCAAACAGCTCTCCCAGGCCACCGCCGCCATTGGAGGGCGGGGCCGCGGCCGCGCCCGGCGTGGGCGCCTTGATGGCGTCAAAATCAAAGTTGGGCGGCTGCGCCGGCGCGGCCTGGCCCCCGCCACCCAGGAACTTGTCCACGCTGCCCCCGGCGGCCGCCGATGCGCGCTGCGGCGTGGGGTTCATGATGGGGCTGCGCTTCTCCAGCACCATGTTGATGAGCTTGGCCAGGCGCACGTACGGCCCGGAGACCGCCGCTTCGGGGAGGATGCCCTCGTTGGTGCCCTGCGTGAATGCGCTGAGATGGTCAATGATGCGGCCCAGGGGGCTGTACACGCTGCGGCTGACCATGAAGGAGTAAAGCAGCGCCAGCACAAAGACCAACACCCCCAGGCCAAGCGACCACAACTGCACCTGGGCCAGCCCTTCGAACGCCGGCGCGTACGGCACGGCGACCACCACCTTGAGGCTGGGCCACGCATCCACCACCGGGATGGCCTGCCCAAACCACTGTCCCTCCGCGCCGTAGGTCAGCGGGAAGGGCTCATGCGGGCGCTCCGGCTTGCCAAATGGCGCCGGCGAGATGCTGACCTTCTCGTCCAGCGTTCCCAGCGCATTGCCCATGACCTTGTTGTCCGCCTGGATGGCGACGGGAAGCTTGGAGGCGTTGGCCAGGTAGTCCGCGTCAGGCGCCCCCACCGGATCCGCCAGCAGCACGGCGCCCACCACGGTGTTCTTCTCCATCACCGGGGCAACCGCCACGCGGTGGTAGGTGTCCCCCACCAGCCACACGCCGTCCCGCGAGTTGCCCGCCAGCCCGTCCTGCACCAGCGGCAGGCCGCCAAAATGGTCATTGCGGCGCTCCGGCTTGTCCGTGCGGAACAGCCCCCGGCCGTCACGGGCCAGGCCAATGTAGAAGCGGCCACTTCCCGCCCGCAGTCCGGACAGCGCGGCGCCCAGGCGGTCCACCGCCTTGGGGTCCTTGGTCGCCGCGGCTTCGGCCACCGCCGCGCGAACCTCGGAATCTCCGGCCGCTTGCGCAGCCAGCTCCACCATGCGGTTGCCGTCCTCAGTGACCAGGATGGTCACCGTGGCCACCGCCGCCGCCAGTTGGTTGCTCACCTGCTCCTGCGTGGCGCGCCCCAGGTAGTCCGTCTGGGTGACGAACAGGGCAGCGCCCGGGACAGCCATCAGGAACGGGAGAGACCACAGTTTGAACTTGAACATTCGGTGCTCCGCGGGGGCGGGATGGGGGCAGACTTTGTGGTCACGGCGGTGGTGGCGGCGGTGGTGGCGGCGGCGGTGGCGGCGGCGGCGCGCCTCCTCCACCTCCACCCGGCGCCTTGGGTTCCGGGCGGATGGCTTTGAGCTCCGCCTCCTTCACTTCGCCGGTGACCTCGCCTGAGTCCTTGAGCTCCGCTTCCAACCACATCGTGGACTTCTCTTCAAACTGCACGTCCCCCTTCTCAAACTTCCACCCGTCCTCCACCCACACCTTCACGCCGTAGCGTCCCGGCGGGACCTCGTCGATGGAGAAGGAACCGTCCGCGGCCACCGGGGCGTAGAAGCGGTTGGCCAGGACCAGCGCCGTGGCAGTCACGGAGGGCCATTCGCGCATCTTCAGGACAACGGGGCCGGGCTTCTGCATGGGCTCGGCAAGCTTCTCATCCGGGTTGAGCCGGTTGCGCGCCGTGCCGCCCAGCACTGGCGTCATGGGGAACCCGTCGCCGTTGACCACGTCCAGGTTCTGCCCCGCCACCAGCACCACCAGTGAGGGCCGGGCGCGGAACCCCTGCACCCTGATCTGTGCGTGCTCCGCTGGCGGCGTCACCGCGCCGGTCCGGACGCCGTCCAGCACCACGTAGGCGGCGGGGACAACGGGGCTGACTTCCGGCGCCTTGGCGCTGCCATGCCGCACGCGCCAGTCCCTGGGGCCTTCCGCGGCCGCCTTGGGAGGCAGCGCCTTGAGTGCCACCTTGCCCTTGAGCGCCGCGGCGTGGGCCGCGCCTGGCGTCGCCAGCGCCAGCCCCAAACATGCTGCAAGCAGTCTTGTCATCGGACGTCCGCCCGTCTCTGTCATCACGCCCCCATCCCGAGGGCGATCTTCACGAAAACTCCGGGGACCTTAGGGGAACAGCCCCGGCATGGTCAACTCCGCAGGCGAGATGGAACCCGAGTGAAATCATGCCTCTATCCGACGAACGCGCACGCGGCGCGCGGCGGCCCGGCCTGCTACCCCGCGCCCATGCGGCGTATGGCGTGGTGGTGGTGGGTGTGCCTGTGCGCGTGCGGCCCGGGCGGGTCACCGGGCGGGGCGGCGCGCGTGGCGGAGGCGGCGGTGGGCCACCGCGTCACGGCGCTGGCGTTGTCTGACGACGGCGCGCGCGTGGCCATTGGATTGGACGGCGCGCTGGAGACGCGCGGCGCGGACCTCCGCCAGCCGCAGTCCCTGGCGGTGGGGGCCGGGTTCATCCAGGCGGTGGCGTTCAACGCGGCGGGAACCATGCTGTTCTCCGGCGGCCAGGCCAACGGACTGACGGCGTGGAACACGGCAGACGGCAGCCGCGCGGGTGTGCTGACGGACACCGTATTCCCCGTGCGCGCGGTGGCGTGCAGCCCGGCGGGGCTGGTGGTGGCGGCGCTGGGTGACAACACGCTGCGCGTGTTCTCCCCGTTGCAGAGCGAGACGCGGCGGTGGCTGCAGCAGGCGGCGGCGGTGCGGTGGTGGTCAGACCAGGAGGTGGTGAGCGGCGGCGCGGACGGGCTGGTGCGGCGGTTTGACCCCGTCACGGGGAACGCGCGCGGGTCCTTCTCCGCGCACCTGGGCGGCGTGCTGGCGCTGGACGTGGACGCCGCGGCGGGGCGTGTGGCCAGCGCGGGGGGTGACGGGCTGGTGCGCGTGAGCGCGCTGGACGGGACGGCGGTGGCGCAGTGGGACGCGGCGGGAATCCCGGTGGGGGTGGCGTTTGTGGACGGGGACCGCGTGGCGTGTGTGGTGCAGGAGGGCGCGCTGCTGGTAGTGCCTGCCGCGGGGGGAGACGCCACGCGGCTGGACGTGGGCGGGGCGCTGACGGCCATGGCGGCGCGCGGCAGCCACGTCTTCATCGGCACGCTGGCGGGTGAGGTGTACCGCTATGACCTGTGACCCGCAGTCGCGGCGTGACGGCGAGGAAACTCGCCGCGCGCTGCAAACCACCGGACGGGCAACCCGCGACGGGAAAGCGTCTGCCGGCGGGGCGTCAACGGCGGGATGCTCACCGCGCGTCCTGGGGAACCCGCGGGGTCCGCTGCCTCAGGGCTTGGGGGGCCACGCCAAAGTGGCCAGACGGGCGCGCAGGGGGTGCCGGTCACCCGCCCGTATCGTAAACATTACACCTGCCCGCCGCCGTCGAGCCGGCCGGCCAGGTACGCGACCGCGGATGTGTAACGACTGTCGTTTCACCTACCGGCGGGCGCCAACCCCCGTGCACCTGCGACGGGTCGCAGTGCTGGGCCGATTCGGGAACAAAGGGCAGCATTGCACGCAGCGCGTGGTCAGTTCTCCAGTTCCTGCTCGCCGCGCGCGCGGTCCACGCGGTGCACGCCCTTCACGTTCTCCAGCGCTTTGACCACCTTGCGCAGCTGCTCCAGGTCCACAATACCCACGCGGAAGCTGTTGACGGCGCCGCCGGTCTCCAGCGCCTTGCAGTGCGCAATGGAGATGTTGATGCCGTTCTTGGTGAACACCTGGCTGAGGTCCGCCAGCATGCCCTCGCGGTCTTCCGTGTGGACGCGAATGGTGACCGGGCGGCTGAGCTTCACGCGGTCATCCCACGTCACGGCCACGCGGCGCGCGGGGTCCATCTGGTCAGACTGCGGACAGTCACGCGTGTGAATGGTGAGCCCGCGCCCGCGCGTCACAAACCCCACAATGGGATCGCCCTGGACGGGATTGCAGCACTTCCCGTAGCGAACCATCATGTCGTCAATGCCCTCAATGACAATGCCGGAGGCCTGCGTGGAGGAGCGCCGCGCCAGCCGGGCCAGCACCTGCCCCAGCCGGCTGGCGGTCTTCTGGTCCTCGGGGACCTCCTGGGCCTCGGCGGCCTTCTGCGCGGCTTCCGGGCCCAGCACGCGTTCCAGCACGTGCTGCGGGGACAGCTTGCCGTACCCCACCGCCACCAGGATCTCCTCGCCCGTGCGGTAGCGCCCCTCCGCAAACGCCTTCACCAGCTCGCCGTTCTTCTCCACCTTCTGCAGCGAACCGCCGGCGCGCTTGAATTCGCGCTCCAGCAATTCGCGGCCAATCTCCGCGGAGCGTTCACGCTCCGCCTGGCGCACAAACGCGCGGATGCGGTTCTTGGCCCGCCCGCTCTTCACAAACTGCAGCCAGTCCTTGTTGGGGCGCTGGTTGGGGTTGGTGATGATCTCAACCGTGTCACCGTTCTTGAGCTGGTGTTTCAGCGGGACAATGCGGCCGTTGACCTTGCCGCCGGCGCAGTGGTGCCCCACCTCGGAATGGATGGCAAAGGCAAAGTCCACCGGCGTGGCGCCACGCGGCAGCTCAATGACGCGGCCCTTGGGCGTGAAGACGTAGACCTCCTCGGAGAACAGGTCCACCTTCACGCTTTCCATGAACTCCGTGGGGTCCTTGAGCTCCTGCTGCCATTCCAGCAGCTGCCGCAGCCACGCGAATTTCCGATCGTCTTTGTCCGTCTTACCCAGGCTGCCACGCTCCTTGTACTGCCAGTGCGCGGCAATGCCCTCCTCGGCAATTGCGTGCATCTCATGCGTGCGGATTTGGATCTCCACGCGCTGCCCTTCGGGTCCCACCACCGTGGTGTGCAGGGATTGGTACATGTTGGGCTTGGGCATGGCGATATAGTCCTTGAACCGGCCCGGCACCGGCCGCCACAGCCCGTGGATGTGCCCCAGCGCCTCGTAGCACTGGGTGACGTCGTCGCAGAGGATGCGGAACGCAATGATGTCATACAGCCCGTCCAGGCCCACCTGCTTGTCCCGCATCTTCTTGTAGATGCTGAACAGGTGCTTGGGCCGCCCGTACACCTCCGCCTTCTCCAGGGCCGTGCCCTTGAGCCTGCCGCGGATGATGCCCACCACCTCTTCAATGAAGTCGTCACGCTCCTTGCGGGATTGGCCCAGCGTCTCACTGATTTCCTTGTATTCGCGGCCGTGCGTGTAGCGGAACGCCAGGTCCTCCAGTTCCGTCTTCATCCAGCTGATGCCCAGGCGGTTGGCCAGCGGCGCGTAGATGTCCAGCGTCTCCTGGCTGATCTTCTCCTGCTTCTCCGCCTTCATGAACTCCATGGTCCGCATGTTGTGCAGCCGGTCCGCCAGCTTCACCAGGATCACGCGGATGTCCTTGGCCATGGCCACCAACATCTTGCGGAAGTTCTCCGCCTGCTTCTCCTCCGCGCTGGTGAACTCCACCGCGGACAGCTTGGTGACGCCGTCCACCAGCGCCGCAATCTCCTTGCCAAAGACCTTCTCCACCTCCTCCAGGGTGGCCAGCGTGTCCTCCACCGTGTCGTGCAGCAGGCCCGTGCACACGGTGGCCTCGTCCATCTTCAGTTCCGCCAGGATGTACGCCACCTCCAGCGGGTGGCTGACGTACGCCTCGCCGCTCTTGCGTACCTGCCCCTGGTGCATGGTGGTGCTGTAGACGTACGCCCGCTTGATGAGGTCAAAGTCCGCCTCAGCGTGGTAGTCGCGTACCCGGGCGATGATGTCGTTGAGCTTGACCATGCGTCCTGCGCTACCCGCCCGCACCCGGGCCTGATGCCGTGGTGCGGCGCGTCAAGATAGAGGGCAGCGCTTCAAGGTGCCAAGCGCGGGTCACCGGGCATTGATCGCATGCGGGAACATGTAGGCATCCGGCCTACTTGGTCAGGGCCAGGGTCACCAGCGCCCCCGCCGCGCTGGCGGCCACCAGGCGGGCCACGGTGCGCGGCGTCCGGTGCGGCCCGGCGTCCCGCACGCGCAGGCAGGCTCCCGCCACTGCGGGAAGAGCCAACGCGGCGGGTGGGGACCACGCGGCCAACGCGCCCACCAGGGCGGCCGTCCCCTCCCACGGCAGGGCCGAACGGGCGGCCGGCGGCGGGGACGGCGTGGAAAACGCGTGGCGGGTGGTGGCCTCACCGTGCAGCGCGGCGGCGATGGAGACGCGCCGCAGCAGCACCGGCGTGAGCGCGCCCAGGACAAACAGCAGCGTGGCCAGCAGCGGCGCGCGCGGGTGGGAGCGCAGCTGATTCCAGGCGGCGGACGCGGCCAGCCAGCCGCCCACCGGCGCCAGCAGCGCCAGGGCGGGCAGGGCACCGCGCCAGCGCCCGCGGCGGTCATTGAACTGCGCCACGGCGGGCAGCAGCTGGCCGGCCACGTACGCGTGCAGCGCCAGGGTGGCTTGTGTGGCAACGGTCAACCCGGTCCCAACCGGCCCGCCGTGCCAGGCGCGGGCATCCAGGAAGGTGAGGGCAGCGCAGGCGGCGGCCAGCAGCAGGCCGGGAGGCACCACCCGTCCCACGGGACCCGGTGGCGGCGGGTCCCTGCGCGCAAACAGCAGGCCGGCCACCGCGGCCATGACGAGCGACGCGCGAGGGTGGCCGCCGTTCCCCCCGAGCGTGCTGGCGATGGCGTGGCAGGCGCCCAGCCAGGCGCCGCACCAAGCCCACAGCGGCCAGGCCACCCACGGGTGCGTCTGCAGCAGGGTGTTCAGTCGCGCTCGTCCCCGGCGGTGGCGCCGTGCTCGTCATCCACACCGCAGGCGGCCAGCGCGTCCACGGGATCATGCCCGCGGCGGACCAGCGCGCGGGCGACCTTGAGGGCCTGCTGGCGGGTGGGCGTTGCGCCCAGCAGCCGGCGCGCCTCCGCCTGCAGGTGTGCGCGCGGGTCGTCGCCCGCGTAGACCTGGTCCACGGCGGCGCGGGCTACTTCCGCGGCAACTGCGCGGGCCGTGAGATCCTCCAGCGTGCGCTCGCGGGTCCAGCCGCGTGCGTGGGCCTGGCGCGCGCGCACCTCCGCGGCGCGCTGGTCTGACTGCAGACCCGCGGCGGCCAGCTGTTCCACCGTGGCGCGCGCGGTGGCCGCGTCACTGCGGCGGGCAACCAGCGCCTCCAGCTCCGCGCGGGTCTTCTCGCCGCGGGCCAGGGCGCGCAGGGCGACGTCGCGGGGATCAGAACCGCTCGATCTGGAAGTCATCGTCCGGGTTCTTGGCGGGCTGCTGGGCGCTGCCCGCCGGCGGCGGAATGGCCGGCTGCGACATGGGGCGCCCGGGCACGGGGGCGCCCGCCGGGGGCGGGATGGCCGGTGCGCGCATGCCCGCCGCCGGTGTGACGTAGGGCGGCGGTGCGCCCGCGGGGATGCCGGGACGGGGCGCCTGCGCGTAGGGCGGAGGCACGTTGGCGGGCGCGGCGGGCCGCGCGTACGCGGGTGCTGCCGGGGCCTGCTGCTGCTGCGGGGCGCCCTGCGGTTTGGCGGAGGCCCCCACGTCCCCCCACGTCGTGTCGGACGTGCCGGACACGCCGGACACCTTGAGGGCAAAATCATCCGGGTTGGTGCTCTGCCGCAGCGCCTCTTCGTACGTGATGACGCCCTTGTGCAGGTGCGCCATCAGCGCCTGGTCAAACGTCTGCATCCCGTAGCTGACGTTGCCCTGCGCAATGGCGTCATGGATTTCCTTGGTGCGGTCCTTGTCCTCAATGAGCTCGCGCACGCGCGCGGTGGACACCATGACCTCCAGCGCCGCCAGCCGTCCGCGCCCGTCCGCGCGTGGCACCAGGCGCTGGCTGATGATGGCCTTGAGAATGGCCGCCAGCGCCAGGCGCACCTGCTTCTGCTGGTAGGGCGGGAACACGTTGACCACGCGGGCAATGGACTCGGTGGCGTCCAGCGTGTGCAGCGTGGAGAGCACCAGGTGGCCCGTCTCCGCGGCGGTCAGCCCCATCTCAATCGTCTCCAGGTCGCGCATTTCGCCCACCAGGATGACGTCCGGGTCCTCGCGCAGCGCGCTCTTGAGCGCGCGCGCAAAGCTCCGCGTGTCCACGCCCACCTCGCGCTGGTTCACAATGGAACGCTTGTCCCGGATGAGAAACTCAATGGGGTCCTCCACCGTGAGGATGTGGCAGGTCTCATTGGTGTTGATGTGGTCAATCATGGCCGCCAGCGTGGTGGACTTGCCGGACCCCGTGGTGCCGGTCACCAGGATGAGACCGCGCTCCTCCAGGGCGATCTTCTCCAGCACCTTGGGCAGCATGAGCTGTTCAATGGTGAGGATCTTGAACGGGATGACCCGCAGCACCACGCCCACCGCGCCGCGCTGCATGAACACGTTCACGCGGAAGCGCCCCAGGCCGGGCACGCCGTACGCCAGGTCGATTTCGTTGTCCTCCTTGAACTTGTCTTTCTGGTAGTTGTTCATGATCCCCAGCGCCATGCGCGCCACTTCTTCAGGCGGGAGGCGCGGCGCGTCCTTGAGGGGCACCAGCGAGCCGTCAATCCGGAAGATGGGCGGCAGGCCCGCCTTCAGATGGATGTCGCTGGCGCCGCCTTTCAAGGCAACGGTGAGGATCTCGTTGAGTTCCATTCAGCACCACCGGGTGGGGGAGGACAACGCGGCCACGCTAGCACGCGCAGGCGCACGTGCCACCGCCGTCCTCGCCCGGCGGGGAGGTGGATGTGGGCGGGACGGACAGGGAACGGGAGGAACGCGTGACGGAGCCGAGCCCTGCTCAGGAGTAGCTCTTCTCCATCTTTTCCTGCTCTTCCTTGCAGCGGATGCACAACGTCGTCACGGGACGGGCCTCCAGCCGCTTGGCGCTGATCTCCTCGCCGCATTCTTCGCACAGGCCAAACGTCCCGTCCTCAATCTTCTGCAGGGACTTTTCGATCTTGCTCAGCAGGAACTTCTCCCGGTCGCGCAGGCGCAGCGCCAGCGACTGGTGGTACTCGCTGGAGGCAAGGTCGTACTCGTCAGGGAGGTCATCCGGGTCCACGGAGGCCTCCTCTTCCAGCGTCTTCTTGGCGTTCTTGAGGAGGTCGTCCCGCTCCAGCTCGAGCAGTTCCTTGAATCGCTTCAGGTCCTTCTTGTTCATGACCGCCCCGTCTCCGCTCGGGCGCCCGCACTGCGGGCACCGGGTTTGCGTCCGGACACCTTTAAAAGGCGCGCCTGTCTAGAAGCGCGCACCGAGGCCGTCAAGCGGGACCTGCAAAGATCAGCGCCCTGCCGTGCCGTGGCGGCATGCGTCACGCGGGTGACGCCGGCGCGCTGCGGGTGTTACCCCCGCCCGCATGGCGGACACGGAGGTGGCCCCCGGGCCCATGTTGACGACGACACCCCCGGCGTCCGCGGCACCACGGCCTGCGGCGTGGCCGGCGGTGGTGTTTGCGTTGGCGGTGGCGTGGGCGGGTGCGCACCGGGCGTGCACCGCAGACGGCCCGGTGACCGACTCCCGCCTGGACGCGGTGGTGGAGGCCGTGGGGCAGGCTGCGCCGCAGGCGTTGGTGGTGGTGCACCCGCCCTGGCGGACGGACGTGGCGGACGCGTTGCGCGCGCGCCTGGGGGCCCGGGACGTCACGCTGGCGCTCCCCGCGGACGCGCTGGACGGGCGCCGCCCCGTGGTGGCTGTGCGTTGGCCGCGCGCGCCCGGGCCGGGGGCGCTGTGGCGGCTGCGGCTGGACGGCGAGCGCGATGCGGACGGCGTCACGGTCTCCTTCCACGCCGGCGCGCTGGGTGGCGCACCCGCGCCGGCTGCTGCTGCTGCCGCCCCGTCAGCGGGGGGCGGTGCCTGGGCGCTGCCGGGGGCGCTTGCCGCCGCGGTGGTGCAGGTGCGCGGCGGGCGTGAGGTGGACTGCAACGCGTGGGACGCGGCCGCGCAGCGCTGGAACTGCCCCGGCATGGACGAATGGAACTACGTGGGGCTGCGCACGCTGCCCATTGCGGGGCGCGGGCGCGCGTGCCTGTGGGCCCACCCGGTGACGGGCGCCACGCTGTCCATCCGTTTTCCAAAGGTTGCGCTGGGCAAGGCGCTGCTGGTGGGGCACGGCCTGTCTGACGGCGCGGCCGGCGCGCAAGGCGGACAACCGGTTGACCTGGCCGTGACGGCGGGAGCCGCAGCACGCGCGCTGCGGCATCCCAACGTGCCGGGCTGGGCCGAGGACCGCGTGGAGACTCCCGGCGGCGGGATGGCGGACGTCCTCTTGGAGGTGACCACGCCGCATGACGGCGCACGGCACTTCTGCGTGTGGCTGGAGGTGGAGCCGTGAGGGCGCGCGTCCGGGCCTGGCTGGATGATGACGGCGGGCGGCGCCGTTGGGCGCTGGTGCTGGCGGGCTGCGTGCTGGCGCTGCTGCTGGGCACGCTGCGCGGCGCGGGCCTCACCGACGACGACGACTTCTACGCGCCCGCGGGAATCTCATACATCCGGTGGGCGGGCAGCGCGCTCACCGCGCGGGATGGTGCTTGGACGCGCGCGCAGATTGACCGCGCGTTTGAGCCCAACCACGAACACCCGCCCATGGCCAAGTACGTCATGGGCGCGTCCTGGTGGGTGTTTACCGACGTGCTGCACGTGTTGCCCACGCTGGACGGCGCGCGTGCCGGCGTGTCGCTGCTGGCCGCGCTGCTCGCGTACGTCGTCGCGTCACTGGGGTGGATGCTGCGGCGCCGGTGGGGCGCGGTGACCGCCGTGCTGTGCCTGTTCCTGCTCCCGCGGTTCTTCTTCCACAGCCAGGTGGCCACGCTGGACGTGCCCGTGGCGTCGTTGACCACGCTGGCGGGGTACCTGGCGTGGAAAGGGCGGCGGTCCGGGCCGCACGCGTGGGGAGCGGCGGTGGCCTTTGGTGCCGCGCTGCTCACCAAGCTCAATGCACCGTTTCTGCTGGTGGCGGTTGTGCTGCACTGGCTGCTGCGGTCCTGGCGCGGCTTCGCGGTCTCCGCCGGAAAACTCACGCTTCCGCCGGTGCCGGTCACGCTGCCGCGGATGATTCTCGTCGGACCGGTGCTGTTCCTGGCGCTGTGGCCGCACCTGTGGTTTGACACCGTGCCGCGGCTGGGCGCGTACCTGCAGTACCACCTCAAGCACTACCCCATTTACCTGTATTACCTGGGCACGCTGTACACGCAGACCATTCCGCCGTGGCACGTGCCGTGGGTGATGTTTGTGGCGGTGGTGCCGTCCACCGTGCTGGTGCTGATGCTGCTGGGCGCCGGCGGCGGCGCGCGCGCGTTGTGGCGCGAGGCCACGGCCGCCGCGCCGCTCCCGCCGGACGACGACACCGAGCGCGACAGCCTGCGCGCGTTCCTGTTCATCCAGGCGTTCATTGCCATTGGCATTGTGTCATTCACCGGTGTGCCCAAGTACGGCGGCGAGAAACTGTTCATGCCGCTGTTTCCGTTGGTGGCGGTGTTGGCGGCGGACGGCGCGGCCACGGTGGCCGCGTCCCTGGGACGGTGGATGAAGGATGCGCGCGTCTGCCGCGCGCTGCCCACCGGGCTGGCCGCGGTGCACGCAGCGTGGGCGCTTTGGAGTTCCTACCCGTTCCCGCTCAGCTACTACGGTGAAGCCATCCTGGGTCCGCGCGGCGCCGAAGCGCTGGGCATGGAGAACACGTACTACGACGTGGCGGACAAGGACCTGGCGCTGTGGATCAGCCGTGACGCGCCGGCGGGTGCGCGCGTGCACTTTGAACCGAACCACAAGGAATACGTCCGCACCTGGGGCTGGCTGGCGCGGGATGGGTACCTGCGGACGGACATCCGCACCTCTGACGAAGCCAACGCCGACTACGTGGTGCTCACGCATGAACGGCGTTGGAATACCTACGCGGGGCTCGCTGCGCGGTACCGCACCCTGCCGGTGGTCCACGAACGCACGCTGGACGGCGTCCGCCTGTACACCGTGTACCGCCGCCGGTAGGTCACCGCCCCCACGACGACGGCGCTGGCCCCATGGTGAAGCGCAGCGTCCCACCCGCGCGCAGGTCCGCGTGCCGGAAGGTGGGCGCCGCCAGGACCGCACCGTTCAACCGCACCGCCTGCACGTAGAGGTTCTCGTCTGAGACGCCGTCCGCTTCCACGGTGAACACCCCGTCTCCCACGCGGATGGCCGCGCGGCGGAACAGCGGCGTTCCCACCACGTACACGTCGCTGCCCGGCAGGGGATAGAAGCCCAGCGCGCTGAACACGTACCACGCACTCATGGTTCCGCCGTCGTCGTTGCCGGGGAGTCCTTCGGGCGTGTCAGCGTAATAGTGCGCCATGGTCCAGCGCACCCATTCCTGCGTGAGGTCCGGGCGGCCCAGCAGCGCAAACAGGTACGGAACGTGGATGGAAGGCTGGTTGCTGGGCCAGAAGTATGGCCGCATCCGGGACGCGAACAGGTATTCGTCACTGCGCGGCGCCTCAAAGTCCTCCCGGCCCTTCTGCATGAATTCGGTCAGTTTCGCTATCGCGGCTTCGCGGCCACCCAACAGCAGCGCCAGCCCGTCCGGGTCATGCAGCGCGCCAAAGGTCGTCTGCCACGCGTTGGCCTCCGCGTAGTCGTCCGTGAATGCGGTGGGGCTGAAGTCACCCGCGGGGAAAGTCCCGTCGTCGTTGCGGTTGCGCACAAACCCCACCGCGGGGTCAAACGCATTCCGCCAGCTCTGCGCGCGCGTCCACAGTTCCGCGGCGTCCTCGTCATGCCCCAGCGCCGCGGCTAGGTTGGCCAGCGCAAAGTCCCCGTACGCGTACTCAATGGTCTGGGACGCCGCGCGGCCGCGTGACGCCGGCACGTAACCCAGGTCCATGTACGGGACCACGTCACCGCGACCACCGCGCCCGCCGACGGGTTCCGTGCTGTCCAGCGCTGCCGCGCGGAGGATCAGCCAGGCTGCTTCACACTCCACGCGCGGAACACCTTTCACGCACGCATCCGCCACAACGATCTCAGCCGGCGCGCCCAGCATGGTGCTGCTCTCCCCCGTGGCGATGGGCCACTTGGGGAAGTAACCGCCGGCCCGCGCCATCTCCAACAGTGACTGCGCGGAGTCCGCGTTGTCCGCGGGCGCCATCAGGCTCATCAGCGGGTGCATGGTCCGGTAGGTGTCCCACAGGGACATGTCGTTGACGTACGTGAACCCGTCCGCCTGGCGGATGGTGCCGTCAAATGAACGGTAACGACCGTCCGCATCTCCCACGTGCGTGGGCATCAGGAACGGGTGGTACACGGCGGTGTGGAAGATGCGGCGTTGCGTGTCCGTGCCGCCGATCACCTGGATGCGGTCCACGAGATCCGTCCACGCGGCGCGCGTGGCCGCGCGTGTGGAATCAAAGTCCCAGTCCGGCATCTCCGTTTCCAGGTTGGCCAGCGCGCCGTCCGCAGAAACCAGCGAAATACCCACCTGGAATTCAAGGGGCGCGGTGGGCGCGGGGAAGTCCAGCACGAACCCCAGACCGGTGCCCGAAAACGACGTCACCGCTGCGGGATCCTGCGCCGCGCTCCATGCCCGCACCGCCGTCCATGGCTGCCGCGCCCGCAGCGCGAACCACACATCGTACCCGCCGAACCCGTCCGACATGGCGCCCAGACTCCGCAGCCGGCCGCGGACCATCCGCGCCTGAGCGTCTGACGTGAACTCCGCGTCCCGCACCGAGCCGCCCTCCAGGTGCTTGTCCAGGTCCACCAGCACGTGCGCTTCCGTTGCGTCCGCGGCGAACGTGTAGCGGTGGTGCGCAGCGTGCTCCGTGGCAGTCAGTTCTACGACGACACCGCCGTTGTTCAACGTGACCGCGTAGTAGCCGGGGGACGCGGCCTCGGTGTCCTTGTTGTAGCGCGACGCGTATGCGGCCGGCGTGCGGTCCGCTTCATCCCACGTGGGCAGCGGCATCATGCCCAGCACGCCGTAATCCGGCGCACCCGTGCCGTGCAGGTGCAGGTGCGTGAATGATTGGATGATGTTGTCCGGGTACCAATACCCGCTGAAATGCAGGAACCGGACGGTGCCGAACTCACCCGACGTGTCAGGCCCCACTTTGCACAGGCCGCGCGGCGCTACCGCGCCGGGGAACGCGCTGCCCAACATGAAACC
>JACRCW010000090.1 GCA_016218805.1 Deltaproteobacteria bacterium | reverse complement strand
CCGCTGCTGGATCTCCTCCACCGGGAGCGTCTTGCGCTTCCGCCCTTGCGGCGTGAGGTCGTAGACCGTGAGGTCCACCTCCTTGCCGCCCTTCTTCTTCTTGGTGTCCACGTAGAGGTAGAAGCCCTTCTTGTTCTTGCGGCCCAGGCGCCCGTCCTTGTTCATCGCCTCCATGCCGTCCGGCTGCTTCATCCGCTCGCCAAATGACGCCCTCATCGTCTTGGCCGCCTTCTCCGCCACGTCAATGCCCACCTCGTCCAGCAGCTGCAGCGGGCCCACCGGGTAGCCAAAGTCCACCATCGCCTCGTCAATCTGCCGGACGTCACCGCCCTCGGACAGCAGCCACGCCGCCTCGTTCACGTACGGTGCCAGGATGCGCGAGGTGTAGAACCCGGGCCCGTCATTGACGACGATGACCGTCTTGCCCTGCGCCTTGCCCAGCGCCACCGCGGTGGCCACCGCCAGGTCGGAGGTCTGTTTGCCGCGGATGACCTCCAGCAGCGGCATCTTGTTGACCGGGGAGAAGTAGTGCATCCCCACGACGTTGCCGGGCCGCGCGCTGGCCTCGGCCAGCCTGGTGATCGGCAGCGTGGAGGTGTTGGAGGCAAAGATCGCCGTCGGCTTCGAAATCGCCTCCACCTCCTTGATGATGCGGTGCTTGAGTTCCAGGTCCTCAAACACCGCCTCAATGATCACGTCCGCGCGCTGGAAGCCCGCGTAGTCCATGCCACCGGTGACGCGCGCCAGCAGCTCCTCGCGCTCCATGGGGCTGATGGAGCGCCGCTTCACGCGCTCATCCAGGATCCCGCGGACCTGCGCCATGCCGCGGCCCAACCCCTCCAGGTCCTTCTCCTTGAGGCGCACCGGAATGCCGGCCAACGCAGCGCTCACATACGCAATGCCGCCGCCCATCAGCCCCGCGCCCAGCACCGCCACCGCCTTGACCGGTTGCGGCTTGACGCTCTTGTCATCCACGCCCGGGTCCTTCTTCAGCGCGGTCTGGCCAAAGAAGATGCTGCGCAGCATCCGGCTCTCCTGCGTCATCACCAAGCGGCCAAACAGCTCCGCCTCCTTCTGCAGGCCCTTCTCAATCCCGTTCTCCAGGCCAAACCGGATGGCCTCCAGCGCGGCCGGGATGGCTGGGTAGTTCCCGCGTGACTTCTTGTGCGCCAGCTTCTCCGCCTGGCTGAACAGCACCTTGCGCCCCACAAAGTTCTGCTCCAGCGCCAGCGCGGTGAGCGCCTTCTGGTCAGGCCGTCCTGACTTGAGCTTCTCAACCAGCGCGGCCACCCCGCGCGTGGGGAGCTTGCGCTTGCCAGCGGCAAACTGCGCCGCGCGCTCGCGCGCCACCGCCAGCAGGATCGCCTGGGGGACCACTTCGTCCACCACGCCGGTGCGAAGCGCCCGCTGCGCGTTGAGCTCCTTGCCGGTGAGGATCATGTCCATGGCCGCCTGCGCGCCAATGAGCGCGGGCAGCCGCTGCGTGCCGCCGGCGCCGGGGATGAGGCCCAGCATGACTTCCGGCAGGCCCAGCTTGGTGCGCTTTTCAGAAGACGCAATGCGGTAGTGGCAGGCCAGTGCCAGCTCCAACCCGCCGCCCAGCGCGGTGCCGTGGATCGCCGCCACAAAGGGCTTGGCTGACGCCGCCACGCGGTCAAACAGTGACTGGATCTCGCGGGAGCGGTTGCTGGCCTCGTCCGCCGTCCGGATGGTGTCCAGCATGTCAATGTTGGCACCGGCGATGAAGTTGTCCTTCTTACCGGACGCAAACACGTACGCCTTGACGTTGGGATCGGCCTCCAGGGCGGGCCACAGCCGCTTGAGCTCGTCACCCAGCGCCTGGCCCAGCGTGTTCACGCTTTCGCCGGGGCAGTCCAGCGTCAGCAGCGCCACGCCGTTGGCGTCAATGTCCACCGTGAAGTACTTGGCCGCGCCCTGCTCCTTGGCCGGCGCGGTGTTCTCGGTTGTGGTCACCATCACATCACCTCCAGCACCACGGCGGCACCCAGGCCGCCGGCCGCGCAAATGGTTACCAACCCCAGGTTCTTGTTGCGGCGCCGCAGCTCGTTGAGCGTGTTGAGGATCATGCGGCCGCCGGTGGCCGCAAACGGGTGCCCCAGGCTGATGGAGCCGCCGTTGACGTTGAGCTTATCCTCGTCAATCTCGCCCACCGGGCCCGGGCGCCCCAGGCGCTCCTCGGCAAACTTCTTGGACGCCATGGCGCGCACGTTGGAGAGCACCTGCGCGGCAAAGGCCTCGTGCATGTCCACCAGGTCCAGGTCTCCCAGCTTGATGCCCGCGCGGGCCAGCGCAATGGGCGTGGCAAACGCCGGTCCCATCAGCATCTGCCAGCGCGGGTCCAGCGCGGCGTACGCGTAGGAGCGGATGAACCCCAGCGGCTTGTATCCCAGCTCGCGGGCGCGCTCCTCGCTCATCAGCAGCAGCGCGGAGGCGCCGTCGGTCAGGCCGCTGCTGTTGGCGGCGGTGATGGTGCCGTACTTGCGGTCAAAGGCGGGAGACAGCGTGGCCATCTTCTCCACGGACACGTCGCGGCGGACAAAGTCGTCCTCCTTGACGTTGGCGGCGTACTTGGGCGGCACCAGCACCGGCATGACCTCGTCGGCGTAGCGGCCCTCGTCCCACGCGTTGGCAGCCTTGCGGTGGCTGTTGAACGCAAACCGGTCCTGGTCCGCGCGTGAGATCCCATTCTCCTTGGCCATCTTTTCTGCGCTCTCGCCCATGGTGAGCCCGGTGGAGGGTTCCTTGAGGGCGGGCGGCACGGGCAGCAGGTCCTTGGCGGACAGGTGCGCAAAGCTCCTGAACTTGGAGGGCAGATCCCTTGCGCGCGAGGCATCCACCAGCGCGTCAGACAGCTTGCGGCTGATGTTGATGGGCACGTCGGACAGGCACTCGGCGCCGCCGGAGACGGCCACGTCCGCGTTCCCCAGCGCAATCTGGTCGGCGGCGTCCGTGGTGGCCTGGATGGCGGTGGCGCAGGCGCGGGACACGCTCCAGGCGTCCACCTTGGGAGGCAGGCCCAGGCCCAGCACCACCTCGCGGGCAATGTTGGGCGCCGCCGTGGAGGGCACCACCTGCCCGTAGACCAGCAGGTCCAGGTGGTTGGGGTCCAGGTTGCTGCGGACCATGAGCTCGTTGACCGCCATGCGCCCCAGCCCCAGCGCCGTCATGTCCGCAAACACCCCGCGGCTCTTCACAAACGGCGTCCTCACCCCTGCCACCACCGCCACGCGGCGGCGGGACTCGCCGTTGGCTGACTTCCCGTTGTTGCCCATGGAGAACCGCGCTCCTTCCCGGCCCCCTGCGGGGCCGCTGTGTTGCGCGGTGTGCTACGCCCGGTAACGCGACGCGTCAAGTGATCGCACTGACCCGCATGTCAACGGGCAGGAGGCGTCCAGACGCCGAGGTTTGCATGTCCCCGGACCGGCGTTGATTACGGTGTCAATAGTTTGGACCCTGCCGGTCAGTCCTTGGACACGCCTTCCAGCATGCGGTCAATCTCTTCCAGCTGCAGCCGGCGGGCGCGCGTTCCGCCGGGGGCGGCGCGCAGGGTGCCGGCGGCGGCGGGCACGCCGGGGCGCGGGGGGATGGAGCGGCTCTCCGGGCCGGCCAGCAGCTGGAGGTTCTGCGCCACGCGCGCGGCCAGCTCGCCGTCCACGGCCTCCTTCTTGTCCAGGAACGCCTCAAACAGCGCGTTGTCCGCCAGCGTATTGATGACGCGCGGCGTGCCCTTGCTGGCCAGATGGAGGATCTGCACGGCTTCGGTGGTGAACAGCATGCGCTTGGCGCCGGCCAGCCGCAGGCGGTGCTTCACGTAGGCTTCCGTGGCTTCCTGGTCCAGCGCTTCCAGCTTGATCTTCACTGCCACGCGCTGGGCCAGCGGCGGGTCCAGCTTGAGGTTCTCCTCAATCTCCGGCAACCCGAAGAAGATGAAGTTGATGAGCTTGCGCTCAGGCAGCTCCAGGTTGAGCAGGCCGCGGAACTCCTCCATCAGCTCGCGGCTCTGGAGCATCTGCGCCTCGTCAATGAGGACCACGGCCTTTTTGCCGCTCTCATGGATCTGCACCAGGCGCTGGTAGACCTGACTGAGCAGGGACAGCTTTTCCGGGTGGGGGTTCTGCACGCCCAGCTGCAGGGCAATGCGGCGCAGCAGCCAGTTGGCGGTGATGCCGGAGTGGATGATGACCAGCAGCGCCGCTTCAAATTCTTCTTCGGGCAGGCTGTCCAGCATGCGGCGCGCGAGCGTGGTCTTGCCCGCGCCGATCTCGCCGATGAGCAGCGCCAGGCCCTTCATGTTGTCCACGGCGTAGCGCAGCCGCATCAGCGCCTGCGCGTGCTGCTGGCTGTTGTAATAGAAGCGGCTCACCGGCGCGTTGCTGAACGGCTCGGACCCCAGCTCGTAGTACTCGAGATAGTTCATTGCCGTCCCGTCCGCTTGCCGCCGCCGTGGTCCGCCCCGTCAGATGTAGCCGATGTTCTTGCCCTTCTTGGCGTCCGCCGCCGCGCGCCCGCCGTGGGTGCCGCCCGTGCCGTTGGTGGGCGGCTTCTTGCCGGCTCCCGCCGCCACCAGCTGCGCAATGCGTGCCGCCACGTCCTTGAACGCCTTGTCCAGCGCCTCCACGGCGCGGAACGCCTCCAGCGCCTCGGAGGTCTGCCCCATCCCCTGCAGGGCCACGCCCAGCTCGTAGGACGCCGCGGTGCGCTGGTTGTCCGTGATGATCTGCGCGGCCAGTGCGGCGCGGAACGCGTCGGCCGCTTCGGCGGTGGTGCCCTTCTCCATGCGGCACACGCCCACCATGTACTGCGCGTCCGCCTCCTTCACCGGGCTGCGCGCGCTGCGCTCAAACTCCGCAATGGCGTCGTCCAGCAGCCCCATCTCCTTGTACGCAATGCCCAGGTCATGGTGCGTGGCGGCGTCGTCCGGGGCAATGACTTTGTCCACGCCCCGCTTGAACTCGGCCAGCACGGTGTCCACGCTGACCTGCTCGGTGGGCTCGCTGGGCAGCCCCGGCATGTCCTTGAGCTCGTCATCCAGCTCGCGCGCCAGATCAAACGCACCGTCCTCCTCGCCCCCCGCCGGCGCCGCGGCCGCCGGTGCCTCCTCGGGCGGCGGCTCCTCGCCGTTCTCCAGCGCGGTGGCCACCGTCATCATCCGCGTGGCGCGCGGGCTGTCCGGGACCTCGTCCAGGATGGTGGTGAGGATCTCCTTGGCCTCGTCATACAGGCCCTGCTGGATGAAGAAGTCCGCCTCAGCCAGCTCATCCGGGAAGAAGTCCAACGCCATGTCATGCACGGGCGCCGGAGGTGCCTTGGGCGGGGGAGGCGGTGCGGCGGCCTTGGCCGGTGCCGCGGGGGCGGGCTTCCTGTCTGGCGCGCGTCCGGCGGCCGCCGCCTGCGGGCGGGGCGGTGGTGGCGGGGGGGGCGGCGGTGGTTCCGGCTCGGGCTCCGGGAGCGGCTCGGGCTCGGGTTCGGGCTCCGGCTCGGGGAGCGGCTGCTCAAAGGTGGATTCGGGCGCCTCGGCCGCCGGCGCGTACACGTCCGGCGCGGGCTCGGGGATGAACTCGTCGGCGGGGGGCTCGGCGGCCGCGCGGGCCGCCTGCTGCGCGCGCGCCACCGTGTCCCGGTCCAGCGCCTGCGTCTGGAACCCGGCGCTGTTGAAGTCATCAAATCCGGCGCCGTCCGGTGGGGGAAGGTCCGGGTCCAGCAGCAGGCCGCCGGTGTCCGCGGCGGCCGCGCCCAGGTCCGGTGCTACGTCACCACCCACCATCAGTTCGTCGGATGACGGCGCGGACGGCGCCATGTCGTCCGGCGGCGGCACCACCGCCAGCTCATCCGCCGGGGCGTCGGTGGTCGCGGGGGACGCAAACGAACTCTCGGCGTCGTCAGGCGGGTTGGACGGGCCGGAGGCCAGGAACTCGTCAAACTCGTTCTCACTGCCCACTGCCGAGGCGGCGGCGTCCACCTCGGGGCTGCTGCTCATTCCGTGCAGTGCATCCCCCAGGTCGCCCGCCAGGTCGTCCGGCATCTGCGCGGCGGCGTCCATCACCGCCGCGGCCTGCTCGGGGACGGCCAGGTCGTCCGCGCTGACCTCCAGACGGATGGCGGAGACCTCTTCCACCGGCAATTCGTCGGCGGAGGGGTCCACCATCACCGCCACCTCGTCATGGGAGGCCTGGCGGGTGGGGAGGTCAGTGGGCACGGGGACCTGGAGGTTGAGGCCCGTGGGTGCGCGCCGCAGCACGTTGACGGCAATGGGCGCCTGGGACGGCACGCCGTCCAGCTCCTCGCGCATGGTGGCAATGGCGGGGTGCGTGGACTGGATGGAGGTCAGGTCCGTGAGGAAGGTGCGCGCCTTCTGCTTGTCGCCGCGCCCCATGGAGATGCGGAAGCAGGCAATGACCTCGTCCGTGGCCGCCGGGATGTTGCCGGCCTTCACGTACAGGCCGCGCAGCTTCTCGTGCGCCTCCAGGTGGTCCGGGTCCAGCGCAAAGACCTTCTTGACGTGGTCAATGGCCTTATCACGCAGGCCGTATTTCACGTAGACGTCAGTCTCCGCCATCAGCTTGGCCACCTGGCCCTCAGGCGTCTGCGGCGCTCCCTGCACGGCGCCCAGCCCCGTGGCCGCGCGCTTGGGCGGCGCGGGGGCAGCCTCCGCGGGCGGGGCCACCATGCTGGCGGGCACGGTGGGCATCCGCGGCTGCGCGGGGATGGCCTGCTGCGTGAAGGCGGGTGACGCCATGGCGCCCATGCTGGTCTGCGGCACCGCGGACAGCGCGCCCACAAAGGACGGCTCGTGGCGGACAAAGTCCTCCTGCGGCGGGGGCTCGGCCGCCATGCCCAGCGCGCGCTGGGCGTCGGCGTCATTGGGCGCCAGCTGCAGCACGCGCTGCCAGGTCTGTTCGGCCTCCTGCGTGTTGCCGGCGTCCTGGTGGATGCGCGCCAGCTCGCGCAACACGCTGGCGGACTTGGAGGTCTGGTCCTGCTCCTTGAACGCCTGCGCCAGCAGGGACAGCGTTTCCACGTCCCGCGGGTTGGCCTTGAAGCTGATCTGCAGTTTGCCCAGCGCGCGCTTGGCATCCCCGCGCTTGAGGTATTCGCTGGCCAACTCTTTGGCCACGTCCACCCGCGTCTGGTCGTGGAACAGCAGGCGTTCGGCCACCTTGACGTAGTCGTCGCCGCGCTCCTGCTTCTTGAGCTGCTTGGCGGCCTCGTCAAACTCCCGCACCGCGTCGCCCACCAGGCCCTGCCCGCTGTACAGCTCGGCCAGCTTGATCCTGGAGGCCACGTTCTCCGCGTCCAGGTCCACCATCTTCTTGAGGATGCCCAGGCTGTCCCGCGTCTTGCCCTGCCGGTCCAGGATGTTGGCAACGAGCTGATACTGCTGCACGCAGTCATTCATCAGGCCCAGCTGGTGGTACAACTCCGCGAGCTTGGTGTTGACGTCAATGAGGTTGGGGTCAACGCGGAGGATCTGCTTATAGACGGCAACGGCTTTCAGGTAGAAACCCTGCTCCGAATAGAACGCCGCCACCTGCATGAAGCTGCCGCGCGCGTCGTCCTTGTTGCCGAGCTTGGCGTGCAGCTCGCCGATCTTGAGCAGCGTGCGGATATCCTTGGGATCCTCTTCGAGGATCTTCTGGAGTTCCTTGATGGCCTTATCCAGCTTGTTCTGCTGGATGAGCTTCTGCGCGCTCGCCATCACTTTGTCCTTGTTCAAGGCCAAAGTACTGCCCTCTCAATCGACAAAGCGCGGCATGCGCATCCCGCAGGTTCCCAAAGGGGCCGGCGACGTGGGGTCAGGACAATGTACGGGCGGCTTCAAAACCCCGTCAAGAAAGACCTCCGCTTCCGCCGAGAGCGCGGGGGGCGTGCGGCACCCACATGGCCGGGTGCCTTGTCAGCGCGGGCCGGGGCGCGGTTTCATGGTGTGGCCATGATCCCGCCACCCGCCCGCACCAGCCGCTCCATTTCCCGACGCCACCCCTGGCTTGCCTGGCTCCTGCTGGCCCCGGGGACGCTGGCGGCGCAGGAGCGCCGCGCCCTGACGGAGGGCCCGGAGGTCCGGTCCGCCGTGTCCAAGGTCAAGACTGACCTGCTCAAGGCGGACGCGCTGTTGGCCTCCTGCCTGCCCAAGCGTCACCTGGCGGCAGACGGGGCGGACTGGTCCTGCAAGGTGGGTGCACTGCGGGTGGCGGCGGCGGCGGAGGGCCTGGATCCCAAGCTGCCCCTGGAAAAGAACAAGGCGCTGCTGCGCCGCGCCAGGCTGGTCAGCCAGGCGCTGGATACCGCGGATGCGCTGGGTTTCTACAAGCCGCCGGGCGGGACCCCGGAGGATCTCCCCCGCTGGCAGGTGAACGCCCAGGCGGAGGCCTGCCGGGCGGCGCAGGAGTTGTTCGTGGCGCTGGCGGAGATCCCGGAGGCTGAGCCCGTGGGCCCCCTGCTCACGGAAGGCTTCCCGCCCAAGGACGCCCCGCGCCTGGCGGGCAAGAGCCTCAAGGAGGCGGCGTGCGCGTGCCATTCGCGCGTGCTGGCGCTGGGGCGGGCGGGTTTCCTCAACGAGCGCGACGAGGTGATGGCCCGCGCGCAGAAGCAGTTCTACGCGGCCGGCTGCAATGTGAAGGGCACGGGCCGGGAGAGCAGCCTGGTCAGCCTCAAGCAGGAGCGCACGGCGGGGGTGGACCTGTCCGCGGTGGGCGGGAGCGCCAAGCCGCAGGACGTGGACCGGGATGACGCGCAGCGCGTGGCGGACCGGCGCAAGGGCGAGCTGAGCATGTGCGTGGAGGACCAGGCGCGCGGGACGGCGGCGGTGGAAAAGCTGGTGCGCTGCGCGTGCCCCATGATGGGCCGGTGGCGTTTCCCCAAGCGGGAGACGGAGGGCAGCCTGGTCCTCAAAGTGGTGGTGGCGGAGAAGCTGCCGCCCCTGCAGATTGACATTGGGCCCAAGGGGACCGTGGACAAGTGCGCGGCCGGCTCACCGTGACGGGGGCAGGGGCCGCAGCCGGCGCTTCTGGGGTGCCGCCGCGTCACCCGCTTTGCGGCGCTCCGCATCCGCCTTCTGCCGCTGGCCGGTGCGCTCATAGAACTCCATCAGGGTGACGCGGGCGGCCGGCGCATCCCCGCCCAGTTCCACGGCGTGCAGCAGCGCGGCCTCTGCACCCGCTAGGTTGCCCGCCATCTCCAGCGCCCGGGCCTCGCCCGCCGCGTAGGCGGGGAGATCACCCGCGTCACGGCGGGCCTCGCGGAAGTCCTCCGCCGCCCGGGTGGCCCACGCCGTGCGGTCCGCGGCGTCACCGCGCGCGTTGGCCAGCGTTGCCAGCGTCAGGGCCACGCTGGCCAGGGATTCGTGCACGGCCGCGTCCCCGGGGCGGGCGGCGGCCAACGCGCGCAGCGCGGCGTGCGCCTCAGCGTAGCGCCCCTGCGCCTGCCGCAGCCGCGCCAGCGTGGCCGCCACGTCCGGGTCCTGCGGCGCGGCGCCCGCGGCCACCGTCAGCGCCGCCTCCGCGGCCACCAGGTCGCCCCCCTCGGACAGGTGACTCTCCGCCAATAACCGCCCGGCCACCGGCGCCAGCGCCCGGTCTGCCAGCGCGTGCTCCAGCAGCGGCCGCGCGCGCGTGGTCAGACCGGGACAAGGCATCCCGCGCGGCGGCCAGCGCGGCGCGTGCGTCAGGCGGGGAGGCCGGCGGGGCCGCGGCGGCAGGCGCGCCCGCGTCAGGAACCGCGCGGTCAGCCCGGGGCGCCACGGCGCGCTCGGACACGCACGCGGCCAGGACCCCGGGGAGTGCAATGGCCAGGACGCGGGGAAGGGACATGCGGCGGGCCCTGGAAGGGACATCCGGAAACACCGCGGCCGGCGGACCCCCGGTGGGAGCGCGCCGGCCGCAAGGCGTCCCGGTGACAGGACGGTTCAGTGCTTGGCCGGTTCCGCGTCGCCGGACGTGATGCGCATGGCGTAGAACGACCGCCACACGAACACCAGGCTGAGCGCGAAGAAGATCACGGCCAGGATCTGCGGCAGGCCACCTTTCAGCTCAATGGCCATCTCCACCGCCAGCAGGCCAAACAGCGTGGTGAACTTGATGATCGGGTTCATGGCCACGCTGCTGGTGTCCTTGAACGGGTCGCCCACCGTGTCACCCACCACGCTGGCCTTGTGCAGGTCCGTGCCTTTGGCCTTCAGCTCCGTCTCCACCACCTTCTTGGCGTTGTCCCAGGCGCCGCCGGCGTTGGCCATGAACACGGCCTGGTACAGCCCAAAACACGCAATGCTGATGAGGTAGCCGATGAAGAAGAACGGCTCAAAGCACGCGAACGCCAGCGTGCTGAAGAACACCGTCAGGAAGATGTTGAACATCCCCTTCTGCGCGTACTGCGTGCAGATCTCCACCACCTTCTTGCTGTCCGCCACGGAGGCCTTCTCCACGCCCTCCAGCTTGATGTTGGCCTTGATGAACTCCACCGCGCGGTACGCGCCCGTGGTCACCGCCTGCATGGACGCACCGGTGAACCAGTAGATGATGGCGCCGCCGGTGATGAGCCCCAGCAGGATGAACGGGTTGACCAGCGAGAGGGACAGCGTGGGCTGATAGAACGGCTGCTTGGAGAGGATCTGGATGATGGAGAAGATCATGGTGGTGGCGCCCACCACGGCGGTGCCAATGAGCACCGGCTTGGCAGTGGCCTTGAACGTGTTGCCGGCGCCGTCGTTCTCCTCCAGGAACTCCTTGCCCTTGTCAAAGTTGGGCTTGAAGCCAAACTGCTTCTCAATCTCCTCGCTGATGTTGGGAATGGTCTCGATGAGGCTGAGTTCGTAGACGCTCTGCGCGTTGTCCGTGACCGGGCCGTAGCTGTCCACGGCAATGGTCACCGGCCCCATGCCCAGGAAGCCAAACGCCACCAGGCCAAAGGCGAACACCGCCGGCGCGTTCATGACGGACCCCACGTGCGAGCCCGTGTCAATCCCCAGCTGCGCCACGAAGTACGACAGGCCCATCAGGATGGCGATGGTCATCCCGATCCAGTAGGCGCTGAAGTTGCCTGCCACCAGGCCGCTGAGGACGTTGAGGGACGGGCCACCTTCGCGGGAACTGGTCACCACTTCACGCACGTGCGCGCTCTCCGTGGAGGTGAACACCTTGGTCAGCTCCGGGATGATGGCGCCGGCCAGCGTGCCGCAGCTGATGATGGTGGACAGCTTCCACCACAGCGTGCCGCCGCCCAGCCCACCGACCAGATAGTACGACGCCGCGTAGGTCACGCCGACCGACAGGATGGAGGTGAGCCACACCAGGTTGGTCAGCGGTGCCTCAAAGTTCATCTTGGGCACGTTGCCGTACTGCATCTTGGCCACCGCGTTGTTGGCGAAGTAGCTGAACGCGGAGGTGAGCACCATCAGGATGCGCATCACAAAGATCCACACCAGCAACTGCACCTGCGTGTTGGTGTCCGGCACCGCCAGCAGGATGAACGTGATGAGCGCCACGCCCGTCACGCCGTAGGTTTCAAACCCGTCCGCGGACGGGCCCACGCTGTCACCGGCGTTGTCCCCGGTGCAGTCAGCAATGACGCCCGGGTTGCGCGCGTCATCCTCCTTGATGTTGAACACAATCTTCATCAGGTCCGAGCCGATGTCCGCGATCTTGGTGAAGATGCCGCCGGCGATGCGCAGCGCGCTGGCGCCCAGCGACTCACCAATGGCGAAGCCGATGAAGCAGGAGCCCGCGTTGGCGGGGTCCATGAACAGCAGGATGATCAGCATGAGCAGCAGCTCCGTGCTGATGAGCACCATGCCAATGGACATGCCGGCCTTGAGCGGGATGTCATAGACGTGGAACGGCACGCCCCGCAGGGACGCAAAGGCCGCGCGCGAGTTGGCGTACGTGTTCACGCGGATGCCAAACCAGGCCACGCCGTAACTGCCGGCAATGCCCACCAGGCTCCACAGCACGATGGTGATGACCCGCGGGATGCTGAAGTGCTGCAGCGCCGCGAAGTAGTACACCATGATCACGCCGATGAAGCCTTCCAGGATCAGGATGAACTTGCCCTGCTGGAGCAGGTAGGTCTTGCAGGTCTCCCAGATGAGATCACTGATGTCCCCCATGGACTTGTGCACGGGCAGGTTCTTGATCTGCACCATCTGCAGCAGGCCAAAGGCCAGGCCCAGCACGGCGACGATGATGCCACCCATCAGCAGGTTGCTGCCGGTCATGCCGAAGGCCACCGGCTGGTTGAGGTTGGGCAGCTTGAGGTCAGCCTCGCTCGCAAGCGCGATGCTGGGGGACAGCAGGGTCATCGTCAGGGCCGCGGCGCCGGTGACAAACCGGACAGCGGCGTTCTTCATTCCCGCCATGGGTTCTCCAGACTCCACTCTTTGGGGGACCCGGATCCGCCACCGGCAGCCGACGGAGGATCCAAGGCCCGTTCTTGAAAGGGCGCGGGCTCCTATCAGGCGTCGGGAGCCGCAGGCAACGCTCAAATCGGCTCCGGTCACCGCAGATGTCCTGCCCGGCCCCGGGAATGACCCAAGGGCCAAGCAGGACGTCCTGCCTCCGCAAGCTGACCACCCGGGGAACGGGCAGGACAGCATCGGGACCGCGCAGGACATTCCCGGACCCGAGCAGGACAATCGCCGAGCCCGAGCAGGACATGGTCGTGCCCGAGCAGGACATGGCCGGACCCGAGCAGGACCTTGGCTTGGCCAAATGGATGTCCTGCACGGCCCTTGGGGAGGTCCTGTTCAGCCCCCTGGGTGTCCTGCCCCGCTCCGGGGCTGTCCTGCATGGCCCCGGTGCGCCTTCAGGCCCGGTCCAGCAGCTCGCGCAGGCGGCGCAGCAGCGTGGGACCGTCATACGGCTTTTCAATGAACGCGCGGCGGCCCTCCGCAAAGAACCCCTCCGGGAAGTCCTGCGCCGCGTAGCCGGACGAGAACAGCGCGCGCACGCCCGGCCGTGTCTGCTCCATGCCCAGAAACGCCTCCAGCCCGCCGCGGCCGGGCATCACCGCGTCCAGGATCACCGCGTGGATGTCCGCGTGCGCCTGGAACAGCGCCAGCGCCTCCTCGCCGTCCGGCGCCGTCAGCACGCTGTAGCCGGCCTGCCGCAGCACGCCGGAGACCAGCCGGCGCACCGCCGGGTCGTCTTCGGCCAGCAGGATGCGTTCGCGGCCGGCCGGCGGCGCGGACGCCGCGGTGCGTGCGGGTGCGGTCTCCGGCAGGCGGCCCGCGGCCGGGAACAGGATCTCAAACAGGGTCCCCTGGCCCGGCGTGCTCTCCACGCGGATGGAGCCGCCGGATGACTTCACAATGCCGTACACCGTGGACAGGCCCAGCCCGCTGCCCATGCCGGGCGGCTTGGTGGTGAAGAAGGGCTCAAACACGCGTTCCCGCACCTCCGGGGGCATGCCCACGCCGGTGTCCCGCACGGACAGCAGCACGCGCGTTGCGCCGTCCTCCACCGCGGTGGCGGTGGTGAGCGTGAGCCGCCCGCCCCGCGGCATGGCGTCGGACGCGTTGAGGCAGAGGTTGAGCAGGACCTGCTCCAGGTGGCTGGGGTCTTCGTCCACCGCCGGCAGCGCGGGGTCCAGCCGCACGTCAATCCGGATGGACTCCCGCACCACCCGGCGCACCATGCGCAGCATCTCCTCCACAATGTCATTGAGCGCCACGCGGCGCGTCTGCACCACCCGGCGCCGGCTGAAGGTCAGCAGCTGCCGGGTCAGTGCCGCCGCGCGCTCGGCGGCGTCGTGGATGTCCCCCAGGGCCTCGCGCAGCACCGGGCTGGCGGTGGGTGCCACGCGCAGCGCGTTGTCCACTCCCACGGTGATGCTCATAAGCATGTTGTTGAAGTCATGGGCGATGCCGCCGGCCAGCTGGCCCAGGATCTCCAGCTTCTGGGTCTGGCGCAGTTGCGCGCGCAGGCGGTGCTCCTTCTCGTCCGCCGCCAGGCGGGACAGCGCGCTGGCCAGGATCTCCGCGCCGCGCCGGGCCAGCCGCAACTCCTCCGCGGTCCACCCGCGGCCGCGGCGGCCGGTGGCAAACCCCAGCACGCCCATGAGCTGGTCCCCGGACCACAACGGGACGTCCAGCGCGGCACCCACCTCCGGGGCTGCGCCCGCCGCCGCGGCGTCCGGGCACCCATCCGGCTCCGCCGGGGCGGGGCGGTTGCTCCAGGTTGCCGGGTCCAGCATGGCCGGGCGCACCAGCGCCAGATCCGGGACGCCGGACAGCGCGCCGCTGCGCCAGGCGTGCGTGCAGCGCGGCGGCTCAGTGCGGTCCAGGCGGACCAGGCAGGCGGCATCCGCGCGCAGGTGGGTGCCCAGGCGGGCCAGCGCGTCATACAGGCCCTGGTCCGCGTCCTGCGGGCCCACGTGGACAAACCGGCTGGAGATGCCCTGCAGCAGTTCCTCGGCGGCGCGCCGCTGTTCCAACAGCCGGTGGACGCGATGCCGCTCCAGCGCGCTGGCAACCAGCACGCCGGCCACGCGCAGCATGCGCGTGGTGGCCGCGGCCAGCGGGTCTTCCTGCCGGACCCAGTCACACCCCAGAAAGCCGATGGGCCGCCCGTGCACGTGCAGCGGCGTGCAGTACAGCGACTGGATGCTCTCCCGTACCCACTCGTCGCGCTCGGGTGAGGGTGGCGCGTCGGTGACGCGCGGCACGCGCAGCTCAGCGAGTCCCTCCAGCATGGAGAACGCCCACGGAAAGGTGGAGCGCGGCAGCTCCTGCAGTGCATCCCGGGCGGGGGCCACGCCGGGCGCGCACCATTCGTGCGTGTTGGACACCGTCTGGCCGTCCTCGGAGACCACAAACACGTAGCCCCGGTCGGCCGCGGCCAACTCGCTCACCCGCCGCAGCGCGCGCTCAATGGACCGGTCTACGTCCGCGGCCTCCAGCGCCGTGAGCTCGTCGGCCAGTGACAACACGAGTTCAGCGACATCCGACACGGGCCCGCGAGCCTGTCAAACCCGTCCGGGGCGGACAAGGCGCTCCCGTCAGCGGCGGATGTCAAACATTCCCCGCCGGGGTGCCGCCTGCAGCGGCGGCGCGGGAACCGGCGCCGCAGCGCGGCCCAGCGCGGCGGCGAGCGCGCGCGCGGAGAGCGGGCGCAGCGCGGGAGCCAGCCGCAGCCCGTGGGCCAGCGTTGCCGCCAGGCCGGGTGCGCGCGCGTTCAGCCCCGCAAAGCCGGCGCCCAGGTCGTCGTCATGATGGCGGGACGATGCGCCGGGCGGGAGCGTGCCGGTGGCGCACCACAGCAGCGTGGCGGCCACCTGGTAGACGTCAGAGGCCGCCGTGCAGGGGAGGCCCTGCTCCTGTTCAGGCGGGGCCAGGCCGGGGGTGAAGGCCACCGCGCCGGAGCTGCCCACCCGGCCCGCAATGCCCAGGTCCACCAGCACCGGGTCCGCCAGGCCGCGGGGCAGCAGGATGTTGTCCGGTTTCACGTCGCGGTGGAGGACGCCGCCGGCGTGCAGGTACTCCAGCGCGCCGCACAGTCCCTGGCCCAGCAGGATGGTCTCCGCCGGCAGGAGCGGCCGGGCCTCCGCCACCGCGCGCAGCGTGGGGCCCTCCACAAAGTCCATCACCAGCCAGGCGCGCCCATGCGCCTCCACCAGGTCCAGCACCGTTGGGAAGCTGGGGTGTTTGCGGCCAAACAGCAGGCGCGCTTCATCCAGCAGCAGCGCGCGTGCGGCGGGGTCCGGGTGGTGCAGTTCCTTGATGGCCACGCGCGAGCCCAACAGCCGGTGCCGCGCGGCGTGGACCGTCCCCATGCCGCCCTGTCCCAGGACGTGCTCCAACTCGTAGGGGCCCACGCGCATGACCGCCTCCTCACGCCGCTGCCCTGGCCTCCTGTTCGGGGACCATGACCACGCCGGGTTCCGCCCCCGCCGCCGCGGCCTGCACCGTTGCGCCCGCGCGGACCGCCGCGTGGCGCCAGGTTGCCGCCGCGTCCGTCCACGCCGCGGGGGCGTCCGTGGCGGGAGCCAGCACCGCGGTCCGGGTGCGCGGGACGGCATCCGCGTCATCACCGCGCAGCGTCACGGCCAGGCGCTCCAGGAAGAAGTCCCCGGCCGCCACCGCCGCACCAAACAGCCGCGCACCCCTCCCGGCAACGAGGATCCGCGCGGGCGCCAGGTCCTCCAGCGTGCCCTCCCACGCGGGCCACAGCCCGGCGGATTCCACGGGGCAGGGCAGCACGTGCAGCCGCCCGCTGAGCCGGCGGCGGCGCCATGACGACGGCACCAACGCGCCCGGCGGCAGCGTGCACACCAGCGGGACGGCCAGCTCCAGCAACCTCTTCTCCATGCCGCGCGGGAGCGCCTCGCCGTCCACCAGCCACACCACGTCCCCGGGGCGCACGTCTGACCAGCCCGCGGTGCCGCATCCCGCCGCGCGCGCCAGCGCCTCCGGCGGGGTGACGGCGGTGGGGCCGGGGACGGGCAGGCCGGTGACGACGGGGAAGAACGGACCGGGCCGCCCGCGCAGCGTGGCCAGGTCCCGCAGCCCCAGCGCGGTGGCGGCAACGTGGACACCCGCTCCGGACAGCACCACGCGGGTGACCGGTGGACGGGCCGCGGTCCACGCCTCCATTGCGGATTCAACACTGCGGCGGTCACCCGAGAGGAAGTTGCGGGCCACGGTGGGCCGCCGGTCCACGCGGGTCATGGCGTCCTCCCGGCGGGCACGCGGGCCCGGCCCACGGTGGCACCGTCCACCACCAGCGGGCGCCCCTGACCGGTCTTGCGCGCGGCCAGCAGCGCGGCGCGGGCCTGCTCCGCCTGCTGCAACTCCCCGTCATCCTCCTGGCGAACCTGCGCGGCCAGCGGCGCCCAGCCGGCGGGCGCGGGGCCCAGGTGCTCGGGCAGCGGCCAGTCATACGTGCAGAACAGCCGCGTGCCGTAGCGCTCCATGAGGTCCAGCGCGGTGGCCAGTTTGGCACTGATGCCCAGGCCGCCCGTGCACGCCATCAGCCACACCACCGAGTAGTCCATGTCAACGAGAAAGCGGATGAGCTCCGCCACGGAGTACTCATGCGCGGTGCCGCCCACCAGCGCCAGCTTGGCGTGCGGGCGCGCGTCCCCGTCCAGGTAGAGGCCGCGCTGGCTGGCCGCCAGCACGTCGCGCAAGGCGTTGCCGTGCAGGCCGCGCCCGTCGGGGGCGGACAGACAGGACAGTCCCGTCTTGAAGTCGGGCAGCACACAGGCGGATGGCACCAGCACCCCCGTCTCCGCCTGGCGCAGCACCCGCGCGCGCTGCCGCCCCAGCAGGGACAGCACGCACGGGATGTACTCCACCACGCCCTCATGGCAGTGCGGGACAAAGTTGCGGTCCTCCTTGTCCACCACGGGTCCAAACACCGCCTCGTAGTCCGCCAGCGTCATCCTCCCGCCCGCGCGCAGCCGCGCCAGCCGTGCGGGATCCTGGCGGAGCCGCACGGTCTCCTCGGGGGCCAGCATGCCCTCCACCAGCTCAAAGGACGTCTCCGCCGCCCGGTCCAGCAGGTCCGGGTTGAGGTGCTGGTCCGCGGGCAGCACGGTGAGGATTCCCTCCCGCTCCAGCGCATCCAGCAGCAGCCGCGTGGCGGCCACCCACGCGGGTTCCCCGGCGCCTTCCACCACCAGCCCGCCGGGGCGGCCCGGCTGGTGCTGCAGCAGGTCCGTCAGCACCGCCACCGGACGCGGTTGCAGGCGCCCCGCCACGTCCGTCACGCCGGCGGACGCCACCTCCAGGCACTCCTGTCCCAGGTACCGCGCGAACGACCGGCTGCGCACCAGCGTGCCGCCTGTGCCTCCGCGCTGCACCGCGCCTTCAAACACGGCGTGTCCCGGTTTGGGCAATCCCCTGTACAGCCTGGGCAGCATCATCACGTTTCCGTCCATGACGTCCTCCGTTCAGTGGGCTTCCAGCACCAGCACCCGCCCCGCGTGGCCAAACACCAAGCGGTCCCCGGGGCGGATGGGGTGCGCCTGTCCCGTCGCCAGCGGCCGGTAGTCGGGCTGGCCGTGGGGGCGGTGCAGCGTCGGGGCCGCGCCGCGCGGCGTGAGGGTCAGCTCGCCCGCGCGGCGGCACAGCGCAGCCTGGTCGCGGCTGATGGGGATGCCTTCGCCGGCGGTGAGCGCCAGGTAGCGGCCCAGGTCCACATCCACGACCCACGGCGGCGTGCGCGTGAGGTCATGCCGGCCCAGCGTCAGCTGCGTCCCCTCCGGCGGCAGCGGCAGCCGGATGCCGGCGGTGCCTCCGTCCACAACGACGAGTTCCTGCACACAGAGGGAGGGCGCGGCGCAGGGGGCCGCACCCGCCGCCTGGGGCAGCGGCGCGCCGCAGCCCCCGCAGACAATGGCGCCGGGCACGGCGGGGACCTGGCAGGACGGGCAGGGGTTCATGGCGTACCTCCCTTCACGGGCAGCGCGCTGCCCAGCGCCACCAGGCGCGTGCTGGCCAGCACTTCGGTGCGCAGCGCACGCGCCGCGTCGGACGACGACGGCAACGCAGTTCCCAGTGCGCTCAACTTCTGCGCCAGGCCGGTCTGGCCGGCCGCCGCGTACAGCTGCGTGGCCAGCGCGGCGTTGCCCAGCAGCGTGGCCTGCGCGGCATGCGCGGACAGAACGGTGGTCATCACCCTGGCGTTGGCCGCTGACGGCGCGGACCCCGCGGGCAGCACGTCCAGCGCCGTTTCAAACGCCTGCACGTGGTGCTGCCCGTTCTCCTGGTGACTCACCTTCCAGCGCGCCAGCGCGTGCCGCCCGGCGGCAAGCCCGTCCGCGCGCAGGCGCGCCACCCACGCCTGGCCGCGCGCGTCCAGCACGTCCATGCGGTCCTCAGCGGTGCCGTCCGGACGCAGCGCCACGGCGCACTGCACCGGCACCAGCCGCGTCAGCTCCAGCACGCGCACGCCGGGGGACGGCGTCACCACCACGGCAAGCCCGGATGCCGTGGCGGACGCCACGGCGCGCAACTCGTCACCCAGGCGCTGGGACAGCGCGGCCAGATCCGTGATGTGCACCAGCATCCCGCCCGGTGCGCCCAGGTCCACCAGCTCGCGCAGGTAGGTCTCGTTGTAGGACGTACCCGTCCCGAACACCCACAGCGCCACGCCGTGCTCGCCGGCCTGCTGCGCCAGCTTCCGGCACGGCTTCACGCTGCCACCGTTGAACTCCCCGTCGGTGACCAGCACCAGCCGGCGCGCCGTGTGGTCGTGCGGGAGCAGCGCCTGCAGCACCGGCTCCATGGCGGCCTTGGCCTCGGTCCCGCCGCCGGCGGCCAGTCCTTCCACCGCCGCGGCCACGCCCGCCGCCGCCCGCGGCGCCAGCGCCAGCCGGTGACACAGCGGCCTGGCCTTGTCACTGAACGCCGCCGCCGTGACGGTGGCGCCGCAGCCCTCCAGGAGCTGCAACGCCGCCTGCACGGCCACCTTCAACGCCTCCAGCTTGGTCAGGCCGGACACCCCGCTTCCCCCCTCCATGGACCCCGAGCGGTCCAGCACCAGGCCCGCGTGCACGGAATCCGCTGCCGCCGCGCGTGCCGTCGTTGTCGTCGCATCAGGCTCCGCCTTCAGGAGCACCGCCACCTCCAGGGCCGCGGATGCCGGGAGCGCCGCGTGTGATTGCTGCAAGTCGATCCGCATGGTCACCTCCGTTGTTGGTGTAACAATAACACTAACAACACGAGACGCAAGCCTGATCTGCACGCGGAGCAACCGCGCGGCGGGTCACGCGTTTGGGGTCAGGGGTGTGTCAGAGGCAGGTGTGGTCGGCCTGGCAGGTCTTGCCCGCCGGGCAGCCCTTGGCGCCGCTGCAATTGAAGTAACAGACGTCGATGTGGCACAGGTACCCGTTGTTGCACAGCGTCTCGTTCTCGCCCTCGCTGCACGTCTCGCTGGCGGTCACGCACGTTCCCTGGGCAAAGTCGCACACCTGGCCCTTGTCGTACGCGCACTCGGTGGTCTCATTGCACGTGGTGTTCAGCACGCAGGAGCCGTTGTTGCACTGGGCGCCGTTGACGCACCCGCCAATGAGCGGCTGACTGGAGGTGCAGCTGGTCACGCACGCGCGGGCCTTGCACGCAAACCCCGCCGGACAGTCCGCCGCGCTGCCGCACCCCCCGCCGGACCCGCCGCCGGAGCTGCTGGACGTGCCGCCCCCGTCCCCCGTGCTGCACGCGGACAACAGCACCACCGCCAGCCACCACGCCGTGCTTCGCATCCTGCTTCCTCCCGCGGCGCTCACCGCGCCTTGCCCTTGTTGGTCTTCTTCTTGGCGCCGCCACCCTTGCCCTTGCGCGCCTTGGCGTCGTTGTCGTCGTCCGGGGCCGGTTCCGCGGCGGGCGCCGGCTCCGCGGCGGGCTCCGGCGCACTGGGCAGCACCGGCGCCACCACCGGTTCCGGCGGCGCGCGGAACACCAGGTAGATCACCACGCCCACAATCACGATGAGCGTGGAGATGCCGGCCCCCAGCCCCAGCAGCTTCCAGGCGGGCCACCCCTGCGCGGCGGGCAGCGCGGTGGGGGCCATGGCGCGCGGCGCCAGGTCGTCATGGGGCGACGGCGCGGCTTGAGCCTTGGTGGACCCGGTCTTGCGGCGCGTGGGCCGCCGCTCCGTGGTCTCCTCCTGCGTGTCGTTGCTGCCGGACGAGCGGGCGGCCTGGGACTGCCGTGGCGCCGCCGTGGAGGAACCGCGCCGTGACGCCGGCATGGGTGGCGGGACGTCCTGGGCGGGGATGGTGGCTTCTTCATCACCGTTGCCCAGCGCGGCGGTGGGCTCATTGTGGCGCGGCGGCGGCATGACGTGGATGCCGGTCAGGCCCGTGGGCTGCGGCAGGCCGCGCGCAATGCGCACCTCGCGCGCCAGGTCGTCGGCGCTGATGGTGGGTGCCAGCCGGTTGAGAATGCGGCTGACCGCGTCACGGAACTCCTCCGCCGTCTGGAAGCGGTCCGCCACCGGCTTGACCAGCGCGTGGTTCACCAGCGCATCCACCTCGGAGTCAATGCTCTTGCGGATGCGGGCGGCGGGGAACACGCGGTGCTCGGCAATCTGCTCCATCAGTTCGCCCACGGTGACGCCGTCAAACAGTTTGCGGCCGGTGAGCATCTCCCACAACAGCAGTGCCACCGCGAACAGGTCACTGCGTCCGTCCACCGGCTGGCCGCGCGCCTGCTCCGGGCTCATGTACGCGTACTTGCCCAGCACCACGCGCGGGTCCGTCTTGAGCACCTTCTGCGTGCTCTTGGCCAGCCCGAAATCAATGAGCTTCACCTCGCCGGCCAGGCTGCACAGGATGTTCTGCGGGCTGATGTCCCGGTGCACCACGCCCAGCGGCTTGCCCACCTTGTCCTTCTTGCGGTGCGCGTAGCCCAGCGCGGACAGGATCTCGCGCGCCACGTAGAGCGACACCGCCTCCGGCAGCACGTCATTCTTGCGGGCGGCCAGCTCAATGAGCTCGCGCAGGTCCACGCCGTCAATGTGCTCCATCGCCAGGTAGTACTCGCCCTCCTGGGTGCCCGCGTCGAACACCGGGACGATGTTGGCGTGGTTGAGCTGCACCATCAGGCGCGCTTCATCCAGGAAGCGCTGCACAAATTCCTCGTCGTGGCTGTAGGTCTTGCGCAGCTTCTTGATGACGCAGGTCTTGTCCGCGCCCTCAATGCCGCCCTGCACGGAGGCCAGGAACACCTCGCCCATGCCGCCCTCTCCCAGCCGGCGGCGCAGCGTGTAGCGGCCGAACTGGAAGGGAAACCGGAGTTCCGGCTCCTCTGGTGGGTTGCCGTGAGAGTCGGACATAACTTTTCGCAGGCTACCCCCAACCGGTACGGGGCGCACGCTCCGCCATCCGTTGCAGGGATGGGGGCCGCGGCCCTAGGACAGCCGCCTTGTTGGGGTGGCCCCGTCCCGCGGGCCGTCGGCGAGGAGCGGTGCATGAGGTCGGTGGTCGTCGTTGGGGTCGCATGCATCCTGGCCGCGTCAGTGTCCGGGTGCCGCACACCGCTGTATCCCGGCGGCCTGGGCGGGGTGCGCCCGGAAACGTTTGATGCGCCGCGCCGGTCCGGCGTGCCCGTGCCCGCGGACGCGCCCCAGACGGACGAAGAGAAACAGGCCGCCGCGGCACGCCGCGTGGAGGAGGGCGACGCCGCGTGGAAGGACCGCGCGGACCCGGCAGCGCAGGAGCGCGCGCTCACCCTGTACGACGAGGCGGCGCTGCTGGTGCCGTCCGTGGCGGTGTTTGTGAAGCTGGCCCGCGCGCATCACCTGGCGGGTGAGACGGCGCTGGTGCGCGGCGGGGCGGAAGCCGCGCTGGCGTCGTTTGACCGCGGCGTGGTGGCGGCGGAGCGCGCGCTGGGGTTGTCCAGCCCGGAGTTTGTGAAGGCGGTGCGCGCCGGCACCGCGTTTGATGACGCCGTGCAGCGAGTGGATCCGGCCGCCGCGCCGGAGCTTTACTGGTTTGCGGCCAACCTGGGGCGCTGGGCGCGTGGCAAGGGTCTGTACGCGTCCTTCCTGGTGCGGGACCGCGTGAAAGCGGCCATGCGGCAGGTGCTGGCGCTGGACCCGGACTACGCGGGGGCCGCGGCGCACCGCTACTTTGGCGCGTACTACGCGTTGTCCCCCCTGTTCGCGGGGCGGGACCTGGGGCGGGCGGAGAGCCACTTCCGCGAAGCGCTCTCCCGTTCCCCCTCCTCCCTGGCCAACCGGGTGACCATGGCGGACACGCTGGCGGTCAAGCGCGGTGACCGCGCACTGTTTGAACGCCTGCTCAAGGATGTGCTGGCCACCGACACAACGCTGGACCCTGAGACCGCGCCCGAGCAGGAACTGGAGAAGCTCAAGGCGGAGCGCATGCTCGCCCGCGTGAGCAGGTTGTTCTGAAGCGGCCGGGGGGTCTGCTAGGCTCGCACGTCGTGTCCGGTCACCTCGTTCCGCCCATCCTCCGCGTTGCCGCGCTGCTGGCTGCGCTGGCCACGCCCGTCCTGGCCACCGTGGTGGAGCGGCTGGACCTGCCGGCGTTGTCCCGCGCCTCCGCGCGCGTGGTGCGCGGCATGGTGGTGGCCCGGGACTCCGCGTGGGACCCCAACGGCACGCGCATTGTCACGCGGCTCACGGTGGATGTGGTGGAGACGCTCAAGGGCGCGCCGGCCGCGCGCCTGGACGTCACGGTGCTGGGCGGCGTGGTGGGTGAGGTGGGGCAATGGATCCCCGGCGAGGCCGACGCGCGCACCGGGGACCACGCGCTGTTCTTCCTGGAGCCCGCCGGCGGCGGCTGGCGGCCCACGGGCATGGCCCAGGGCGTTTGGACCGTGTCCACCGACGGGCAGGGCGCGCTGTGGGTGTCCCGCGGGGCGTCCCGCCTGGCGCTGGTGACGCCGGGCAGCGCGCCCGGACCGTCCGCCCGCCTGCCGGACCGCGGCGAGCCCCCGCGCCCGCTGGACGATGTGCGCGCGCTCCTGGCCGCCCCCGGTGGCGGAGGTGCGCCGTGACCCGCGTCCCGAGCCGGTGGCTGGCGCCGGTGCTGCTGGCGGCGTGGACGGGGAGCGCGTCCGCCTACAAGTGCACCGAAGTGCCCGCCGGCGGATGGACCCTGTGGTGGGCGCCGCGGGAGGTGACCGTGCTGCAGCACGTGCGCTGCTCGTCGGACCTGGCGGATCGCGCGGCGTGCCACGCGGCCATCACGCGCTCCATGGCGTCCTGGACGGACGTGGCGTGCACGGACTTCACGTTCATTGACGGCGGTGACACTGAGGATGAGCGCGCCGGCTATGACTGGCGCCACCCGGAGGCAAACCGCAACACCATCGTCTTCCGCGAGGGCGACCCCGCGGACCCGTGGGACACCTGGCCGCACCAGGCCGGCGCGCTGGCCATCACCACCGTCACGTTCAACAGCCGCAGCGGGCGCATCCTGGACGCGGACATTGAGGTCAACGCGGTCCCCCGCACCGGGGGCCGCCGGTACACGTGGGCCATCTGTCCGGATGATGGTTCCGGCTGCGGCGGCGCCAATGACGTGGAGAACACCATCACCCATGAACTGGGCCACGTGCTGGGCCTGGACCACCCCGCGGTGCCGGACGCAACCATGTACGCGAGCGCCCAGCCGGGTGAGACCAAGAAGCGCACACTGGATACCGACGACGAGAACGGCGTTTGCGCCATTTACCCGCCGGGCCAGGCGGCCACGCCGTGCGTGCCGGCCACCGGTGGCGGCGTCACCCCGCACATCCGCGCCCTGCGGTCGTGCGATGACACCTCGCAGAGTCCGTGTGAGCAGCGCACGCTGTTCGGCGTGCGCATGGGCTGCGCAGCGTCGGGCGGGGGCCTGCCATGGGCCGCCGCGCTGGCGCTGCTGCTGCTCCGGTGGGCGCGCCGCGGGCGGTAGGCGGGCAGCCCACAAGGTGGGACACGGAGCGTTTTCATGGAACCGGCGGGCCGTGGCGTAGAATGCGCGGCGTTCCCCGTCACGGTTGCGGTGCGGGTCGGAGGTTTCCAATGGCGCAGGGCCTGAGATGCCTGGGGTTGGCCGTGCTGGTGGCGGGAGCGGTCTCCTGCGTGAACAACTATGACCCCGGTGACGGCGGTGTGGGCCCGCGGTCCTGCACCGCCAGCTCGGAGTGCTCTCCCGCCGAAGTCTGCCGCGACGGGCGCTGCGTGAAGGCCGCCTGCCTGAGCGACCCGGACTGTCCGCAGACGCAGCACTGCGCCAACGGCGCGTGCGTGGCCAATGACACCTGCACCCAGGACAGCCAGTGCCCGGCCACGCAGAGCTGCGTGGACGGCGTGTGTACGCAGAACGGCACGTGCACGGACAACGCGGATTGCCCGCCGTCGCAGTCGTGCGTGGACGGGGTGTGCACGCGCAACGGATCATGCGTGCGCCAGGCGGACTGCCTGGCCACGCAGAGCTGCATCAACGGCGCGTGCGTGACCAATGACGCGTGCACCGTGGACGCGGACTGCCCGGCCAGCCAGCACTGCGAGAACGGGACCTGCTCCCGCAACGGCCCCTGCACCACGGATGCGCAGTGCCCGGTCACGCAGACCTGTGACAACGGCACCTGCAACCGCAATGGGACCTGCTCCACCGACGCGGACTGCCCGTCCGACCAGAGCTGTGAGAACGGCGTGTGCAACCGCAACCGCGGCTGCGCCGGAAACGCGGACTGCCCACCCAACCAGTCCTGCGTGGGGGGCACCTGCACGCGCGGCGCGCCCTGCACCACCACCGCCAACTGCCGTGAGACGCAGACCTGCGTGAACGGCACCTGCACGGACAACCCATCCTGCAGCACGGACGCGCAGTGCCAGCCCAGCCAGCACTGCGTGGCGGGCACGTGCACCAACAACCCCGGCTGCACCACCAACGCGGACTGCGCCACCACGGAAACGTGCGTGGCCGGGCTGTGCAACCGCAACCCGGGGTGCACCGCGGATTCGCAATGCACGGTGGCGCAGCGCTGCGTGGGGGGCACCTGCACCAACAATCCCGCCTGCCCGCCGGACAGCAACTGCCTGGCCAATGAGACCTGCGTCGGCGGCACCTGCACGCGCAACCAGGGCTGCACGTCTGACGCGCAATGCCCCGCCACCATGTCGTGTGACAACGGGACCTGCTCCCTCAACCCGGCGTGCACGCGCAGCGTGGACTGCCCCGCGGGTCAGTACTGCCAGGGCGGCCGCTGCACGCGCGGCACGGAATGCACCACCGACACCGACTGCGATGCCAACGAGCACTGCGCCAACGGGCGCTGCGAGCCCAACCCGTCCTGCAGCGTCAACGGTGACTGCCCGGCCACGCAGCGCTGCGTGAACAACACCTGTGAGCGCAACCCGCCGTGCGGCACCACGGGTGACTGCCCCAACCCGCTGGTGTGCATCAGCAACGTGTGCACGCAGTTCTCCGGCGCCGGGTCACTGACCTGCCCCAACCCGCCGGTGGGCGTGCGCATCCTGGACACCACGTCCCTGACGGTGGTGCTCACCAACGTGGTTCCCATGACGTACACCATCCAGTGGAGCGTGGTGCACGTCATTGACAGCCAGGGCAATGACCAGCCCAACAGCGTGGCGCTGGAGGGCGCGGACACCGTCACCGTGCGCTTTGCACCGGTGATCCCCGGCGAATACACGCTGCGCGTCACGCTCACGCAGGCCAACACGCCGGACCAGTCCTGTGACGTGGTGTTCACCGTGGACGGCCCCAACGCGGACCTCAACGCGCAGCTGGTGATGAACGAAGACGTGGACGTGGACCTCCACCTGCTGCACCCCGTGGGCAAGGCCACCGGCGGACGGGACCCGCTGCGCAATCCCAACTGGTTTTTTGATTTCAACTGGGGCCCGGCGGAGCAGGCCACCTGCCAGGCCAGCCCGGGTACGTACATCAACTGCGCCAACCTGGAGGCCACGCGCGTGGCGCCGGACTGCCACTGGGGCAACTGCGCCGCGTGCACGGTGCAGGTCCCCGGCCAGCAGTGCACGCAGAAGACGCTGGCGTGGAACGTGGACCTGGCGGGCAACTACGCCTACCCGCCGCCCAGTGGCGCCGGGATCAAGGTCTACAACTTCCCGTTTGGCGGCGGCGCCACGCTCAGTGCGGACGTGAACCCGCGCCTGGACATTGACAACCGCCGTGGCTGTTACACGGACCTGCAGGGCGCCACCGTGTGCACACCGGAGAACATCTCCATCCGCCACCCGTCCGCGGGACGCTACACGGTGGCGGTGCACTACTACGGCTCCCCGCTGGTGCCCGCGCAGGGGCCCGGCAGCAACGTGCGCGGCCAGCCGCCCGGGGCCACCACGTCCTTCACGGTGGAGATGTTTGTGCGCGGCGGGGCGGCGCCGGCCACCGGCCAGTTCCAGCAGTTCCCCTGCACCAACATCCCCGTGGACGGGTGGTGTTTTGTCACGGACGTGGTGTGGGGCACCGGGGGCTTTGTGGGGTTTGAGGCGGCCACCCGCACCTTCTGAGTTGACGTGGCGCGCCGCGGGGTGTTTGTTTGGGCGCATGATCAAGAAATCATCCGGCCGGAGGGGACGCCCGCCCAACACGCCGGAACGGCGCGCGCAGCTGGTGGAAGCGCTGATGCGCGTGATTGCGCGGGACGGGTGGGCCGGGGCGGGCACGCGCGCCATTGCCGCTGAGGCGGGACTGGCCCCCGGGCTGGTGCACTACCACTTCCGCAACAAGCATGAGCTGCTGGTGGCCCTGGCGGACGAGTTGTCCCGTCGTGGTTCGGCGCGGTTTGCGGCGCGGCGCGCGGGCACGTCCGGCACGGCAAGCCTGTACGCGTTCCTGGACGCCAACCTGGCGCGCGGGGAGGACGAAGACACGCTGGCGGCAGCGTGCTGGGCGGAGCTGGGCACGCTGGCCGCGCATGATGCGCCGGTGCGCCGCGCGTGGCGGGCGGTGCTGGACGCGCGGCGCGCGGTGCTGCGCCCGCTGGTGGCGGAGGCCACGGGCTGGGCGGCTGCCAGCCGGCAGGTGACGGATGCGTGTGCCGCGCTGGACGCGGCGATGGAAGGGTATTTCGTGCTGTCACGCAGCGCACCGGACCTGTTGCCCGCGGGCAGCGCGGCAGCGTCATTGCGGGCCATGGCCGCAGGCCTGCTCGCGCACGGGGAGGACACGCATGACCGGGTTGTCCGTCGTCGCGCTCGGCGTCGGTGACGCGTTCACCGCGCGGCACTACTCGTCGTCGTTGCTGGTGGAGTGCGGTGGGGCGCGCCTGCTGGTGGACTGCCCGCATCCCATCCGCCGCATGATGCGGGACGCGGGCCTGCGCCTGGGCGAGCCGGTGGACGTTGACGGCGTGGACGCCGTGGTGATCACCCACGTGCACGCGGACCACGTCTCGGGGCTGGAGGGATTCGCGTACTACTCGCACTTCATGCTGCACCGGCGGGTGACGCTGCTGGCGCATCCTGTCGTCGCCACGCGGCTGTGGGACGGGCACCTGGCCGCGGGCATGGACCGGCTGCTGCGCGCGTCCGGTGCGCCGCCCTGGCCCACGGAGGAGAAGCACTTCACGGACTACTTTGTGCACGTGCCGCTGGAGGTGACCGCGCCGGTGGTGCACGGGCCGTTCACCATTGAGTGCCGCTTCACCGTGCACCACGTTCCCACCACCGCGCTGCGGATCCGCGCCGGCGGTGCCTGCCTGGGCTACAGCGCGGATACCGCGTTTGACCCCGGTCTCCTGGACTGGCTCACGGAGGCGGACCTGGTCATCCATGAAACCAACCACGGCGTGCACACGCCCTATGAGCGGCTGGCGGCGCTGCCGGAGGCGCTGCGCGCGCGCCTGCGCTTGATCCACTACCCGGACGATTTTGACGACGCAGCTTCCGTCATCCGTGTGTTGCGCGAGGGCGAACGCGTGGCGGTGGGTCCCGTCATTTCAGCGCGGTCTCCGTGAGCAGGCGCTCCACGCGCGCTTCCTCCACGCGGCTGGTCAGCTTGTGGGACTCGTGCAGGTCACGCGTGGTCTTGGCGAGCGACAGCGTGGAGCCCATGGTGAACAGCACGCCCATCAACAGGTAACCCTTCATCCACGCGTCCACCGGCAGGAAGTACACGCCGGCCACCGTGGCCAGTGCGCTGAGCACAAAAGAGATCCAGACCTGCGCCACCCACGCGGGGCTGTGGGGTTCCGGCGTGGAGGATGAGAGGACGGGATGTGCCATGGCATGAGCTCCGTTCAGGGCAGCCGGCGCGGCCGCCCGTGAACCCAGCATGGCGGTGCAGGGTGCGCCCGGTTTCAACCGCGCAAGGAAACGCGGGACGCGTCCGGTGAAACGCGCGTGAAACGGGGCGCCGGCGCTCAGGCCCCGGCAAGGGCCTGCAGCTTGGTGCGGAGCGTGCGCGCCGCGTCGCAGTCTTCGCACGGCGAGTCGGGCTTCTTGTCGTGGACCTTGCATGTGGCCAGGCAGTTGGTCAGCGACTGGACCAGTATGCGCAGCTCCCTGGCGACGAGTGGGACCTGGGTGGACTTCTCCATCACGTCCTCCTTGGCGGCCCGGCGGACGCCGGGCACCGTGCAAGCCAACCGCCGCGCGTTCCGCCACGCAAGCCGCGCAGCGGAAGCGGAGACTGCAGGCATTCAAGGGTCAACACGCGGACGGACAGAGTGACAACGGACGGGCGCCCCAACAAAGCGCCGCACGCCGGGGAGCCTGCGGACGCCGGCGCGCGGCTTGACCCGCGCGGCTCACGCACGGGCGGGGGGGCCTGCTATTCGTGGGGCGGCATGGCCACGCTGCTCGCCGGCAAGTACGAATTGATCCACCGCATCGCCCAGGGCGGCATGGCGGAGGTGTTCCTCGCGCGGCAGACGGGCATCCGCGGGTTTGAGAAACTCGTCGTGGTCAAGCGGATCCTGCCGCACATTGCGCACAATCCCGCGTTTGAGCAGATGTTCCTGGATGAGGCGCGCACCGCCGCGGACCTGCGGCATCCCAACGTGGTCTCCATCCACGAGGTGGGCGAAGACGGCGGCACGTATTTCATGGCGATGGAGTTCCTGCATGGACAGGACGCGCGCCGGATCCTGGTGCGGGTGGCCGAACAGGGGGGCAGCATCCCGCTCGCGCACGCGCTGGGGATCATCGTCGACGCTGCTGCCGGGCTGCAGCACGCGCACGTCAAAGCGGACCTGCACGGGCGGCCACTGGGGATCGTCCACCGCGACATCTCGCCCCACAACCTCATTGTCACCTATGACGGCGTCACCAAGATTGTGGACTTTGGCGTGGCCAAAGCCGCCGTGCAGACGGAGGACACGGCCACCGGCGTGCTCAAGGGCAAGTACAGCTACATGAGCCCCGAGCAGGCCGGTGGGCAGCCCGTCGACGCGCGGAGTGACCAGTTCGCCCTGGGCATTGTGCTGTGGGAGTTGTGCACCATGCAGCGGCTGTTCAAGCGCGACAGTGACATTCTCGCGCTGCACGCGATCATGGAGTGCCGCGTTCCGCGTCCCTCCAGCGTGGTCCCTGGTTTCCCGCGTGACCTGGACCCGGTGGTGATGAAGGCGCTCTCCCCGCGCCGCGAGGACCGCTTCCGCGACTGCGAGGACCTTGGCGGCGCGCTGGAGGAATGGCTGGCCCGTCATGGTGTCCCGCATTCGCCCGCGCGGCTGGGCGCGTGGATGCGCGCGCTGTTCGCGGACGCGCTCGCCGCGGACCCGGCCACCATGGCGGCGGCAACCATGGCCTCGCAGGTGTCCGTAGACGAGGGTCAGCGCACCAAGTCTGATCGCGCCGTCGCCGCCACCGCCGCTACCGGGACAGGCACGGGTGGCGGGTCGGTGTCAGCGTCCGAACCAGGCCAGGACACGGTGGTGGACGTGCGGCGCGGAAATGTCCCGCCCGTCGACGGGGGCTTTGTGGGCCGTGACAACGACCTGCAGGCGCTGGGCGGATTCCTGGCGCAGGGGAAGCGCGTGGTCACGGTGCTGGGACCGGGTGGCATCGGCAAGTCGCGCCTGTGTCTGCAGTACGCGTCACTGCACCGGTCCGACTACGACGCGCTGGGTGGCGCCTGGCTGTGCGATCTTTCCGACGCCACCAACCTTGAGCAGGTGTGCGCCGCCGTGGGGCGGGGCCTGGAGATTCCGCTCACCGCGGGGCGCACCGTGGCGGACGTGGTGGACCAGTTGGGGGCCGCGCTGGCTCGCCGCGGGCGGTTGCTGGTTGTGCTGGAGAACTTTGACCAGGTGGTCCAGCACGGGGCCGGCAGCGTGGGGCGGTGGCTGGCGTTGGCGCCGCGCGCGGAGTTCCTGGTGAGCAGCCGCGAGCCGCTGCACCTGCCGCAGGAACAACCGTGGCACCTGGGTCCCCTGGCGCTGCCTGAGCGTGACGAGGACGCCGACCAGAGCGAGGCGGTGAAGCTGTTCGTTGAGCGCGCACGCGCGGTGCGGCAGGGGTTTGTGCTGACCCCGGCGGAGAAGCCGCTGGTGGCGCAGATTGTCCGCGAACTGGACGGAATCCCGCTGGCCATTGAACTGGCCGCGGCGCGCATGGGTGTGCTGAGCGCGCAGAAGCTCCTGGAACGCCTGCCGCGGCGGTTTGACCTGTTGACGGGCGGAAAACGGGATGGCTCGTCGTCGCGGTCCACGCTGCGCGGGGCCATAGACTGGTCATGGAAACTGCTGCAGCCGCACGAACAGGCCGCGCTGGGCATGTGCTCCGTGTTCCGCGGTGACTTCTCACTGGAGGCGGCCGAAGAGGTGGTCTCTCTGGAGCGGTTCCCGGGTTCACCGTGGGTCCTGGACGTGCTGGAGGCCCTGCGCGACAAGTCTCTGCTGCGCGCGGTGGAATCACGCCATTTCCCCGGCGAGATGCGCTTCTCCCTGTACGTGTCCATTCGCGAATACGCACACGAGAAGCTGGCCGCGCTGCCGGAAGCGGCGACGGTGCCGGGCCGCCACGCGGAGTACTACCTGCGCGCGGGTGAGGCGTGGGCGGAAGGTGTTGACGGGCACGGTGGCATGGAGCGCCTCAAGCGCCTGGCCGGGGAACAGGAGAACCTGCTGGCTGTGCACGCCCGGGCGATGAAGGAGGCGCCGTCGTCAAAGGAGGCCGTGGGGCGGGCGCTCCGGGCGTTGCTGGTGCTGCAGCCGGTCCTCTCCACGCGCGGCCCGTTTGCCACGCACCTGGCGCTGCTGGATGACACGCTGGCGGCCGCGGCCCGCGTGGCCGCGGACCCGTCACTGCACGCGCGCGTCCTGGACGCGCGGGCGCGCGCCCGCCACGCACGTGGGAGGCTCGCGGAGGCGCGCGCGGACGGCGATGCGGCGGTGGCCCTGGCCCGCAAGGCGGGCGATCGTCGTGCGGAGGCGGTGGCGCTCGACGAGCTGGGAAAGCTGGCGCAGGACCGTGGGGCCAAGGACGAGGCCCGGCCGTTGCATGATCAGTCACTGGCCATCTTCCGCGATATCGGCGGGACGGGCGGCGCAGCGCGCGCGCTGCAACAGCTCGGCGGGATGCTGCATGACGAGCGCCGGCTGGCCGAGGCGCACGACCACTACGAGCGTGCGCTGGCGATGTTCCGCGAGTGCGGTGACCGCCGCGGCGAGGGCAGCGTCACCGGCTACCTGGGGATCCTCAACCACGAGTGGGCGAAGCTCGCCCCGGCGCGTACGTATTACGAAAAGGCCTACGCCATCTTCCGCGAGGTGGAAGACCTGCGCCTGCAAGGAATCATGCTTGGCTACCTGGGCATCCTGTACGAGAACCAGGGCCGCCTTGACCGTGCGCGCAGCCAGTTCCTGAAAGCCGTGGCCGTCCTGCGTGAGGCCAACGACCGTCGCTACGAGGGGATATTCCTCGGCAACCTGGGGGCGGTGGAGGCGGTGCAGGGCAGGTTCGAGGATGCGCGGCGGTCGCTGGACGAGGCGCGCAGCCTGCTGGCCGCGGCCGAGGACCCGCTGTTCCTGGCGGCGCTGGACCTGCACGCGGCGCACCTGGAGGTGGCGGAAGCGCGCCGGGCGCACGCGCGCGGGGACCATGCGGGTGCCGCGCGTCTGCTGGCGCGTGTGAAGGCGCAGATGGACGCGGCGGAGGCGGAGCCCGTCGGGGGCGGGCGTCCCCTGGTGGCGCAGACGGATGAAATCCGGTTCGCGCTGCGGTTCCTGTCCGCCACGTGGCGGGACGCAAACGGCGCGCTGGCGGCGGGCCCGCGGTGACCGGGCTGTGCGGACGGCTTGCCCTCACCGGATGCGCGCGCCACCGTGCAGGGCATGAACCCGCGGACGGTGGTTGCCGTTGTATGCGCCCTGATAGGGCCCGGCTTCACCGGTTGTGCCCCGTGTGCGGGTGACCAGGTCCGCGTGGACGGCAAGTGCGTGTTCACCTGCAACTCCAGCCGGGACTGCCGCATGCAAGAACGCTGCGCTGACGGCGTATGCCTCCCGTCGGAATCATCTGCCGCCGACGCCGGTGTTGCGGCATCGTCATCCGCACCTTCCGCTTCCGGGTCCGCCAGCCGCGGCAGCACAAGCGCGCCGCCCGTCTCATCCGCCGCCGCCACCTCGCGCGCACCGTCCAGCGCGGCAACCGCGTCATCGGTCCCGTCCAGCGCGCACGCCACCTCGGACGCCGGCGCATCATGGGCCAGCTCGGTCCCGGCCTCCGCTGCAACGGGCTCCACGGGAACCAGCACCGCACGCCCGTCCTCCGCGTTTCCCCCAGGCAGCAGCGGGACCAGCAGTGCAGCGGCGAGCTCGTCCGGACCTCCGCCCGTCGGGTGCATGGTGCCGGCCGTGGTCCAGTGCCCGCAGGCCACCCTCGGACCCGCGAGCATTGACGTCAGCAGCATGGGGCCGCACGCCACCTACGGGTGGGGCTGGGTGGTGCCCAAGCCGGCGTCGTTCCCCGCGCTGATGGATGATGGCGTGACATTCGTCGTCGACACCAGCACGTGCTGCGAGGCGGGCAGCCTGTCCTGCGCCAACGGCACCATCATCCTCGACTTTGACTACGACGGGTCGTGGGAGCAGGTGCCCTGCCCCTGAAGGCGGGCGTATCCGACAGGAGGAGGACGTCGACGGCGTATCCTCCCGCTGTCCGTCCACCCGTCGACGGTCACAACCATTTGCCGATCCTGCGGAGAATGTACGCGTACGCAGGAGGTCTCCCGTGAACGCCATCACCCGCTCAGACGCCCGCTCCAACCGCACCGTTGACGCCACCCTGCAGGACGGCCCGCTTGCCGCCGGCGCCCAGGAGCCCGCCGTGAAGGTGGTGGAACGCATGCTGCGGCTGGCGGGCTTCAGCCCCGGCGTCGTGGACAACAAGTTCACGGCGTCCACCGCGGAGGCGCTGCGGCAGTTCCAATCCGCCGTGGGCCTGCCGTCCACCGGGTCGCTGGACACCCGGACGTTTGACCGACTCAAGAAGGTGCAGGGCCGGATCCGGGCGCAGGGTGACCAGTACGTGGGCATCGGTCAGAAGTCCGACCGGATCCGCACCGACGAGCAGCGCCTGCGCAAGCTGGGCTACGACGTTGGGCGGGTGGACGGCATCTATGACGCCGACACCGCGCGCGCCGTGCGGGCGTTCCGCGCGGACCAGCCGGAGCTGCACAACAAGACCGCCACCGGGATGCGCCGCCACGGCGCAGAGGCGGTGCTGGCCCGCGAGGCGCGCGCGCTGGACCACGCGCCGGAACACCGCCGCAGCAAGATCACGCGCGCACACCGCCGCCTGGACGCCGCCACCGCCGCCGCAGCGGGGCGTGACAATCCTGACGGCACCACCGGCGTTGGCGTCGGCAACCACGGCCGGGCAACAAAGAACATCCAGGCGCACCTCAAGGCGGCGGGATATGACCCGCAGCACACCAACGGCGTGTTTGATGAGCGCACGGCGGCGGCGGTCAAAGCGTTCCAGCGGCGCAGTCACCTGCCGGTGAGCGGCCGCGTGGATGCCCAGACGTGGAACAAGCTGTCCGGCTCCATCCAGGCCAAGTCCGCGCCCATGACGGTGGGCGAGCGCTCCCACGACGTGCTGCGCGCCGAGCGCGCGCTCCAGGAGCTGGGCTTCAAGCCGGGGAAGGTGGACGGGCTGTTTGATTCGCGCACGCTGGCCGCGGCGAAGAAGTTTGAGCACAAGCACCACGGCCACGGGCGGGACGGCAGCATTGACGCGCGCGAACTCAAGGCGATGGAACGCGCGGCCGACGGCGGCAAGGGGCAGGACGCGCTGCGCATTGCCAAGAGCGTGCTGGGACGCAACGCGGGCGACATCAAGTACCACGGCCCTCTGGCGCGGGACATGAACGACTGGGTTCCCAACAACGTGAATTGCGCCAACTTCGTCAGTGCGGTGCTGGAGAAGGCGGGCATGATCACCAACGGCCAGCACCACGACGCGGTGAGGGGCCTGCGCGACAACCTGCGGCGGGACCGGGACTGGAAGGAGCAGCGCACGCTGGCCGGCGCCAAGCCTGGTGACGTCGTGATGTTCCATACGTCACACAGCTGGGGTCACGTCGTGATGTTCGCGGGATGGGACAGCCATCACCGCCCGCTGTTCATTGGCTCCAACAACGTCAACGCGGACGGCTCCCAGCGCGTGACCATGGGCCACTCCAACTACCGGATTGACGGCGTGTTCCATTTCCGCGGCTGAACATGGCGGAGGCGCTGGGCTTCCCCGTGACGGTCCCGGCGCGCTAAGTGTCCGGGCGTGAGCCCGCTGCCCGCCCTCGTCGCACTGTGCGCGCTCCCCGCGCTGGCTGCGGAAGTCCGGTTTGTGCCGGAACCGGTGGAAGCGGTGCAGGGCCAGCCGCTGGTCCTCAAGGGGCGGTTTGAGCCTCCCGGCCAGGTGCAGCGCGCGCGCGTAAGGTTGCGCCTGCAGGGCGAGGCGGTCTTTGCGCCCGTGGACCTGGTGCTGGTGGACGAGAAGACGGACACGTGGGAGGCCCATATTGACGGCAATGACGTTGCCACGCCGGGGCTTGAGTACTTTGTGGTGGCGCAGCTGAAGAGCGGCAAGGCCGCGCCCGTCCTGGGAAGCAACCATGAGCCGGTGATCCTTCCCGTGGTGACGGCGGCACCGCAGGAGGTGAACCCGCTGGAAACCGCGGAGGAGCGCGAACTGCGCACGGGTGAACGCGCAGGTGGCAGCACGCTGGGCGGCACGTCATTGCGCCGCACGCGCCCGCAGGCGGCGGACCTGCGCGTGGAGGACGTGTCGGCCACCAGCACCACCGCACTGGCGGAGGATTTCCGGGTCTTTGCCGCCGAGGACGCCACAGCCATTGCGGCCACGTACGCGCAGAGCGTCCGAACCGCGCCCGCGATCATCACGGTCATCTCGCGCGCGCGCATTGAAGAATCAGGCGCGCGGTCTCTGCTGGACATCCTCAAGGAGGTGCCGGGCTTTGAGGTCAGCCGCTCCATCTTTGGGTTTGACGAGGTCTCCATCCGTGGCATCCGCACCGACCCGGAGATCCTGCTGCTGGTGGACGGCCACCGCGTCGCCAATCTTTACGACGGGCGCAACCCTTGGGCGGTGCCGGCGGACATCATCGAGCGGGTGGAGGTGATCCGCGGCCCCGGCAGCGCGCTGTACGGCACCGGCGCGTTCCTGGGCGTGGTCAACGTTGTCACGCGTGAGCACGAGTTTGTGCGCGCGCGCGCCGGGATGAGCCTGCTCAAACCCTCCCCGGCGTTGTTCACGGACGGGCGGTACGGCCTGCCCCGCGCGGACAATGTCAAGCTGTATGACCCGGCGCACCGCGGCGACATTCTCGTCGAGAACGACCTGGGCGCGGCGGGCCTGTTCGCGCCGGAGGCCAGCCTGTCGGGCGGCGTGAACCGGTTTGGACTGCGCGCGTTTGGATCCGGTTACGCGCGCGTGAGCCGGGGGCAGCGGAGCCTGGTGGCCACGGATGCCGCCTCGGACACGGGGCTGCTGCGGGATCCGTTGACGATGCAGACGGACTCGCGCGAAGCGCGCGCGGCGTTCAGCGGCAAGGTGGACTACGCCCCGCCGTTCCTCCGCGGCGGTCACGGCTTTGCGCGCACGTTCTTCCAGTACGAAGACCGCGGCCCGTACTTTGGCGTGTATGACACGCTGGGCCCGCGCAGCCAGCTGGCGTGGATCCTGGGCACGCTGGACACGGGCTACGCGCAACCGTTTGGTGACGGCGGAGAGGTGCTGGGCCGGCTGTACGCGGACGGTCACATGGTGGACCGCCGGCTGCAGTTCAGCCCGGACGGGTTCTCCACCAATGACCGCAATGGTGACGGCCAGCGCGAAGTGTTTCCGCAGGGCGTGCTGGCGCGGACCACGTACCTGACCAACGCGCTGGGGGCGGAGGGCCGGCTGGTGCTGCCCGCGTTGTTCCGGCACCGCCTGGCCACGGGGGTGCAGCTGGAACTGGACGCCATGCCGTTCTACCGCTTCACGCTCAACCGTGACGGCAAGGGCGCGTACCTGGACTCGCTGGTGCGCCCACAGGACATTGCGCAGCCGCAGGACGGCGCCTGGCGCATCACCGCGGCCGCGTTTGCGCAGGATGAATGGCGCGTGACCGACCGGTTGTTTGCCACCGTGGGCATGCGGGTGAACACAATCCACGACTTTGTGGCGGACAGCTACAAGAACGGTGCGCGTTGGGCCGAGGGCTTCCGTGCGGACCCCTGGCACGCCATTCCGTGGGACCCGCGCACGCACATCACGCCCCGCGCCGCCGTGGTGTTCGAACCCATCGACGATCTCGCGTTCAAGGCGCTGTACGGCGCAGCGTTCCGCGCGCCCACGTTCGAGGAGAAGTACGACCAGACCTCGTCATCGTACGCGGACTTCTCGCCGGGGGTGTTCAAGGGCAGCACGCGCCTGGAGCCCGAGTACATCCACACCGCGGAGATGGGTGCGGACTATGCCACCACGCTGGGCGCGTTCCGCTACCGCGTGGCGGCCAACGGGTTCTACTCGTTCATCGGCAACAGCATTGACCGCATTGATCAGAGTGGCACGCAGGAGGAGATTGCCAACCGCGGGTTCCGGCACATCACCGGCGTGGAGGGTGAGGGCCGCATCGAGTTCGCCCCGCGCACGTACGTCTACGCCAACGTGTCCTGGTTCCGCGGCTGGTTTGTGGAGCCGGACCCGCAGGCGGCGCCGCGGCTGGATTGGTTGCGGCCGCTCACGTACGTGGACTCCGTCCGCGGCTTCCCCAACACGCCGGAGAAGACGGACATCAGCTACCTGACGGTGGTCCCGCAGGCCCGCGCCAACGTGGGGGCCAGCGTGGAGTTGTTTGAACTGGTGGACCTGCATGCGGACCTGCGGCTGGGTGCGGAGCGCCGCAACAACGTGCGCTCCACGCTGGAACGCCTGCGCGTGTTCCGCATTCCCGCGTACGTCGTCGTCAACGCGGGATTCCGCACGCGCCCCATCCTGGGCTGGTTTGGGCTGGAGGGTAACCTCTACAACGCGCTGGACCAGGACTACCGGGATGATGTGCCGCGTCCGGACCGCGTCAAGGAACTGCTCCCGCGGGATGGGATGACTGCGCTGCTGGGCGTGTACCTGCAGCACTGAGGGTTCAGAACACCGCGTCGTCCAGGCGCGTGCTGACCTCATGCACCACGTGGTGCTGTGCCGCGGCCACCAGCGCGGGCGCCGGGTCAAACAACAGGTAGAAACGGCTCTGCCCGTTGGGCGCGGGCTCATTCTTCACGCGGAAGGCGCCCACGTGCGGGACCACCAGCGGCGTGCGCGCGTTCACGTGGCGCTCCACCACCAGCCGCAGGCGCGTGAGCACGCGGTCCACCGCGCGCCCCGGTTGGTGCAGGCGCCGCGTGAGTTCGCGGTTGAGCGCGCGCAGGAACTCATGCGGCAGCTCCACCGGGCGCCCCTCAAACAGCGCCTTGCGGACCTCCAACGGCACGTGCCCCAGCCCCGCCTCCACAATGTTCCTGCCGTGCGCGTCCTTGCGCACGGCGGCCTTGGTGGCGCCCAGCACGTTGGTGGTGCCGTGGTGCCGCAGGTCGTGCGCAAACTGCGCGCCCACCGCAGAAAGAAACCGGTCCGCCGCCTTGCGGGAGAGCTGCAGCTCGGCGGGCCAGTCCACCGGCACGTCGGTGTCGCCGGTGGGCGCCGTGGCGGGGGCGGTGGTGTCCAGCAGGCGGCGCGCGCGCGCCGGGCGCGGTCCCAGGCCTGCGGCATCCCACGCGGCCAGCGCGGCCCGCGCGGCCGCCTCGTCACCCACCTTGAGGTGCGCCTCGGCAAACGCCAGCGCGGCCCGCCCACGCGGTTCCCGCTGGGTCAGCTCCGAGCGGAGCGCCTCCACCCGTCCCTCCACCAGGTGGCCCGCCAGCGGGAATACGTTGCGCCACGCGTCCACCAGCGGCTGGTCCAGCACCTCCGTCTGGAACGTGAGGCTGTTGGGTCCGTTCCACAGCAGACGCCAGTACACCGGCCAGCGGCTGAACTGCTCCATGAACGGCATCCACAGCCGCTTGTGCTTTTCGCGCGCGGCCTCCAGCTCGCCGGCCATGCGGCTCTCGTCCTCCGCCGTCGGCGCGGGCCCGGTGTCCGCCTCGCGCGCACCGCCAAACGCCGCCTGCAGCCGCGCCAGCGCTTCGTCCCGGCCCGCCGTCACGGACGGGCGGCGCTTGCGCAGCGCTTCCAGCTCGCGGCCCAGCCGCTCCACGTCCTCCGCGGCCTGCCGTGCTTCCGCGCCCGCCGTGTACAGCGCCCATGCGTGCAACAGGTCTGTCCCGCACGGGAACGCGGGCGTGGCGGAGGCCGCCAGGCCCATGCGCGCCGTGCACAGGTACACCGGCGCCGCGCCGGACGGATCCAGCACGTCCAGGCACAGCCGATTGCCGGCGTCATCCGCGGCAACCACCAACAACCCCAGCCGGCTGGTTGCCCAGGCCGTGGCGTCGGCAGCTGACCCGGGAGCCAGCCCGTTGAGCCGTCGCAGAGCGTCGCCACGCAGCGGTTCCATGCCGCCGCCCTGCAGCGTGAACGCGTGCTGGCCCACCAGCGCGCGCCGGGCCTCGGCCGGGAACACAAACCCGAACGCGTCCTCAAGATCGACGAGCGCCTGCAGGACCGCCGTGTCCGGCGGGTGGAATTCCAGCGAGGCGAGCGGTGCGACGAACGCGGGGAGCTTTGGGCGCGTGCCCTTGTGCCTGGGACGGTGGGAGTGCTTGGCCATGGATTTTGCCCGGGTGCCGCCGGAATCCACCGGAGGGGGGGCGGCGGCCGCGCCAGCGTTTCTGACGTCGGTGCCCACGTCAAGCCCGCGGCGCCGGGCAAAGGCTGGCGGTCACGGTGACAGAGGGTGACGGCGGATCAGCCCTTCCTGGGCGGTCGTCGCCACCAACCGCCCGTCGCGCGAGAACACCCGCCCCCGCACCAGGCCGCGTGCACCCGTGGCGCGCGGGCTCTCCATCACGTGCAGCAGCCACTCGTCCGCGCGGAAGGGCGGGTGGAACCACATGACGTGGTCCAGGCTGGCCACCTGCATGCCCGGGGTGAGCCAGTTGACGCCGTGCGGCCGCAGTGACGTCGTCAGGAACGAGTAGTCCGACGCGTACGCGAGCAGCGCGTGGTGCACGCCCGGATCATCCGGGAGCTGGTGGGTGGTGCGCAGCCACACGGCGCGCCGCGGCGGCTGGGACGCCGGCTGCACCGGATCGTCGTCCTCCACCGCACGCATCTCAAACGGTCGCGCTGCCAGCGCCCGTTCGCGGATGGGCTCAGGGAGCTTCTGCGCGTGCGCGGCCAGCCGCTCCTGCTCCGTGGGGACCGCTTCCGGTGGCGGCACCTCCGGCATCAGGTCCTGGTGTTCAAGACCCTCCTCCGGCTTCTGGAAGCTTGCTGCCAGGTTGAAGATGGCCCGGCCGTGCTGGATGGCCACCACCTTGCGCGTGGTGAAAGATGATCCATCGCGGATGCGATCCACGTCGTAGACAATGGGCGCGGTCACGCCGCCGGGGCGGAGGAAATACGCCTGCAGCGAGTGCACCAGCCGCTCAGGCGGCACCGTGCGCACCGCGGCGGACAGCGCCTGCCCCAGCACCTGTCCGCCGAACACCGTTCCCCAGCCCAGGTCCTGCGACTGCCCGCGGAACAGGTTCTCCTCAATCCGTTCCAGCGCCAGCAGCTTCACCAACTCTTCCAGCACCGTCTGCATGGGCCGCCCTCTAGCACGCGCAGGCACGCGTCCCCGCCGCGGCAACAACCGCGGCCGGCGCCTCGGGCGTCAGCCGTGGTTCACAGCTGTCAACGCGGCGCCACGCCTGCGTGCGGGAACTCCGCGTTCCACCGCGCGCGGCGGCGTGGCGCGCGCCTTGCTCTGCTCCCGCGTCACACAGGAGGCAGCAATGAACAGGATCGCGGTGCTGGGACTGGGCTTGGCGGTGGCGTCCATCATGGCGTGCGGTGGTGACTTCGGCGGCGCGGTGAAGTTCATCTCGGAACGCACGGAGTTCCCCGCAGCGGGCCTGCTGCACCTGGAGCTGGCGGTGGACGGTGGCCGCGTCGTGGTCATCGGTCGCGACGGAGCCACGGAAGTGACCGTCGTGCCGCTGCAGCCCGCCGGGGAAGAGATGCAGGGCCAGCTCGTTGCCATCCAGGGCGATGACACGCTGCAGATTGCCGGTCAGTGGGACGGCGCGGACCGCGGCGTGGAGCTCATTGTCCCGTCCAACCTCCTCCTGCAGGTTGCCGCCTCCGAAGGGAACATTGACGTGGTGGGGATGGCCGTGGGCGCGCAGGTGGCCACGCAAAAGGGGAACATCCATGTCTCCACCAGCCTGAGCGCGGATTGCAGTGACGAGGACGGCCGCAAGCTCCAGGTCGCCTCGGAGGACGGGGACATCGTTGTGGAGATCCCCGCCACGCTGAACGCCACGGTGAAGGCCGCCACGGACGACGGCAGCATTGACGTGGTGGACCTGCCGCTCACCAACGGCGTCACACACCCGCAGGCCGTCCAGGGTGACCTGGGCAACGGTGACGACGTGACCGTTGAAGTGGCCACCAAGAAGGGCAACATCACGCTCACCGCGCTGCAGTGACGGCCGCGCGGCGGCGTCCGCCGATCAACCGACCCTCCCGCGTGACCGCGCTTTCTTCCCGTGGACACAGCGGAATTTCCCCTCCCTTCCCCGTATCCCACCTTGGAGCATCCGCCGGTCGCCCATTGGCGCACCCCGGGCGGACCGCCACGCTTCCACCTGCCACGTGGAGGCGCGCCCATGGTTCTCGCCGTTGCCCTGGTCCTGGTCAGTTCGCTCGCAGCTGCCGCCCCGCGCCAGCAGGTCGCCGGCCGCGCCATTGTGCGGCTGGCCGCCGCGGGCACGGAAGCACTGGTGGAGAAGACCTCGGGCGTGGCGCTGCGCCCGGTGCGCCCGCTGCTGCTGGGTTGGAGCCTTTACCAGGTGCGCCCCGCAGGTGACGCCAAGGCCGCGCCCACCGAGGACGACACCGCGGCGCTGATTCGCCGGCTCGCCGCGGACCCCGGTGTCGTCGGCGCCGTGGCCGACCGTTGGTACCGGCCGTTTGCCACCGCCACGGACCCGCACGTTGACCTGCAGTGGGACCTGGGCGCGCTGGGAATGGAGGCCGCCTGGGACGTCACCACGGGAACTGCGGATCAGCGCGTGGGCGTGGTGGACACCGGCATCATCCGCCAGCACCAGGAACTGTCTTCCAAGGACCAGGCCGGGTACGACTTCATCTCCGACACCGACATTGCCAACGACGGCGACGGGCGCGACGCCGACTACAACGACCCCGGCGACGGCGCGGATTGCGGGCAGGGCTTTGAGCCGTCCAGCTTCCATGGCACCCATGTTTCCGGCACCATCCTGGCAGCCACCAACAACAGCGCGGGCATTGCCGGGCTCAACTGGGGCGCGCGCCTGGTCACCGTGCGCGCCATGGGCCGGTGCGGCGGGTCCCTGTCAGACATCCTGGAGGGCGCGGCGTGGCTGGCCGGGATGGCGGTGCAGGGCGTGCCGGCCCTCGGCGGGGACCAGGTGTCCGTGATGAACCTGAGCCTCGGCGGCTACGGCGCGTGCAGCAGCTATGAACAGGAAGTGATTGACGCAATCAACGCGCGCGGCGTGGTGTTCGTGGTGGCGTCCGGCAATGACGGCGGCGCGGTGGGCAGCCCGGCCAACTGCAGCGGGGCGGTCGCCGTGGCGGCGCACGGGCCGGGCAGCACCCGCCCGCTGACCGCGTACTCGTCGTTCGGCAGTGAGATCGGCATCGTGGCGCCGGGGGGCGACATGTCCCAGGGCGAGCGCAACGGCATCCTGTCGGCGTTGGGACCCGGTACCAACGAGTACGCGTACTACGAGGGCACCTCCATGGCGGCGCCCCACGTCACGGGCATCATCTCGCTGGTGCAGGCGGTGCGCCCGGCGGCCACGCGCGCGGAGATTGTGTCACTCATGCAGCAGACGGGCGCCGCGTGCGCCAACTGCCAGGGGAAGGTGGCCGTGCGCGCGGATACGCTGCTCGCCGCGGTGGCGGGCGGCGGCTCCTCCACGTCTTCCTCGTCGTCGTCGTCCTCGTCGGGCGGCGGCACCACACCGCCCACCGGAACGGATCCGTTTGAACCCAACAACAGCTGGGATGCCGGCGCCGCCATCAGTTGCGGCTCCGCGGTCAGCGCGCACGCGGCCAGCGGGGACGAAGACTGGTTCCGCCTTTCCGTCCCCGCGGGCACGGTGCTCCACGTCGTGCTGGACGGCGTGGGCTCCGCTGGTGACCTGGACCTGTACCTCACGCGCAGCCCCTACTCCGCCGGCATTGTCGCCCGGTCTGAGAGCGAGACGGCGCACGAGACCGCGGACTACACGGCCATGGGCGGCGCGGTGGGCATCCTGGTGCGCCCGTATGATTCCGCCACGGGCGACTACACGCTGCGCCTGGACTGCCAGCTTCCCGCCGGTTCCACGCCGCTGCCTGAGGACGGCAGCGAGCCCAACAACGACTTCGCGTCAGCCTCACCGGTCAACTGCGGCGCCGGTGTGGACGGAGTGTCGGCGCCGGGCAACCAGGACTGGTTCGCCCTGACCGCCGCCGCCGGTACCGTGATTGAGGGCACGCTCACCTCGGACGGGCCGGACCTTGGGCTGCAGATGGCGGCGGGGCCGGGGCAGGGCGGCATCGTCGCGCAATCGTCCGGCACTGCGCGCACGGTGCGGTACACCTCGCAGGGCGCGCGGCTGGCGTTGCTGGTCACGCCGGGCGCGGCGTCGGCCACCTATCGCCTGGACGTGCGGTGCACACCTGCGGGCGCCAACCCCGGCGGCACGCCGCCAGCCGAAGACGCACTGGAACCCAACAACGACCCCACCCAGGCGGCGGGGCTTGCGTGCGGGACCACCACGGCGCTGGTGGCCCATGACCGTGACTTCTTCCGCCTGGACATCCGCGACAAGGACGATCTCGTCGTCATCCTGGAGACGTCCGCTGGCGTGCACGCGTGGCTGCTGGATGGCGCGGGCACGGAGGTGCTGCAGGACAACCTCGTCGCGGCGGGCGCCTCGTCGGAGCTGCGGGCCAACAACCTCGCGGGGGGCGTGTACCTCGTGGGCGTGGACCCGGAAGCGGCCGGCGCCGCATACACGCTGACGGTGCAATGCCGGCCGCATGCGCCGGATGAAGCCACCGCCGGGTGCTCGTCGGCCGGTGGGGGTCTGCCGCCGGCGCTGTGCGTGGCTGTCGCCGCGTTCCTTGGCCGCCGCCGTCGTCGCTGAGCCGCAACAAACACCAAGCCCCCGGCAGGAACCATCTCCGGCCGGGGGCTTGCGTTGTCACCACGCCGCGGGGGCGGGCGCAATCACATCATGTCCATGCCGCCCATGCCGCCGCCGTGGCTGTGGCCGCCCTTCTCTTCCTTCTTCTCGGGCCGCTCGGCGATCATGCACTCGGTGGTGAGCAGCAGGCCGGCCACGCTGGACGCGTTCTGCAGCGCCGTACGGGCCACCTTGGTCGGGTCAATGACGCCCATCTTGATGAGGTCACCGTACTCTTCGGTGCGGGCGTTGAACCCGTAGGCGTCCTTGCCCTCCTTCACCTTGTTGGCCACCACGGTGGCGTCCTGGCCGCTGTTCTGCACAATGATGCGCAGCGGCTCCTCCAGCGCGCGGCGCACAATGTCCACGCCAAACTTCTGCTCCGGGGTGACCTTGAGGTCCAGCAGCGCCATCTGCGCGCGGATGAGCGCCACACCGCCGCCCGGGACCACGCCCTCTTCCACGGCCGCGCGCGTCGCGTTGAGCGCGTCCTCCACGCGGGCCTTCTTCTCCTTCATCTCCACCTCGGTGGCCGCGCCCACCTTCACCACCGCCACGCCGCCCACCAGCTTGGCCAGGCGCTCCTGCAGCTTCTCGCGGTCGTAGTCGGACGTCGTCTCCTCCACCTGCTTGCGGATGGTCTTGACGCGCGCCTCCAGGTCCGCCTTCTTGCCCGCACCGTCAACAATGGTGGTGTTCTCCTTGTCCACCACCACCTTCTTGGCCCGGCCCAGGTCGTTGAGCGTCACGCTCTCCAGCTTGATGCCCAGGTCCTCCGCAATCATCTTGCCGCCCGTCAGGATGGCAATGTCCTCCAGCATGGCCTTGCGGCGGTCACCAAAGCCCGGCGCCTTGACCGCGCACACCGCCAGCGTACCGCGCAGCTTGTTCACCACCAGGGTGGCCAGCGCTTCGCCTTCCACTTCCTCGGCAATGACAATGAGGGGCTTCTGCGTGCGCGCAATCTGCTCCAGCAGCGGCAGGAAGTCCTTCATGTTGGAGATCTTCTTCTCGTTGATGAGGATGTACGCGTCCTCCAGCACGGCCTCCATGCGGTCCGGGTTGGTGACAAAGTACGGGCTGAGGTAGCCGCGGTCGAACTGCATGCCCTCCACCACGTCCAGGCTGGTCTCCAGCGCCTTGGCCTCCTCGACGGTGATGACGCCCTCCTTGCCCACCTTGTCCATCGCCTCGGCGATGAGCGTGCCGATCGTGTCGTCGCCGTTGGCGGACACGGTGCCCACCTGCTGGATCTCCTTGGGGTCCTTGCAGGGCTTGCTCATCTTCTTGAGCTCGGCCACCGCCGCTTCCACGGCCTTGTCAATGCCGCGCTTGAGCTCCATGGGGTTGTGGCCGGCGGCCACAAACTTGCTGCCCTCGCGGAAGATGGCCTGCGCCAGCACGGTGGCCGTGGTGGTGCCGTCACCCGCCACGTCATTGGTCTTGGAGGCCACCTCCTTGACCATCTGCGCGCCCATGTTCTCAAACTTGTCCTCCAGCTCCACTTCCTTGGCGACGGACACGCCGTCATTGAGCACGGTGGGGGGGCCGAACGACTTGTCAATGGCGACGCAGCGGCCCTTGGGGCCCAGCGTGACCTTGACGACGTTGGCCAGCGTGTCCACGCCGCGCAGGAGCGCGGAGCGGGCGGCGGCGTCAAACTTCAGCATCTTGGCGGTCATGTTCATACTCCTTGGGAAAGCGTACAGGCGGGCGTCCGCCCGCCGGTCATCTGTCTGGGAAAGTCGTGGGAGCGCGCGGCGCGGTTCAGGACAGCACGCCCAGGATGTCCTCTTCGCGGAGGATCAGGTGCTCCTCGCCGTCAATCTTGACCTCGCTGCCGCTGTACTTGCCAAACAGGATGGTGTCGCCGGCCTTCACGTCCAGCGGACGCACCGTGCCGTTCTCCAGGATCTTGCCGTTGCCCACGGCCACCACCTTGGCCTGCTGCGGCTTCTCCTTGGCGGTGTCCGGGATGATGATGCCACCCTTGGTCTTGTCTTCCTCAGTGATGCGCTTGACGAGCACGCGGTCCTGCAGCGGACGGATCTTCATGGTTTGCTCCTTGCGGTCCCGCCCAGCGGTGCCGGGCGCGGATCCAAATGGGGGGTGCCCTGTTAGCAGTCCCAATTGGTGAGTGCCAATCACTCTGTCAAGAGGAGCGCCGCCGGGTGGGGTCGACTGCCACCGATGGCAAGAGATCATGAGCGCTGGCAGCCAATCACTGTTGACATGACCGATCGACCGCTTTGACTTCCGTTCGCATATTTTCGACTGTTTGCGCTCGTTTTCACGCTGGTGATGGCGCGCACAGAATGCCGCGCAGACGGGTGTGCTGCAAAGTGGCACAGGATATTCAAGAATTATCAAAGACTTGCGAATGGAAGAAAGATCTTCGGCTTGGTAGCCTTCCGCCAGCGCCCATGCGGCGCGTGACGAGGTCTTGGAAGCACCCCCGCGGCCAAGCGGGAGGTTCAAGGAGGTGAAGGCGGGATGTCCGGTCAGGGTGGCAGCATCGTCGTGAATGGCAGCGTGGCGGGCTACTTCAAAGAGCAGTTGGATGCGTTGTGTGCCGCACGCAGGGTGGAGTTGACGGACGGCGCGGGGTTTTACGTCGTCAACCTGCTCAGTGATTTTGCCCAGGCGGACCGGTTGTTCCTGCCCTCTGAGGACGCGCGCACGCGCGACCTGGTGCCGCTGGTGGAGCTGATGGCGCGCGCCGCCGAGGCCACCGGCGAGGAGCGGGTGAAGCTGCTGCGGCACCTGGCGGATTCCTCCCTGTACATCGGCGGGTTCTTCCAGGATGCGCTGGAGGCCCGCCGGGTTGACGTGGGGTACTACGTGAGCATGGGCGGCGGTGCGTACACGGCGCTGTCCGGGGCGCTGCCGGGCCGTGAGCAGCAGGTGCAGCGGGACGTGTTCCGTGAACTGGCGGAGAAGTTCGCGCGGCTGGTGGAGCTGCTGGCGGAGATGGCGCAGCTCAACGCGGGTCTGGCGCAGTCCGCCAAGCACGTACTGCGCACCTACGAGCGGTGGCTGGAAACGGGCAGCGCGCGCCTGGGGAGCGCGCTCCGCCGGCAGGGCATCATCTTTGCCGGCGGGGTGGAGCAGTGAGCGGCGGGCACGCGGCCCACGCCGCGGCGCTGGAGACGCTGCAGTCAGGGCTGGCGGGGCTGTACCGCGTGGAGCAGGAGGCGCCCGTGG
>JACRCW010000019.1 GCA_016218805.1 Deltaproteobacteria bacterium | reverse complement strand
TTCCACCCGGTGATGCAGCACCCCAGCTTCCACCTGGCCACGGACAACAAGTTCTTCATTGCCGTGGAATGCAAGGACCCCAAGTACGACGCCGACGCCACGCGCAAGCTGCTGGAGGGCTGCGGCGCCAAGGAACTGCTGGAGGTGGAATCATGACGCGGGTCCATGCAGTTGTGGTGCTGGCCCTGCTGGTCCTGGGCTGCCGGGGCCAGATCAGTGACCGGCCGCCCATCCACATTGTCCCGGACATGGACTGGCAGCAGAAGTACCTGCCGCAGCAGGCCGGCCCGAGTTTCTTCCTGGACGGGCGCGCCATGCGGCCGCCGGTCACGGGCACCGTGGCGCAGGGGCAGCTGCGCGCGGACCGCGTCTATGAAGAAGGCAAGACGGACGACAAGCACTTTGTTGCCGTGGCTCCGGTGGAGATGACGCGCGAACGCCTGCTGCGCGGCCAGGAGCGTTTCAACATCTATTGCGCGCCCTGCCACGACAAGATGGGCAGCGGTAAGGGCATGGTGGTGCAGCGCGGGTACCCGTTGCCGGTGGACCTCACCAGTGAACGCGTGCGTGACATGAGCGACGGCGAGGTGTTTGGCGTGATCAGCAACGGCGTGCGCAACATGCCCACGTACGCGCCGCAGATCCCGGTGGAAGACCGGTGGAACATCGTCGGGTGGGTGCGCGTGCTGGGCCGCAGCCAGTACGGCAAGATTGATGACGTGCCCGAGGAACTCCGCGGCGCGATCCTCCCCGAGGGAGTGCAGCCATGAGCGTGGTGACCAGTAGCGCCGCGGACATTCCGCGGCTGGAGAAAGCGCAGGCCGGGAAACTGACCACGTTGGCGGGTGCGCTGGCGGCGGTGGGCATCCTGCTGTGTGTAGCGGGCGCGGCGGTGGACCGGCAGAAGTTTGCGTTTGCGTACCTGACCGGGTTCATGTGGGTGATGACGCTGGCGCTGGGCGGGCTGTTCTTTGTGGTCATCCAGCATCTCACGCGCGCGGGCTGGTCCGTGGCCGCGCGCCGCCAGGCTGAATGGCTGGCGGGTTTCCTCCCGGTGGGCCTGGTGCTGTTCATCCCGGTGGGCGTGCTGGGTCATGACCTCTACCACCACTGGATGAGCCCCGAGGCCGCCAACGACCCCATCCTCAAGGGCAAGCTGGTCTACCTGAACCCGGGCTTCTTCTATGTGCGCGCGCTGGTCTATTTCGGCATCTGGACGGCGCTGGCCATGTTCTTCCGTGGCCACAGCGCGCGCCAGGATGAGACGGGGGACAAGAGCCTGACCCTGAAGATGCAGCGGCTGGCCCCGGTGGCGGTGCTGCTGTACGCGCTGTCCCAGACATTTGCGGCCTTTGACTGGGTGATGAGCCTCAACCCGCACTGGTATTCCACCATCTTTGGCGTCTACATCTTTGCCGGTTCCGCGGTGGCCACCATGGCCATGCTGGCGCTGATGACCATCCAGCTGCAGCGCAAGGGCCTGTTCAACAGGGTCAGCACGGTGGAGCACCAGCATGACATTGGGAAGCTGCTGTTCGGTTTCACGGTGTTCTGGACGTACATTGCCTTCAGCCAGTACTTCCTCATCTGGTACGCCAACCTCCCAGAGGAGACGGAGTTCTTTGTCCACCGTCAACACGGCGGGTGGGGCGCAGTGACCAACGGGTTGGCGCTGGGGCACTTTGTGATCCCGTTTGCACTGCTGCTGTCCCGCACGGCCAAGCGCACCAAGGCGCTGTTGGCCATTGGCGCCGTGTGGATGCTGTTCATGCACTACGTGGACCTCTACTGGCTCATCATGCCCAACCATGACACGCATGGCGTGCATTTTTCGTGGATTGATTTGGCGGGTTTCCTGGGACCGGCGGGAGTGCTGGCGTGGTGGCTGGCGCAACGGGCCAGCAAGGACAACCTGTATCCCCTCAAGGACCCGCGGCTGGAAGAGACCTACCGCGTCAACAACCCGTGAACGCCGAGGAGACCATGGCGAAGCGCGATTTCTCGACGGGATGGGCGGTGGCCGCGGTGGTGCTGGCGGTGGCCGCGGCCGCGTGCGGTGGGGACCCCATGCTGGGCACGGACCCCACGGCGGTGACGCCCAAGGAGCTGACCGACCTGCGCAAGGCGGAGGTGGTGAAGCTGGGCAGCTACCAGTGGGCCAACCAGGGCGCGGGCGTGGTGCGGGTGCCCACTCACCGCGCCATGGACCTGGTGCTGAAGGACTGGAAAGCCCGTCCCACTGAGCCGGTGGACGTGGAGCGCAAGGTGGTCATCCCCGCGGCACCGGCGGCCGGTACCGCGCCGGAAGACGCGGCGGCAGCGCTGGCCCGCGCGGGCGCACAGGTGTTTGCGGTGAAAGCGTGCATTGCGTGCCACGAGACGGGCACGGGGCCGCAAAAGGCGGGCCCGAATTTCAAGGGCATGTTCGGACGCGTGGAGGAGATGGCGGACGGCACCAAGGTCACCATTGACGAGGCGTACATCAAGGAATCTCTGCTGACCCCAATGGCCAAGGTGGTGAAGGGCTTTGCCCCCGTCATGCCGCCGCAGGTGGTCACGGATGACGAGTTCCGCGCGCTCATTGCCTATCTGAAGACGCTGTGAGGCGCGCCGCGGAACGCCCATGACGCCGAGCCTCCTGGCCGCGATCCTGGCGCTCCTGCCGGCGGGCACGCCTGCCGACGATCCCCCCAAGGACGTGTTCATTGAGTACCGCACCGGCGCGCGCGTGCCGGGCGAGCTGGCGTTCACCGACCACCGCGGGAAGACGGTGACGTTTTCGCAGTATGCGGACGGGACGCGGCCGGTGATTGTGGTGCTGGCGTATTTCAATTGCCCGCTGCTGTGCACGCTGGTGCTCAACGGGCTCACCGACGGGCTCAAGGAACTGGAACCCGCGTTGGGGGACGGGTTCCGCGTGGTCACGGTGAGCATTGACCCGCGCGACGACGCGGAGCTGGCGGCGCAGAAGCGGGCCAATCACCTGCGCGCGTACGGGCGCGCGGCGGCGGACGACGGGTGGGACTTCCTGGTCAGCCAGGACGGCGGGGTGCGCCAACTGGCCGACACGTTGGGGTTCCGCTACCGGCTGGACCCGGACAGCGGGCTGTACCTGCACGCGGCCGGGGCGTTTGTGCTTTCGCCTGATGGGACGCTGCGGCGCACTCTGCTGGGGACGCGCTTCCCCGGGTTGGACCTGCGGCTGTCCCTCACGGAGGCGGGAGAGGGGAAATACGGGGGATTTGCGGACCGCATGCTGTCCTGGTGCTTCCGCTATGACGTGCGCCACTACGAGCCCGCGCTGGACCGCATTGCCCTGGTTGCCGCGGGCGTGGCGGCGTGGCTGTCGGTGCTCGTGGGCGGCATTGCGTGGCGGCGCTCGCGGCGGGCAATGTGACGGCGAGCGGGGCCGCCGCGGGCACGGATCACGGAGCGGTACGTGCCGGCACGGCACGGCGCGCCGGCGGCTGGACACCGCCGCGGTCCACCGCAACACTGAAGCCATGATGCTCACCGCTGCCATGAGGCCCGCACCCGGAACGTCCCTGGAGTCCTGCCCGCAGCGTCTGGTCTGGGCGCTGGCCGCGGCGGGAATCCTGGGGGCGTGCCAGGCCACGCCGTGCCCGGACGGGTTTGACCGCAGGGACGGTGAGTGTCTGCGTCAATGCAACGCATCCGCCGAGTGCCTCGCCGGAGAAGCCTGTGTGGACGGGCTGTGCCAGGGCGGCGGCGCGTCCGGGACCAGCTCCAGTGCGTCTCGGCCCGGTTCGTCGTCGGCCAGCACGGTGGGCTCTTCGGTTGCCGCCACCAGCATGGCGTCCTCCTCCGCGGCTTCGCGGGCCGCTTCGGCCACCAGCGCTGCCGACCCGTCGTCTGCCGGTTCGTCCGCGGGGAATCCGTCGTCCGTGGGCGCGTCCGCGGCGGGTTCCTCGGCAACGGATTCGTCGTCGTCGCCTTCCGGCTCCAGCGGCGCGTCGTCGGACAGCGCCACGTCGGCAGCGGTCTCCTCCTCATCATTCAACGCTTCCAGCGCGTCCGGTCCCGCGCCGGGCTGCAACAGCGGCAACGCGCCACTGCTGTTCACGGACGTGGTCTCCATGGTCACCAGTGCACCCGGGTACAACAACTGGATGGGCGCCTGGACGGGGGTCACGGCGGGTGCGGAGGGAATCCGCGTGGGCATTCTCTTCGCGGGGGACAACCCGGGCACCCCCGCGGTGGAAAGCCAGTACTACGTTGACGAGCCGCCCGCGGAAGCCCCGGGCATCCTGGCGCTGGGGCCCAACAACGGCGGCGCCATCCCGGAGCAGGTCATCACCGTGGAGACCAACTGCGGCACGCGGAACGTCTACCTGCCCGCGGTGACCCCGACGGACTGCGTGCGCACGCGGTTCTACGTCGCTGCGGATGGCTCCACGTACCATTCGCGGGCGGACCACAACTATCTCTACACCGCGGCCCGGGAGAACCTGCCCGGCGCGGTGTGTTTTGGTCACGGCGTGGTGGGGCCGGACCTGACGCCGGCAGAGGCCCTGGTGCCGCAACATCTGGCGCGTGCCGCGCCGTGATTGACCGCCTTGGCGGCGCGGGCACAGCGCGGCGAATGCCGCGGAAATCGGTGGATTGTCGTCACCACGCACCGGCACCGGCCTTCTGGCTCTAGCTTCCGGACCGCCTCACCCCGCAACGACCTTCGTCACAGCAGGCCTCAGACGAATTGCCGCATTCCTCAAAGACACATCCATGACCCGGCGGGGGACAAACCTGCAGATCCTGAAAGGCCCGATAATGATCGGCGCCATCGTGGTTGAGCGAGTCGATCGCGCAGGTGTGCATGCAGGGGCATTGCTTCTCCCGCACCAGTTCACAGTCCTCATCACGCGAACACGTGTTCTCGAACGTGATGATTGCGGGAGGAAAGGGCCCACAGCCCACAAGGCCACGCGTCACCGCCACCAGCAGGATGGCCTGCAGTGCTCTCAACATGGTGCGCGGCCTTGGGTTCCACATGCCCATGTCGTATTCCACGTCGTCGCAGAAAGCACCGGCCACACGCTCGTGCCGTGAACCACGCAGCGCCAGGTGGGCGGGGCCCCTCCCTGAGCACAAACCCGGAGAACGCGGTTGTCCTCATCGCCGCTGGACGATCCCACCCATGGCGACATAACCACCCGCCGCGCGCCCGGATGACCGGCCGCGCCACATGGAGCCAAGCATGTCTTCGTCTCTCGGGACCCGGCCCTCGGTTGTCGCACTTTCCCTCGTCACCGGTCTGGCGGGCCTGGGGCTTGGCGCAGCGGCCTTTGCCCGCACCGTCACCACGGACGCCGCCGCGCGCAGCGCCACGCTGCCCTACCAGGGGTTCCTGGAGCAGGACGGCACGCCGGTCTCCGGGACGCGGGACCTGGTGTTTGAGCTCTTTGCCGAGGAGGCCCCCGGCGGGACGCCCGTCTGGTCCGAGGCGCACGCAGGCGTGGCGGTGCTCGCGGGGCGTTTTGGCGTGAACCTGGGGGACACCACGGACCTTCCCCGCGCGGCGCTGGACGGCAGCCGCTGGCTGCAGGTTTCCGTCGGCGGGACGCCGCTCAGCGGCCGGCAGGTGCTGGGCAGCGTGCCGTTTGCGCGCCGGGGCGCCCCGGGGCAGGACTTCGCCGTGGATGGGACGCTGTCTGCGGCCGCGCTGACGGGCGGGGACATCACGCTGACGGGGAGCGTCACGGCGGGCGGGAACATCAGTGCGGCACCCGGGTTCGGTTATGTGCCCGTGGGCACCATCCTGCCGTGGCACCGCGACGTGCGCGGGACCGGTTCGCCGCTGCCGTTGCCGGTGGGTTGGGTGGAGTGCTCGGGTGGGACGGTGAATGACGCGGCCTCGCCGCTCAACGGCGCGGCCATCCCGGACCTCAACAATCAGGTCTATTCCGGCGGGCGCGGCCGCTACCTGCGCGGCGGCACGGTCTCCGGCGTCACCAACCCGTCCACAGCGTATGCGGGCAACGGGTCGCGCTACACGGGCAACGGCGGTGGGGTCTACTACGGGGCCTGCTACGGGCAGTTCAATGACTCGGAAAACGGCACGCTGATCTCCTACTCCACGGGCGACAACACGCTGGGGAACCCGTACGTGCAGGTGACCGCCATGACGGTGGTGTACATCATGCGCGTGCGCTGACCGCGCCGCCGCTTTGCTGGTATCACGGCCCGGCACGACGTGGAGGTTGCTTGGCGCAGGGGTCCCTCAAGGGTGGGCGGCAGGTGCTGGAGCTGGCCCGGCGCGGGATGGTGGCGCCCAGCTCGCCCACGCGCTGGCTGGTGGCGCTGCGTTGGATGGCCATTGCGGGGATGGGCATCACCACGTGGGTGGCGGGCCGCCTGGTGCCGGCGCTGGACCCGCTCCCGCTGTGGAAGGTGCTGGGCGCCCTGGTGGCGGCCAACGTGGCGTGGACGGCGGTGGCGGCGCGCGGCGCCGGTGACCGTGACGCGCTGGTGACGCTGCAGATTGCGCAGGATGTGGCGGCGCTGACGGGGGTGTTGTGGCTGTCCGGCGGGGTGACCAATCCGTTTGCGTGCTTTCTGGCGTTCCAGATTGTGCTGGCGGGGCTGTTGGGCACGCCGCGCGGGATGCTGGTGGTGACGGCGCTGGCGGTGGCGGGCGCGGGGCTGCTCTCCTGGGCGGCGCCGCTGAACTACGCGGGTGCGGTGGAGGGCGCGCAGGCCACGGAGCTGCTGGCGCAGGTGGTGGCGCTGGGGGCGTTGGGCGTGTTCATGGGGTTCTTTGTGTTTGCGTATGCGCAGCGGCTGCAGGCGTACCGGGAGCAGGCCACGCGGCATGAGAAGCTGGCCGCGCTGGGCCGCACGCTGGGCGCCATGGCGCATGAGCTGAACACGCCGCTGGGGACCATTGTGCTGGCGGGCAAGGAGCTGGGGCACATCACGCGCGAAAGCGGCACCGCGGAAGCGCAACAGCTGGCGGTCACCGTGGTGGAGGAGGCGCAGCGCGCCAGCGATATCATCGCGCTGCTGCGCGGGTACGTCCGCCCCGACGCGCGCGTGGAGGTGATTGACGCGGGGGTGTTCATTCCCGCGTGGGTGGACAAGGAGCTCAACCGGCTCAGTTTCACCGGTGAGCGGGTGGTGCGCGCGGGGCAGCCCGCCCACGCCGCCGTGTTGCGGGTGGCGCTGCTGCAGGTGCTGACCAACGTGCTGTCCAACGCGGTGGATGCCATGCGCCAGGCGGCCCGGCCGCGCCTGGAGGTGGAGGTCACGGACGACGGCGAGCAGGTGGACGTGTCCGTGCGGGACAACGGGCCGGGCATTGACCCCGCGCTGCTGCCGCGGCTGGGGGAGCCGTTCCAGACCACCAAGGAGGACCGGGGGGGCACGGGGCTGGGGCTGTATGTCAGCGGGTTGCTGGCGGAACGGATGGGTGCGAGGTTGCGGCTCGAGAGCCGCCCCGGAGAGGGGACACGTGTGACGCTCTCATTGAAGCGGAGTGGAGGACAGGGATGACGCGCAGGATTGAAACCGCGCTCCTGGTGGACGACGACGACGCGTTCCGCACCACGCTGCAGAGCGCGCTCCGCCGCCGCGGGGTCACCGCGCGCACGGCGGCCACGGTGGAGGAGGGTCTGTTTGCGCTGGAGGACAGCGCGGTGGACATGGTCACCGTGGACTACCGCATGCCGCGCGAAAACGGCCTGGCCGCCATCCCGCGCTTCCGCCGGGTGCGCGCGGACGCGGTGATCATCATGCTGACGGGGTTTGGGGACATCCCGCTGGCGGTGGAGGCGGTGAAGGAGGGCGCGGACACGCTGCTGACCAAGCCGGTGGACGCGGACCACCTGCTGAAGGTGGCCACGGAGCTGCTGCACAAGCAGCGCCCCTCCTCCGGCGGCGGGCCGGCCACGCCGCTGTCCTACAACCTGGACGAACTGGAGCGCGACACCATCAAGGCCGCCCTCAAGCAGAGCGACGGCGTGGTGGCGCGCGCGGCGCGGCTGCTGGGGATTGACCGGCGCACGCTGCAACGCAAGCTGAAAAAGATCTTCTGACACGCCCGCCCCGGCGGGCCGGGAGGTGGAACATGCTCGGACCGGTCGCGTTCTCCGTCGCCATTGTCCTGCTGCAGGCGCCTGCCGATCCCCCGCCGCCCGCGGCTCCCGCCGCCCCGCCGGCCGTGGAGGAGTATCCCTCGCCCGGGCTGGATAATGACGACGACAACGCGCCGCCGCGCCGCGACACCGGCGACAACGACGGCAGCGACGGCGGGGAGTTGCAGTCCCTGGGGTTCCTTGACCGCTACATGCCGTGGTGGTTCCCGGACGACCTGCACCCGCAACTGGAGGATTTCAAGTGGACGTACATCCTGGGCGGGGTGTTCGTGCCCAGTTCCACCTTCTGGTCACCCTATTTCATGGTGAAACCGGCTCCTGACGTGGACGTCCGCGAGTTGCTGAAGACCGCGCTGTTCCGGTGGGGCATCCAGGTCGGTGGGACGCTGGCCATCTTTGGCGCCTGGATCCTGTTGGGGGTGACCTGTCCACCGGGATTGGGGTTCTACCTCTGGTACATGCCGATGGTACTGGCCTACGGCGCTTGGATGCTTTTCGGCACCTGGCAGACGCAACTGTCCATGCTGGTGACGTGGAACGCCATGCTGCATGACCAGGGCATCCCGGATGAGCCCAAGGCCAAGGGGCGCCGCAAGCGCGTGCGCTGAAGTTGCGTTGAACAACCGGTGGCAGCGTCAGGGCCGCGGTGCTGTCTCCCCAGGCGCATTGGGCTTCGCCCCCCCACCGCTTGCCGACTGACGTCGGCAAGCCGCCTCCCCCCGCGAGGGGGAGGCTACGCCGAGGCTGGGATCGATCCCTGTACGGCTTACGCGCTGTCGCGGGCCCGCCGCCCCATGGGGCTCCATCGATGAGGACACCGTCGGGAGGGCGAGGCTCCGCCGAGCCCGGGCTTGGTGGGTGCTTGATCCGTGCGGGAATCAACGCCTGGAGGCACCAAACCTCCGGCTCCCAGCGTGGTCACTGCCGCAGCGAGCGGATGTACGCCACCACGCCGCGCAGGGCCTCGCCGTTCATTTTGTCCATGAAGGACGGCATCTTGCCCTTGCCGTGGGCCACCTGGCTGGCAATCTGCGCGTCGCCCATGCGGTCCTGGAACTCCGCCGTCGTCAGGTCGGGGACCTTGCCGGCTTCGTTGTTGAGGCCGCCCTTGCCGTTCATGCCGTGGCAGCGCGCGCACATGTTCCCGAACGTGCGCCGTCCCAGTTCCACGTCGCCCCCGCCCCAGTCCGTGCCGGAGTTGCCGATGCGGCCGGCGGGCTGCGCGCGCTGTTCGCCGCCGGCGCCGCCGTGAACGGCGTCACTGGGCATCCCGCCGCCGCCGCCGCCCATGGGGGCCATGGGCAGGCCGCGCGCCGCCAGTTCCCCAGCCACCGGCGCGGCGAGGGGCGCGGCGGGCTGCAACCCCGTGGGCGCGGAGGGCTGTTGCGTGCCGAAGCCCTGGCCCCACGACGGGGGCTTGCCCGGCTGGGAGGCCTGCGCCGTGGGCGTCCGCTGCTGGCATCCCGCGCCCAGCACCATGCACATCCCCACCACTGCTCCACGAACCTTCCACGCGTGACTGACCACCACGTTTGCTCCTCCGCTTGACCGGTGGGCCCATCTAACGCTTTCTGATGCCGCGCACCATGACGCCGCGCCGGAGGAGACCGTGCTGTACGCGCTGCTGGACCCGGAGGTGGCTCCGCGTGGGGACGTGCTCGCGCTGGCGGACGCGGTGCTGCGGGGTGGTGCGGCGTGGGTGCAGTTGCGGGCAAAGCGCCTGCCGGACGGGGAAACGCTGGCGCTGGCGCGCGCGCTGCGGGAGCTGACGCGTGGCTGCGCGCAGTTGTGGATGAATGACCGGGCGGACCTGGCCGTGCTCTGCCAAGCCGATGGCCTGCACGTGGGCCAGGAGGACCTGCCCGTCGCTGACGCGCGGCGCGTGCTGCGGCCGGGGCAGCGCATTGGAGTGTCCACGCATGACCTGGGGCAGGTGCGCGAGGCGGTGGCGGCGGGGGCGGACGTGGTGGCGTACGGCCCCGTGTTCCCCAGCGGCACCAAGAGCGGGCATGCGCAGGTTACCGGCGTGGAGGTGTTGCGGGAGGTCGCGGCGCTCGCGGCCGGGCGTCCTGTCGTCGCCATTGGCGGTATCACCGTGGAGAATGCAGGCGCGTGCCGGCGCGCGGGGGCCACGCATGTGGCGGTGATTGGGGCGCTGGCGCACGCGGCGGACCCGGAGCAGGCGGCGCGGGCGTTGGCACAGGCGGCGCAATGAACCGCACGCCCCCGGCCTGGCCGCTGCTTTGCGCCGTGTGGTTGTGCGCGTGCCCGCCCGGTGACGGAGGTGGTGACGCGCCCCGGTGCGAGCCGTACGCCGTTGACACCGAACGCGTGGACCCGGCCACCGTGACGGCGTGGTTTGAGCAGCCCGCGGACGGCCCGGTGGCGCTGGCGCGGGATGACCTGGTGCATTTCCTGGAGCGGCTCACGGGCGTGGCGATTCCCGTCGTGGAAGGGGGTGCGCGCCCGGCGGGCACGGTCATCCGTCTGACCACGGCGGCGGACGCGGCGGGTGCGGCGGAGGATGATTACGTGCTGCGCCGGGAAGCGGACGGCGACGTCACCGTGTGGGCGCGGGACGCATCGCAACTGCCCGCTGCGGTGTTTGCGCTGCTGGAGGAACTGGGTGTCCGCTTCTTACACCCGCGTGACACCTACGTGCCTCCGCCTGACGGGCTGCACCTCCCGCGGGTGCTGGATGTTCACCGGCACACGCCATTCCGGGTGCGCGGGATCCAGGAGCACGTGCTGCACCCCATTGAGACCATGCCCACGCTGCTGGTCCCCTCCGCGGACAACCTGGCAGACGCCAAGGCGTACGTGGACTGGATTGCGCGCAGCGGGCAGAACCAACTGCAATTCACGCTGCTGCGCACGGTGGACTGGGAGACGTTCCCAGATCACGTCCGTGCGATCATCGCCCACGCGCACCGGCGCGGGGTGCGCGTGTCCGCGGTGGTGCAGATGTTCGGCGCGTCGTCGCTGCAGAACAACGAGATCCTGGTGCCGGACGCCTCCGGTGACTGGCGGGCGCAGATGGAGGCGGGGTTGGACCGGGTGCTGGCCATGGGGTGGGACGGGCTGGACCTGGCCATGGGCGAGTTCATCGCCACCGACCCGCACGCGGTGGTGGACTGGATGAATCACGCAGTTTCCTACGTGGCGCAGCAGGCGCCCGGCACCGAGCTGTTCCTGCAGGTCCACGTGGGCAACTACGAGAACCTCTACGTGGACTACGACGGCGACACGGTGTTCTTCTACCACCTGGTGCAGTTTGCCGACCCGCGCCTGGGGGCCAACGTGCACACGATCTTCTTCTTTGACGTCTACCGCGACCAGGGGACCTACGGGCACCCGGACTTCCGCTTCCAGAAGGACTTCCTGTTTTCGCAGCTGCCCGTGCGCAAAGGACGGTATTTCCCGGAGAGCGCGTACTGGATCACCGCGGACGTGGACGTTCCCATCTTCCTGCCCGAATACCTCCACAGCCGCTGGCTGGACATCCACAACCTGGAGGCGGATGCGCGTGCCGCGGGGCTGCCCCCGCTGGACGGGCACATCATGTTCTCGTCGGGCCGCGAGTGGAACTACTGGATGACGGACTATCTCGCCGCCAAGGTGCTGTGGCGGCCGGCAGACGCGTTTGAATCCTTCCTGCAGGAGGTCACGCGCATCTACGGCACCTGCGCCGCTGAGGTGGCTGACCTGCTCACGCGCTTCACCGCCCTGCACACGCGCGTGATCTTTGACGGGCGCCTGGTTGCGTACCTGTGCGGTGAGGATGCAGTGATCGATCTGGGGTACATCAGCGGGTACTACAGCCACCCGTTCCGTACGCCGTTTGAAGACGTCATGGCCATGGACGCAGCGGCCCGCGCGGAGTTTGAGCGCACCGTGGTGACGCCGCTGGCGGGTTTTGCCGCCGAAGCGCACGCCATGGAGGACGCGCTGCAGCAGACCTGCGCGCGCATGAGCGGCTCCATGGCGGACTGGTGCGCGGAGCTGTTGGACGGCTTCACCATTGACCGGCTGCGCGCGGAGCACACCGTGGCGCTGTACCGCGCCGTCCTGGACGTGGCGGCGGGCGGGCATGCGTACGCGTCGTTCCAGGCGGAAGCGGCGCGCATCACCGGGCTGGCATCCGCCGTCATCGCGTCCCGCGAGCTGCACTACCGCTACGACGCGCAGCGCATGGTGGAGCGGTTTGAGAATCCGACGATCTACAAGTTTGGCTATCTCATGCGCACGCACAGCGCGTGCGTGTGGACGCGCCAGGAACAGCAGGTGGACATCCTGCTGCGCACGGGTGCGGCGGCCGGGATTCTGGACGTGATCACGTGTGATCCGTGAGGCCGTTACCCGCGGAGGAAGGCGTCCACGCGCAGGAAGAAGATGTCCGGCATCTCAATGGCCACCGTGTGACCGGCACCTTCCACCACGTCCAGCTTCGCCCGCGGAATGCGTGACATCAGCGTCCGCACAATCGCCGGGGTCGAAAACCGGTCCTCGGATCCCGTCATCAACAGCGTCGGCGCGGTGATGCGCTCCAGCTCGTCGGGCGTGCCCGGATCGCGCAGCAGGCCGTCCAGCATGGCCAGGATTCCCTCGCGACGGTTGCGCCGCACGGCCGCCTTCACCATCAGCGGAATCTCCGCCGCGTGTGCTTCCAGGTAGCGGTCTGACAGGATCCACGGGAGGCTCTGCCGCGCCAGGGACTCCGGCCCCAGCTTGTCGGCCAATTCGCGCCAGCCCTGCACCACCAGACGCCGTGACGCGTTCAGCCCGCCGGAGGGCGCCACCAGGACCAGCCGGTCCACGCGCGCCGGGAACCGCAGCGCATGCGCAATGGCCACGCGTGACCCGTGCGAAAACCCCACCACGTGGCACTTCTCCCACCCCAGCGCGTCCTGCACCGCCGCGAGATCCCGCGCGTGGTGCTCACGCGTCAGCGCTTCCGGCGCGGGGACCTCGCCCTGGCCGCGCCCGTCATACGCGGCCGCGCGCCAGCCGGCCTCCGCAAACAGGCGCAATTGTGTCCGCCAGTGCGCCGTGGTCTGCGTGAGCCCGTTGATGAAGATGACCCCCGGACCGTTGCCCCGCACGTCCACCGGAAGGTCCACCCCGTCGTACGTTCGCGCGCGCAGGTGCTCCAGCGGGAGCGCCGCGTCACCCTGCATCGCGTGCGGCATCCGTGGCGCCCGTCACCGCGGCGTCCGTCACTGCGGCGTCCGCGAGACCGGCATCCCGTCCTGCGTCCGTCACCGCGGCGTCCGTCACCGCCGCGTCCGCGGGACCCGCATCGCGTCCTGCGTCCGTCACCGCCGCGTCCGTGGTGCCCGCGTCGCGTCCCGCGTCCGTGACGCCGGCATCCCGTCCTGCGTCCGGTGACCCCGCGTCAAACGGGTTGGGGCCCGCATCCTGGAACATCCCCGGTATCTGGCAGGTGCGGACGTCCGGGCCCCACGCGTCTTCGCTGGCGGGCAGGCACAGCATCCCCATGGGGCAGGCCGCGTTGGTGACGTAGCCGGGGTAGTCACACAGCAACTGGCAGTAGGACTGGAAATTGGTGAAATCAAAGTTGGGATACCAGCATTGCGGGATGGGCTTGTTGGATGACGTCACGCTCGCCGGCACCACGCAGTATTCGGAGGAACTGAACGGGTAATCAAACGGATTGTCGCACATGTCCCACGGCTGCAGCGGCGTGCCGCACGCGCCCTGCGTGGCGCTGTTGACGACGCCGGCGATGCAGGATTCCCCGGTGGCGCATTCGCACGCCGCGCCCGGGCAGGACCCCAGCGAGCACAACAGCTTGCACCCGCAGATGGTCGGGTCGGCGGGATCGTCGACGAGGCGCGTGAGGCCGGGCTCGCACAGCAGCATGGGGTCCACCGCGCCGGTGAGCGGGTCGGTGCACATCTGGTCCCGCGCGGCCATGCGCAGGCAGTAGCCGCCCTCCGTGGTGGCGGGGAGGCACTTCTGCTCCACGCGGCAGGTGGATTGGACCGTGCCGCCGTCCGCCGCGGGGGCGCACGGCGTCAGGCAGTGTGCGCCCAACCCCGCCCCCAGGTTCACGCAGTCCAGCCCGGGCGCGCACAGCGTGGCCGCGTTGCAGATTTCCTCTTCCTGCGCCGCACCGGCCGCGCTGCTGCTGCTGCCTGCGCCCGCGGAGCTGCTCACGCCCGCGCGCGAACTGGAGGCCCGGCTGGACCCGCTGCTGGCGCCGCCGCCGTCGCGCCGGCCCGCGTCCCCGGAGACCGCGCCGCCGTCCCCCACGGGGAAGGCGCATTGGCCCTCCAGGCAACGCGTGTTGGTCGGGCAGTCGCGGTCGGAACTGCAGCCGGCGGCGCATTGTCCGTCGCGGCAGGTCTGGCCTTCCTGACAGTCTGAGTTGAGTTGGCACTGCGGCCCGGAACTGCGGCCGGTGCAGGCGGCGAGCAGGGCGGCGGCGCCCGCGACGACGGCGATTCTGCGCATGGTGCAGCAGCCCATAGCCACCGCTGCGGGGCCTTTCAATCCCGGACCTTGCCCTCCCGCCCCGGCACCACCTACTGCACGGGGCCCGCATGGCCCTCCCGCCCGTTCTGCTGCTGTGGTGCGCCGCCGCCGCGGACGCCGGTGGCGGCGTGCCGGACGCCGCCACTTCCGCACCGCCGCCGCCCGCCAGCGCGGTGGCCCCGGTTGCCGCCTCGTCATCCCGCCCGCCGTCCAGCACCGCGGCGCTGCCGGTCCCGCCGCCCCCGCCCAGCGTGCTGCGCCACAGCCGGCAGGTGGGGGACCTGACCCTGCAGGCGCTGGTGATGTCCACGCCGGAGGACGCGGACCGGGCGCGCGCCGCGGCGGATGAAGCGTTCATTGAGTATGCACGCGTGCTGGAGAGCTTCCGGGCACCGGACAGCGGCCTGGAGGGCATGCAGCGCCAGGCCGGCGCCCGCCCCACGCCGCTGCGGCCGGAAGTCCAGGAGGCGCTGCTGGAGGCGCAGCGCGTGTGTGCCCTCACGGAGGGGGCGTTTGACCCCACCGCCGGCGCGTATGACCCGCTGTGGCCGTTTGATGCGCCCGGGTTCAACCAGTCCCCGCCCGCCGAGGAGCTGGCCCGCCGCGCCCCGCTGGTGGATTGCCGGCAAGTGGTGGTGGACGCACCCGCCGCCACCGGGCTGCTGGGCAAGCCGGGCATGCGCCTCAACCTGGCGGAAATGCCCCGGGGCCTGGCGCTGGACCGCGCCATGGCGCTCATGCGGCAGCGCGGTTTTGGGGACGCCATCCTGTTTGCGGGCGGGGACCTGGTGGTCTCCGGGCACAAGGCGGGACGCCGCTGGACGGTGGGCGTGCAGGACCCGCGCGGGCCGGGGCACTTTGCGGCGGTCCCGGTGGCCGGCGGCGCCGTGTTTACGGTGGGCGACTACGAACAGGGTTTCACCGAGCGCGGCCGCCGCGTGCACGCGGTGCTGGACCCGCGCACCGGCACCCCGGCGCGCGGTGTGCGCAGCGTCACAGTGCTGGCGCCCACGGGCATGGAAGCCGCAGCCCTGAGCCGCGCGGTGTTTGTGCTGGGCCCGGACAAGGGGATGAAGCTGGTGGAGCGGCTGCCGCAGGTGGACGCCGTCATGGTGGACGAGCGCAACCGCGTGCTGGTCAGCCGGGGCCTGGAGAAGGTGCTCAAGTACCGGCCGCCCACCGACGGACCCTGATCCAACCCTGATCCGCGGCGACGCGAAAAGGGGTTGCGGGGTGACGTGGGGTATGACAAAAGGCCGCCGCCCCTACGGGGATGACCCCGGGGGAGCGACGCGGCTGCCATGTCGGTAGCAGCGGATTCAGGGGTACGGCTCCGCCGTTCTCACAGAAAGCAAGGGCAAGATGCCAGTCGGTACCGTGAAGTGGTTCAATGACGCCAAGGGGTTTGGGTTTATCGCTCGTGAGGGTGGCGCGGACGTGTTCGTCCATTTCAGCGCCATCGCCGGCAACGGGTTCAAGAGCCTGCAGGAAGGCCAGCAGGTGGAGTTTGAAGTGGTGCCCGGCCGCAAGGGTGAGCAGGCCCAGAACGTCCGCCCGGTGGGCTGACGGGGGCACGGACCCAACCGGTCCGAACCTGTGAAACGGTGGAGGCCCGCGAGCAATCGCGGGCCTTCGTCTTTCTGGGGCACCCCTTGCACCAGGACCCACCCATGGCACTCAAGATTCGTCCGGCCACCCTCCAGGATGCGCCCGCCCTGGCTGCCACAGAACGGGAAATCGCGCGGACACCCGGGCTGCTCGCATCGCGGCCGCATGAGCTGAGTGATGGGAAGTTCGCTGCCAAGATCGCCGAGCTCGCCACAGCGGAAGGCGGCCGTTACCTGGTTGCAGAGATGGATGGCGCCATCGTCGGTCACGCCATGTTGGACCCACTGGCCCTCGAGGTGACGCGCCACGTGGTCCAGTTGACGCTGGCAGTGCATCCGGGTTGGCAGGGGAAGGGCATCGGCAAGGCGCTGCTCACTGCGCTGCTTGCCTGGGCCCGCGCCGCTCCCGGCGTGGAGAAGGTGGAGCTCCGCGCCCGTTCAGGCAACGCGGTGGCCCTGGCGCTGTACCAGAAGCTGGGCTTTGTTGAGGAGGGGCGCTTGCAGAGGCGCATCCGGCTGGGGCCGGGACAGTACCTGGACGACATTGCGATGGGGTTGTGCTTGAAGCCGTGACCCGCGTGCACGCGCGGTGGTCGGGCGGCCCCGGCGGTGGCCATCCGTGCAAGCGCAACCCCGCCTGCCACAACTGCGTCATGACGGTGACCCCACGCGCTGGTCACACAACCGCGCGCCCACGCCTTTGAAAAGGGAACTCACTCCGCTCAGGAGCGCCGCCAAATCAAATCAAATCTCCGTGGAGCAGGCGGGGCGGATGCTTGACGCGTTCCGGCTTCTCCGCCGGCAGGATCCTTGAAGTGCCGTGATGCCGGTATCCGATGTCACCAACGCGACCCCTGGCGCGTGATGGCGCGCACGCGGTCTGGACCGCGGCGGACCCGACGCAGTGAAGCACGTCATCTCGCACGCAGCGTCGAGCCCACGTGTCGCCGCGGGTGGCCGTCATGGCTTGGCAGCCTTGGGCGCGTATGGCAGGCTCGCGCGCCTTTCCACCTCCCTGAGGAGCCGCCATGTCCATCCAAGGCAAACCCCCCGCTGGAGCCCTCCGACCCACTCACACCGGTGACACCACGGCGCCGCCCACACCCAGCCTGGTGCGCTGCATGGCGTACGACAAGGCCGCCGCCGGCGCGAGCGTGCGGACCGACAACGCGACGCCAGGCGTCTCCGCCGGGCGGCGCGACCCGTTGTACCTGGAGCTGGGCAACGTTGAGATGGGCACGCGCCTGGAAGTGGTGAACCTGTCCAAGGACCCGGGCGCCAGCTTTGGGCGGGACAAGCTGACGCTGGATTTCACCGGCCGTGACGTGGGCAACCGCCAGGCCGCCGTGTACCTGACCACGGAGCAGATGGAGCAGATGGGCATCAAGCCCGGTGACGTGCTGGGGCTGCGCGCGGTGGACCAGGCCGGCAACGCGTCAGGCGTCATCAACGTGGAGGTGCAGGCCAACGAATGGGCCAACGGCCACGTGGTGGAGAACGGCAATTGGAGCAACCAGCGGGGCGCCAGCGTTTCCATGCTGGACGGCGAGGGCACGCGCAAGAACGTCATTGCCAAGGCCGTCAATGACGCGCGTCCGCCCCTGCTGACCGAGTCACGCATCCGCGTGGCCGCCTGGTCGGACGCGGACCGCGCCACCGCCGGCGTGCTGTACAACAACTATGACAAGCTGGCGGCCGCGTTGGGCAAGACCGGCGAACCGCCGCTGACGCGGGACACGCTCAAGCAACTGGCGCAGAACACCACCCTGCCCCAGGACGTGCGCGACGCTGCGTCCGCCCTGGTGAGCAACAAGCTCCTGTTTGCCAACGCGGAGATTGCGGCGGGCGTGGGCAGCCAGGACGGCATCCTGGGCCGGGTGGATTTGAAGGCCCTGGTGGACAACCCGTTCACCCTGGTTGCCCCCGGCGCGCTTGAGCCCGGCGCCATGGTGCGGGTGCAGAACCAGCGCACGGGTGAGACCTTTGAGGTTCGGCGCGACCTCAACTCCGGCTCCACCCTGGCGGTGGGTCTCAAGAACCTGCAGAACGGCGATCCGCTGGTGGTCACCCCCATTGACAACAATGGTGTGCAGGGCCAGCAGGTGGAGGTGGTGTTCTCCAACGCCAACAAGAAGGGCGTGGCGCCCAAGCTCAAGGGCGGCCTGTCCGTCCGCCTGCCCGGGGCCATTGAGGGCTGAGTTGCGGCCCGGCGGTTGAGTGGTCTGCCGGCGTCGCGGCCGTGGGCGGCGAGGTCGGCGGTGAAACAATGAGTGCATTCCGCGCGCTGGCGGACCTTGTTCGTTGGCGGGTGGCGGCGCCGCGCTCCCGCCCAAGGCGCTGACGGCACCGGTGTTGATGCCCCCCCTGCGCCGGCCTACACCCGCGCCGCCCCCGACGGAGAAGCCCGCCCATGCCCCTGACGCCCGACGCGATTGCCGACACGCTGGACATCCCCGCGGACGCCCGCGAGTTGCGGGGCCGCTGGCTGATGAAGGTGGACCCTGAGCGCATCACCGCGCCCGAGCGCGGCCGCGTGGTCCTGGTCACCGCCATGACGCCCACGCCGGCGGGCGAGGGCAAGACCACGACGGTGATTGGCCTGCTGGACGCCCTGCGGCTGCGCGGCGTGCGCGCGGTGGGCGCGCTGCGCGAGCCGTCGTTGGGCCCGGTGTTTGGCGCCAAGGGCGGCGCGGTGGGCGGCGGCCGGGCGCGCGTGCTGCCGGAGGACTCCATCAACCTGCATTTCACCGGTGACATCCACGCCGTCACCGCCGCGCACAACCTGTTGGCGGCCATGGTGGACAACCACCTGTTCCACGCGGAGGCCCCGCGCCTGGCTCCGGAAGCGGTGCGGTGGGGCCGCGCCATGGACATGAATGACCGCGCGCTGCGGTCCATTGAAGTGGGGTTTGCCACCAAGAAGGGGCCGCGGCGCAAGGAGCGCTTTGACATCACCGCCGCCAGCGAAGTGATGGCCATCCTGTGCATGTCCCGCAACGTGGAGGACCTGCGGCGGAGGTTGGACCGGATCATCATTGGGTTGGACGCGCACGGGAAGGCGGTCACCGCGGGGGATCTCAAGGCGGGCGGCCCCATGGCGGTGCTGCTGTTGGAGGCCACGCGGCCCAACCTGGTGCAGACCCTGGAGGGCAATCCCGTGTTCATCCACGGCGGGCCGTTTGGGAACGTGGCGCAGGGGACCTCCACGCTGATGCAGACGCAGCTGGCGCGCCGGCTGGCGGACGTGGTGATCACCGAAGCGGGGTTTGCCTTTGACCTGGGCGGCTTCAAGTTCCTGGATTTGAAAGCCCGGGCGGGCGGCTTCCGCCCCGCCGCCGTGGTGCAGGTGGTGACGGTGCGTGCGCTGCGCTTCCACGGCGGAAAAGAGGACTTTGCGTCCGCGGACGTGGCCGCCGTGCGCGCCGGGCTGGACAACGTGCTGGCGCACGTGGAGGCCATGGAGCGGCTGGGCCTGGACCCGCCCATCATTGCGGTGAACCGTTACCCCACGGATTCGCCGGAGGAGCTGGCGGCGGTGCGGGCGGCGCTGGAGCCCAAGGGGTGCCGGGTGGTGGAGGCCCGCCACTTTGGCGAAGGCGGTGCCGGCGCGCTGGACCTGGCCGACGCGGTGTCCGCGCACCTCAAGGCGCACCCGGAGGACAGCCCGCGGTTGCGCCTGCCGTATGACCCCTCCCAGCCGGTGCCCGCCAAGGTGGAGGCCATTGCGCGGACGGTGTTTGGCGCCACGGGCGTGGAGTTCACCGACGCGGCGCGCAAGGAGCTGGCGGGCCTGGAAGCGGCGGGGTTGACGTCACTGCCGGTGTGCATGGCCAAGACGCACCTGTCCATATCCGACCGCGCGGAGGTGCGCGGCCGGCCGGCGCCGTACGTGTTGAAGGTGACCGGGATGCGCGTGTCCCAGGGCGCGGGTTTCCTGGTGGCGCTGTGCGGTTCCATCCTCACCATGCCCGGGCTGCATGAACACCCGGCGGCGGAGAACATGGACATCTCCCGCGGCGAAGACGGGCAGTGGCGGGTGACCGGCCTGCACTGAAGCGGAGTCGATCAATCGCCCCGCCGTCGTAGCGGCGGGGCCTGGACCCGCCGCGGTGCGTGACGCCGTCAAACCGTTCACGCCCCAGCGGCGGCCGCGGGTGCCGCCGCCACCGTGGCCGCGCCCGTCCTCCAACCGCTTCGTGCACGTCTCCCCCACCGGCGCGGAGCATGTTGGGAAAGGGGGGCGCACGACAAAACGCTGTGCAAACGACCGGGCGAACGCTGCCGGCAGCCGCAGCCCCACTTGACAAGGTGCCTTCCGCGAAGGGAGCGCAACAGCAGCAATCCACCGCCGACCATGTCTCAGTCGTGAGACAGCCGGAGGCCGTTTCAGCGCAATTGTCGTTGATTCGGCGCATTCCGCGGCGTTGTGCCGCGGGTTGGCGACCGTGGACGTTCCTGCCCCAGTTCCACATCGTCACCGGCTTGTCACCGGAAAGTCACAGACGGCGCCATGATCTGGGTGAATTCACGGCAACAGCATGGTAGAGTTTACCGCGCTTTGCATCACGGAGGGGCGCACCCTTGGCACTGCAATGGAACCACAGCCTGGAAACGGGCGTGGCGGAGATTGACCAGCAGCACATGGAGTTCATTGATCGCATCAACCGCAGCTTTGATGCATGCCGCACGGGAAGGAGCGCCCAGGAACTGCGGGCGCCCCTGGTATTCTTGGAGGAATACGTGGTGGTGCACTTTGGTGAGGAAGAGCGGCACATGAAAGCCACCGCCTGTCCGCACTATCATGAGTACAAGGCGCAGCATGACGGGTTGGTGCGCGCCCTGGCTGAACTCAAACATCAGGCGGCCACGGCCGGCCCCGGTCCCAGCACGCAGCTCAGCGCCAGCCGCCTCTTGTCCGACTGGCTCATCAGCCACATTGGCAAGTTTGACCGGGCGCTTGGCCGGCACCTGTGCGTGCGGGCCGCTCCTCCCGGCGCCGCGAACAACGGATGAACGGCGAATCACCCGGCACGGCGGCGCCTGAGCCGCGGCCAAGGGCCGCGCGGGCGGAAGACACGGCCGGCGTGCGCCAACCTGCGCTTTCCCGCGTGCTCAGATTGGGATCCCACCGATGATGAACCTGCTTGTGTGTTTGGCGTTGACCGCCACCCCTGCCGGCGGCACCACACCTGCCCAACCCAGCGTGGCGGTCCTGGGCCTCGCCGCCAAGCAAGGCGTGCATGCGGACGTGGCGGAGTTGCTCACGGACAACCTGGTGGAAAGCCTGAGGAGAAGCCACCGTTTCTCCCGCGTCACCAGCGCTTCCGAAGTTCAGGCGGCCCTGAACTTCGAAGCGCAGAAGCAACTTGCCAAATGCGACTCCACCTCGTGCCTTGCCGAAATCGCCGGCGCGCTGGGGGTGGATTATATCGTCACAGGAAGCCTTGGGCGGCTCGGCGAAACCTGGCTATTCAATGCCAGGCTGATCCATGTCGCCACGGGCGTCGCCGAGGGATCCGTCAGCAGCCCCATCGAAGGACCAAACGAGGCCATCCTCCTCAAGGCCGTGGACGGCATCATGGACGCCATGCTGGCAAGCTCCCGCGTCCGCGCCGCAGACGTCAGCGCCGCCCCGGCCAGCCCACCCCCGGTGGTCGCCGTCCCCACCCCGGCGCCGCCGGCTGACCAAGCAGCGCGACTTGCCACGGCTCGCCGGGGGCCGAGCGTCGGCGCCATCCTGGCCGGGACGGTGGGGGCGCTTGGTCTTCTGGGTGCCGCAGTCTCGCTGCTGGCCGCAGCCGGCGGCGCGTCCGCCGCGGGGTTGAACTACGCGCTGTTCAACTACGTTCCGGGATTCGCCGCGTATCAGCAACCCATGCAGACCGCCATCTTTGTGGGCTTGGGAACCGCCGCGCTTGGCGGCCTGGTGTTCCTGGCCATGGCCGCCATTGGTGCGGGCGGAGTTGTGTTGGTCTTCATTGTTTCCTGACAGGAGAGATTCATGGCGTGCAAAGCAAACGCGCTCCCCCTGGGGGCCGCGGTGATGGTGATGGCCAGCCTGGCTGCTGGGTGCCTGGAATCCGCCGCGTGCGACACCGATGCGGACTGCCTGAACGGGCAGCTGTGCGTGAGCGGGAGGTGCCGAACGGGACCGCCCTCGTCGTCGGAAGACGGGGGTGCGGCCGCCGGTTCCACCTCATCCCAGGCTTCCTCCGTGGGTTCGCCGTCCGGCAACCGGAGCAGCAGTCGGTCCGGGGACGGGCCAACCAGCGCTTCCGCATCATCCCGCGGCGCCGCAACCTCCGGCGCGCCCGCCACCAGCCTGGCCAACAGCGCCTCGGGTGCGGTTTCCTTCTCCAGCTCTTCTTCCGCCAGCCACGGGTCGTCGGATGGAACGTCAACCGGCGCGGAGCCGTCGTCATCCTCGCGCGGAGCGGCGTCCGGCACGTCAGCCACTGCCGCCGCGTCTGGCACTTCCGGCGTGACCAGCAGCAGCGCGGGTGGTTCCTCGGGCAGCGGGGGGGAGACTTGCCCGCCGGGCCAGCAGGACCACGATGGAGACGCGACGTGCAATCCGGATTGTGTCACCGCGGCGCTCCCATGTGGGCCGGGAAGCTGCTCGGACGCCAGCGGACTGGCGGTGTGTGTGTGCCCCGTGGCGGTTGCCGGGGACCAATGCGAACGCTGCGCATTGGGGTTCCAGGATCACGATCGCAACGGCACGTGCCAGGCAGATTGCACCACCGCCGGACTTGACTGCGGGACGGGAACCTGCGCGGACACCTCCGGCATCGCCATGTGTGTGTGCATGCTCACCTGCGGCGGGTTGGATGTGTGCCACCTGGCGGGCAGCTGTGACCCCGCCACCGGCGGTTGCAGCAACCCAAACGCGCCAGACGGAACACCCTGCACCGACGGGAACGCCTGCACATTGGGTGATGCGTGCGTGGCGGGCAACTGCAGCAGCGGCAGCGCGCTGACCTGTGAAATCCAGGACCCGTGCCACCGGGCCGGCACCTGTGACCCCGCCACCGGCGCCTGCAGCAATCCGCCCGCACCCGATAGCACCCCTTGCAGTGATGGGGATGCGTGTACGCTTGGCGATTCGTGCGTGGCGGGGAACTGCACCAGCGCCGGCGCGGTGGCGTGTACGGCGCAGGACGCGTGTCACCTTGCGGGCACTTGTGACCCCGCCAGCGGCGCTTGCAGCAACCCCCGTGCGCCCGACGGCACGCTCTGCGACGACGGCAACGCATGCACCCAGGTGGACGCCTGCGCGCAAGGCACCTGCGTGGGCTCCAACCTGGTGGTCTGCCAGCCCGGCACCTGCGAGGTGGGTGGTTGCAACACGGCGACCGGCGCGTGCGAAACCGCCGTGGCCCAGGACGGGACCTCCTGCAACGACGGACTGGCTTGCACCACGGGAGACTACTGTGTCAGTGGCGGATGCACGGGCACGCCCAACCCGCAGACGCGCGTGGACCAAAGCCAGACTGCATACAGCACGGGCGCGCTGATCCATGATGGCGCGCAGAGCTTCACGGCTGGGGCAGCCGGCCAGCTCGTTGGCCTCACGATCTACAAGAACGGTCTTTCCGGTTCCCAGACGGTGACGCTGCGGGTGTATCTGGGGGAAGGGTTCACCACGGAACTGTACACCGGTCAGCACACGCTGCCCAACGCCACCGGTCCACAGACCCTGTCGCTGCAGGGACCCATGCTCACCGCCGGCGGGGTCTATTCCTTCCGCATCAACGACCCGTCACTGTCCCTGGGATCCGTGGGGAAGACGGGAAACCCCTACGCGGGCGGACGCTGGTTCCATGACACGGCGTATGGCAGCTATTTCATTGACCAGGCATTGGACCTCTGGTTTGAGACGTCAATAGCGGAAGTTTGCGGCGGGCCCTGCACCGGCCAACCCAACGGCGCCGCCTGTGACGACGCAGACGCCTGCACGCAGAGCGACGCCTGTTTTGCCGGGCGTTGTGCCGGCGGGACCCCCGTGAGTTGCGCGCCGGTTGCCTGCCAGGTGGGCACTTGCGCGCCCGCCACGGGCGCGTGTTCCTACGTCAACGCGGCCGACAACACGTCCTGCGACGACGGGCAGGCGTGCACGGCCGGAGACCACTGCGTGGGCGGAGGATGCACGGGTACACCCAACCCGCAGACGCGCGTGGACCAGCGCCAGGACGCCTCCAGCACCGGGGCGCTGATCTACGACGGCGCACAGAGCTTCACCGCGGGGATGGCCGGCCAACTGGTTGGCCTGACGATCTACAAGAACGGACTTTCCGGTTCACAAACGGTGACGCTGCGGGTGTACGCGGGGGAAGGGCTCACCACCGAGTTGTACTCCGGCCAACATACCCTGCCCAATGTGACCGGTCCCCAGACCCTGGCGCTCCAGGGGCCCATGCTCACCGTTGGCAGCGTCTACTCGTTCCGAATCACCGATCCGTCGCAGTCCCTGACGGTGTTGGGGAAGACGGGGAACCCCTACGCGGGAGGACGCTGGTTCTATGACACGGCGTACGGCGCCTACTTTGTTGACCAAGCCATGGACCTCTGGTTTGAAACGGCGACAACGGAAGCCTGCGGCCCGTGATTTATTTGGCTCTCCTGACATGAAAGTGGGTCCCGGAGGGGGGGCGACAGCATCCGTTCCAATGCCACCGTGGTGTTTGTCGACGATCACACAGGCCACGGAACGGACGCGGACGCGCACATATGGCTGAAGCTGTTGGGTGTCCAG
>JACRCW010000088.1 GCA_016218805.1 Deltaproteobacteria bacterium | reverse complement strand
AGCGCCGCTGCCCGGAGTACGGGCGTCGAGGCCGTCATCGCGCTGCCTATGTCAAGCCCGGTGGGTCTTGCCCGCCACAGCCAACGAAACGCTGGTGAATTCAATGCAATCAGACCCACTCGGAGTGCAGGAGAGCCATTTATTTCCCGGGGTCGGTGCAATCAAGCGGCAAGCTGCCCATTCAGCCGTGAGAAGCCAAGCATGCGCCCCAGCCGCGTCCGCACGGGTGCGGTGCTGGGTTCAACCACACGCCCCGTGGCGTGCTCCCTGGAGCGGTTCCGCCGCCGCACCGCATCATGCGGTTTGGTCACTCCGGGCGCACCACGGCAGGGTCCGTCCCTGACGGCGACAGCCACCTGCTGCACGGAGCTCGTTGCGTTCCCTCACGGCGGCCTCCGGCATCCGCCTGGCACCTTGCAGCCTACCGAAGACCAGCCGGGGGAGCCGGTTGCCGGAAGCCGCCGCGCGGGGCACAGTCTACGGCGTGAGGAGTCGAATCTGGAGGCCCTCCTGTGAGGCCCAGGACATGCCGGATGGTGCGTTCCGAAGGGCACCTGCTCACCCCCTACAGCATTCCAATACGTTTGTGTTGCGGTTCTCACATTCCCGCGAGCGTGACGACACCGGAGCGGTATCATCAACAGCGACGAACGAACTCGCGAGGCTCCTGCGGGTGGTCACACTCCCTGCGCTGTTGCTCGCGGCGTGCCCCGGCAATCCGCAACCTGCCCAGCTGCCAAAGGGACCCATGTCCGACCATCCGAGCAATCCCGCCCCCAGCGCCGGACCCGCGCCGCAGCCCGGGCAGGGGTCCCCGAGCACACAGGCGGAGCCGCCCATTGTGTTGGGAGAACCAGGCCGCGCCAACGGTCCGCCGGGCTTCGAGATTACGTCCATTGCCGTTGAAGGAATTCGGATCCTCGTTGGAGGGCACCAGGGCGAATCGCGGACGCCGTACGTGTGGGCGGGCGTTCTCGGGGCGGGAGCCATCCACTGGACCACCCGCATTCCAGTGCATACGGACCAGGATGGTGACGTCGACTATGCGCCGGAGTTGGCGCTCGACGCATCCGCGGGTGGTACGCGCCTGGCGGTGGGGCGGCTCGGCGAGCACTGGAATTGCTCGCTTCTCGTCCTTGAGGAGGCGGAGGGACGCTGGTCACGTGTGGAGGTGATTCCGCCGTGGCGCGAGAGCGGAGCCCGCGGTTTCGAGTCCGGATACGGGAAACCGGTCATCCTTCGTGGTGGCCAACTGTTCACCCTCGCCAATCCGGGGTCGGACATCAGGAACGAGCCGCTCGACGAGGCCAGTTCTGCTCTTCTCCAGTTTCAAAAGGAGGCAGGTCGCTGGCACGGGACGCAGCTTCCCTTTGCCCCAACCGCGAGCGATCTTTGGTGGGGGCTCTCGCTTTCACCGGATGGCTCGACGCTGGTGCTGACCACAGAGCATCACGGCGGTGCCTATCACTTGGACGTCTATCGGCGTGAATCCGGGGCGTTTCGGGTCGCGCAGTCCATCAGGTTGCCAGACACTCCTTCGGACATTGTCTTTTCACGCTCTCGCATCGTCGTCGCGGGTCGGGCCCTCCTCGTGCTCCGACTTGCCGAGGCCGGCTGGTCGGAGGAGCGCCGCATCAAGCTGCCCGAGTCTGCGGGCACCGCCGCGGGTGTGGGCACCCATCTCACGCTCTTTGCCTCATTGGACCATCTTGTTGTCCGCCGTGCCGACCGGAGAGTGTTTTGGGTGAACGTGGACCAAGCAACCGTGCGCGAGATTCCAATCCCGGAAAGCCAGGTGCCCCGTGACCCGCGCCTCATGGCCATGGACAATGTCCGCCTCTTCGCGGTCCTTCGAGGAGAAATCCGGTGGTGGACGTTCAGCCAGACGGCCCTACAGCCATAGACGGCCCGTCCTGGTGAAGCGTCCCACCCCGTGGGCGATTGCGCCCGTGGGGGTGCCCGGGGCGCCGCCGAGCGCGGCCAAACCACGCATCGTCCTGCCGCGCGTCGACAAGACATTGCGAACCGTCGCATGGGTCCTCGGCAACTCCGTGATTAGGGCGGAATGGCCGAGTTCGTTGCCACGAGTGTGCCCGGCATGGAAAGGAGGCAAAAGTCCATCTGAGGGAGTTGATCGCGACGACCTCAAGTGAACCACAACCCGTGCGTGTGACATGGGCGTGGAGAGCACCGACCGCTGCTGAGCGGGGTCGGCCAGGGGTTGTGGTGCACGCGGGAGAGGGGCTCCCGCGTGGTGGCTATGACATCATGGACGTTGGGGGCGGTCGGCCGGGCGCTTGGAGAAGATGACGCCCACTGCGCGGCAGGGCCGGGGCCGCGGCGGAGAAGCTGGCGGTGCCGTGACGCGCGCGGGCAGCACAGATTGACGGGGAAGACAGCGGCCCGGCGGCGGTGAAGGTGCCCCCGCCGGGCCACGCGCGCGCTCAGCGGACCTTGTGGGCCAGCTTCACGTTCTTGTCGCGGCCCTGGCCGTGGCAGACGGCGCAGGACTCCTGGCCGGCGGGGCTGGTGTTGCTGTCAATGTGCGCCTGCGCCGCGGTGGAGTCATGGCACGCGCCGCACACAAACCTGGCCGGCGTGGGGTCCGTGGTCTGGTCCGGGTGCGCGGGCGCGCTGGGGTACTCCCAGGCGGTGCTGGTGCCATGGCAGGTGGTGCAGTTCTTGGTGCCGTCGGGCCAGGCGGGGAACACCACCTCAGCGTAGCTGGCTGCGCTGGAGAAGCCGTTGACCTGGTAGGTTGCCGCGTTGGCCAGTTCCTTACCCTTGTGGATCTTGTGCAGCATGGTGCGGAAATCAATGGTCACGCCGGGCGTGGCGCCCACGGTATAGGCCGTATTGGGGCTGTAGCGCGCCCAGTCCTCGCCGCCGGCAATGCCGTGGCACAGGATGCAGGTGTTGAATCCGTGGCGGCCGCCGCCGTGGAAATACAGGTCATTGTGGCAGGAATAGCAGGTATTCCCCGCGCCCGAGATGAAGCCGTACGGGGCCACGGTGGTGGCGCCGCCGTACAGGACGTCCCGCGTGGCCGGTTCGGAGGTGCCGCGGTAGGTCTGCAGCTCGCCAAACAGGGCCACGTCGATATTCGGCGCGGCCCACAGGCCCACCGTGTACGTCCCGTCCACGTAGGACCTGCCCGCCCATTCGCCGGCGGATTCGCCCAGGTCCGGGGAGTCATTGGGCGGCGCCGCGTAGACCGCCTGCACGGTGTCTCCACCGTGGCGGCGCCAGCCGAACCGGCCATGGGTGCGGTAGCTCATGATCACCGGGTTGCCGCTGCCAAAGCCGGTGCCGGCGGAAGTGATGCGTCCGTTGGTGTCATCCAACGTGTAATCCGTGCCTTCCAGGCGCAGCGTGAAGGTGGCCTCCTGGAACGCCGTGCCGACGGCGTGCGCGTAGCGCAGCGGTGTGCGGAACCACACGCGCTTGAGGCTGGCGGTGTTCTCCACCAGGCCAACCTGCACGTACTCTTCCGTGCCGGTGCCGCCGTTGTCCACAACGACAAAGTCCCCACTGGCAAGCCCGGCATCCACGGCGGCCACGTCCATGTAGCGGTCCAGGAACGCGCTTGGGGCGGTGAGGGCGGTGGCGGTGCCGGTGAGGGCGGTGCGCTCCCAAACCAGCTGGCGGCCCCAGTAGACGGGGAGGTTGGCGGCGGTGAGTTGCTGGCCCACGGTGCCGTCACCGCGGCCCAGCAGTTCCAAGGCCAGGTCCATGGGGAGGTTGACGGTGTAGCTGGCGGCCGGCGCCACCACCTCCTGGTAGAAGCGGTCATTGGCAGCAAACGCCGTGCGGCCGTGGATGATGCCAAACACCACCGCGTTGGCGGCGCCGCCCTTGAACACGGTGACAAACACGGTGTTGCCGGTGGCAAACGCGGTGGTGCCAACGCTGAGATTGAAGGATATGGCGGCATTGGCAAACCGCGTGGACGCCGCGGTGGCGGCGGGCAGGGTTCCCCCGGCACCCACCGCGGTGCCGGACGGGTTCTTGACGGTGAACGCCGTGGCGCTGGTGAACTCAATGGACCAGGTGCCGGCGGCGGTGGCGGCGGACAGCGCCAGCGCGGAGACGGAGGATCCCGCCGGGTTGGTGCTGGCGGCGGTGGCCAGGGTGCCGCTGCCCAGCGCGCCGGAGAGCCGGCCGGTGACGTCAAAGGCGGTGGAGGAGGAGAAGCGGACCTCCAGGGGTTCGGATGCGGTGATGGAGGCGGGCAGCACCTTGCTCATGGCGCCCTTGCCGTTGGTGGAGCTGGAGACCAGCCGCCCGCTGAAATCAAACGGGTTGATGGCCAGCCCGTTGGCGGAGGGATAGGGCAGCACGGCGTTGTAGTTGGTGGTGGGACCGACAATCAGCGCGCTGGCGGCGTCCATGGCGCCGATGGGCAGGTCAGCGCCGGCGTCATCCTGGATGGTGAAGGCGAGCAGCACGGGATCCCCCGCCTGGAAGTTGCCGCCGCCGCCCGTCCCGCCGGTGACGGCGGTGAGGTTGAACCTGGCGCCCTTGTTGATGGCCGGGTCCTCCAGCGGGTGGCGGTGCACGGTCTGCACGGAGCCGTAGAGGGAGTCGCTGTGGCACATCAGGCAGGAGGTCTCACCGCTCTGCGCGCCCATGGACAGGCCGTTGGCGCGGTAGGTGCGGTCCCAGTTGACGTCGTCATGGCAGGAGCCGCACGCGCGGCGGGAGGCGGCGGTGTAGGCGTTGTCACCCTGGGCCGGGGCGGGCATGGGCCCGGTGGCGCCGTCAGGGTCACCGTGGCACTTGGCGCAGGCGGTGACGCCGGTGCGCACGCGGTCTTCGGCGGCCTTGGCGGCGGGGGTGAGGGCGGAATAGCCCTGGTCCCTGGGCATGGCGATGTTGAGGTTGGGCCAGACGGGGAAGGCCACGTTGGAGTAGTCCGTGGCAACGTTGCCGCCCACGGCGTACGGCGTACCGGTGCCGTAGACCAGGTTGCCCGTGGCGTCGACGGTGATGCCGTTGACGGAGGGCAGGTGCTCGCCGTTGTGGATCTTGTGGATCATCACGCCAAACTCAATGGTCTGCGGGGTGGCGTCACCGGTGTCCGTGCTGTTGCGGTCTTCCGCGCCGGCGGTGTGGCAGGTGACGCACAGATTCACGCTGCGGTAGCTGCCGCCGTGGGCCTGCACCCGCACGTGGCACTGGTTGCAGTTGTTGTCCGTCACCACCGCGCGCGGGTCCAGGACCGTGGCCGCGCCAAGGAGGAAGTACCCCACGTCGTAGCCCACGTCGCGGTAGGTGGTCCCCTCCACCGAGTAGTTCTTGTACAGGCGCAGCGACACGCTGTAGGTCCCCGCTTCCAGGGTCTGGCCGGTGAGTTCGCCCTGGGTGAACTTGGTGGTGTCAAACAGCGGTGAGCCGTAGGTGGCCGGCAGCGGGGCGGCAAACGTGTACGTGTAGGTGCCGTTGCCGTTGCTGGCGGCCAGCGTTTTCACGTCGCTGAGGGAGAACGCATCACGCGCCGAGGGGATGACGCGCTGGTAGTGGTTGGTTGGCCCGGCCACCCAGATGGCGGCGCTGTCAACCTCGCTCAGCGGGATGGCGGCGCCGTCCTGCGTGGCAATGGAGAAGGTGACCGCCAGCGTGTCCCCCGCCTGGAAGTTGCCGTCTGACCGGGTGGCGCCGGTGATGGTGGTGATGGTGACGGCGACGCCGGGCAGGTCTTCGTAGGGGCCGAGCTCGGTGTCCAGCGGGCCGGTGCTGCCGGCGGGGCCCTGGGGGCCGGCGGGGCCCTGGGGGCCGGTGTTGCCGCGCGGGCCTTGGGGGCCGGTGTCCCCGGTGGGGCCCGTTGGGCCCTGGGGGCCGGTGTCCCCGGTGGGGCCGCTGGGGCCGGTGTCTCCGGTGGCGCCGGTGTCCCCGGTGGCGCCGGTGCTGCCCGCGGGGCCGGGAGCGCCGGTGGGGCCGGGATCGCCCGTGTCACCGCGCGGTCCGCGCGGCCCGGTGTCGCCGGTTGGGCCCACCTCTCCGCTGGGTCCTGCTTGGCCCGGGTCACCGTCACGGCCCGGAGGACCGCCGCAACCCGCCAGCGACCCCACAGCCAACGCCAGCGCCGCAACCAGGTGAGACCGCTTCATCGTCCAGTGCTTCGTCGACACGTTGCCTCCACGGGCGGAGCGACATTCCCGCGCCCCATCCGTGGCCGCGCTAACACGCCCTTCAGGTTGCCCTCAACACTCCCAGCGACGGAAAGTCCTGGCCCCGCCCGCCGAACGGATTGCGCGTTCCCGGCGACGAGCGCGGTGCACGGGGTGGGGCCTGCAGACAGGGCGGGTCCGTTGCAGCGCAGACGAGCGGCCCGGTATCCGTGCCGCGCCGCTGCCGCGCTGGCGCGGTACCCGGGTGAAGAGGCATGGCGAGCGTTGCGCCCGACGAGAAAGCGGTGCTGAGCCGGGCGCGGTGGTGGTGGGAGCACCGCCCGGCGCACGTGGCGGCGGGGTTGTTGGCGCTGGTGGTGGGGGCGGTGTTTGCCAACACGCTGTGGAACGGCTTCCACCTGGATGACTTCTACCGGGTGAAGGACAACCCGGGGATTCAGCAGTTCAGCCGGCCGTGGGTGCACTTCACGGACCCGCGGACCATGTCCACGCTGGAGCGAATCGCGGCCTACCGCCCGCTGCTGCCGCTGAGTCTGTCGGTGAACTACGCCATCGCCGGGGACAGCCTGCCCGGCTACCACCTGGGCAACATGCTGCTGCACGGGGTGGCGGCGTACGTGGTCTACCTGCTGCTGCTGGAGCTGTTGCTGTTCTGGTGCGGGCGCTTCACGCCCGCGCACCCGCGGGTGGTGGCGCTGGGCGCGGCGCTGGCCTTTGCGGTGCACCCGGTGTCAGGAATCCTGGTGAATTACATCTGCGCGCGTGACCAGGCGCTGATGCAGGTGTTTCTGGGGGCGTGCCTGCTGGCGCACGTGCGCATGCGGCGCATGGGGACCACGGCGGGGCGTTGGGCGGCGGCGTTGGGGTTGCTGGCGCTGGCGCTGCTCTCCAAGACGGACGGCGTGGTGGCGCCGGCGCTCATTGTGGTCTTTGAAGCCACGCTGGGGGGCGGCGGCTGGCTCCGCCCGCGCACGTGGGCCTGGGCGCTCCCGTCGGCGGGGGTGGTGGGGGCGTTCTTCGCGTTTGAGAAGTACGTGCTGGGATTTTCTGACTTCTCCACCGTCATGGCCGGCAGGGGAGAGCGGTGGAGCTACGCGTTCACCCAGGCGCGGCTGCACCTGTTCCACTACCTGCCGAACTTCGCCTGGCCCCTCCCCATCCGGCAGGACCCGCAGGTGCCGCCGGCGACGAGCCTGCTGGAGCCGGGCGTGCTGGCCGGCGGGCTGTTCATCCTGGGGAGCATTGGCCTGGCGGTGGCGCTGTCCCGGCGCGCCCCGCCGGTGGCGTTCCTGGTGCTGGCCTACTGGATCCCCATGTTCCCCACCTCCGGCGTGCTGCCGCTGCACCACCTGGCGGTGGATTACCGGCCCTATCCATCCAGCCCGTTCCTGTTCCTGCTGTTGGGGCTGGGCCTGGCGCGGGTGCGCAGCGGCCGGCGCGCGGGCGCGGTGGCGGCGGCGGCGTTGGTGTGGTGGGCGGGGTGCTCGGTGTACTTGAACACAACGTGGCGCTCCGAGGCGTCACTGTGGCGGTACAGCGTGCTGCACGGCGGCGGCCCGCTGGCGCACCTGAACCTGGGCATGGCCACGGCGGACCTGGCAGAGCGGCGCGCGCTGCTGGAAAAGGCGCTGGAGATGGCGCCGGGGTACATCCTGGTGGAGGTGAACCTGGGCCGCGCGCGCGTGGCGCAGGGGGAGGTGGAGGAGGGGCTGGCGCTGTTGCGCACGGCGGTGGGGCGTGACCCGGGCGGGGCGCAGACGCGTTACTGGTACGCGGTGACCCTCTCGGAGCTGGGGCGCACGCGTGAAGCAGCGGCCGAAGCGCGCCGCGCGGCGGAGTTGGACGGCCGCAACGCGACCTATCAGCACCGCGCCGCGCGCGAGTTGCAGGTGGCGGGGGACTACGCCGGGTCCCTGGTGTTCCTGGAGCGGCTGGAGCAGGTGGCGCCCGGCTACGCGGACGCGGGCTTCCTCCGCGGCTTTGCGCTGCAGATGACAGGGAAGCTGGAGGACGCTGTGGCGGTGTACCGGCGGTTCCTGGCGGCGCAGCCCCGGCACGTGCAGGCCACCTTCAACCTGGGCCACGCGCTGATGACGCTGGGCCGGTGTGATGAGGCGGCGCCGGTGTTTGAGCGCACCCTGGCGCTGCAGCCGGGCTACGAGGCGGCGCGGCTGCACCTGCAGACGTGCCGGGGTGCGAACGCGCGGTGACGGCGCGGGCTGTGGACGGGCCGGCGGGGATGGGCCACAGTTGGCGCGGGCGTGAAGGGGTTTCACCGCATGGACAGCCGACGCAGAGGTAGCCACCCGGGGACTTGGGTGGCGGTGCTGTTGCTGTGGACGCCGCCGCTGCTGGCCCAGTCCGACCCACCGCTGCGGACCGACCCGCTGGAGCGCGAGACGGCGCTGCGCTGCCCGGAGGGCTTTGCGCACCCGGAGCATGAACCGGTGCTGCTGGTGCACGGCACGGGCGTGACTCCCGACGAGAACTGGGGGTGGAACTACCTGGGTGCGCTGCCGGCGGCGGGTTTTGACACGTGCACGGTGAAGCTGCCGAGGCGGGCGCTGGGGGACATCCAGGTGGCGGCGGAGTTTGTGGTGCACGCGGTGCGGCGCATCCACGCCATGACGGGGCGCAAGGTGGACATCCTGGGGCACAGCCAGGGCGGATTGGAGCCGCGCTGGGCGCTCAAGTACTGGCCGGACCTTCGCGCCATGGTGGATGACGTGGTCACGCTGGGCACGCCGCACCATGGAACCGTGGTGGCAAGCCTGTTTGCGCCGCTGCCGTGCGCCTCCCCGGCATGCCTGCAGATGCGCGTGGGCAGTGACTTCCTGCGCACGCTCAACGACGGAGACGAGACGCCGGGTGAGGTGTCCTACACCAGCATTTACTCGGCGCAGGACACGTTGGTGCAACCGTCCTTCTGGCGGGCCACGGCGCGGCTGGAGGGCGCCGCCAACATCCGCATCCAGGACGTGTGCCCACTGCGGTACGTCTCCCACGTTGGGCTGGCCTGGGATTCGGTGGTGTTTGAGATGGTGGTGGACGCCTTCACGCGCCCGGGCGGAACGGACCCCGGGCGGCTGTCCGGCGCAAACTGCTGGAGCGTGGTGTCGTCCCACGTGGACCCCCTGTACGCGCTGCGCGGGGCGGTGTGGGCGGAGGAGGTGCGCAACCCGCCGCCGGTGAGCCTGCCCGCGCTGTGGGAGCCGGCGCTGGCGTCCTACGTGGGGGCGCCGGGGAGTTGAAACAGCATCCATGTGGCGGGCGCAGCCCCCGCGCCGCCGGGTCCCAACCGCACCTGACCCATCCACCCCCGTCGCGAGATGCCGCGCGGAGGTTCGCGGTGAAAGCGCCGGGGGGGGCTTGTCCCTGAGGGTGGACCGTAATGTGGACATTACGGATGCGGGGCGCACACCCCCGCACAGGTCCAGGACCCATCGCGCCGCTTGGCCCAATCCGCCAGCGATACCCGGTCCGGAAGGCACCGATGGCATCAAGGTGGCCGCGGGATTCCCCCGGCCGCGACGGCCTTCCAAGCCCAACCTGGCCCATTCACCGCGGCGACCCAACCTGCCGGCCTGCTGAGCGGGACCCGGGGTGTTTCACCGGTTGAGCGCGGCCGCCGGTTGCACGCCGGGCACCTCCGGGGTGATGAGCGACGTCATGAGCCAGGGTCCATTGCAGGGGCGGCCGGGCACGCCGGGAGCGCCGGCCGGAGGCGGCAAGCGCAGGCGCCGGCGACGAGGAGGTGGCGGAGGCGGCAGCGGCGGCGCAGGTGGCCCGCCGCCGCAGGGCGGGGGAGCCCCTGCCCAGGGCAAGCCTGGAGGCGGATCCCCGGGGCCCAAGGGCCCGGCTCCGCGTGACAACCCGCGCAAACCCGCGCGCCCGCCGCCGCCACCCAAGGCGCTGGTCCCCGACGTCACCGGGCTGCTCCGCGACGCGCCGGCGGACCAGCCAATGAGCCCGGCCGAGGTGGCCGAGATGCGCCGCCACCTGGAGTTCCTGCGCGCGCACCGGCCGGTGCTGCGGCTGACCTTCAACGCAGCGGAGGACCTGCTGGTCAACGGGCAGCGTGAGCCGTCCGACCGCGGGGTGTGCCGTCACCTGCTGGCCAAGCTGGACCGCGCCGCGGTGGAGTCCGCGCTGGCCCGCGAGCCCGCGCGCTCCGACGCGGAAGCCCGCGCGCGGCTGCTGGCTGGTGCGGTGCGGCTCACTGGCGATGTGGGCGTGCTGCTCATGTACCTGGAGACGCTGACCCAGCTGCGCACGCGCGCGGAGCAGGCGCAGGCGTTCGCCGAGGCGGTGCGGCGGATTGATTTTGCGGCGCTGTCCACGGCGCGGCTGATCCGGCTGCTGCAGGTGATGTTGGAGATCTTTGAGGGTCCGGCGCGGGTGCAGGCGCTGCTGGGGCTGCTGGAGAACGAAGCCTTTGGCCGCGCGTGGGACGCGGCGGCGGCGCAGGTCCCGCCGGAGTTGGCCGCGGCGGTGGCGCCGGTGTGCGCGGTGGCCCGGGCGGGGCACGGGGAAACGCGGGCGCCCGCGGCCACTCTTCGGGCGGGGCTGGAGGTGATGCTGTCGCTCCCCGACGGCGAACTGCGGACGCTGGCGCCGGCGCTGCTGGTGCCGCTGGTGGAGACCGCGCTTGAACCGGGCTTGGCGCGGCCGGCGCTGGAGCGCGTGGCGGGCGTGCTGCTTCCCGCGCTCCCCGGGCAGGGCCGGGACTTCTCCCGGCTGGCGCTGCGGGCGGCGGCGCGCTTCCTGGCGTTGCACGACGACAAACGCGCGGAGGCGCTGCTGGAGGCCGTGGTGAAACAGCAGCCCGGCTTCCGCCTCCCAGCGCGCTGGCTGGAGGCGCTGCGCGGCCCGCGCCTGGCGCGCCTGGGCACCGCGTCGGTCCCGGGCGGGACCCGCGGCCTGCGGCCCGCGTTTCTGCTGGACCGCCAGCGCGAAGCGTGGGTGCGCACGGCGGAGGCGTCGGCCGCGCCGCGGCTGGCGGCGGAGGCGGCCCTGCAGGCGTTGCTGCGCTTGCCCGGCGTGGCGTGGCAGGTGCTCCACGGGGTGGACGGTGCCACGGCGTTTGTCGTTGTGGCCGGGCCGGGCCAGCCGTGGTCCGCGGGCACCGCCCCGGTGGATCCGGCTGCACGGCTGGCGCTGCTGGCGGGCTGCGCCCGCATCCTGCTGTGCGTGGCGCGCGAGGGCGTGGGGCTGCCGGATGCGGCGCTGGAGCGCTTTCTGGTGGTGCCGGGGGCGGTGCCGGCGGTCACCCTGGCGGACCTGGACGGCGCCACGCGCATGGACCCCGCGGCGGCGGCCACAGCCAACCGCGGCGCGCTGGAGGCGCTGCTGAAGGACCCGCCCGGCCGGGGCCGCGCTGCGTGGCCGGAATCCGTGCGGGTGGCGGCGTCCGGTGGGGCGGCGGACCTGGCCGGCCTGGTGGAAGTGCTGGACCGCGCGGCGCTGGAAGCTTGACCGGGCGGGGACCCCGGCTACCGTCGGACGGATGCGTCCATTGCGCATCGGGGCCGCACTCACCGTCGCGTGCCTCGTCGTCGCGGGATGCCCGGACACGGTGGCGTACCGGTGCACAGGGGCGGCGGACTGCGCACCGGGTCATTCCTGTGATGAGGGGACGTGCGCGCCGGGGTGGCCGGGGGACGCCGGGGGCCACGGCGTGGCGTCGTCGGGGAGCTTGGCCGGCTCCTGGCGTGCGTGTCTGACGGGTCGTTGCGCGCCGCGTGCGGCCACGCGGTGGGGCAGTGGTGCATGGGGCAGGGGTTTGAGTTGGGGTTCGGTCCGGTGGAGAGCACGGCCACCGCAGCCGCGGTGACCTGTGTGAGGTAGAAGGCGGCCAGCGTGCGGCGCCGCCCGGGCCGCGCAGGAGGAAGCCACCCATGATCACTGCCATGCTCCTTGTCACCCTTGCCGGTGCGCCCGCCGTGGAACCGGCCGGCGCGGAGGTGGCGGCCCCCGCGGTGGAGTGGCAGCCGGTGAAGAAGGGCCGCGCCGCGCCCAAGGGTTCGTCGTCCGCGTCGTCGTCACCATTCAAGGGCGAACTGGGCTGGCTGCTGGCCGGGCTGGCGGCGTCCGTGGTGCCGCTGCTGCTGGTGGCGCTGCCGTGCATCTGGTTTGCGTGGGTGTTTGGCCCGGCGGCGCCGTTCTCATTCCTTGTGGTGGTGCTGTGGGCGTCCCTGGTGGTGGGGGCCAGCGGTTTCCTGGCGTGGCTGCTGATGTCCTGGCTGGGCGGGCGCCGCGGCGGGTTGCTGGTGCCCACGCTCGTCGCCACCGGCGTGGGCCTGGTGGGGACGCTGGTGGCCGGGATCATTGCCGCGGTGCTGGTCTGGTCGGCGTGGGGAGCGGGATTTGGGGGGATGTACACGCCGGCGGGCTACTACGGGTGGGGCCTGGCGGGGCCGCTGTTGGTCCTGGCGTTCCTGGTGTGGGGCATTGGGCTCATTGGAGTGTCACTGGGCGGACCGCTGCTGGCGGCGTGGGTCAACCAGCGCATGAGCGTCCCCAAGTCCGGTGACAAGGTGCATTTTGACGTGCTGAAGCCCGGCGAGTGAACCGGGGTCAGACGTTGAAGCGCCGCCGGAAGCGCGGCACCAGGCGCCAGGCACCGGTGCGGTACAGCTCAAAGCGCAGGCGGTGGCGCAGCTCCTTGGACGGCAGCCGCGGCGCCGAGATGTCCACGATGGCGTGGCCGGTGCGCGCGGCGCGCGCGCTCAGCCCGTGCTCCGACAGGATGGCGCGGGCCTTGAGGCGGAACAGCGCAAGGTTGTCGTGGTCAAACGGGCGCGCCGAGTGCCACCGCCACAGCGCGGCGTTGGGCCGGCCCTGCAGGAAGCCCTTGATGAACTCGCGGTAGTCGCGCCCCAGGTCATCGCGGTCGCGGAAGAACACCGCCGGGTCGTCCACAAACAGCTCTTCATCCGCCAGGGTGAGCGTGAGGGGCGCCAGGTCCCGCAGCGTGCGCACGCTCATCAGCACCAGGTTGCTCTTGATCCAGTGACGCAGCGGTGTGCCGAACACGTTCACGTCAGCCGCCAGCCCGTCCACGTGCCCCAGCAGCCGGCCCGCCTGGAGGTCCCGCAGCGCGGTGGCGCCGTCCAGGCGGTGGAAGTCCTCCGCTTCCGGGTCCGCCATGAACGTGTCGTTGCACAGGCACAGCACGTCGTCGTCCGCGGGCGCGCGGTGCTCCTCCAGCCAGCGCCAGCCGCGGTCCCAGCCGCTGAATTCGCGGTAGGTGTTGTCCCCGGCCACCAGCACGGTGTCCGCCGCCACCGGGCTGGCGCCGCCGGAGGTGACCGCGTTGTCCGTGACGACGATGCGGCGCTCCAGGCCGGGAAAGACGCACTCATGGATGCGGCGGACGGCGGCCAGCGCCTCCGGGAGGCGGCGGTCCCCGTGCTGCAGGTAGAGCGCGTGGAAGGTGCGGGCCATGCGGGTCAGCCGGCGCGAAGGAACCGGGTGAGGGCGTCCTGCCAGGTGGGCATGCACACGCCCGCGGCGGCGAGCTTCCCGTTGTCCATCACCGAGTACAGCGGCCGCGGCACCTTGGCGGGGAACTCGCCGGGCGCGGCCTGCTGCAGGTCCACCGGGGTGCCGGTCAGCTCGAATACGTGCCGCGCCAGCTCGTACCAGCTGCAGCCGCCCGTCGACACCGCGTGGTACAGGCCGTAGTGCGTCGTCGCGGTGAGGCCCAGCAGCGCCTGCGCCAGGTCCACCGTGTAGGTGGGCGCCACGTGCTCGTCATCCACCACGCGCACCATGCCGCGCTCCCGGGCCAGCTTGAGCATCAGGCGCGGGAAGTTGAGCCCGCCCTTGGCGCGGCACGGCGCGCCGCCAAACAGCCCGCAGGTGCGCACCACAAAGTGCCGCGGCGCCAGGGTGGCAACAAACAGCTCACCGGAGAGTTTGGTGTTGCCGTACACGTTGAGCGGACGCGGCAGGTCCGTCTCCACGTACGGTGCGCGCTTGGCGCCGTCAAACACGTAGTCCGTGGAGACGTGCACCAGCGCGTGGTCCAGCTCGCGCGCCAGCAGCGCCAGGTTGCGCGCGCCCATCCCGTTCACCGCAAAGGCGCGCGCGGGGTCCGCTTCGCACTTGTCCACGTGGTGCATGGCGGAGGTGTTGATGACCAGGGCGGGGCGTGCATCGCCCAGCACACTGCGGCACCCGTCCAGGTCCACCACGTCCAACCGGTCGTGGTTGAGCTCCGCCACGTCGTGCCCCGCGGCGCGGAACGCCGCCACCACGTCCACGCCCAGCTGGCCGTTGGCGCCAATGACCGCCACCTTCACGGGAACCTCCTCAGTGCGGGACCGGGTTGAGCTTCTTGAACGTGCGGATGTTGTAGAACCGCTCGGTGTCAAACGCCTTGAAGCGTTCCAGGTTCTCCGCCAGCTCCTTGACGATTGATTCCACGTCGTGGCGCGGCTTGAAGGACAGCACGTTGCGCGCCTTCTCCGTGGACACCTTGTAGTTGCGGAAGTCCTCCACGTGCTTGATGACAATGCGCGCGTCAATCCCCAGGGACTCCTTGACGCCGTGCTTCACGTAGTCCGCCACTTCGCCCACCGTGTAGTTGCCGGAGGCCACGTTGAAGACGCCGGAGATCTCCCGCGGGGCCTCCACCGCGCGCACGTAGGCGCTGGCCGCGTCCTGGATGGCCAACAGCGGGCGCCAGATGGCCGGGTTGTTCACCGTGATGGTCTTGTCCTCCACGGCGCACTTGAACATGGTGTTCACAATGAGATCCAACCGCATGCGCGGCGAATACCCGCTCACCGTCCCCTGCCGGAAGCAGATGACGGAGAACTTGTCGTCGCGCAGCTGCATGGAGCCAAACTCGCCCTGCAGCTTGCTGATGCCGTACGGGTAGCTGCTCACCGTGGGGCTCTGTTCGTCGTACAGCTCGTTCACCGTGTAGCCGTACACCGAACAGCTGCCGCCGTAGATGTAGCGCTCCACACCGCACCGCTTGGCAATGTACGCCAGGTACGCCGCGCCGGCGCCGTTCTCCACAAAGTTGCGCGCGGGGCTGTACTCCGCCATCGGGTCGTTGCTGAGCCCGGCGATGTAGATGACCTGCTGGTAGCCGGCGAGGTCCTTCTCACCCAGGTCCATCAGGTCCCGCTCAATGATCTTCACGCCCGCGGGGAGGTGGTTGCCGAACCACAGCTGGTCCACCACGTCCACCTGGTAGCCGCGTTCCAACAGCCGCGGCACCAGCACGCTGCCGATGTAACCCGCTCCGCCTGCGACGAGGATGCGCATCCGGGAAACCTCCGTCAGTACTTGAAGTGGTCCGATTCAGGGCGCTTGAGCCACTCTGCCAGCGTCTGCGCCTTCTGGTCCTTGTCCGACAGGATGGGCTCCTTCACCGGCCAGTCAATCCCCAGCGCCGGGTCATTCCACCGGATGCCGCTCTCCGCCTTGTTGGAGTACGTACCCGTGCACAGGTACTGCAGCTCCGCAAATTCCGACAACACGCAGAATCCCCGCGCAAACCCCGCCGGCGCAAACACCTGCAGGCGGTTGTGGTCATTGGCCACCACGGTGAACGCCTTGCCCAGCGTGGGGCTGCCCTTGCGCAGGTCCACCGCCACCAGGAACGCCTCGCCGCGGGTCACCCGCATCAGCTTGCCCATGGGCGGTTCCCACTGGAAGTGCAGCCCCCGCGTCACGTTGCGCACGCTGCCGGAGTGGTTGAACTGCACAAACGTGGACGGCACGCCCAGCTCCGCAAACTGGTCCTGCCGGTAGACCTCCGTGAAGAACCCGCGCGCGTCTTCAAACACCTCGGACCGCACGACCAACACGTCCCGGAACGGCGTCTTGTCAATCTTCACCTGCACGTCGGCACTCCGTTCTCGCCGACGGCCACGCCCCGGCGACAGGCGCCGCGCCGTAGCACGCAGGGTGGTGGCCCACAAGGAAGCCAGCGCGACGTCGTGGAGTGCGCCTTCCCCGAGCCACGCGCCGACCCACCGCGGTGGGGCCACCCCGTGCCGGCGCTGGTCATGGGTGAGCGGGGCCGGGCGACGCGGCGCGCGGCGGGTGGCGCATTGCGGGACGGGGTGCGCGGAGTGCATTGTGTCCGCACGGAGGCGCGTGCACGTCGTGGTGGCGCTGGGCATCGGCGGCGATCGACAGTTCGGACGGGTGCGCTTCCGCGTGCTGACCGCGGTCGCGGGCGTGGCGCTCGCGTTCCTCGTCGTGCGCCTCTACGTGCTCCAGGTCAAACGCCACCAGGAACTCCGCCAGAAGAGCGAAAGCAACTTCATCCAGCTGCGCCGCGTGGCCCATGAACGCGGCATGATCCGTGACCGCGAACGCCGCGTGCTGGCCGAGAACCGCCCCTCCCACGACGTGTTTGTCACCCCCGCGTTCCTCCCCGATGCCCGCGCCATGCTCGCGCGTGTGCTCGGAGCCGCCGGCGTGGCGCGCGCCCCCCGCGAGGTGGCGGACGCCATCCAGAAGCGCGTCGGCGAGAAGGACGTTGCGCCCGTGGTCATCGCCACCGGGCTCAGCCCTTCCGCCGTCACCGCCACCCGTGCCGCCCTGGAGGCCACCCAGGTGGCCGGGCTGGACCTGGTCCCCGGCGACAACGGCGGCACCGACCTGGTGGCCTACCCGCATGACTTTGCCACCGCCGCGCTGGTGTTCCGCCGCCTGGAACACGTGCTGGACCTCCCGGAGGGCGGCCTGGCGGAGGTGCGCAAGGAGGTGGCGCGCGCCCGCGGGCTGAACCGGTTTGTCCCCATCATGGTCAAGCAGAACCTCCCGTGGGACGCGTACGCGCGCGCCAGCCACGCCGCATCCATGGGTGAGCTGCCCGGTGCGGACGTCACCGGCAGCGTGGTCCGCCGCTACCGCGAGGGCGCGCTGGCGGCGCACCTGCTGGGCTACATGAACGAGGTGGGCGCGCAGGAACTGGGCGAATTGGAACCGCAAGGCTACCTGCGCGGTGACTACATGGGGCGCCGCGGCCTGGAGCGCAGCTACGAACGGACACTGCGCGGCAAGGACGGCCAGGAGAAGGTGGTGGTGGACGCCAAGGGCCGCCGCCTCAACGACGACCGGGCGCGGTCCCTGCTGGGCGATGACGCCCGCGTGGAGGCCACGCCCGGTCAGACCCTGGTGCTGGCGCTGGACATGGACCTGCAGCGCGCCGCCGAGGAGAGCTTCCGCGGCCGCGCCGGCGCGGTGGTCGCCGTTGACGTGGCCACCGGGTCCATCCTGGCGCTGGCCTCCTTCCCTGATTACGACCCCAACGTGGTCAGCGGACGGATGACCGCGGCGGAGAAGCGTGCGCTGGACCTGGACCCCCTGCAGCCGTGGATCAACAAGGCCATCCAACAGCACTACGCCCCCGGTTCCACCTTCAAGCTGTTCACCGCGCTCGCCGGGCTGTTGGAGTCACGCATTGGCCCGGACAGCGTGCTGCCGTGCCCCGGGTTCTTCCAGCTGGGGCGCACTACCTGGCGCTGCTTCAACCGCTTTGGCCACGGCGGGGTGGCGCTGCAGAAATCCATCCAGGTCAGCTGTGACGCGTACTACTACCGGCTGGGTTACAACCTGGGAGCGGACCTGCTGTCACAACACGCGCACGAGTTTGGGCTGGGGGAGAAGACCGGCGTGCCGCTGGACGGCGAGATCTCCGGCCTGGTTGCCGACGAGAACTACTACGTCACGCGGTTTGGCAGCTACCAGGGCGGCTACGTGGTCAACAACGCCATTGGTCAGGGTGACGTGGTGCTCACACCGCTGCAACTGGCCATGGGCTACGCCGCCATTGTCAACGGCGGGATGTTGTATGAGCCGCGCCTGGTGCTGCGCACGGAGGACAAGGAGGGGCGCGTGCTCCACGAGCACCCGCCGCGCCTGCGGCGGAAGATCACGCTGCCCGCTGCCGGAATGAAGGAGGTCCTCACCGGCATGAGCGAGGTGGTGAAACCCGGCGGCACCGCCGCGGGGGTGATGTGGAAGGATGATCCGCCGGGCCTGGGTCTGTGGCTGCGCACGGCGGGCGTTGCCATTGGCGGAAAGACCGGCACCGCGCAGGTGGCCCGGCTGTCCAAGAGCGTGCAGCACGTGGAGGCAGCCAAGACGGAGTACCTGCTGCGTGACCACGCGTGGTTTGCCGGGTTTGCGCCGGCGGAGGCGCCGGAGATTGTGGTGGTCACGCTCACCGAGCACGGCGGGTTTGGCGGTTCTACCAGCGCGCCGGTGAGTGCGGCCGTGATGCGCGCGTACTTTGAGAAGAAGGGCTTTCACGCGCGGCCGGAACGGGACCGCGTGCGTGTGGTCCCGCAGCCCGTCGCCCCGGCGGGGGCCGCAGCGGCCGTGCCGGACGCGCCGCCCGTCGTGGATGCGGAGGACTGACATGATCGCCCGCGGCGAATACGGCCTGCTGTCTTCCTCGCTGTCGTCGTCGTCGCGGCAGGGCGGCATGGACCTCACGCCGCTGTTCTTCGCGCTCGTGATCGCCACCATCGGCGTGGTCAACATCTCGTCCGCCGCGCAGGTGACCGCGCCCACGCTGTATCTGTACCAGGCCACCTGGGTGGCGTTCGGCGCGGTGGTCGCGCTGGTGATCGGCCGGTGGGACTACCGCAACCTGGAACAGGTGGCCTACCCGCTGTACGTCGTCGTGCTGGTGCTGCTGGTGCTGGTGCTGTGGAAGGGGCGGGCCATCCTGGGCGCCAAGCGCTGGTTGGCCGTGGGGCCCATCAACATCCAGCCGTCCGAGCCGATGAAGCTGGCGCTGATTCTCACGATGGCCCGCTACCTGGCCGCGTGGGAGGTGCCCGGCGGGTACACCCTGCGTGACCTGTTCCGCCCGCTGAACCTGTCGCGCCCGCTGGGCGCGGTGGCCGCCATCGTCGTCAAATGGGAGAAGATTGGCGCGGCCACGCTGGTGATTCCCGGGGTGGGCTGGCAGGTCTCCGGTGGCACCATCCGCACGCTGCTGCTGGTCCTGGTGCTGGCGTGGCTGCTGGTGGCGGTGTTCAAGGTGGTTCGCCAGGGCTTCCCACCGCGGTCGCTGGTCGCGCCCATCGACATCATCGCCGTGCCGGTGGTGCTGATCCTGGTGCAGCCCGACCTGGGGACCGCGTCCATCAACCTCGTCATCAGCCTGTCCATGGTCCTGTTCTGCGGCATGAAACCGGTGTCCGTCATCATTGCCGCGGTGTTTTCCGTGGTGGGGAGCGTGGTGGCGTGGTTCAACGTGCTCAAGCCGTACCAGAAGAAACGCGTGCTCACGTTCCTGGACCCTGAGGCGGATGCGCTGGGCGCCGGGTACCACGCCAACCAGTCCATGATCGCCATCGGCTCCGGTGGGACCGACGGGAAGGGCTTCAAGGCGGGCACCCAGACGCAGTTGAGCTTCCTGCCGGAGAACCACACGGACTTTGTGTTCAGCGTGCTGGGCGAGGAATGGGGCCTGTTCGGCGGCGCCGTCCTGCTCATCCTCTTCTTTGCCCTGCTGTGGGCCGGTATCTCCATCGCGTCGCGCGCCAGGGACCGCTTTGGCACGCTGCTCAGCGTCGGGGTGGCCTCGTTCATCTTCTGGCACGTGTTCATCAACGTGGGCATGGTCACCGGCACACTCCCGGTGGTTGGCGTCACGCTGCCGCTGATGAGCTACGGGGGAAGTTCGGTGATTGCCATCATGGGCGGCATAGGGGTCTGGCTGTCAGTGAGCAACCGCCGCGCGCGGTGACGGTCAGTAGTACGCCACCACCGCCAGCGTGGCCCGCCCGTCCACGCCGAAGAACGGCGGGTGCAGCAGGTAGGCCGGCAGCAGCGTCCCGTGCACGGCCGCCGTCACGCTGGCCTGCAGGCTCAGGTCCTCCTTGAAGAACCACTCCAGCCCCGCCTCCGGCCGCAGGTTCACCAGCACCGGCGCCGCGTTGGCGCCAAACAACAGGTACGACGGGTTCACCGACGTCCCGTTGGGCAGTTGGTAGTCCTCGCGCACGCACACGTCCGAAGGGCCCAGCGGTTCGCCCGCCTCCACGCGGCGACACGTCTCATCCATCCGCCGCGCCCGCAGCAGCACCGCCACCGGGTCCAGCATCACCGTCATCCCGCCCGCCAGCCCGATGAACGGGCGCCATTGTTCATCCAGGATGTTCCACCGGATGCCCGTCTCCGCGTGCCACGCCGCCGCCGGCCGCACGACGTCACGGCTGAACGGCAGCGTGAGCCCCGGCGCCACCCCCGTCCGACCCGTCAGCACCAGGTTGCGCAGCAGCGGCGCCTCGGACACGTCCACCAGCAGGTCACCCACCACGCGCTGGACGCCCACCCCCAGGTACGGACCGTCCGTCAGGCCCCACCAGTCGTAGCGGCAGGGCAGACCGCCGTCCCCAGCCGTCACCTGAGCCAGACATCCCTGCCGCGCACCGGGGCCCGCGGGCAGCACGCGCTCCCGGTACGCCGCCTTCCAGCCCCGCAGACCCAACTCACTGCCCGCCACCGTCGCCACCGTCAGCGGCGCCACCTCGTGGCTCTCCGCGCCCACCTCCGCGAACAACCCGTTGTTCCGGTACTGCGCGGCCACCGGCCCCGCGGCCAACACCAGTCCCGTCCACGCACCCAGCGCGCTGTTGAAACGCATCGTGTCACGCTCCAGCCCGGTGGCGCGGCTCGGCAGGAGCCTCGCCCTCCCAGGTGGCCCAGGTATCGGCGGGAAGGACGGCCCGCTCGCTGGGTGGGCGGTTTGGTCGGTTGGCAGAGCATGGTGACGCGGTGAAACGCTCGAAGTATGATGGACAACATGGAGTCCTTACTCGTCACCGTTGCGCAGGCCGCCCGGCAACTGGGCGTGGGCACCGCCACCGTGAAGCGTTGGTGTGACGCGGGCCTGCTCCGGGCGTCGCGCACCGCGGGGGGGCACCGTCGGTTTGCCGCCGCGGACGTGGAGCGCCTCCGCGCCGCCCAGGCCGGCGTCCCCTCCGGACGCTCCGCGGAACGCCCCGCCCACGAACGCTTCCTGGGTGACGTCCTGGCCGCGCGCCATGCCGGCGAGGCCGCCGGGCACCTGCTTGCGCTGCGCGGCCGCACCGGAGCGTGGACCGCCGCGGTGGGCGTGGTTGAACAGGCGTGGGACCTTGCTCTGCGCCGCCGCGAGAGCGGTCACCTCACCGGACTGGAGGAGCGCCTGGCCACCGAACGCATCCTGCGCGCCACGCAGCTGCTGACGGAACAGTTGCCGTTTGATGACCGCACCCCGCCGTGGCTGTTCACCTGCGCGGAGGGAGAGCCCGCGCGCGTCCCGCTGGCGCTGGCGGAGCTGCTGCTGCGTGACGGCGGCGCACCCACGTTGTGGGCCGGTGGTCCTACGCCCGTGCCGTCCGTCATTCGCGCGCTGCGCGCGCTGCGCCCGGCGGCCCTGGTTGTCCTGGCCACCCGCGCACACCGCCGGCCGGAATCACTCCGCCAACAGGCAGCCGCCTTGCGCAGTGCCCTCCGTGTTCACCGCGTGCCGTTGTGGCTCCTGGGTGACGCTGCCTGGCCGGACGGCGAGGGCGCCGCCCGCGCGCTGCACGCCGTGGACGTCATGCCGGCGGCGGCCGCGCCTTCCACTCGTCGCGCAGCATCGCCATCCACAGCACGTCGCGGAACGCGCCCTGCTTGAAGCGCCGCTGCCGGTGCACCCCCTCCTCGCGGAAGCCCAGCTTCCGGTAGGTGGCAATCGCCCGCGCGTTGTCCCCAAACACCTCCAGCTCCACCCGGTTCAAACCCCGCACGTCAAACGCGTACCGCAGCAGCAGTTCCATCGCGTCGGTCCCAAACCCGTGCCCCCACGCGGTGCGCTCACCGATCATGATCCCCGCCTCCGCGCTGCGGTCCACCGAGTCAATGCGGTGCAAACCGCAGCTGCCCACGTGTGTCCCGTCGCTGGTGCGCACAATGGCGAACACCACGTCGGTCTCGGACGTGTACAGCTTCTGCAACCACTCCAGCTCGCGCGTGCGGTTGATGGGCATGCGCCCCAGCAGCAGGTACTGGGTCACCTCCGGGTCGTTGATCCAGCGCAGGACGGTGTCGACGTCGCTGACGTCGAGCGGGCGGAGCGAAACGCGGGGTGAGGTCATGGCAGGCAGCGTAGCAGGATTCGGCGGGGGCGCCGCGCCCCTTGTCGCGCGGGCGCGGACGCGTCATGGAAAGCGCGGACATCACCATGGGCGCCCACAAGATCCTCCACCTGGTGGGACCGCGCGGCGTGCGTGTGCTGGCGGCGGGCGTCGTCGTCACGCTGGTGCAGTCCGCCGCGGAGATCGGGTTTGCGCTGTACCTGCAGGCGTTCCTCGTGGTGGTGGGCGTTGCGCCCGCAGAGCAGCTCCCGGCCGCGCTGGCCTGGACCACCGCGCTGGGCACCGCCGGGGCCACCGCCGCGCTTGTCGCCCTGGGCGCGCTCCGCTCCGCGGGGACGTTCCTGGGCGCGCACGTGTCCGTGCAGGCCGCGGAGTCCCTCACCGGGCGGCTGCGTGCGCTGGCCGTCCATGAGCTGCTGTTTCCCTCGCTGGGGAGCGCGTCCCCGTCGTCGGACGCGCAGCTGCGCCTGGGAGAATTGGGCGGACGCTCCTGGGCGTGCGTCTCCAGCGCGGTCGCCGTCGCCGTGCAAGCGCTCGTCGCGCTGGTGCTGCTCAGTGCCATGCTGTTGACCGCCTGGCGCGAGTCGCTCGTTGTGGTGGCGGGCGTGGTCCTGGCCGGCGGCGCGTACCGCGTGCTGCAGGCGCGCGTGCGGCGCGGTTCCGCGCGCCACCTGGAACTGCAGCGCGCTGTGGCGCGTGCCGTGGAGCGGGTCACCCGCAACCGCCTGTACATCTCGCTGACGAGCACGGAGCCCGCCGAGGAAGACCGCCTGCTCGTCGACCTCGCTGATCAGCAGCGGCAGCAGGTGCGCAACCTGGGCGCGGTCAACGCGCTCGCCGCGGTGGTCCCGCTGCTCGCGGTGCTCGTCGTCGCCGCGGTCGTGTTCGTGTCGCGGGACGTGTTCGCCACCGCGGGCCTGCGCCTGCTGGTGTTCCTCTACCTGGCGCTGCGCTTCCTGCAGGCTGCGCAGGGCGCACTGGCCCAGTTGCTGCGCGCGCAGACCAACCTGCCGGCGCTGCGCGCCGCTGCGGAGTTCCTTGCCGCGTTTCCGGATGACGTCATCACCCGGGCCACGCGGCACCTGCGGCCGGCCGGCGCCCCCGCGAACCCGCCGGCCCCACGCGGGTTGCGGGCGGGTGAGCCGCGCCCCCCGGCCATTGCGCTGCGGGACGTGGCGTACGCGTACGGGGCAGATGAACCGGTGCTGTCCGGGCTCACGTGCGCCGTGGACGCGGGCGGGATCCTGGCGCTGGCGGGTCCCAGCGGCGCGGGCAAGACCACGGCGCTGATGCTGGTGCTGGGCGCGCTGCAGCCGCGCACGGGCGAGGTCCTTGTTGACGGCGTCCCCGCCACGCGGTGGCGCGCCGAGGCCAATCCGCGCGTGGGCTACGTGGGGCCGGAACCGTTCCTGGTGCTGGGGGACCTGGTGGACAACCTGGCCTACGGGCTGGGCGCGCGCCCGTCTGACGACGAGGTGCGCGCCGCGCTGCGGTTTGCGCGGTTGGAGGAACTGGCCGGACGCACGCGCATGGTCAGCGAGGAACTGCAGGGATTGAGTGCGGGACAGAAGCAGCGGTTGTGCCTGGCGCGCGCGTGGCTGGCGCGGCCGGACCTGCTGGTGTTGGACGAGCCCACGGCGAACGTGGACGCGGCGACGGAGAACGAGATTGCGGGTGCGCTGCAGGCACTGCGGGGGACGTGCACGGTGGTGATGGCCACGCACCGCGAAGCGCTGTGGAAGGTGGCGGACCGGGTGGTGGACATCCAGAAGGTCACCCGGCCCGGGTAGAAACGTCAAATCACGCCACTCAGGACACCGCGGCGGACTCCAGGCGGCCCAGCCATTCCTCCGCCTCGGTGACGGACGCGCGTGCGAGCGCCGCGTCCACGGCGACGCCGTGCGCGTCGAGCAGCGTGAGGTCATGCAGGCGCGCCAGCGCGGCGTGCGCGGGCGGCGCCAGCTTTCCCGCCGGCATGAGGTCCGTGTAGATCGCCGCGACGAGACCGGCGTGGTCCGCGCCCGCGGGCGCCGGCAGCAGCGCGCGGATTCCCGTCGCCAATGCTTCGTACGCGGCGCGCACGGAATCCGCGGGAAACCCCGCATCAAGCACCACACGCGCAAGCCGCAGCCGTTCGCGGGCGCGGCCAGGCAGCGAAGTACCGTCGGCACGCGGCTCGGCGGACGGCGCGGGCGGCGAGGTGAGCTGCAGCGGTTGGCCCGGACCGGCCGCCACCGCCGGCACGTCAACAACAACGGCCGCCACGTCGGTGGGCGGCGTCACGACGGGCAACTCGCTCACTGTCAGCAGCTTCTGAAGCTCCTTGAGGAACAGCGCAAAACTGCCCGCGTCCAACTGCTCCGCCGTCGAGTCGGCGTCCAGCGCGGCAGAACGCAGGTCACGCTTTCCACCGAGCAACTGGTCAATGCCGCGCTCTATGCCCGCCTCCGAACACAGGTGGATCACCGTCACGCCGCGCGTCTGGCCCAGCCGGTGCGCGCGCCCGGTGCGCTGGTCCAGCTTCCCGGGGTTCCACGGAATGTCCAGGTTGATGACGTAGGTCGCCTCCTGGAGGTTCAGACCCACGCCGCCGGCGTCCGACGACAACAGCACGGGAATGGCGGGGTCCGAGCGGAACGAGTCCAGCAATGCGGCCCGGTGCTGCTGCGGCACACCGCCGTGAAGCATGCGGTGCCCAATGCCCTTTGCGGCGAGGCGCGACGCGGCGAGCTCCAGCATCTTCACCCACTCGGAGAACACCAACACCTTGTGCGCGCCGGACGCGGTGATCTCCTCCAGCAACTCCTCCAGCTCGTCGAGCTTGGGGCTCCCGTGCCGCTTCTCGTCCAGCAACTCCAGCGCGTCACACGCCTGGCGCGCCTTGAGCAGCGCCGCCATCAGGCGCTTCTGTTCGCTGTCGGTCAACGGTCGCCGCTCGGCGATCTTCGCGAGCTTGGCCGCGTTGGTGCGATAGGCGAGTTCCTGCTCCGCCTGTTCGGCGAGCAACGGGATGTAGCGCGTCTGCTGCGACAGCGGCGGGAGCTGCTGCAGGACTTCCTCCTTGCGGCGCCGGAGCACAAACGGCGTCACCGTCTCCCGCAGGCGGCCCAGGTTGCGGTAGCCCTGGATGCGGCCGCGCTTGCTGTCGTCCTGGCGGTGGAAGTTGAAGTTGAACCACCACAGCGGACCGAACACTTCCGGATCAACCAGCTGCATGAGCGCGTACAGATCATCCAGCCGGTTCTCCACCGGTGTACCGGTCAACATGAACAGGAACCGGCTGGGAATGGACCGCAGCGTTGCGCTGGTCTTGGTGCGGAAGTTCTTCGCGCGCTGCGCCTCGTCCAGCACAAGCACGTCCGGGTGCAGGGACTGCAGCAGCGTGAGCTCGTGCCACGTCTGCTCGTAGTTGAGCACCTTGTAGGCCGCGTCCGAGCGGAGGAAGTCCCCGCGCGCGCGCGGGTTGCCGGTGACGACGACGGCGCGCTCGCCGGCGAGGCGGGAGATCTCCCGGGCCCACTGGTCCTTGAGCGAGGCCGGCGTGACCACCACGACGCTGCGCGCTTCACCGCGCGAACGGAGCAGCTGGCAGGCGGCGATGGCCTGTACGGTCTTCCCCAGGCCCATGTCGTCGGCGAGGAGCGCGCGGCCCTGCGACGCCAGGTGAATCACGCCGTTGCGCTGGTAGGGGAACAGCGGCACGTTGAGGACATCCAGTCCAAGCCGCCCGGAGCGCGCGTCGTCGACAAGACCGGTCCGCCGGGCGCCGTGGCCGGCACGCGCACGCAGGCGCTCCCACGCGGGACGCACCGCGGCCAGGACGCGCACGCCCGCAACGGCCAGCGCCGCAAGATCGAGCGTGTCACGCGCGATGGCCTGTTCCAGCGCGACTTCGACGTCAGCGTCACGGCCAAGCGCGCGCATGGCCCGCGCAGGCCACCGCCCAAGCGCGACCAGCGAGAGACCTCCATCGGTGCGCACGCCCAGCACGGGCGGGGAACGCTCCGCGCGATCGCGCTTCCATGCGGAGGACAGGCGCGGCCGCGTGGCGATACAGCGCAGCACCGCGTGGATGTGCTTGCACGTCCCCAGCAGGCCGCCGAGGAAGTCCGGGCAGGTGCACGTGTCGGAGCCAGCGCTGCCGTCCACCAGGTCCACGTCGTACAGCGCGCCACGCGCCGCCTGCACGCGCCAGGTCGCTCGCAGCGAATCGCCAGGCGGGTGGATGACGAAGGGCTCGGTCACCGCGCGATGCAGCCGCATCTCGCGCTCGAATTCGCGGACGGCAGTCTCATCGGAATACGACAGGCAGCGGGGAGCGTCGTGCTTTCCGGGGTCCAGCATGATGGCGCGCATGGCGCCCTATCCCGCGTCCGGGCGCTCCGGGCAAGCACTGTCACGACGGACGGAGGTACCGGGCACGCCTCTGCGGGTCAGCCGCCGGAAGCAAACGGATGGGGATGACCTGCCGCGCCGCGCCACGCCTTGGTAGGCTCCCTGGCCCATGGTTTCCCGCTTTCACGATTTCCAGGTGGACCCCGACGATCCCCGCGCGCCCAGCCAAGCGGAGTGGGACGCCATGGATGCCCAGGCGCGCGCCCGCGTCGTCGACAGCCTGCCGTCCGATTTCCCGCTGGCCGGGCCGCCGGAAGGAGAACCGCACTTTGACGCCAAGGTGGATGCGCGCGACGTGCTCCGCCGCTTCTTCCGGCGCGCCGGCCGCCGCATCTACGTCGCCAACGAGATCCCGATCTACTACCCCGGTGAAAGGATGTTCGCGTGCGACCTCATCGCCGTTCTCGACGTGGAGGACCGCGTCCGCGAGCGCTGGGCGGTCTCCGCCGAGGGCAAGGGCATCGATTTCGCGATGGAGATTCACTACTCCGGCAGCAAGGACAAGGACTACGTCCGCAACGCGGCGTGGTTCGCGCGCCTCGGCATCCGCGAGTACTTCCTGTTCGACCGGCGACGACTGTCACTGCGCGGGCAGCGCCTCCCGGCCGAGGGCAACGTCTACCGGCCCATCCTCCCGCAGGCAGGGCGGTACACGTCGGAGGTGCTCGGGCTTGACGTCGCGCTGGAGGGCAGTCGGCTGCGCTTCTTCCATTCGCTGGCCGCTCTGCCCGACGCCACGGAGTTGATCGGCCGTCTCGAGGACCTGTTGACGGGTGCTCTCGCTCGCGCCGACGAGGAAGCTCGCCGCGCGGAGGAGGAAGCTCGCCGCGCGGAGGAGGAAACTCGCCGCGCGGAGGAGGAAACTCGCCGCGCGGAGGACGCTGAACGCCAGGTGGCCGCGCTGCAAGCAGAGTTGGAGCGGCTCAAAGGGCGGTGAGGCGGATCCCGCCCTGAGCGGGCCACCGTGTTTCCACTTCAGCGTCGTCACGGGCCCGCATGCACGCCCTGCGCGCATGCCTACCCGCCTCCCTTTGGGGGGCGGCCGGCGACGTCAGTCGCCGGGGGGTGGGGGGAGCGGCAAAGGGGTCCCCTCCAACAGCGCAGACGAGCGAATCTCTCACGGACCCCCCACCCCCCTCGCCGACGTCGCTGCGCTCCGGCGTCGAGGGCCGCCCCCGCAAGGGGGGCGGCGTAGATGGCTTGCCTGCGGCAAGCCGGACGCGCGTCGGGGAGGCTGGACCTTCAATCTGCCACTGCCGCCAATCCAGCCGGGTGGCTCAGGATGGAATCCGCAGCGGCTGAGGAGGAAGAGGAAGTTGCCGGCGTGTCCGGGCGGATGCCAGCCTCCCCTCCAGCACGCATCAAGGAGCCGCCATGGACGTTGTTGCCATCCGCTATCCCGCCCCGGAGACCGGTGAGGTCATCCGCGTCAAGCGCGCCGGGAACGTCTTTACCGCGTACCCCGTCTACGACGGCGCCGAGGACCGGACGTTGGGGCTCGCGGCGGTGGCCAGCTTCTGCCGCAACCCGGGCTGCGCGTGCATGGACGTGGATCTCAAAGTGTTCCGCCTCGACGAGCACGACGACGACGCCGCCTTCCGCGACGGCGAACTGGTCACCCGGCGCCCGATCGACCGGCCGATCCAGCGGCAGGGAAGGCTGTGCAAGCTTGAGGTCGGCTCCGGCAGGTTGTTCGCCGCCGACCCCGCAACGCCGGAGGGGCTCCAGCCGCTGGACGATACGGCCGACGCCTTCTTCAAACGCTGTCTTGGCGGAGGTCCGCTCAGCACCCTGCTGGTCTCTGCGTTCCGCGAAGGGCGCGGGTGGGGCCGGCACGACCGCTACCGGACCGCCGATTGGAGCAAGGTGGATCCGGGTGCCATGGTCCACTGGGATGAGGCCTTTGACGATGAGCCGCCCACGTTCATTGAGGCCGACTCGGTGCTGGTCTCGGACGCGTACTGCGTGGACGCCAAGTGCGATTGCACCGAGGCCGTCCTGGCGTGCGCGGCCGAACGCGGTGGCGGCGGGTCGGCGCACGTTCGCCTGGACCTTCGCACCGGAGACCACCACCTCACGGATGTGCACGGCATGGACCCCATGAAGGTCGGTGCGTGGGTGGACATTCACGTCAAACGGATCGGAGGCCTGGAGGCCATGCGCCGCCGGGACCGCCGGATGAAGGAAGAGGTGGGCACGTTCCTCAAGCGGCAATGGGAGCGGAAGGCCGTGGTGCCCCTCCCGGAGGCATCGGTCCGGTCGGGCCCGAAGGTCGGGCGCAATGATCCGTGTCCATGTGGGTCAGGTAAGAAGTACAAAAAGTGCTGCGGCGCGTGAAGTGACCTTGCGCGGCGGCAACCACGGGTTCTACCCCTACAGCGTGAACAGCGGGGCGGACCTACGGAGCAAGCGTGAAGATACCCTTGGTGGACCTGACGGCGTCGCACGCGGCGATTGCCGGAGAACTGCGGGAAGGCTGGGACGAGGTCCTCTCCCAGGCCGCCTTCATCATGGGACCGCAGGTGGCGGCGTTTGAACAGGCGTTTGCCGCGTTCTCCGGCGTCCGCCACTGCGTGGGTGTGGCCAACGGCACGGACGCGCTGGAACTGGCGTTGCGCGCCCTCGGTGTGCGCGGCGAGGACGAGGTGATTGTCCCCGCCAACACGTTCGTCGCCTCTGCGCTGGCGGTGGAGCGCGCCGGCGCCCGCGTGGTGCTGGTGGACTGCGACCCGCGCTACCATTTGATTGACGTTGAGCAGGTGCGCGCGCACCTGACGCCTCGGACGCGCGCGCTCATGCCGGTGCACCTGTTCGGGCAGCTCGCCCCCGTTGAGCCACTGGTGGCGCTGGCGCGGGAGAAGGGCCTTCACCTCGTGGAGGATGCCGCGCAGTCCCAGGGCGCGGCGTTCCGGGGGAAGCGCGCGGGCGGATGGGGGATCGCCACCGGCACCAGCTTCTACCCGGGCAAGAACCTGGGTGCGTACGGGGATGCCGGTGCGGTGCTCACGGATTCAGACGACGTCGCGGGGAAGCTCGTCGCGCTGCGCAACTACGGCAGTCCCGTGAAATACCACCACCCGGAAATCGGCTTTAATTCGCGTTTGGATACGCTGCAGGCGGTGGTGCTGTCCGCCAAGCTCAAGCGGCTGGATGCGTGGAACGCGGCGCGCCGCGCGGCCGCAGCCCGGTACGATGCGCTGCTTGCGCCGCTCACGATGGTGCAGAGGCCGGAAACGCTCCCCGGCAATGAGCACGTGTGGCACCTGTATGTGGTGCGCGTGCCGCGCCGGGATGAGGTGCTGGCGGCGCTGAAGGAGGCCGGAGTGGGGGCAGGGATCCACTATCCGGTGCCCATCCATCTGCAGGGCGCGTTTGCGCACCTGGGCCACAAGCGCGGCGCGTTCCCCGTTGCCGAGCAGGCCGCAAGCGAGATCCTGTCGCTCCCGATGTTCCCGGACATCACGGAAGCGCAACAGCAGTACGTGGTGGACCAGTTGCGGCGCGCCGTGCGCGCGGGTTGACGCGGCACGCCACTCACCGTCCGGAAGCGGTCGACGTCGTAGCGGTGAGGCCTGCACTCGCCGCGGGCGTCAGTGAACTGCGACCGCGCGGGTGAGACAAAGCGCGTGCCCCGGCCAGCCGTTCCGCGTTGGTCGGCCGTCGTGGGCCTGCTACAGAACAGTCCCACCATCGCCGGTCACGCAGTGCACCACGGCCTGTCCTTGGCGGCCCCCAAAAGCGAGTGCAACCCCGACGCCCGATGCCACCGCCCCCGTCGACTCTCACCGCACCCGCACGCGCCACCTGGGCGCTGCTCGCTACGGTCATCATCGGCGCGCCACTCGCGGTCGGCAGCGTGCACCCGCCAGCGCAAGCCGCCTGCGCCGTCCTGGTCGGAATCACCCTCGCCGTGCACGGGTACGCGCGCCGCCGGCAGGGCCGCCGCGTCGTGCCGGGGCAGTTGCCGTGGGTGCTCGCCGCGGGTGCGCTGTGGTCCATTCTGCAGGCGGTCCCCCTGCCCATGGGGCTCCTGCGCCTGCTCTCTCCGCAGGCCGCCGAACTCCACGAGTTCATGACGTGGGATGGCACCGCCGCCTGGGGCGCCATCAGCGTGGAGCCGCTGTCCACGCTGGTGGCCGCGGGGCAGTTGCTCACGTGCGCCGCGTTCCTCACCGTATGCAACGACCTCGCGCGGCAGGAACGCAACCGGCCGTGGCTGGTCTCGCTCGTCGGACTGTCCGCCGCGGTCGGCGTGCTCGCCGGCGTCGCGCAGTACGTGTTCGGTTGGAAGCGCCTGCTGGACGTCGTCACCACGCCGTACTGGCCGCCCTATGTCGCGCCGTTCGTGAACCCCAACCACGCGGTCGCGTTCATGAACCTGGGGATCCTCGTGTCGGTCGCGCTGGTCCTGCACGCGCGGACGCTGCGCGTGCGCGCGGCCTGGCTCGCCGTGGCCCTTGCCTGTGCGGTGCGCATCCCCAAGAACCAGTCCCACGGCGGAAACGTTGCGCTGGTCGCCGGGCTGGTCGGGATCGCGCTGGTGTCGTGGCCCGCGGTGATGGCGTGGAACCTGCGTCGCCGCCAGGACAACCCGCGCGCCATCCCGCTCTCGCCGTTCGCCGCGCTCGTGGCCGCCGCGGGCATCGCGGCGGTGGTGGCCGCGCTGGATTTCACGCGCCTCGCCGCGGCCATGCATCACGCATTGGGCGGAAAGGTCGCGCTGATGGCGCAGTCGGTCCGCCCGCTGGAGTTCTACTGGCTGACCGGCATGGGACGCGGCGCATTCTCGCAGGTGTTCCCGCGGCACATGACCGTTGACGTCAATCTCACCGTCGTCGGGCCGGAGAACATTGAAGTGCTGCTCGCCGTGGAGTGGGGCCTGCCGTTCGCGCTGCTCTATATGGCCGCTTTTGCCTACCCCGTGCTGCGGCAATTGCGGCGGAACCACGGCCTCCTGGAACGGGTATGCCTCGTCGCGGTGCTGGCCACATTTCTGCATAACCAGATTGACTTCAATCTGGAATTGCTGGGAATTGCGTTGCCGTTCCTGGCGTTGGTGGCCGCCGCCGGTGCCACCCTCCCGCAGCGCCGGCCGCGGCAGCGCTCGCACACCAGTTCCACCGCCGCCATGGTCGGTGGCGTGGCGGTTGCGCTGGTTGTCTCGCTGCCCGCGCTGGCGTCCGTGCGCGCGGCCACCGAGCCATCCCGCGCCCGCGCCCTGGCCCGGCCCCTTCCCGAACGTGTGGCTGCGCTGGAGGAACATCTCCGAGGCCACAGGACCGACTACGTGGCCGCGTTGGCGCTGGCGCGCATTCTCCACGCGACCCAACCGGAGGACGGGGCCCGCCGCCTTGCGTGGATCAACCGCGCCATGTTCCTGCGCCCGCACTACGTTGAAGGACACCTCGACGCGGCTGCGGCGCTGTGGGACTTGGACCGTACCGACCAGGCGCTCATTGAGTACGGCCACGCCGCACGCGCGCACGAAGCCCCACGCGCGCGCATCCTCGGTGAACTGCGGCGGCGGGGGGCGTCCGTGGAGCAGCTGCGGGCTGTGTTCGGCAGGGAGAACACGTGGGTGTGCCAGGAGTTGTGGCGCGGCCAGGAGGCAGGCATGGCCACGCGCTGCGTGGCGCAGGTGCGGCGGGACAACCCGGCGGACCCCGCTCTGCAACGCTTGCTGGCGGACCTCACGCTCCACCTGTTGGATGATCCCTGGGAGGCGGAGTCCCTTGCGCAGCGTGCGCTGGAACTGGCCCCGGAGGACCCGCGCAGCATGTACGTGCTTGCTGCGGCGCTGGAGGCCAACGGGAAGGCGGACCAGGCTGCGCCGCTGCTGCGCCGGGCGTCAGAGCGCAGCGGTGATGCGGACATCCAGCGCGCGGCGTTCAAGAACGCGCTGGCGCGTGGCGCGCGGGAAGAAGCGCTCGCGGCGCTGGGACGCCTGCAGAACGCGCTGGCGGCGGAAAGCAAGCCAATGCTGGAGGTCATGATGGGCGAGGCGCAGCTTGAGGAGAGCAGTGGCAACACGGATGCCGCCATCCGCGCCTACCGTGACGCGGCGCGCGCCAACCCGAAGGACCCGCGCCCCGCGCTCGCCGCGGCACGGCTCGCCGCTGCGCGTGGGAATGCGCGCCTGGCGGTGCTCATCCTGCAACAGGCGTATTCGCTCAGTCCGAATCCCGTGTATTCGAAGAAGATCGAGGAGCTGCAGCATTGAGCGCGTGGGCCGCCCGACCGGTCGTCGTAGGGCGGGGGCTCGTCCCCCGCCCGGTTCACGCGAACGCCTGCGTTCTACAAACCCGCCCCACCTCCGCAGCGTGGGCGAGGTCGCTCCGCGTCCGTTTCCAGCGACGCCGCGGAAGGGTCCTCGCGCACGGCCGACCCAGCAACTCATCCGGGCGGGGGACAAGCCCCCGCCCTACAACGCATTACCCGGTTCACGCGCACGCCTGCGTTCCACACGCCCGCCCCACCTCCGCAGCGTGGGCGAAGTCGCTCCGCGTCCGTTTCCTGCGACGCCGCGGAAGGGTCCTCGCGCCCGGCCGACCCAGCACCGCTTCCGGGCCTGAAACAAGCCGCCGCCCAACAACGCATTGCCCGGTTCACGCGAACGCCTGCGTTCCACACGCCCGCCCCACCTCCGCAGCGT
>JACRCW010000089.1 GCA_016218805.1 Deltaproteobacteria bacterium | reverse complement strand
GCGCCTCCGCCACCGGCCGCCCCAACACCTCCTCCGCCGGCTTGCCGGCAATCTGCTCCAGGCGGTTGGTGTACATGCTCACGCGCCGGTGCGGCGGCCCCTCCACCACCAGCAGCCCGCTGGTCAGCGAATCAATCACCCGCCGGTTGAACTCATTGGCGCCCGCCAGCGCGCGGTTCACCTCCGCCACTTCCGACGACAGCGCGCGGTCATGCGCCACCAGGCGCTGGTTGAGCCGGTTGAGCTCCGCGTTCTTGGCCTCCAGCGACCGCGCCGCGGATTCGGACCACACGTCCGCGGCGGCGGCCGCCCAGCCGTGCACGTAGCCCTCCAGCTCGGTGAATCCCTGCGCCAGCACCGGCGCCTGGTCCGACCCGCCCGCGCGCATCACGCCGCGCGCCACCGGCAGGAACACCAGCAGCGCGCGCAGGTAGTCGGACAATGAGAATCCCTGCGCCACCCGATCCTGCGACACCTTGATGATCCGCGTCATCAGGCCGCCGCCCTGCTGGCTGTCCACCGCCAGCACCTCGTCCACAAAGCCTTCCGCGCTGGCCCGCAGCCGGGACGGGTCCAGCAACGAGTACTTGGGCAGCGTCTCCAGGATGCGCGCCACACAGCCGTCCACCAACGCCAGGCGGTTGCCCCGCAACAGTTCCAGGACGGTGGTCAACGCAGGGGTGACTTGGACGGCGGTACTGACGGACACGGGGGCGCCCTCGGGGTGGCGCGCCGTACTACCAGAAAGGATGGACGGGTAAGAGCGGGATCACCACCGCCAGCACAACCATGAACACCGCCACCCCCGCGGCCATGCGACCCTCGCGGCGGAACCGGCGCACCAGGTCCGCCTCGCGCCGGTCCGACACCACGAACATCCCCTCGCCCTTCTGGATGCGCAGCGCCCCCCCGGGCTGCCGCACGGCGTGGCCCAGCGCGTACAACCGCGCCCCCTCCGTGATGACGTCCTCCGAGTAGCGCAACGACCGGTTGAACAGCAGCCCGCGCGCGCTCTTGCCGTAGCGGAGGTTCAACAGGCGCTCCAGGGCCTCCGGCGGGTCATGGAACGTCCCGCTCTCCGCGTGCACCCGCCCCTGCAGGAACACCTCCGCACCCTGCAGTTCCAGTTCCACCACCGCGCCCTCATCCTCCAACCGGCACAGGATGCTGCGCCGGTCATCCAGCAGGCGCTCCCAGGCGCTCTCCACCGTCGGCCGGCCGTTGCGCGCCGCCGGCCGCGCGCGCCGTTCGGAGACGATGAAGCGGTAGTACACACACCGGCGGTCCGTGAGCGGACTGACCAGCAACTCCTCCGCGCCGCGTACCGTGCCCGACACTTCAATGAGGCCTTCGCGCGCGTCAGCCAGCCGCGTGGTGGGCGTCTCCTCCATCCGGTCCGCGCGGCGGAACCCACGGCGCGCGCGCGCCACGCTCACCGCGGCGGCAAACAGCATCACCACCGAAAACACCAGCAGGAAGGGGTGGAAAGGCATGACCGCCAGTGTGGCACGCGCGTGAGCCGCTTTCACGTCGGCAGGCAGGCAACCGGCAGGCGGGCTCTGACCTTGGACAGCAGGCTGGCCGTGGTTGATAGTGCGCGCATACGGACGGGAGGTGGCCATGTGGGTGCGCTGGCGGTGCTGGGCGGTGGCGGGGTTGTGCGTGGCGGCGGCATGCCGGGGCGGTGCGGGTGATGATGATGGAGGAGCGGGCTCGTCGTCCTCCTCTTCATCGGGCGCAGTGTCGTCATCGGGCAGCGGCTCCGGCGGGGTGACCTCCTCCTCCAGCCACGGCGCCAGTTCGGCGGCTCTGTCGTCGTCGGCCGGGGGCGCTTCGTCCGCCGCGCCGGCCTGCACTGGGCGCTGCGCGGCGCCGCCGGCCGGGTGCACCCGGCAGGGCGGCGGGTGCGTCCGCGGCGTCATGGACTGCGGCGAAGTGGTCTGCCGCGCCACCGACGCGGGCGCGCCTGCCTGCACCGGCCGCTGCGCGGCAGCGCCCGAGGGATGCACCTATGAGGGCGGCGGCTGCTTCGGGGGCGGTGTGTACGACTGCGGCACGCTCACGTGCGACGCCACCGACGCGGGGCCCGCCTGCACCGGCCGGTGCGCCTCGCCGCCCGCGGGGTGCCACTACGAGGGCAGCGGCTGCTTCGGCGGCGGCGTCTACGACTGCGGCACGCTGACGTGTGACGCCACCGATGCGGGACCCGCCTGCACGGGACGGTGCGCCTCCCCGCCCGCAGGGTGCCACTACGAGGGCAGCGGCTGCTTCGGCGGCGGGGTCTACGAATGCGGCACGCTCACGTGTGACGCCACCGATGCGGGACCCGCGTGCACCGGCCGGTGCGCCTCCCCGCCCGCGGGGTGCCATTACGAGGGCAGCGGCTGTTTTGACGGCGGGGTCTATGAGTGCGGCACACTGACGTGCGATGCGACGGACGCGGGCGCCGCCTGCACGGGCCGCTGTGCCGCACCGCCGCGCGGCTGCCACTACGTGGGCGCGGGCTGTTTTGGCGGCGTGTACGAGTGCGGCACGCTCACCTGTTCCGACGCGGGCCCCTGACACGCATCAACGGACCGGCAGCGGGCCGCGGTGGTTTCCCGGATCGCTCGCGCCGGCGCGGCGGGCGGGCTACTGCCGGCGCATGACGGAACTCATCCTTCCCGTGCCGGGGCCGGACGCGCCGGTGGCGCTGGTCACCGGCGGCGGCCGCGGCATCGGCCGGGCATGCGCGCTGCGGCTGGCCGCGGCGGGCCACAAGGTCGCCGTGGTCTCCCGCTCGCTGGACGAAATCGACGAGGTGGCAGCGCTCATCCACCAGGGCGGCGGCTTCGCCACCAGCGCGGTGTGCGACGTGGCGGACCCGGACAGCGTGGAATTCGCGTTGAAGATGTGCGTGGACCGCCTGGGCGCGGTGGACGTGCTGGTGAACAACGCCGGGGTGGCCTCCGCGGTGCCGTTCCTGGAGATGTCCCTGTCGGACTTCCGGCGCATGCTGGACGTGAATCTGGTTGGCACGTTCCTGTGCACGCGCGCCGTGCTGCCGCGCATGGTGGAGCGCAAGCACGGGCGCATCATCAACGTCGCTTCCACGGCGGGGCTGTTCGGGACGCGCTACACGGCGCACTACTGCGCGGCCAAGCACGGCGTGGTGGGGATGACGCGCGCGTTGGCGCTGGAGGTGGCGCGCGCGGGGGTGACGGTCAACGCGGTGTGCCCGGGTTGGGTGGACACGGACCTGTTGGGGAGCGCGGTGGAGAACATCTCGGCCAAGACGGGGCGCACGGTGGCGGAATCACGTGAGGCACTGCTCAAGGGGATACCCACGCGGCGGTTCACCTCGCCGGAGCGGGTGGCGGAGCTGGTGGGCTTTCTGGCCTCCGCGGCCGCGGCGGACATCACCGGCACCACGCTCACCGTTGACGGCGGCGAGACGGCGGGGCATTGACCGCGCGTTTCCGTGCGGATGGAGGACGTGAATGGCTCACCGGATGCTCAACCCCTCCGAACTGGCCGCGCCCAAGGGCAGCTCGCACGCCGTGCTGTCAGATGCGGGCGGGAAGGTGCTGGCCATTTCCGGGCAATTCGGGTGGGACTCCAATGGCAAGATGGTGGGTGAGGACGTGGGCGGGCAGTTCAAGCAGGCGCTGAAGAACCTGGCCAGCATCCTGCGCAACGCGGGCGGTGCGCCGGATTCGCTGCTGCGCCTCAACATCTACATCACCAACCGTGATGAGTACCTCAAGGCCATCGAATCCATCGGCAAGGAGTACAAGCTGTTCATCGGGCGGCACGTGCCGGCCATGACGCTGATTGTCGTCAAGGACCTGCTGGAGGCGGGCGCCAAGGTGTGCATTGAGGGCCTGGCCGTGCTGCCGGAGAAGGCCGGGGCCGTGGAGTTCCAGCGGCACGGCCAGGGTGTGGCCATGCCGGACGCGGGCCTGCGCGGTGCCGGGGGTGGTGGCGGAGGCAGGCCGCCGCCCGGCGGCATCCGCCGCTGACCCGGACACCCTCCGCCATTCCACCTCGCAGCGTCCACGCACAGCCCAGGAACAGCGCCCGCACGCATGCGGGTGCACGGCCACGCGGGGCGCTGGCGGTGGATGTTTGGAAGCCGTCAGCGTGCCAGCAAGCGCGCCGCCAGCGCGCTGAAATCCGCCGTGAGCGGCAGGCGGCCTTCGGCGTGGGCGGGTTTGCCGCCGCCTCGTCCACCGCCAGCGGCGGCCAGTTCCTTCATGGCGGCACCACAGTCCAGCGTGCCGCGTTCCCCACGCGTGCACATCACGGCGATGCCCTCCGGTCCACGCGCGCCCAGCACCAGCGAGACGTCCGCCTGCGCCGTGAGCTTCCTGGCCATGGCACGCAGCAGCTCCGCGTCACCGTCCACCAGTCCCACCACCACGGTGCGCCCGGCCGCACGCGCCTCCGCCAGCAACCGCTCGGCCTCCGCGCCCGCCACCACCGCCCGGGCCGCGCCCAGCGCGGTGCGCGTCTCCGCCAGGGCGTGCCGCATGCTGTCCACGGACGCGGGGACCTCCAGCGGACCGCACGTGAACACCGCCGCCAGCCCGCGCAGGGCCCGGGCCTCCGCCCACAGTCCTTCGCGCGCGCGCCGGCCCGCCTGGAAGGTCACGCGCGCCTTGCCCTTGTAGCGCTCCACGCCGGTGACGCGGACCAGGCCCACCTGCGCGGTGCGCGTGCAGTGCGTTCCGCCGCACGGGGACACGTCAAAGTCCCCAATCTGCACCACGCGGATGTTCTCACTGACCTTGGGCCGGCGGCGCAGCGGCAGCGCGCGCAACACCTCCTCCGAAGGAAAGTACGCCCGGATGACCAGGTCCTCGTCGATGAGCGCGTTGACCCGGTCCTCGGCGGCCACCACGTCCTTGTCGGCCAGCGTCTCCAGGTCCAGGTCAATGGTGCAGGCGCCTTCGCCCAGGCGGGACGACACCGTTTCACCGCCCGCGCCCTCCAGCAGCGCCGCGGACAGCATGTGCTGCGCGGTGTGTTGCGCCATGTGGATGCGGCGGCGCGCGCCGTCTATCTGACCGGTGACGACGGTGCCCAGGGCCGGCGGGTCTCCCTCCAGCAGGTGGTGCACCACCCCCGCGTCATCCACCTGCACGTCCGCCACGCGCGCGCCGCCCAGGCGGCCGGTGTCCCCCTGCTGGCCGCCGCTCTCCGGGTAGAACACGGAGCGGTCCAGCACCACGCTTTGGCGCCCCTGGAACACCGCGTGCGCCAGCACCGTGCCCTGGAACTCCCACAGCAACGGGTCGTCGTGGTGGAGGCGGATCGTCGGGGCGGGCATGCGGGTCAGGGCGTGGGCAGGTCCAGCGGCACGCCAAACCGGATGAGCGCACCGGGCTGCGTGCCTGCGGTGGGATCCGGGAGCTTGAGGATGCCCTCGTATTGCGCCCGCACGCTGTCGCGCCAGTTCAGCTCCTGGTCGCGGTTGTACTTGAACGCGCCGCTGACGCTCCCAAAGATGCTCCCGCCGTAGAAGGTCAGCTCCAGCAGCGTCAGGATGATTGCCACGCCCCAGCTGCGCTGCACCCACGCGTCCACCGCGCCGACGATGAACAGCCCGTTCCACAGCAGCGCCGTCAGGCCCACCGCCCACTGCCCCAGGTAGAAGTGCCCCAGCCCAGGGAGGAGCGAGAGGAAGAACGCCAGCAGCGGGCTCTTCTGCGGCAGCCGGTCCCGCGCGCCAAGGGCGTTGAGCAGCGCCTTGGCCAGCGGCGCGCGCGGGCCGTTCACCAGGCGGGCGTCAGCCAGGATGGAGCGGGCCTTCGCGTAGTTGTCCGCCTGCAGGTAGGTGATGCCCAGCAGCAGGCCTGCCTCCGCGCGGAGCGCCGGCGCGGCGGCGTCATTGTTGAACAGCCGGCGCACGCGCGGCCGCGCCAGCAGCGGGCGGTCATCCAGCAGGTACGCGCGCGCGGCGCTCAGTCCCGCCACCGCGCTGGTGACGTCGTCACCGCGGTGCTCCGCCACGCTGTCAAACTGCAACGCCGCGGACTCGTACTGCGCGCCGCGCAGGTACGCCTCGCCAATGGCCATCACCACGCGCGGGGCCGCCTCACCGCGGCCGCGCGTGCGGAACAGGTAGCGCCGGTACTCCGTCACCGCGCGGTAGTAGTCCCCGTCATCAAACAGGTGGTCCCCAAACGCCAGGTCCTCCTCCGCGCCCGGCGGCGGTGGCGGCGGCGGTTCCTCGGCCGCGGGCGCAGGCGCCGCTTCCGGCTCATCCGCCACCGGCGGCGGCTCCGCCGGGGCGGTGGGCGCCGGTACCACCGGCGGCGGGGCCGGCGCGGGCGTGGGCGCGGCGCGCGGTGGGGGCGGGGTGAACAGGGGAACGGGCTTGGAGGCACCTTCCGCGCCGGCGGCAAGGAGCCAGGTCGCAAGCGAGGCAGCGAGCATGGGCACCGGGAGCATGAGGGTCAGGGAGGCGTTGGGGTGTCGGGGGCGGGTTCGGGTGCGTCCACGGTGCGGCCCATGGCGCGGTCCACGGTGGGAATGGGCGGGCCCAGCCAGGCCACCCACGGGTAGGTGAAGAAGAACGCGCTGTCCTCCAGCGGGTCATAGAAGCGCGGCGCGGGCCCAACGCCGTAGACAAGGCGGTTGCTGCGCACGGTGGACGAGTTGCCGGAGGCCCACAGCCGGTCCATGGCCATGAACACGCCCAGCACGTTGTAGCGGCCCACCGCCTGCGCGCCGTAGGCGGAGCACGTCGGGTAGTGCTGGCAGCGGTTGCCGTCCACGTGCGTGAGGTAGTTCTTGTAGACCAGGAACAGCAGGTACAGCGGATTGCCGCCGCCCCGGCCGCGCGTGTCCCGGGCGCCGCGGTTCACCTTGGACAGCGGCACCTCTTCCGGCGCCTGGCTCACCACGGGCTCCGGGCCGTTGCCGGGAACGGCTGCCCGGGGACCCACCGCAGGATGGCGCGCATTCCCCCACGGCCCAAACGGCGTGGCCGCCGCCAGCACCAGGCTCATTGCAAGGGTTGCCACCATGGCGGGCAACAGACCCTTGCGGCCCCCGCGGCGTCAAGGCCGGAGGTGACGGGAGTCCGCCTCAGAAATCTGTCAGGATCGCGAAAGGCCGCGGGGCGGTGGCGCGGGCGCGGGCGCGGCTGACGTCGTCAACACGGGCACCCGGGCCCTGGCAGGCGGCTTGCTTCCGCCGGGGCCTCATGCGCCGCCTCCTGCTCGCCCTCCTGTCCTGCACCGCCCTGCTGGGCGGTTGCCGCGACGACTTCGGCTCGCTGTCCCGCGCGCCGCGCCGCGGCGAGCTGACCCCGGCGGCGCTCAGCTTTGGGCCGCTGCACCCGGGTGAAACCGCCACCCTGTACGCGCGCCTGCGCAATGACGGCGAAGGCGCGTTGCACGCATCCGTGACGGTGGACCCGGCCCACGGCCCCTTCATCGTCCCGCCCAGGGTGGTGGCGGACAGCAGCGGGACGGAGCTGGCGGTGCGGTTCCTGGCCTTTGAAGCGGGCACCTATGACGGGCTCCTGCTGGTGCAGACTGACGGGGAAGAGAACGGCCCGCTCATCATCACACTGCACGCGGTGGTGGAGGACCTGCCCTCCTGTGATGACGGCAACCCGTGCACCATGGACCTGCCCGCCCCATCCGGCTGCGAGCACCACCCGGTGGCGGCCGCCTGTGACGACGGCGACCCGTGCACCGTGGCGGACCACTGCGCGGCCGGCTCCTGCACCGGTGAAGCACTGGATTGCAACGACGACATCGCCTGCACGGTGGATTCGTGTGACGGCACGCTGGGCTGCCTGCACGAACCGCGCGCCGAGTCCTGCGACGACGGCAACCCCTGCACCGCGGACGCCTGCCTGCCCGCGGTGGGCTGCCGGCTGGCCACCGCGCCCAACGGCACGCTGTGCGGCGCACCCGCGTGTGACGCCATGCCGCTGTGCGTGGACGGGGAATGCAGCGCCACGCGCGCGCCGGAAGGCTTCCCGTGCGAGGACGGCGACCCGTGCACGCTGGGTGACACCTGCCACAGCGGCGAATGCGTCAAAGGCCTGGGATCCCCCATGGGCATTGGCGACCCGGTGGTGGTGGCCACCAGCGCGCTGGCCGATGACGGCATGCACCACCCGGTGGAACTGCTGGGCGTGTTGCCCCTGGGTGACGGGCGGGTGCGCGTGGCGTGGATGGAGCATGTGGACGGTCCGGCGCCGGAGGGCTGCTTCCCCGCCGGGTCACCACCCGCGCCGCGCCGGTGGCTGCGGCATGCCGTGGTGGATGACACCGGCGGGCGCACGGAGACCACGGAGATCCCGCTTCCCGCTGACGGGCTGGACCCGGAGGCCGCCCGCGGCGTGGCCACTGACAATGGCCTGGTGATCCTGGCGCGCTATCAGGTCACACCCGCCTGCTGTGAACCCAGCGCGCCGTGCGGCGCCGCCCTGCCCGCCCCGCAGCAAGCCTGGTTTCTGCTGCGCATTGCGCCGGACGGCGGCGCCGCTGACCCGGTGGAACTGGCGCGCGCCCCCGTGGAGCCTGCCGTGGGCCCGCCCGGACTCCTCCCGCTGGCCCTGGCGCATGACCACGGGCGCCTGTTGGCGGTGACCTCACAGGCCTGGTCCCAGCGCTGCCTGGGCGCGTGCCCGGACAGCGTGGAGCTGACCGCGCGGGTGCTGGATGTGTCGTCGTGGCCGCCGGCGCAGACGGCGCAGGGCAGCTTCCAGCAGGAGGTGCAGGGCGGGGCGGAGCGGGCGCTGCTGGAGTTGGACAACCTGGAGGCCGCGCTGGCCGCGGGCGAAGCCCTGGTGGTCTGGCGCGCGGCCGCCTTCAACGGCATGCCGGCATGCGGCACGGTGGGCGGTGGGGCGTGGTGGTTCGCCCGCACGTGGAAGGCGCCCGTGGATGATCTGGCGTCCGGGACGCTGGATGCGATGGTCTCCGCCCAGTACTCCGCCGCGGCGGTGACGGTGGCGGCCGGCATGTTGGGTCCCGCGGTGTTCCTGGCCCAGCAGCAGGCGCTCCCGTGCAACGCGGTGGATGGCGGGGCGGGCTGTGAAACGGTGTGCACCGTGCATGACCGCGTCACGGTCCGCCAGGGAGATGACACGACGACTGTGGAAGAGGCGGAGCGGCCCAACGGCACGGGTGCCGTGGATGCCCTGGCGGCGGGGACGGCGTTTGGCCGGGCGCTGGGCGTGATCTTCCATGATGACGGCACGGCCCACGTGGTCTCCCCGGCCCTGGGTCCAACGCCCGCCTTGGAGGCCACCTGGACGCCGCCGGTGCAGGTCCCCCTGCGGATGTTGCGGGGCAGCCACGGCGCGCTGGTGGCGGACCGGAACGCCGCCTGGCTGGGCGCGGTGCTGTCGCTGTCCCTGCCGCTGGTGGAGACGCGTGTGGTGGCGGTGGTTCCCGCCGGCTGCGGCCGCCAGCCCACCGGAAACATCCTGGGACTGGGCGGAATGGACGCCGGCCTTCCCCAGGACGCCGGCAGCGTGGATGCCGGCAGCGTGGACGCTGGCGGCGTGGACGCCGGCACGGTGGATTCCGGCAGTGTGGATGGTGGCAACGTGGATGCCGGCGGGATCACGGTCCAGTCAGCGGACGGTGGGATGGCCGACGCGGGGGACGCCGGCTAGGTTGCGCGCTCCATGAACGGCCGGTTGCAGCACATCGTTGTCATGCTTGTCCTGGGACTCTGCCTGGCCATGGCCTGGCCGCCGCGGGACAAGAGCCGGGACCGGCCCACCGGGTACTTTGAGCCGTGCACCACGGATGACGAATGCGCCTCCGGCCTGCGCTGCCTCCAGCACGCCGGCGGCTGCAGCGACGTGCCCGAGCGGGTCTGCACGCGGGTGTGCCAGGCCACGGCGGAATGCCCATCGGTCACCACTGAACCGCAGGGCTGCGGCGGCTGCGGTGATCAGGCCGTGTGCGGGACGGTGACGGACGCGGGCGTGGATATCGACCACGAGCCGAAGTGGGGCTTCGGGATCTGCGGCTTCCGCTGCTGCGGCTAGAGATCGCGCAGGACCTTGCGGCCGTCCGGTCCCAGGCGGCTGACCAGCAGCGTCATGGCGCGCGCGGCCCCGGCGCGGTCCTCGGTCAACACGGCCAGGCCGTATGAACGGGACGCATAGGTGGCGGCCAGGTCCGGGCGGCCTACCTGCAACAGCGCCTCCGCTGCGTCGTACAGCACCCCGGCGTCGACAACGGACTTGCCCGCGCGGGCCAGCGCCGCACTGATGATCTCGTCGGGGTCCACCGGTCCCTTCGGCTTCATCCTCGCCCCGTGCCGGACGCCCTTTCCTCCAGCGGTTGGGTGAGCGTGGCGCCCTTCCCGCAGGCTGGGCAAGCGGGGTCCGCCCGCAAGCGCGTCTCCCGGAAGCGCAGCGCCAGTGCGTCAAACTGCAGCAGCCGCCCGATCAGCGGGGTCCCCCGCCCCAACAGCAGCTTCAGCGTCTCAGTGGCCTGCAGCGTCCCCACCACGCCCGGCAGCACGCCCAGCACGCCGCCCTCCACGCAGGACGGCGCCAGGTCCGCCGGCGGCGGGGCCGGATACAGGCAGCGGTAGCAGGGCCCGGCCCCGGGAAAGAACACGCTGACCTGGCCCTCAAAGCGGAAGACGCTCCCGTGCACCACCGGCTTGCGCAGGATCACGGAGGCGTCATTGAGCAGGTAGCGCGTGGGAAAGTTGTCCGTCCCGTCCACCACCACGTCATACCCGCGCAGCAGGTCCACCGCGTTGTCCGCCGTGAGACGGATGGCGTGCTTGTCCACGCGCAGCCCCGGGTTGAGCGCGGTCAGCGCGCGCGCGGCGCTGTCCACCTTGGGCGTGCCGGCGTCAGCGGTGCGGTGCAGGATCTGGCGCTGCAGGTTGGAGACGTCCACCGCGTCGTCATCCACCACGCCCAGCGTCCCCACCCCCGCCGCCGCCAGGTAGTACAGGCAGGGGCTGCCCAGCCCGCCCGCGCCCACCACCAGCACCCGGGCCGCCAGCAGTTTGCGCTGGCCTTCCTCGCCCACCTCCGGGAGGGACAGGTGGCGCGCGTAGCGGGCCCGGTCCTCCCGGGACAGCGGCGTGGGCACGCGCACCGCGCCGCCCGCCGCCTTCCACGCCGGGAATCCCCCCGCCAGGGACTGCACGTGGCGGTACCCCAGCTGGACCAGCGTGTGCGCGGCCAGCAGGCTGCGGATCCCCGCGGCGCAGTACACCACCACCGGTGCGTCCACGTCTGGCAGCACCTCCGCGGCGGACAGTTCCAACAGCCCGCGCGGCAGGTGGCACGCGCCGGGGATGCTGCCCTGGTCCACTTCGTCCTGCTCCCGCACGTCCAGCAGCAGGGGCGGGGCGGGGCCGGCCAGCGCCGTACGCACAGCCGCCGCGTCCACCTCAGTCACCTGTGCGCGGGCCTGCGCGAGCAGGTCCTCGCTCGTCAGACGGGCCAAGCACCCTCCGCCCCCGCATCCGGGAGCCGGCAAGCTTAGGCGCTGCCCGCCGGGACGGGGAAGCCCTGCCCGGCCAAGGATTCCCCGCGGAAGCCACCTTGCGTTATTGTGCATCGCCCCGATTCGTGATCGGGTGGGATACCGGCGGACATTCCGGTTCGGCCGCGGAGGAAGGATGCGCATCCTGGCGTGGGGCTCCACGGACGTGGGCATGAAGCGGGACCACAATGAGGACAGCTTCCTGATCCGCGAGGACCTGGGCCTGTGCGTGGTGGCCGACGGCATGGGCGGTCACGCCGGCGGCGAGATGGCCTCCTCCATTGCCGTGAAGACCATTGAAGAGGGCGTCACCGGCAACCTGGAGGTCCTGGCGCAGCCCATCGACGACGGGCTGCCGGTGGAGAAGAACCCCGTGGCGCGCCTGATCAGTGACTGCGTCCGCAAGGCGTGCGGCGCCATCTACAAGAAGGCGCAGGAACGCCGCGAACTGCAGGGCATGGGCACCACCACCATTGCGGTGTTGTTCCACGGAAAGCACGCCTTTGTGGCGCACGTGGGAGACAGCCGCGCCTACCTGATGCGGGACGGCCGGATCCTGCAGCTGTCGGAGGACCACTCGCTGGTCAACGAACAGTTGCGCGCCGGCCTCATCACGGAGACCCAGGCCCGCCAGAGCCGGTTCAAGAACATCATCACCCGCTCCGTGGGTTTTGAAGAGGACGTGGCGGTGGACATCATTGCCGTGGAGGCGCGCGAGGGCGACTGCTACCTGCTGTGCAGCGACGGCCTGGCCAACCTGCTGAAGGACGAGGAGATCTCGGAGATCAGCGGGGACAACTTCCTGCGCCGCGCCCCGGAGATGCTCATTGACCTGGCCAACAAGCGCGGCGGGGACGACAACGTCACGGTGGTGGTGGCCTACGTGGATTCACTGGAAGCGTCGCAGAAGGCGGCGTGAAGGATGGCTGTGGAAAACTGCGTTGACACTCTGAACAGCCACTGCATAAGGTCTGCCGCTCCGCACGGTTTGCCCTGCGGCCGTGGCATGAAGCCTGCGGAATGTGGTTCACACGTTCCCAAGGGGAGTAGCAGGTAGCAATGGCCAACCGGTTCTATACCGTCATGCTGGTCCCTGAGCGCTCCGCCGCCGTGCGGCGCGTCCAGGTGCCCAAGGCGGTGGTGCTGCTGGTGGGGTTGGCCCTGCTGGGCCTGGTGGGGCTGTCCACGGTGGCCGCCGTGCACTACGGGTTTGTGGTGGACCAGGTGTTTGAGAACCGGGTCCTCAAGGATGAGAACGCCCGGCTGCGCGCGCAGTTTGCCACCATGGAGAAACGCGTGGGCGGGGTGGAGGAGTCCCTGGCCCAGGTGCGGCGGATGGAGCAGAAGCTGCGGTCCATCACCCGCCTGAGTGATCCGCGCCTGGGGCTGGCCGTGGGCCCGGTGGAGGGCCAGGTCCCCGGCGGCCAGGGCCCCGCCGGCGGCACTGAGGAGGAACGCCTGCTGCTGGGCGCCCTCCCCGCCGACACGGTGGAAGAACAGAACCTGGCGCTGGGCATCCTGGACAGCCGCCTGGATGGCCTGCCGGATGAGGCGCGCCGCCAGACCAGCACGCTGCGGCAGCTGCTGGGCTACTACCAGGGGCGCGAGACCCTGCTGCGCTCCACCCCCAGCGTCTATCCGGCCCATGGGTGGATCACCAGTGAGTTTGGCGTGCGGGATGACCCCTTCACCGCGGAGCGCATGATGCACGCGGGCCTGGATGTGGCCGCGCGCGAAGGCGCCCCCGTGATGGTCCCCGCCGACGGCGTGGTCACCTACAGCGGCCAGCGCGGCGGGTACGGCAACATGGTGGTGGTGGACCACGGGTTCGGTTACTCGACGATCTTTGGCCACATGTCCCGCATGACCGTGAAGGCAGGGGACCGGCTCAAGCGCGGCCAGCAGGTGGGGGCGGTGGGCAACACCGGCCGCTCCACCGGACCGCACCTGCACTATGAAGTGCGCGTGAACGGCATCCCCGTCAACCCGCGCCTGTTCCTGCTGGAGTGAGGCGGAACGGGCGTCATGGACCAGCGCCGGCTCGGAAAGTCAGACATTGAGATCAGCGCGCTGGGGCTGGGCTGCTGGCAATTCTCTGAAGGCAAGGGCGGCGTGGGCTTCTTCTGGGAGACGCTGGCCCCGGCGCTGGTCCAGGAGATCGTCAAGGTCACGCTGGAAGGCGGCATCAACTGGTTTGACACGGCGGAGGCCTACGGCAACGGCCGCTCCGAGGCGGCACTGGCCCTGGCGCTGGCCGCCAACGGCCGCAAAAACAGGGAGGTCATCGTCGCCACCAAGTGGACGCCGCTGCCGCGCACCGCGCGCAGCCTGCTGACCACCATTGACACGCGTCTGCGCTGCCTGGGCGGCTACGGGATTGACCTGCACCAGGTGCACCAGCCCTATTCGTTCTCCTCCATCCCCGCGATCATGGACGCCATGGCGCAGCTGGTGCGGGAGCGGAAGATCCGCACCGTGGGGGTGTCCAACTATTCGGCGGCGCAGATGCGCACCGCGCACGCGGCCCTGGCCCGCCACGGCATCCCGCTGGTCAGCAACCAGGTGAAATACAGCCTGTTGGACCGGCGCGCGGAATCACGGGGAATCATCACCGCGGCCAAGGAGCTGGGCATCACCATCATCGCGTATTCGCCGCTGGAGCAGGGGCTGCTGACCGGGAAGTTCCATGATGATCCCGCGCTCATCCGCCAGCGGCAGGGGCCGCGCAGGTGGCTGCCCAGCTTCCGCGCCGCCGGCCTGGCGCGCACCCGCCCCGTCGTGGACGAAGTGCGCCGCGTCGCCACCGCGCACGGCGTGTCCGCCGCCCAGGTGGCGCTGGCCTGGCTGACGCGCTTCCACGCTGACACGGTGGTGGCCATTCCCGGCGCCACGCGCGCGCACCACGCGCGCGAGAATGTGGGCGCGTTGGCACTGGTGCTGACTCCCGCGGAATTGGCCAGGCTGGATGAGATTTCCCAGCCTTTCCTGCAACGGTGATGCGTATCCTGCCCGGGCTGGCGCTGCTGCTGGCCGCTGACGTCACCCGCGCGGCACAGCCGGCCTGGACGCTGGAGCGCGACACCGATGGCATCCGCGTGTATGCCCGCACGGAAGAGGGCTATTCGCTCAAGGCGTTCCGCGCGGTGATGGTGGTGGACGCGCCCCTGGCCGCCCCCGTGGCGCTCCTCTCCGACGCGGAGAACTTCCCCGGCTGGTACGCCGGCTGCGCGCACAACCGCGTGCTGCGGCGGCTCTCCGGCACGGACGTGCTCAGCTACTTTGTGCATGACGCGCCCTTTCCCGTCATGGACCGGGACGTGGTGGTCCGCACCACCGTGACCCAGGACCCGCAGACGGGCGTGGTGACCTTCACCATCCGCAACGTGCCCGGCGAGATCCCGGAACAGCCCGACAAGGTCCGCATCCCCCGCATGGCGTCCTCCTGGCGCCTCACCCCGCGCTCCGCCACCACCACCGAAGTGGTCCAGGAGACCCGCACGGACCTTGGCGGGAGCGTCCCGGCGTTCCTGGCCAACCGGCAGGTGACCTCGGCGCCGGTGGACCGGTTGCGCAACATGCGGAAATGGCTGGAGAAACCACGGTACCGGGATGCGGTGGTGGACTTTGCCACCGGCGCGGTGACCTGGGGGAGGTAGCCCGGCGCGCCAGCCTGAACGGGCGTTCACGGCACCCGCCGCTTCCCGACGTGGCCAAGGCCTTTGCGCCGCACGCGGCCCATTGGGTATGGAGCCCGCGCATCGCAATGCGTCGGTAGCGCCACCTGGAAGGAGAGGCCCCCCATGGAGTTGCGGATTCCCAAGGAAGACCTCGCGCGGGCCGTGGGCGCCGCGCAGGGCATTGTGCCCAAGAAGAGCACCATGCCCATCCTGTCCAACGTGCTGTTGGAAGCGCGTGAGGGCGGTGAGCTGATGATGGCCGCCACGGACCTGGACGTGGCGGTGCGCATTGACGGGCGCGCGGACGTGACGCGGCCCGGCGCGGTGACGGTGGCGGCGCGCAACCTCTACGAGATTGTGAAGGCCACGCCGGGCCCCACCGTGGGGCTCAAGCGGCTGGACAACCACTACGTGGAGGTGACCTCCGGGCGGTTCACGGCGCGCATGGTGGGCATGGCGGCGGAGGAGTACCCCAAGGTCCCGGACATGTCGGCGGACCGCCTCATGCCGCTGGAGCCGGCGCTGCTCAAGGAGATGATTGACAAGACGCTGTACAGCGTCAGCACGGACGAGACGCGCTACGTGCTCAACGGCGTGTACATGGAGCCGGGGCCGGACACGCTCAACGTGGTGTCCACGGACGGGCACCGTCTCAGCCTGTGCACGCGCAAGGTGCCCGGCGTGCAGGACACGCTCAAGCGCGCGGTGATCATGCCGCGCAAGGGCCTGGCAGAGCTGCGCCGCATGCTGGATGACGGCGAGGGTGACGTGCAGCTGGGCTTCCGCGAGAGCCACGCGGTGGCCAAGCGCGGGAACGTGACGCTGGTGATGCGCCTGATTGACGGGCGGTTCCCGGACTACCGGCAGGTGGTGCCGCAGCAGGCGGACCGCAAGGTGAAGATTGCCCGGGCGGTGCTGATGGACGGCCTCAAGCGCGTGAGCCTGGTGAGTTCAGACCGGAGCAACGCGGTGCGGGTGGAGCTGAGCAAGGACCTGCTGCGCATCTCCAGCCAGAACCCGGACCTGGGTGAGGCCAGCGAGGAGATCCCGGTGGACTACACCGGGACGGACCTCAAGATTGGCTTCAATGCGCGCTATCTGATGGACGCGCTCAACGCGGTGGGCGTGGAGACGGTGCAACTGGAAGTGCATGACGAGTTGAGCCCCGGCCTGGTGCGCGGCGCGGATGACCTGACGTACACCTGCGTGGTCATGCCCATGCGCATCTGACGCGCCACCCCAACCTTTCATTTCGGACATCCTGGAGTGCTGAACCATGGCAATCATGCGCAAGGACGAGCCCACCGCGGAGCGGAACATCACCATCGGGCAGGTGCACACCATCCTGGGGCCCGAGGCCAGCTTTGAGGGGAAACTCGCCTTCCAGGGGACGGTGCGCATTGACGGGAAGTTTGCCGGCGAGGTGCTCACCAGCGACGTGCTGGTGGTGGGCGAAGGCGCGGTGGTGAAGGCGGAGCTGGACGTGGGCTCCATTGTCATCAACGGCGAGGTCAACGGGAACATCCGCGCCAAGAGCGCGGTGGAGATCCACGCGCCCGGCAAGCTGCGCGGCAACGTGGAAACGCCCAAGCTGGTCATTGACGCGGGCGTGGTGTTTGAGGGGCACTGCAAGATGGAGAACCTGGGCGCGGGCACCAAGCCCCCCGCCGGCTCCACGCCCCCCACGCCGGCCGACAAGAAGTGACCACCCGGCGCGCGGCCGGGCGGGTTTCTCCCCCTCCGAGGTGGACCATGAGGTTTTCCCCCGCCGCCGCCGGCCTGCTGGCCGTGCTGGGTGGCTGCAACACGTGCCAGACGGACCCGCGGCCCCCGCGCGAAGGCCAGCCCAACGTGAAGTGGTGCCCGGGCAGCCCCGGGTGCCTGGCGGAGGGCGAGGCGGAGATCCTGGCGGGCGCGGCGCGCCGTTCCATCCTCCCGCGCGGGTTTGAGATTGCCAACCCGCACTATCTGAAGAGCACCGGGTGTGACCCGTTCTACCAGCAGCGGTTTGGCGTGGACCGGTGCGGCGAGCTGCCCGACGGGACGCCGCGCGACTGCGGCACCGACGGGTTGTGCGTGGGGGACCCGGGCTACACCGCTGAGGACGCGGACGGCAGCCAGGGTGACGGCGAGCAGGACTGGTTCTACGACTGCGGGCTGGACCGCATCTGCCCGCAGGTGCTGGGCGGGCGCGTGACGGCGTCCAACACGCCGGAGCCGGAAGCCCTCCGCAGCAACGGCGTGGACGACGACGGTGACGGCGCCATTGACGAGGGGGATTACCCGGGCCCGGACGAGGGCGAGGGCGACCGGCGGTTCCAGGCCGCGTGGATTGCGGGGTTTGGCAACAACCGCCCGGCGCTGGGCGTGCTGGATGACGTGGACGTGCGGTGCTTTGCGCTGCGCACCAACGCGACGACGACGGTGCACTGCGTGGTGGACACGGTGGGGTTCTTCTATGACGAGCTGGCGCGCTGCCCGTCCGAGGAGCTGCAGCCGGACGGCGGCGGCGAATGCGCGTTGGAGGACCGCTGGGGCGCGCGCACCAAGTTGCGGCAGCGCCACCCCGAGGCGGACGTGGACTACCTGTCCATGTCCTCCACGCACACGCACGAGAGCGTGGACACCATGGGCCAATGGGGGCGCGCGGACCCGGTGCCGGTCTACCCGGGCCGCCTGGCCGGCCACAATGACTTCATCACCACGCAGCTGGCCGATGCCGCCGCCGAGGCGGTGGCCAACCTGCGCCCGGCGCGCCTGCTGGCGTGGACCGCCAAGACGGGCGCGGCGGGCTTTGTCCGGGATTCGCGGGACCCGCAGGTGGTGGACGACGCGATGACGCTGGTGGAGGCGCAGAGCCTGCCCGCGCATGAGCCCATCTTCACACTGGTGCACTGGTCCAACCACCCCGAGGTCCTGTCTGACGACAACAACCTGCTCTCCTCCGACTATGCGGCGCTGCTGCGCCAGCGCCTGGAGCAGGGGTTTGCGGACACCAGCCCGGCGCTGCCGGGACGCGGCGGGCTGGCCATCTACGTCAACGGCACGGTGGGCGGGCTGATGACGCCGCTGGGCGTGGCGGTCACGGACCGCGCCGGCACCGAGTGGCCCTCCGGCGGGACCCGCTACGGCCGCCTGACCGCGTACGCCGAGAACCTGGCCCTCAAGGCATTGCAGGCCATGCAGGATCAGAATGCCGCCGTGGTCACTGAGCGCGGCGAAATCAAGGTGAAAGCGGAGCAGTTCTACATCCCGGTGAAGAACCGGGTGTTCATCTTTGCGTTTGCCACCGGGCTGTTTGACCGGTCCGTGTATGACGTGGACGGCTACCCCATAGACACCACCGTCACCAGTCTGCTGGACGTGGACGGGTTTGGGCGGACGGAGGCGTTCACCTTCCAGCTGGGGCCGTTCTCCATGGCCAGCGTGCCGGGCGAGCTGTTCCCGGAGGTGGCCGTGGGCGGGTACGACGGCACCTACCGCCACGGGAAACCGCTGGTGCGGGATGACTACTGCCCGTCCCAGGAGAGCTGCGGCACCGTGGAGGTCTGCCCCCTGGCCAAGCCGGATGCGGGCTGGCCGGACTGTGACTGCGCGGCCTGCCGGTTGTGCACGCCGCCCAACCTGGCCGCCGCGCCCACCGCGCCGTTCATCAAGGACCGCCTGCCGGGAGAGTTCCGCATCGTGGTGGGCCTGGGCAATGACGAGCTGGGCTACATGGTGCCGCCTTACGACTTCATCACCAACGACAACTCGCCCTATTTCTGTGACGCCGGCGGTGACCACTACGAGGAGACCAACAGCACCGGTCCGGACGCGGTGCCCACCACCGAGGCCGTGCTGGACAAGCTGATGTCCTTCGAACTGTGAGGGGAGCCACCATGCTGGCCACGCTGCGGACGCTGTCGGGTTTTGTCTCGGTCTTTGCGCTGGTGGGCGCGCTCATTGCCACCGCGTCCGCGCCGGGCCTGCTGGCCTGGTACCACGCACCGGCGGCCGGGGCCGCGCTGTGCAACTGCCAGGAGGTGGCACGCGCCACGGCGACGGAAATGGTGAAGGCGCAGCTGGGCGGTGTCCTGGCGGGCGCCGTGGTGGGCCTGGGAACGGTCATTGCGTGGATCCGCCGGCAGCGCCGCAAGGAGAAGGAGAAGGCGGCGGCCACGGCCGCAGTCACGCCCGCGGTCTCAGCGGTTGCCGCGGCACCGGCGGCTCCTGCGCTCCCCGCGCCCGCGGCGGGTACGGACTCCAAGCCCACGGGCTGACGCTTTCCACGCCGCTGCGCGGGTGCCACAGTCCGGCCCGGTGCGCGCATCCCTTCCGTTGCTGCTGCTTGCCGGGGCGTGCGCGCCCGGCCCGCCGCTGCCGTTCCTGCAAGACAAGCCACCGCCGCAACCGTCCGTGTCCATCTCCGTGGCGCGGGACACCCTGGTTGCTGACGGGGTGGACCACACGGCGGTGACCGCCACCTTCACCGACCAGGTCACCCGGGACGTGGTGATCCGCTTCACCACCTCCGGCGGCATCCTCACCGGCTCCGCGGTACCGCCGGATGCTGACGGACACGCCACCGTGACGTTGGTGGCGGACCGCGAAGAGGACATGGGCGGGCTGGAGGAGAAGCGTGTGGTGGTACGCGCCATTGTGGAGCTGGGAGACAACCTGGTGGCCACGCAGGTAGCGGAGGTCGCTTTCCGTGCGCCCACGGCGGGCAACCCGTTGCTGTTTCTCACGGCGGACCCGCCGGCGGCGGACGCGGACGGCGCCAGCACGGTGACGCTCACCGCCACCGCACGGCGCATGGACCCGGGCACCGTGCTCACCTTTGCCACCACGGCCGGCACGCTTTCCGCGCCCTCGTCCGTGCTGGACGCGGCACTGCACGCCACCGTGACGCTGGTGGCCCCCGCGGCGCCGGCCAACGCGCGCGTCACCGTGACGGACGCCGCCAGCGGTGCCTCCGGGGTGGTGCTGGTGAGTTTTGTCCCGGCGGGCGCGCCGCAGTTTGACCTGACCGGGGTGTTTGCCCAGCTGGCGGTGGTGCGGGTGCGCCTGTCCGCGGGCACGCTGCGGCCGGATCCGCAGTGCGTGGTGGCGCCCAGCATCCTGCGCATGGACCTGGCCCAGAATGACCATGATCTTGCCGTGACCTTCACCACCTGCCACGTCACGCTGCCCGCGGTGACCTCCATAGCCGGGACGGTGACCAACGAAACCCCGCCGGCATTCCTGGCCGCCATCCCGCGCGTCACGCAGCAGCTGCGGCTGGCGGAGACCACGCTGGGGACGGTGGTGGAGTTCCCGCGCTCCGTGGTGGTGGTGGGCGCGGAACTGGGCAATCCCGCGGATGACGGGCTGCCGTCGGACGCGGATGACCCGCGGGTGCGCGACAGCGACAATGACGGGCAGCCGGGGGTCACGGTGCTCAATTCGCTGGGCGGCGAGCAGCACATTGTCTACCGCAACAAGGGCAGTTCACGGGCGCGTGTGCGCTCCTCCAACCGCCTGGATGGCGACGTGCTGGGGGACCTGGTGGCCCTGACGGAGACCAGCGTGTTCGGCCTGGGCGGGAGCTTCATGCCGGACACCGCGCAACTTCCCTCCGTGCTGCAGGTGGCGCGGGTGGACGGGCTCAACGGGTCACCCCGCATCGACAACGACGGGGACGGCGAGCTGAGCTGCCAGGAGATTGTGGACGCGCAGGCGCAGGTGTTTAACCCTAAAAGAAGCGCGTGGGGTACGGGAATGCTTCTTGCTTGCGGAACATAGGGCGAGTTACTTCCAGCGCGGACACACGGATCCCATGCGCGCGATCAGCGCGCTGAGCGATTTGGTCGTCAATGCGAATAGTCTCGTTTC